>NZ_CP095461.1:1845528-2460704 GCF_023022985.1 Arthrobacter gengyunqii | reverse complement strand
CCAGAACGGCGACAACAGTGGCGACAACAGTAAGGACATCACGGACATTTGCTTCGTCGTTCCGCGGCCGGACGTGTCGTGTCTACTTCCTACCCACGCACCGCGGACCGCCCATCTGACTCGGTGTTGCGGCTCTGGCACAGCGAGTTTTCGTAAGGGTAGAAGCTCCTGGCCCTTCGCCGGCAGGGCGACGAAACCGCATCCCGGGCTGAGGCTCTCTTGGGGGACCCTCTCTGTGAACGCGACCTCAATCAGGTACCAGATACGAAAAAGGGGAACTCGAGATCCCGCCAAACTCGGTCTAGCCAGCATCATCGGCCGACCTATGCAGTTTGAGGCGAGTCGCTGCAGTGATCTGCGGCCTTGAGCAGTGGCCCCGCAGCACACCTCGCTCCTGCGAGCTGAATAGATAATATCCAACTAGTTGCTTCCGTACGACGTTGGGCCCAGACTGGACTGCCTTCCAAGCAACCTACCAAGGACACATTGGGTCTGTCGCAGACCCCTTCATCAAACCGCCGTCGTTGCATACGGTCTACGCGGCACATAGGCCGGAAGTATCATCGGACAGACTCTCAGCGATTTGCCTCCGCGACTCGCGTTGACTCTCGCCACGACGAAACCAGTACATCATAAATCATTGATATCATTAGTTTGACCTGATCAATATAATACTAGGGATGTAACATGTCGTCGTCGACAACGGAACCAAATCATAAATTATCTTCAATAAGAGAAATTCCCGAAGTCAACATAGCCCACGGGCGTATTGATTCCATCAGTCAGAACAGTATTTCGGGCTGGTTGTACTCGCCAACTCGGGATGTAACTCCATTTCTTATGGTAGACGGACGCCCTGCTCGACTTGTTGAATGGCCGACAGCAAGAGGAGATGTTTCTAAAGCGCTAGGAGTCGCTGATAATACGGGGTTCAAGTTCCAAGTGGATGGTGCGGATTCGGGCGCTGAAATTGAGCTCTTCGCACTAAATGGCCAAATGCTTTATAAGACTCACCACCGGCGTCTGGAAGACGCAATTTCAGATACGAATATCTTCCGACAGCTCGACAACATTGCTAGTATCGCCCGAGAAAAAGATTCAGTAGCCGTGACCTCATGGGACGGTGCTCATAATCCTATTGGACGAGCAAAAGTGCTTTATGATATCGCTAAAACTAGACGACCAACGGCATTAATAACCTATCTCTTCAAGGAGTTCGGAGGGCAACTGTGGGAACCCATACGCGACAGTAACATCGATCTGTTGACAATTCCCTGGGATGATCGTGCTCGTTACCATCGAATATTGCGTCAGATGAACGTTAATTTTCCGACAGTCTGGATTTGTAAACCAAGACTGCCGAACTTTGAACTGGCGTCGCACCTAGCTTCCAAAGACGCAAAGTTGATTTTAGATTTCGATGATAATGAAGATTACTTTTCAAGATCTCAAGCCTCGCGCACTAAGATCTACGGGTTGACAGGACTTGGCTATAGCAAGTACTTTCAGGCTCGCGTCCACGCTAGAACCGTTGCCAGTACGACCCTTCAAGAGTCTTTCGGCGGTGAGATGGTTCGCCACGCGAGACTGATTGAAGAAACGCTAAGCGCCGTGACGCCGAGCGATTCAGAAAAACTCGTTGCGTTCATCGGGACAGTAAGACCGCATAAGAATATTCTTGCAGCGGCCAAGTCGATTTCTGTATTTAATTGGCGCTACAATCTCAACGTCAAGTTTCACGTCTATGGGGATGTGCAACCTGAGTCGCTACGCAAGCAGTTAGTAGAGCAGGGAGTTGAGTTAGGAGGAATTGTGCCAGCTCGGGAACTACAAGCGTGTCTGTCTGATATGGACGTAGTTCTGACTGGATTTCCTTCATCAAATGAGATGGATAACGAGGTTACAAAATACCAAATCACTTCGAAGATTGGTGACGGTCTTGCCGCTAAAAAACCAGTCTTGACTCCGATGGGGCCCAGTGTAGCGGACCTAGCCGGTGTGCCGGGCCTCTTCTTGTTTGACGAGACCAACTTCCCACAAAAGCTAATCGAAGCATTAGCCTTGCCGGTGGAAGATATTTCTTTACCCCAAGAATTCACACTGAGTGGGGCATATGACAACTTTTCACTAGCAGAAATTGAGGCCGGACAACAGCCTCGTGCGTCCGAAGTCTTTGAGCGGTCTGTGCATTGGCAGGAGCGAGACAACGCGGTCACAAAACGACCCACACTGCTTCTGATATGGAAGCAGCATGATGCTTCTATATATGGTCGCCGCATAGACCAGGTAGCACGCGCCTACAAAGCACGTTATCCGGACCATCATGTTCGAGTTCTGGAATTGCTGCATGAGCGCCAGGAAGAACAATACGTACAGCGGTCAATAAACCATCTCTCCGATGCAACAAATGTTCTTGGTGGAGTATCTGAAAAGCTCCGTAGTTCCACTGGAGGCGGGACTGATGACGTTGCTTACGACATGATTAGGTTTCGTTCAAGTGCCACTTTGGAGGAATCGATATTCAAGTATCTCACTGATAGCGCAATTCTACCATCCAACTCCGTGCTAGTGCTGTATCCCTTTATTCAGTTCTATGAGGTCATCCAGGATCTTTTGTCTTCGTATATTAAGATAGTTGATGTCGTGGACAATCAATTCTCTTGGAGTGTGGCACGTACAGATCGAAGTCGGCAAATTTCTGTACAGTACAACGCGATGATGGCCACTGCTGATGCAGTTGTGTTCAATTCAGCGGTCAACATGCAGTACTTCCTTGAAGCCGGTTTTATCACGAAAGATACCGCGGCTAGTGTGGTGCCTAACTGGTATCGCCCACCTTTGGGCGTCGAAATTTCAGGTAGTTCAGAGTCCAAAACAAGAGATTCCTTCGATATTGTCTACAGCGGTAACATGAATGATCGCATTAACTGGGGAATAATTCGAACAGTGGCTATGATGAACGAGAATATTATCGTTCACTTGATAGGCGCAGCAGAGCGCGCCCCCGAGGGTTTTTACGAAACTCTGCAGTTGAAGAATGTTGTGTATCACGGACCGCAGACTGAAAGATACTCACTACGTCTCCTCACTGGCGCGCATCTGGGGATAATGCCGCATGTTTCCGATGAGGTTTCAAATTATATGAATCCCATGAAGTTGCATATGTATAAAGCGGTTGGTGTACCTATTGTGGCTACGCGTGTTGAAGGGATTGATCCGGAAATAACCACAATTAGCGTGGCTGAGTCCGATACTGAATTTTTTGAGGAGGTATCCAATCGGTTCTTGTCTTGGAAAAACGAACTTGTTTGTGAGGCTAGTGAAGTGCAGGAGCCTGACCTCTCTCACCAAGATCAGTACTTGGAAATGATCGAAGCAGTTGCACCTTGGTCCGTACTGAGGTCCACTGACTCGTCAACGGAGTGACCCAACGTTATTTTGGTTTAGCCGAATGCGCTTGACCGCTCAGGCGAAGGATTTTTTGGAAAATCTCTTTTACCATTGGGGCGGGGAACTTGTCTTCTGGTAAGCCAACAGTTAGAAACAGTCCTTGATAAACGTTCTAGTCCACCGTTCAGTAGTGGTTTGGGCGACCTTGCCAGTGTGCCCGGAATCGCGTTTATGTTTTTAGCGGCAAAAGGGTCCGTGGCCCTGGTGTATGAGTAAGTGCCTTAGCGTTTCCGTTTGGACAGGATCATGGGCCGTTGATCTTGCTCGGTCCGGCGGGACCGCCCACAGATGCGGGGACTAGGACGTGACTGGGGTGGCCGCCGAGACAAGCGTGCCTGTGGGGGTGTAGCGGTTGTCACGAGTGCCTATGCGCTAGCTAATCGGTTTCGGCGCGCCCATTTCCCCAGTAGCGTTTCGTCGTCATACCGTTCAGGGTTGTAAGTAGCTTTCCATTACCCAGCCAACTATTTCCCTTGATCTTATATGTCGATGGTCTCTCGGGAAGGCTGCTCCCTTCTGAACTCAATGTTAAAATGTTAGAGGATTCAGCGAACCCGTTCACTCACGGTCATCCCACGTCAACGAGCGCTGTTTTCTCCCGGCAGTGGCGCACCAGTAGGTCAGGGCGCCGGGGTTGAACTCGGGCCTTTCGTCGCACCTGACATATTTGGGTTCGACGCCGGTCTCCGCGATGATGCCCTCCAGCACCGATAACATCGGTGGCATTGACCGACCGCCGCGGGATAATCGCCAGTGCTGTGCAGGTGTATTCGTTAATGACATCGAAAAGCCGGATGCGCTGGGCCGCAGGGGATGGCATCGGACTGGAAATCGAAGTTGAGTACATCCAATCGGATACTCGGTTGCCGAATTTGGAAGTCAACGAACACGCCCCAATACCTGGATTTGAGCTCCGCACTTTCGGGCGAATTTCCGCGTGCTGGCTTTCTGACTTACTTCGGGACGCAGCATCCCGTGGACAAGCATCACGCTTCTAACATCGAGCGCCCGCCCACTCAAGCACTTTGCCGCTTGACTGCGGCCATCTCACAGGGCGACATCTTCGCGACAGCGGCGAGCTTCGAAGGATCGTCGATGTGTTTTCTAATCAACCGTGATCAGTGCGACTTCATTTCGGGGCGCGAGCCACGGGTGGAAGCATTTGGCGCAAGAAATACCCTCCGAAGGGGAGGCGGTATGGATCGAGGACTTCAACTTCGCCATGTTCCCGGTTGTCATGCCGCCTGCCGCTGGCGGTATCCGGGCCCGCAGTTTCGAGGCGTTGGTGACTAACGAAAGAGAACACGAGCGCGTTCCTGCGGCAGCATTTCCCGAAAGACATCGGCCTGTCCAGGTGGTCCGCCGAGTACCCTGAAACTGTCGCGCTCACGCTCAATAATCAGCCCCGCAAGATTCTCGGATGGAGAACCCCGAACGAAGTCCCCGAGGAGTAGATTCGCTCAGTCCAAAAAACGGTGTTGCAACTGACATTCAGGTGTCATTCGGTTGAGTGCCCGTCCACGGTGGTGGGCCAGCCTGCACCCGGCCGGCCCACGTGACCCGCGAGGAGGGACTCTCCTTGTCCATTGCCCCTGATGAGGCAGTGCAGCTGGCCAAGCACGCCGTGGAGCTCGATGAGCGGCTGGCAGCCAACGAGAAACAGCTGAGCGAGCTGGTCAGGGTCAGCGAAACTGCACCGTTGCTGGAGGAGAAGGGGCAGCCAGGGCGATCAGCGCCGCGAAGTGCCTCTCCGCTTGGCCACACGGGGGCCGAGTTCGTAACGAGGCGGCGTTCGCTTCCCTGGCCGGGGTAAATCCGATCGCTACTTCCTCGGGCAACACGTCAGACGCCGGTTGAACCGGGGCGGTGCAGGGACCTGAACAGTGCCCTGCGCCTCGTCGCAGTCACTAGGGTGACCCATGATGGCGTAGCCCGCGAGTACGTTGAAAAGCGATGCGCCGAAGGACGTACCGACAAGGAAATCCGACGCTGAATCATACGCTATCTGGCTCGCCGTACATACCGTACGCTCAACACCTGAGCGACAGCGATGGGGCTTGACAGACATACAAGAGTCGATCGATTGAACTCGCCTAGTCTCCGGGGGAGAGTTGCATGCGGGGTGCCTTTCCGGGTGTTCCGTCCGGATTGGGGAATCGGACTGGACATGAATCACGTAATCCCAGCAGATACGTAAAACGCACGCATTGCCATCCGGGCCTTGCCTTGCCTTGGAAGTGCCCCGAAGCAACCAATCCGGGGGTGTCCCTATGGTATCGGTCAAACAGCTGAGGGCAGGTTGTTTAGTACCAGGTTGGCTGGTTAGGGCGTTTGCCCTCGGCAAGTTTGCGGTCGCAATACGGTTTCGATGGTGCGTGATGTAGTGCGGCGAAGGCCGAGAGGGACAGTGCGCGTTTGGGTGTCTTATTGCCCCGCTGGCTCGATGCTCATCGGGGATGGATGTCCTGGAACGGCGAGTGACCGGGGCGATCGTGAAGAGGGGTGGGCATCCACGAGGGCTTCAAGCTGGGACGTGGTCTCGTCCCGGCGATGATCGCTGCGTCCGGGCTGGTTTGGGCCAGGAAGTAGACATGTGATGGGACTAAGCGGTCAAGGTGCGGCGCTGGCGGCGGTTGATGGGAATGCGGCCGCCTCATTGTATTCGTGCCCTGTTCGGTGGAAGTACTAGAGGCAGCCGAGGAGCCTGTTGAAGAGGTTGCGCTGAGCTGCAGTGTGTCTGTCGCCGGCCCTTTTTCCCGATCGTAGTGGGCACGGGCACCGGGTGAAGGAGTCAGTGCGGAGAAGGCCCAGACGTAGCCGGTTGCGGCAAGCCTGTTGTTCTTCACCCGTCCTGCCAAGACAGTTCGTGACTTGCTGCTGGCACGGGGCACCGGGGCCGCCTCTGCGTAGGTCCGGAGCGAGCCTGCGGTAGCGAACCTGGGGCGGTCATCACCGATCTCGGTCAGGACCCGCCCCGGCGATCCATCCGAGGCCGAGGAAACTAGTGAGGATTCCGGCATCGCGGTGCGTGCCAAATAGCTCCTCGACGGCCCGAGCCAGGGTATCAAGGCTGGCGCAGGCTGCGTCGAGCTGGCCAAGCAAGGCGGTGAGCTGAGTGCCGAAAGCGACTTCCACTCTTGGTAATTGATGCTTCGCGGCTTCGCGGCGGATCGGGGGAGGCGGGCCACGGTGGCCTCGATGTTCCGGGTTCGGCCGGACTTGAGCAGGATCCGTCGCACCCGGGACCCGGTCACGGCGGTGGCTTGTGACGGGGTCCGGATTGAGGACCGCATTCCGGTGGCCATCGAAACAACACACGGGCTCCTCGTTGCGGCGCTGCGCTCCAGCGGCGGGGACGTCTACGCCATCAACTCGATGGCCGTGGCTCGATACCGCGAACGACACAGGGTCTCCCGCAAGAAATCCGACCCCCAAGACGCCGCGCACTGGCGAATATCCTGCGCATGGACCACCACGCTCACCGTCTAGCTCCCTCACCTCCCATTAGGTAACGGGGTGGGCAAACTTCCACTCGCCTCCGAAATGACGGTTTTCGGGCCGCGGGCCAGCTAGGACAAGCTGGCCCAAGCCAGAGACGTGGCCCAGTATCCGCCGACCACATGTGCGCTGCCGCTCGCGCTCCAGCGCTTTCGCTCGCCCGTCCAGGTCTCGACCCGGACCTTTAAGCAAACCTGACCTCGCGGTAGCACGCTGGGGTCTAAACCAGCTTCCACCGATCAAGGAAGTCCTGAGACAAGCCACGGTTCGGAATGTTCAACCAAATTTCTGGGACGGAGCCGGCATCGATAGCGACGCCTCCTCGGGACTTGATGACGTGGCAGTAATGTTTTGCCAGCAGCCCCCCCGATACCAAGTAGGGCATACCTGGGGTTGGGGAGATACTGTCAACGATATCGCGGAAGACGTCGGGGAAATGTCCGGAGTCTTTCCGGTCTGAGGTCTTTAGGAAGACAGCCTGCCGTGGGATCAGATGCTCCACTACCTTACCGATCCCGAATCGCTTCTTCATGAGATCTCCCAGTTTCGGGTGGCTGCTGATAACGCCAACGGCGTCGCGGCCAGTGAGTATCTCCTCGTAATGAGGGAGTAGCTGGCGGTTTGTCCATGCTGAAGCGGTCGTCTGAAGGCCAACCCTAGCGGCGACTTTCAGGGCGGCGGTACGGTTGCCGACAACAGCTCGGACGTCCAAGTCATCGTCAACTGTCTTGAAGCCCTTCGCCACCGCATCACGCTCCGGAACGCCTATAACGTCGGACGAGTCAATCGCCTGGATCATCATACGGAGGAACTCTTCGTCGTGCGCTGGGACGATGGAGCCTTCACCGAAGTGCATGTAAGAGATGCGGTCGAGGATGTAGCTTTTTAGGGTCGGGTACTGATCGAAGTCGAAAAGGCAGTTACCCTCGCCATCACCCATTCGTATCATGCTGAAGCTGGCCCGGTTTTGAATCGCCTCAACGATGCGGCCTGTTATCTCCTTGGCCTTATTGTCGGAATTAAGGACGCCACCATTCTCCTCCGAAGCGTAGAGATCTAGGATCTTTTCCACTGGGTTTTCGACTGAGAATTGGTAGTAATCATGGGCAGCCTCTGCCGTGGGTGGTGACCAAATGTTCACGCCAAGAGCCATTTGAGGACTTCACTTTCTATCGAGCGTCTCTGTTGTCCGGTGCTGCAACTGTCAACTCTATGCCCGACGGACGACAAAGCCCCGCCGCGTCCAAGGGACACGGCGGGCGGTTTCGCTTTGGCGCATGGAAACAATGCGATGGCACCCCGGAGCGGACCTCGGCCGAGTTAGATCGATAGCCAAGATGGACGATGCTGAGCGTGCCTCCATGAAAATGCGGTCGGCACCAAACTTCACCGAGTGCAGTGCCGGGTGGCAGTGGGCCCCGTCGCACGACCGTGTCCGCTGGGTGTGCTCAGACAGCACGTTGATCACAGCCGGGTGATGGGTGCTTTTCCTCCGAGGCTGCCGTGCGGACGTTGAAGGGTATAGAAGTCTAACCAAGGTTGAAGGGCATCGGTAAGAGACTGGTGCGAAGCGAAAACCTGCAGGTAGGCCCAGCCTTCCTGTACCGTGCGGCACGTAATCGAAACCAGCCCGGGCATGTCCCGCAGTATGGTTGTGGGCGGACTGGTTTGGGTCCGCCCGCCAACGGTCTCCGTCAGGGATTCTCCGGGATTTCATCACGTCAATGTGGATCAAGTCTCTGGGAGCGTCGCGTTCATGCCTGCCGTCAGTCGCACGTGCGGCGCGGATTCGGATTCCGGTGAGCGGGTCCAGATCCCAGAGGTTAGGCATCCCGGAGCGGGATAGGATCCTTGAGATTTTCCGGGACCCAACCACGGTGCGTGCTGCAAGGTTCGAGGGGCCAGAACGGTGCTCAATACGGGTTTAGATAACTTCGGCGGTTTTCTGCGGGCTCGTGGCATGTGGGCAGGTTTGGGCTGGGAGGAACGGTCTTCAGCCCGAGCAGACCTTCATCCTGGTGCTGGTTCGCCCACTGGCAGGCGGCGGGCAAGGAGATGCCTCTTTCTTTGGCGACGTGGGCGACCGGCAGGCCGGAGGTGACGCGCTGGATCAGGATCAATCTTCCGGCTGGGGTCAGGGCGCATACAGAAAACGCTTTATTCAAGAGGCAAATGCGGTGTCGGAGTGTATCTAGGGTGGGGTAGGGAGTCCCGGATCCCGTTCGACGAAGCGGTGATCTGGAAGCGAGGTCATCATCGAAACAGCACCCCGAGTGGACTAGGGAAAGGACTTGTGGGACGGGTCAGCGACTGCTGTCGGTGATTCTCAGCGCAAAAGCTGGTTTCGCTCCTTTAGATCGCGCTGGCGCAGGCCGGCCGCAGCAGAGCGGCTGCCAGACCGCCGGTCTCCTCCACGAACCTGTCCAGCCACTGCTTGGCCGAGAAATCCGGTTCCGAAGCCACCATGGTAATCTTCGCCGTCGTGCACTGGCTGATGTTGGTTTCCGCGCGCAGCAGGTGGTAGCGGGAGGTGACGACAATGAGCTCGTCCCAGCCGTTGTCCGCGGCAAGGCGGGCGACCGCGCGGGCCTCGCCGCGCGTGGTCATGGGCTCGGGGAAGAAGCAGGTTACGGCGGCGCTGGCGGGATCATCGCTCACGGTGTCGCCGGCCATGAAGTCGCAGTACTGATCAGTGATCACGTTGCCGGGCGTCTCCGTGCTGGAGAGCACCAGCTCCGGGGCTCGGCCTTCGCGGGCCAGTTCGCGTCCCACCGGAAAGCGCTCGGCGGCCGCGCCGGCGAGGACCACCACGGCGTCGGCCGTTCCGGGGCCGCCCGCCTGCGCCGGGTTTTCAATGTCTGCCAGTCCGGCGGCCTGCGGATAAAAGAAGAGATTGGCGGCGGCAAAAAGCCAGATCAGCAGGACCGAAACAATGGTGGTCACTGCTATGTCCACGCCCCGCGGAACTCCGCGCTGGAGCCGCAGCACCAGGCGGCGCGGCAGGGCACGGAGGAAGGAAAGCATCAAGCCAGCCTATGCGAGCAGGATGCCCGCCGGTAAACCAGCGGGCGCTTGGCCTGTAAACTGGAAGGAGCAGCTCGTGCCCTGCCCTGATTTGGGGCTTGGTGCGCCGCCGTTTGAGAGAATCGGCCGTATCAGGCTAAGATGATATGTCGGTCTATGTTCTACAGGAGTTCTCATTAGCGTTCAGTCGCGGATTTATCCGGGTTCGTCGCCCTTGACCATCAGCGTCAAGGATCTCGGGCGCAGCCCGGGGGTTATGCGGACAATGCAGGAACATGTTCCGGCACCGAAGGACTTCGGTGTTGCGCTTATCGGCGTACCGGAAGGATCAGATCTTGATCTGGACCTGAGGTTCGAAGCCGTGCACGAGGGGATTTTGGTATCCGGAACCGTCATTGCTCCTGTTCAGGGAGAATGCGGACGGTGCCTGAAGCCCATCGCGTACGACGAGGAAGTCGATGTGCAGGAACTCTTCTACTACGAGGACGCTGAGTCTTTCGGAACAGAAGAGGAAGAAGAGCAACACCGGATCGAGCGAGATGTCATCGATCTTGAACCGGTTTTGCGGGACGCAGTGGTCACCACCCTGCCGTTCCAGCCGGTGTGCCGGGAAGACTGCGAAGGCCTTTGCTCCGAATGCGGAGCGCGCCTTGAGGAGGATCCGGGTCACCACCACCAAACAGTGGATCCTCGCTGGGCAGCCCTCTCCGGGCTGGCTGGCAGCGCCGCAGACAATTCTGCGGCAACAAGTACAGAGTCAGACGAGAGAGAAGAGAGTTAGTCGTGGCTGTTCCCAAGCGGAAAATGTCCCGCTCGAATACGCGTGCACGCCGGTCCCAGTGGAAGGCAACTGCCCCCAACCTGGTGAAGACCGTTGAGAACGGCCGCGTTACCTACAGCCTGCCTCACCAGGCCAAGGTCGTGACCGACTCAGCTGGTACCGCGCTGTTCCTTGAATACAAGGGCCGCAAGGTAGCGGACGTCTAAAACAGTGTTCTCGTCCCGGTGCGGTTCTCCGGACCGGGAGTTGAATACTGCTTTTCGGGTCAGAACCAAAAAGTGAAGAATACTGAAGAGCTTCTGAAGCGTCTCGGTGTCGATATCGACGCCGGGACGCTTCGTCTTGCCCTCACGCACCGCTCCTACGCTTACGAGCAGGGCGGCATCCCCACGAACGAACGCCTCGAGTTCCTGGGTGACTCCATTCTGGGCTTCTCCGTCACCGACGCGCTGTACCGGGACAACCCCGACCTGTCCGAGGGCGACCTGGCCAAGCGCCGCGCCGCCGTCGTCAGCACGCGCGCGCTGGCCGGCGTGGCCCGCGACCTTGAACTGGGACAGTACATCCTGCTGGGCCAGGGCGAGAAGTTGACCAACGGCAAGGACAAGTCCTCCATTCTGGCGGATACTACCGAAGCCCTGATCGGCGCCGTCTACCTCTGCCACGGGATGGAAACCGCCCGGGCCATGGTGATGCGCCTGATCGGTCCGCTGCTGCGCAACGCCGAGGCCCTGGGCGCCGGCACCGACTGGAAGACCAGCATCCAGGAGATCGCCGCCAGCCGAAAGCTCGGCGACATCCACTACGAGGTCACCGGCTCCGGCCCCGACCATTCCCGCAGTTTTGTTGCCGTGCTCCACATCGGCGACAAGCCGTACGGTTCCGGCGTGGGACACTCCAAGAAGGAAGCGGAGCAGGAAGCTGCCGCCGCCACCTGGAAGATTATCTGCCCCTCAGGCAGCACGGCCGCCGGAGCCTAGCTCCGTGCCCGAACTGCCCGAAGTGGAAGTGGTCCGCCGCGGACTGGCCTCATGGGTCCGCGGCCGGACCATCACCGGCGTCGACATCCTCGACCCCCGCTCCGTGCGCCGCCACGCCGCAGGTCCCGAGGACCTTGTCGGCAACCTTGAGGGCGCGGTGGTCACCGACGTCGTCCGCCGCGGCAAATTCCTCTGGATGCCGCTGGTGGAAGCCGCTTCCGTGTCCGCCCCGGTTGCGGACCCTGTCTCAGGCACTGTCCCGGAAGCGCACGACGACGGCGTTCCGCGCCTGGCGCTGATGGCGCACCTGGGCATGAGCGGACAGCTGCTGATGGAAGATCCGCATCTGCCGGACGAGAAACACCTCAAGGTCCGCTTCCGGCTCAGCCCCGCAAATACTGCCGACGGAAGCCCCATGCCGGCTGAGCTGCGCTTCGTTGACCAGCGGATCTTCGGGGGAGTGTTCCTCACCGACCTGCTGCCCACCCCCGACGGAGCTCCCGGCGGTTTGTCCGAGACCGAGCTGCCGCTGATTCCCGAAGAAGCGGCCCACATTGCCCGTGATCCCTTGGACCCGGCGTTCTCCTTCGATGACTTTTATGCACGGCTGCGCAGACGGCGCACCGGCATCAAGCGGGCCCTGCTGGACCAGGGGCTAGTCTCCGGGGTCGGGAACATCTATGCGGACGAAGCCCTGTGGGCTGCCAAGCTGCACTTTGCCCGGCCGACCGACACCATGCGCCGTGCCGACGCCCTGCGCCTGATCGACTCCGCCCGCGACGTGATGACCCGGGCTCTGGCCGCCGGCGGAACGAGCTTCGACTCCCTGTATGTCAACGTCAACGGCGCGTCCGGCTACTTCTCCCGGTCCCTGAACGCCTACGGCCGCGAGGGTGAACCCTGTCCGCGGTGCGCCGCCGCCGGCCTCTCGACGCTGATTCGGCGCGATTCGTTCATGAACCGCTCCTCGTACAGCTGCCCGGTGTGCCAGCCGAGGCCCCGCAACGGCCGCTGGTAGGTCTTTCCCTGCTTCGGTCCGTAATACAGATAACGGGCTTATCACGCGGTTTTGGGCCCGTTATCTGGGCAACGGAGGCCTGCCGCGCGGTCTGTCCGTGGACGATTCCCACGTGGGTGCAGATCTGGCGACCTACGCGCGGGCGGTCCTCCTCGTGTGTGCACCTCTGGCGACTTCCAGTCGTCCCAACCCGCCGTATCTGCCCACGGGGTGGACTGAAACCGCGAAGCTTCGCCAGGCTTGCATCGGTCCGGGCTGCGTGTGCAGATGTGGCGCCTTGCCTGCGGATGATTCACCTCGTGTGTGCACCTCTGGCGACTTCACGGCGTTACCACCCGCCAGAGCTGCACACAGGATGAACCGGCGCTGGGCCAGACCCGCCAGAGCTGCACACCGGATGAACCGGAGCAGAAGCTAACCCGCCAGAGCTGCGCACCGGAAGGCCGAGCAGCCTCCGAACAGCGCCGACAACCGAACATCCCGATAACGTCAGGCGCGGCGAAGCTCCGCAAGCACACCGTCCGTGAACGGAGGCCACACCTCGGCCGCCCAGGGACCGAAGTCGCGGTCCGTCAGCGCTACGGCGGCAGCACCGGCGTCGGGATCCACCCACAGGAACGTGCCCGACTGGCCGAAGTGCCCGAAGGTCCGCGGAGAGCTGTCCGCGCCGGTCCAGTGCGGAGACTTCGAATCGCGGATCTCGAAGCCCAGGCCCCAGTCGTTCTCCTTCTGCCGGCCGAACCCGGGCAGCACACCGGCGAGCCCGGGGAACACGACCGTGGTCGCCTCGGTCAGCCGCCCGGGTGCGGTGAGCACCGGCTGCTGCAGCTCGGCGGCGAAACGGGAAAGGTCGGCCACCGTCGACACAGCTCCGGCCGCGGGGGAGCCCTCCAAAGCGGTGGAGTTCATGCCCAGGGGAGCCAGGACGCCCTCGTGCATGTACTCGGCCATGGGAATGCCGGTGGCTTCTTCCAGGGTTTCACCCAGCACTTCAAACCCTGCGTTCGAATACAGCCGCCGGGTTCCGGGTGCATAGCGGACGGTGCGCTCCGCGAAGTCATACCCGCCCGAATGCGCGAGCAGATGCCGCACGGTGGAACCCTCGGGTCCGGCGGGCTGGTCCAGTTCCAAGGCACCTTCGTCCAACGCCACCAGCATGCTGTACGCCGTGAGCAGTTTGGTCACCGACGCCAGCGGAAAACGCCGTTCGGTGTCACCGGAGCTGCCGGCCACGCTGCCGTCGGCCAGAATGACGGCGGCGGCGGCATGCTCCACCGGCCAGTTTTCAATTGCTGTGACGCTGTCCATGGGGTTCCTCTTCAGTGAAGCGGTTGTGACGCAACGGTTCCGGATGCAGCTAAGCCGCAGTGCCTCCGTAGTGGGCAGCGAGCCGGCGCATGCCATCCTCCACCGTAACCTCCGGCGTCCAGTCCAGCACTTTGCGGGTGCGGCGCTGGTCAAACCAGTGCGAGGTGGAAAGCTGTTCGGCGAGGAACCGCGTCATGGGTGGCTCGTCGTGCACCAGTCCGCGGGTTCCGGCGGCCAGCCAGGCACGTTCAATGATGGATCCGGCGCCGCGGGCGAGCCAGCCGGGAACGCTCCACGCCGGCGGGGTGACACCCGCGGCGATGCAGATGCCTGCCAGCAGTTCTCCCACCGGGCGGGGCTGGCCGTTGGTCACCACCAGGGCCTGTCCGTGTGCGTGGTTCATGCGTTCGAGGCCGCGGACAATGGCGGCTGCGGCATTGGCAATGTACGTGGTGTCGATCAGCGCGGCGCCGCCGTTGAGCAGCGGCAGCCTGCCGGACCGCGCCCGGTCGATGACCCGCTCCACGAGCTGCGTGTCGCCCGGGCCCCAGACAATGTGCGGACGGATGGCTCCCACCCGGAACGACGGCGCATCCTCTGCGAGGGCCAGCAGCTCGGCGGCTGCCTTGGACCGGGCATAGAAACCGCGCGCCCGCTCCGGATCAGCGGTACCTGCGCCCGCGCCGGCGATGGGTTCACCGAAATGCGCCACCGAGGGAGAGGAGACAAAGACGAAATCCCGGACCCCGGCGGCCTTCGCCGCGTCGATCAGCGTGCGCGTTCCGGTGATGTTGGTGTCCACGAAGTCCTGCCACTCGCCGGTGAAGGAAACCTTCGCGGCCAGATGCACGACGGCGTCCATCCCCTCCACAGCGCGCGCTGCGGCGGCCGGGTCGGAGACGGAACCGGCGATGGACTCGCTGGCTGCGGCCGTGCTTCCGGCCATCGGTGTGCGCTGCAGGGTTCGGACCGTGTGGCCCTTCTCTGCCAGCAGCCGGGCTACGGCGCCGCCCAGCAGGCCGCTCGCACCGGTCACCAGGACCCGCCGCGGCGCTTCGACCGGGTTCATTCCGCTGTCCGGCTGCGAGGCAGGACTCATTTGCGTCCGCCAGTGCCGGGCACCTTGGCGTTCCCGCCGGCCAGGATCGTGTCCGCCCAGCCCGCCAGGGCCGTGCGGTCAATCTTGGAATTGTGCCGGATATCGGTGGGCATGGCCGGCAGCACCAGCACCGCTGCCAGCTCCAGACCGGCACCGGCGGCTACAGCCGCCCGAACAGCTGCGGCCAGGTCCTGCGGGGCAGTACCGGGACGGCGCACGGGGTCAACCAGTTCCAGCACGGCCACCGGCACCTGCGCTCCGGCAGGTCCCACGCCGACGACGGCGGCACGGCCCACGGCGGGGACGGACTCGGCGGCCTGCTCGGCGGCAACCGGGGTGACCACGCCGTCGGGCGTTGTCAGGATGTGGCCGAGGCGGCCTTCCACCCAGAGCCGGCCCTGTTCATCCAGATGCCCGACGTCTCCGGTACGGTGCCAGCCCGGCAGCGATGAGCTCTTGGACTCGGTGATCCAGAGCCGGTCGTAGCGGTCCTTGACGTGGGGTGCGGAGACCAGGATTTCACCGGTGAGGCCGGGTTCCACCAGAGGCGTGTCGCCAATCGATCCGTCTGGAGAGAGCGCGGCGATGGCCACTTGCGCTCCGGAAACCGGGGTGCCCACGCAAACGCCGTTGCCGGCACCGGCGGCCCGGATGTCGTCCAGGCTGATGTCGGTCACCGGCAGCGCTTCGGTCATCCCGTACGGGGTGTGCAGCTCAGCGTTGGGTGTCAAAGCCGAGACCCGGGCCAGCAGCGGCTCGGGAATGGGTGCTCCGGCGGACAGCAGCAGTTCCACCTGCTGCAGTGCCTTGCGCTGAATTTCGGTCAGGTCTTCGGACGTGGCCAGCACATTCACCAGGGCCGCAGGAGACGCGAACACAGTGGTCGCGTTCACGGCGGCAGCGGCGTCGGCCAGTGCCGCAGCGGTGAGGGTACGCGGCGAGGTGACATCCATGTCCGGGGTGACGGACGTGGCACCCAGCGCCGGCCCCAGCAGGGCAAAGGGCGCAAACCCGGCGACCAGCGAGGTGCCGGCCTGCAGGTTGTAGGTGTTCTTGAGCGCATCGCGCATGGCGGTGAGCTGGCGGTGCGTGTAGACAACGCCCTTGGCCGGTCCGGTGGAGCCGGAGGTGAAGAGCACGGCGGCGTCGGCGTCGGGATCGGTGCGCAGCCACTGCCCGTCGGAGTCCCTGCCGGCGGTGGCGTCTCTGCCGGCGGCTATCAGTTCCGGCACGGAGTGCTTCACGCCCAGCAGCCGAGCCTTGGCGGGGGACAGCGTTTCGGCACTGATCCGGATGCCCGGCCAGCCGAAGAGGCGCGCACCGGTCAGCGCACGTTCAATGCCGACAATGTACGCCGGCCCGGCCCCCTTGATGGCGCGGCCCATGCCCTTGGTACCCAGCCCGGCGTCGGCGACGACGATGACGGCGCCCAGCCGCAGGCAGGCATAAATCAGCGAGGTGAGTTCAATGCCCGGAGGCACGAGCAGGTTCACGCGGTCGCCGGCGCGGACGCCGGCGGCGGACAGCCCGGCGGCCAGCTGGTTGACCCGGGCCGCGAGCTCCGCCCAGGACAGGGTCGCAGGTTCGGTGCCGGCGGGTGCGCCCAGCGGTGCCATGTCGACGACGGCGGGGGAGGCATCGCCGTCGCGCTCGTCCAGTTCGGCCAGCATGGGCCGGAAGACGGACAGCCCGGCCGTGTTGCGGCTGCGGATCTCCCGGTTTTCGGTGCCCGGGCCCTTCTCGAGCCAGCTAAAGACCGGCGCGGTGATGTCCACATCTTCGGGCAGCAGGTGGCTGGCACCCTCAAAGCGGTGTACATCGGCCTGGGGCAGCCGGTCCATCAGGTCCCGCAGATAGCGGTCGGAGAAGACCGGGTCCTTGGGTCCCCACAGCAGCAGTGCGGGCACGTCCAGGCGCTTGATGCCGTCGGCCACCCGGTTCAGGGTGCGCCAGCTCGGATGCGTGGAGTCGGCCGGGATGTCGGCAACAAAGTTGGCGACACCCGCGCGCCGGGCGGAGCCGCGGTACGGCGCGGCGAAGGCGGCCCGGACATCCTTGGGCAGCGTCGGCTGGGCCAGGGAGTGGGTGACGCGGATGAACGCGTCGGTGGTTTTGGTGCCCCAGCCGTGCACTGCCGGATGCAGGGCCAGCTGCAGGGCCGGCGGCAGCGTGAAACCGGCCGGATGCACTGCGGTGTTGGTCAGGACAATCCCGGCAAGCTGGCTGCGGTGCTTCAGCGCCCAGCCCAGGGAAATGACGCCGCCCCAGTCGTGGCCCACGGTGATGACCTTGCCGTTCAGGCCGAGTGCGTCAGTGAGGTCCCCGAGGTCGGTGATGCGGTCCTCGAGGCGGCGGAAGGCGCCGGTCCGGGCGGAGAAGCCCATGTCCAGCTGGTCGACGGCGATGACCCGCCAGGGCTGCTCAGCTTCCGAGCCTGCGGCGAGCAGGCTGCGCCAGAGGTAGGACCAGGTGGGGTTGCCGTGCACGCAAAGCAGGGTCCCGGCCGGTTCCACGCCGCGGGCGGCAAGGTCCGGGCCATTGTCCAGCACATGCCACTTATGGACGGTTCCGCGGGGGTCAACGGCCGCAGTCGAAGGAACCTGGACGAAGGAAGACCAGGATTCCGCGACGCCGGGCCACAGCTCGGCTACCACGCAATCTCCATCATGGTGGTGTTCAGGCCCGAGCCCACCCCCATGCACAGCACCCGGTCGCCCGGGTTCAGCGTGCGGGCTTCCTGGGCCAGGGTCATCGGCAGCGACGCCGGGCCCACGTTGCCCCAGCGCGGGAACGTGATGGGCACCCGTTCCCGAACCAAGTCCACGGCCTTGATGATGGCGTTGGTGTAGGAATTGGAGACCTGGTGGGTGACGTACCGGTCCATGGAGCGCCAGTCCCAGCCCTTGTCCTCGTGGGCCTCGTTCCAGGCGTCCACCACGAGTTCCAGGCCGCCGTCCAAGAGGCCCTTGGTGTCGGTGTACATGCCGTCAACGCCGCCCACGCACAGCTCATGGTGCTGCGTGCCGGCCCGGGAAACCCCGCCCACGATGCGGTGCGAGCCCGGATGCTCATCGGCGCGGCCGATCACGGCGGCGGCAGCACCGGAGCCCAGGGTGAGTGTGGCGAACTCGCGCAGGTAATCCTGGCGGGTGGAGTCCGGGCTGTTCAGGCGCTTGAACGTTGCCTCCTGGGTGCCCTGCGCATCTTCGCCGGCCACGATCAGGGCGTACTTGATCTGCCCGGATTCAATCATGTTCGCGGCCATGGTGATGCCGTTGACGAAGCCCAGGCATGCGTTGGCCAGGTCAAAGTTCAGGGCGGAGGACGGCAGCCCCAGCTGATGGTGGATCTTCACCGCAACTGAAGGCTCCAGGTTCCGCCGGGTCACCGAAGTGTTGATGAGCAGCCCGATTTCGGAAGGCTCGACGCCGGCCTCGGCGATCGCTTTCGCGCCGGCCTCGATGGCCGCGTCGTCGAAGTCCGTCCCGGGGGACCACCAGCGCCTTTCACTCACGCCGGCCACCCGTTCCAGGAGCCGTTTGGAGAGTCGGAGCCGCTTCAGGGACGGTGCCAGACGCTCGTCGAATTCAGCTGAGGTCATAACCACCGGTGCTTCAACGCTTGTGACGCTGAGAAGAGCCGTGTTTTCGTGCTGGAAGTTGAAGTTCCCGGTCAAAATGCCTGCCTTGTCTCCTGCTGAAGTGATCGCGCTGACGGGCTGGGGGGAGCCTGCATCCACGTCTTGATTCACTTGTTCCTTAGAGAATCCTACGTTCCCCGTGAGGCCAAAGGGGCGAGCAGGCCGCGATTACGCTCTGCGAGTACTGCAGATAAGTCTCAGGCACCAAGTAGATTTAGGGAATCACCCGACAGCAGGAAAGATTGGCCCCCGTGCATTTGAAGACGCTGACCATGCGTGGATTTAAGTCCTTCGCATCAGCCACCACCTTCGAGTTTGAACCCGGAGTCACCGCCGTGGTGGGGCCCAACGGCTCCGGAAAGTCCAATGTGGTGGACGCCCTGGCCTGGGTGATGGGGGAGCAGGGAGCCAAGACCCTGCGCGGCGGAAAGATGGAAGACGTTATTTTTGCCGGCACCAGCGGACGACCGGCGCTGGGCCGCGCCCAGGTGTCCCTGACGATCGACAATGCCGACGGCGCCCTGCCGATCGAATACTCCGAAGTCACCATTTCCCGGACCCTGTTCCGGTCCGGCGGCTCCGAATACGCCATCAACGGCGCCCCCGCCCGGCTGCTGGACATCCAGGAGCTGCTGTCCGATTCCGGTCTGGGCCGTGAGATGCATGTCATAGTCGGCCAGGGTCAGCTGGACCGTATCCTGCATGCCGGGGCGGATGAACGCCGTGGGTTCATCGAGGAGGCTGCCGGCATCCTCAAGCACCGCCGCCGGCGGGAAAAAACCGTGCGCAAGTTGGAAGCCATGCAGGCGAACCTTGCCCGGCTGACGGACCTGACCTCGGAGCTGCGCCGCCAGCTGGGACCGCTGGGCAAGCAGGCCGCCGTCGCCCGCCGGGCCCGCACCGTGCAGCAGGATGCCCGCGACGCCCGAGCCCGGCTGCTGGCCGATGACCTGGTGACCCTGAACGGCACCCTGGCCCGTGACGCGGCCGAGGAAGCCGAGTTGCTGGCCCGCCGCGACAAAGCGGCCGCCGTGCTGGCCGCTGCCCGTGCCCGCCAGGCTGAGCTGGAAACTCTGGCCGCGCAGGCCACCCCGCAGGTCAACGCTGCCCGGGACACCTGGTACGCCCTGTCCGCCCAGCGGGAACGGTACCTGTCCCTGATCGCCTTGGCGCAGGAGCGCCGCCGGCTGCTGGGATCTTCGGACCAGCGGGAAGACTTCGGACAGGACCCGGAGCGGTTGCAGGCTCAGGCCGAACGGGTCCGAGCCGAAGCGGAGTCCCTGAAACAGGCGATCGAGGAACGCCGTGGCGCCCTCGAGGACGCCGAGGAAGTCCGAGCCGCAGCCGAGGAAGACGCCGCCGCCGAAGAGCGGCGCCTGGCCGCCGTGCTGCGGGCCGCAGCTGACCGCCGCGAAGGCCTGGCCCGGATTGCCGGAGCCGTGGGCTCGGCCCGATCCCGGGTGGATGCAGCCGAGGCGGAACTGGGCCGGCTGCGTGCGTCCATCAGTGCCGGGGAGGAACGCCGCCGGCAGGCGCAGCAGGAATTCACCGCGCTGGAGAACTCCGCGGCCGGCGCCGAGGAAAGCGAAGAAGGACTGGACGCAGAGTACGAGGACGCCGTGGCCGACCTCGACGAAGCGGTTGCCGCGCTGGAGGAGCTGCGCCGCACCAAACAGGAGGCGGACCGGGAACGGGAAACCCTGACCGCCCGCCGCGACGCCCTGCGGGTGGGGCTGGACCGCCGGGACGGTTCCGCCGTGCTGCTGGACGCCGGAGTGGAGGGCGTGCTGGCGCCGCTCGCGTCGCAGCTCACCGTCCGGGCCGGCTGCGAACGGGCCGTCACTGCGGCCCTGGGCTCCGCGGCGTCCGCGGTGGCGGTGGCGGACACTGCAGCTGCGGTCCGCGCCCTGACGCATCTCAAGGAAGCCGACGGCGGGCAGGTGGACCTGGTGCTGGCGTCCCGGTCGGCGGTGGATGCCAGTGCCGGGGACACAGGTTTGGGGAAGCCGGCTGCCGACGGCGGAGCACCTTCCGGCCGGCGGGTAGCCGTTGAAGGAGCGGTCTGGGCCTTGGATGCCGTTGACGCTCCGGCGGAGCTGCGTCCCGCTCTGGGCCGGCTGCTGGCGGACACCGTCATTGTGGCGTCCCTGTCCGACGCGGCCGAGCTGCTGGTGGAACATCCGGAACTGACCGCCGTGACCGCCGATGGAGAAGTGCTCTCCGTGTTTTCCGGACGCGGGGGATCGGCCTCAGCGCCGGGGCTGCTTGAGCTGCAGGCCGCAGTGGAGGAAACCGAGGCACGGATCCGGGCTGCCGCCGCCCGGTCCGAACAAGCGGGCTTCGCCCTTTCCGGAGCCATTGCCCGCCGAAACGCCGCTCAGCAGCGCACCGATGACGCTTTGGCAGCACTGCACGACTCCGATGCCCGCCTGGCCGCCGTCGCCGAACGGCTCGGCACCCTCGGTTCGGCCCTGCGTTCGGCCGTCGGTGAATCCGAACGGCTGAAACAGCTGGTCTCAGCCGCGGAAACGAATCTTGCTGCCGAACAGGAAGCCCTGGCGGCGGCAGCGGCACGCCTGGCTGCCGCGAGTGACGCACCGGCGGAAGCCGAACCGTCCACGGAACAGCGCGAGGCGCTGGCGCTCGCCGCTGCCGCCGCCCGCCGGGCCGAAACCGACGCCCGACTGGCCCTGCGCTCCGCCGAGGAGCAGCACAAGGCGGTGGCCGGACGGGCGGCCGGCCTGGAACGCGCGGCGGAAAGCGAACGCCGGGCCCGCGCCGCCGCAGAGGTGCGCGCACGCCGTCGTGCACTGCAGGCGGCAAAGGCAGCCGCAGTGGCGGAAGCTGCAGGCTCGGCACTGCGGTTCCTGGACGTGTCGCTGGAAGCGGCAGCGGCTGAACGGGACTCCGCTGAGGCGGTGCGCACCGCCTGGGATGAGGAACTGGCGGTTGTCCGCACAGCTGCAGCGAATGCCGCCGCCGAGGTGGCCGGGCTTACCGATTCGGTGCACCGCGATGAACTGGCCCGCGCCCAGCAGCAGCTGCGCGTGGAGGCGCTGGAGACCCGCGCCATCGAAGAGCTGGGCATGACGCCGGAGCACCTGGTGGCGGAGTTCGGCCCGGACCAGCCGGTTCCGGTACCGGTGGAGGCGGATCCAGCGGCATCCTCCGGCGACAAATGGGCAGCCCTGCACACGCCCGTGGATGAGGACGGAAATCCGCTCACCACCGGTGTTCCCTACAACCGGGCAGCACAGGAAAAGCGGCTGAAGCAGGCCGAACGCGATCTTGCCGCACTTGGCCGGGTCAATCCGCTGGCGCTGGAAGAGTTCGCCGCACTGGAGGAACGGCACACGTTCCTCAGCACACAGCTGGAGGATCTGAAGGCCACCCGCCGCGATCTGCTGGACATCATCAAGGACGTGGACCGCAAGGTGGAAGAAGTCTTCACCGCGGCCTACCGGGACACGGCCGAACAGTTTGAACGCGTGTTCGCCACCCTCTTTCCGGGCGGCGAGGGCCGGCTGGTCCTGACCGATCCGAGTGACATGCTCACCACCGGCATCGAGATCCAGGCCCGGCCCGCCGGCAAGAAGATCAAACGGCTGTCACTGCTGTCCGGCGGAGAGCGGTCCCTGACCGCGGTGGCCCTGCTGGTGGCGATCTTCAAGGCGCGGCCCTCGCCGTTCTACGTCATGGACGAGGTGGAGGCTGCCCTGGACGACACCAACCTGAGCCGGCTGATCACCATCTTCGAGGAGCTGAAGGAGTCCAGCCAGCTGATCATCATCACCCACCAGAAGCGGACGATGGAAGTGGCTGACGCGCTGTACGGGGTGACCATGCAGGGCGACGGCGTCTCCACCGTGATCAGCCAGCGGCTGGATAAGGACAAGGTCCGCGGGTAGCGACTGGGCTGCCGGCGACACTCGGCCGGCCCGTTACCGGGCGTAGCGCCGCACGAAGTTGCCCAGGATCAGCGGCGGCACACTGACGTCTGCGTCGCGTACGGACGCCTTGACGGTGTCGGCCTCCTCCGGCGGGAAGTAACCGGCATGCCGATACACGGTGATGCGGGTCAGCAGGCCCGGAACGTCCAGCTCGGGATGGAACTGCGTGGCGTAGAGGTTCTCCTTGATCCGGAACATCTGCACCGGGCAGGAGGAGGAACCGGCAAGGTTCACCGCGTTGGGCGGCAGCACGGAGATGGCCTCGCGGTGCCCCACAAAGGCGGTGAAGGAATCCGGCACGCCGTCGAGCAGCGGGTCCTGCCGGCCGTCGGCCGTGAGCTTGATGTCCACGGCGCCGATCGCTTCCCCGAATTGCCGGTCCACGGTCCCGCCCTGGTGGCGGCCGAGGGTGCCTACTCCGTAGCAGGCGCCCAGGAAGGGGAAATCGCGCTCGACGACGTCGTCCAGCAGCGCTCCCAGCTCACTCTCGACCCGCAGCTGCAGCTCCGACTTGGAGCTGTCCGGATCACTGGCGTTGAACGGACTGCCGCTGACGATGATCCCGCTGTAGTCGTCCAGATCGAGGTGCTGCAGGGGACCGGCCTCGAGCCGGATCCGCTGCAGCTGGTCAGGTTCCAGGTTTCCGAAGCGGAGGAACGCCTCATATTCTTCGGTGGCGGCATCGTCTTCGGCCCGGGAGGCCAGCAGGAGGAAAGGCTTCATTCCTTGATCGTAGTGCCGCCCGGCCCTGCTGAGGCGTCCGGCCCCGCACCGGGCTCCGGAGCAGCCGGAGGGACAGTGGATTCCGCTTCGGTTTGCAGGGTCTCGCGGGCACCGATCCAGGCGAAGCACGCCATGACCACAATCGCCCCGGTCACCCCGAACGCCCAGTTGAAGCCCAGCGAGTCGGCGAGCAGCCCGGCCAGGATGGGACCCACAATGGCGCCGCTGTCGCTGGCCATCTGGAACGTGGCCAGCACTTTTCCGCCGCTGCGGTCGTTGCCCACCACATCGCCGACGGCGGCCTGCTGCGCCGGGTTCAGCAGCCCGGTGCCCATGCCGGCGATGGCGGAAACCACCAGGAACATGGGGACGCTGGTGCTGAAGCCGATGGCGGCGGTGGCCGCGGCGTTCACCGCCAGGCCGGTGAGCACAAGCGGCCGGCGGCCCCAGCCGTCGGCGAGGCGGCCGGAGAAGGTCAGGACGACGGCGGTGCCGGCGGCGAACGCGGTCAGCGAGATGCCGGCAATTTCCGGGCCGGCGGACAGAGCTGCTGCAGCGAACAATGGCAGGAGCGAGTTGCGGACCCCAAACGAGGACCAGCCGTTGGCGAAGCTGGAGGCCAGCGCGGCACGGTAGGCGGAATCACCCAGCGCTTCGCGGACCGTCAGGACCGGCCGGGCGGCGGGCTTGGGCGCGCCGCTGGCCAGCCGGGCGTCCTTGAGCTGGAAGGCGACGACGGCGGAGGCCACCACCAGCGCCCCCGCGTAGACCAGGAAGGGCACGCGCAGCCCGAATCCGGCCAGCAGCCCGCCCGCGAGGGGGCCGAGGATGTTGCCGAGCAGGAAGGACGAGGCATAGGCGCCGGATACCCGGCCGCGGACCGCGGGTTTGGCCAGCCGGATGATCAGCGCCATGGCCGAGATGGTGAACATGGTGGAGCCGATGCCGCCCAGGCCGCGGAAGACCAGCAGCTGCCAGTAACTTTCAGCGAAGGCGCAGGCTGCAGTGGAGGCGGCAACAATGAGCAGCCCCGCTATGTAGACCGGGCGCTCGCCGAACTTCTCCAGCAGCGCTCCGCCGGCCGGGGCGAAGATCAGCCGGGTGAAGGCAAACGCGCTGACGATGACCGAGGACGCGGCAACACCCACGTTGAAACTCTGGGCGAACTGCGGCAGCACCGGGGCCACGAGGCCGAAACCGAGGGCGATGACAAACGCAGCGGCAATGAGGACTTTGATTTCCCGCGGAATCGCGAGACGGGGAGGTCGGACCATGATGCTCTGATTCTCTCAGACACTCTCGCCTCCCGAATGCGTGTCGGGGCGGACGATGGAGGGACCGGCCGTGCGCTTGCGCACACCGGTGCACGGGTGCCCGGAAACACACCGGTGTGACATGCTAAAGAGCGTGAATGAGACTCTTGCGATTGTGATCTATGTGGTCATCGCCCTTGCCGTCGTCGGCTCCGTGGCAGCTCTGCTGGTACGGACCCGCCGAACCCCCAAGGGGATGTATCCCACCACCCGTGACGCCAATGATCCCGTGACCGGAACCGGTGCGCACGCTGCCGGCACCGACGTCCTGGATGCGCCCCCGGCGGAGACCGACGTCGTCGTGCCCGATGACCTGCGCGATCTGGAGGAAGCGGCACCCGCCCCCGAGGCACCGTCGCTGGAAACCCCCGATCCGGTGCAGGGCCGACTGGCCCGCCTGCGCGCCCGCCTGTCCAAGTCCAACAATGCCCTGGGCAAGGCGCTGCTGGCGCTGCTGTCCAGCGACAAGATTGACGAGGATGTCTGGGACGAGATCGAGGAGACGCTGCTGCTGGCGGACCTCGGCACCGAACCGACCATGGAACTGGTCGATGCCCTGCGCGAGCGGGTAAAGATTTCCGGCAGCCGCGACCCCCAGGAAGTCCACCAGATGCTCCGCGAGGAGCTCATCAAGATCGTGGATCCGACCATGGACCGTTCCCTGGCCGTCACCCGGCATGCGGACAAGCCCGCCGTCGTCATGGTGGTGGGCGTGAACGGCGTCGGCAAGACCACCACGGTGGGCAAGCTGGCCCGCGTGCTGGTGGCCGAGGACAAGGACGTGCTGCTGGGTGCTGCGGACACGTTCCGTGCCGCCGCCGCGGAACAGCTGGCGACCTGGGGACAGCGGGTGGGCGTTCCCACCGTGCGTTCCGAGATCGACGGTGCCGATCCCGCCTCCGTTGCCTTCGAAGCAGTGAAAGCCGGCATCGACGGCGAGGTGGACGTGGTGCTGATCGACACCGCCGGCCGCCTGCAGAACAAGGTTGGCCTGATGGACGAGCTCGGCAAGGTCAAGCGCGTCATTGAAAAGCAGGCCGAGGTGGACGAGGTCCTCCTGGTCCTGGACGCCACCACGGGCCAGAACGGCCTGATGCAGGCCAAGGTCTTCTCTGAGGTCGTCAATATCACCGGCATTGTCCTGACCAAGCTGGACGGCACCGCCAAGGGCGGCATCGTCGTCGCCATCCAGCGCACCCTGGGCGTACCCGTGAAACTCATCGGCCTGGGTGAAGGCGCCGATGACCTGGCGCCGTTCGAAGCCGACGGCTTTGTGGACGCGCTGCTGAGCTAGGCACCTCCCCAAAACGCCAAGGGCTCCGCACTTTCCCCGAGGGGAAGTGCGGAGCCCTTTGTCTTGCCGTTGCAGGATTGCTCCCTGCGGACGGCTTTTGGCTAGAACGTAAAGTTCAGCACCGTCACCGTGCCCGCGGTGAGCGGGAAGGTCTGCGTGCTGGAACCGTATTCGAAGCCCGGCACCGTGAGACGCTCGGCGGCCGGCGTGCCTTCGGCGGGAGCGCCGTCGATCAGGGTGCCGTCCTGGGCCGTGTAGGAGGTGCCCGTCATCTGGGACATGGTCCCGGTCAGTGCCTTGCCGGGGAGCTCGAGAGTGACCTGGGTCTGGGCATCCGTTTCGGGGTTGTTGTTGTTGACCACTGCCACGCTGATGCTGCCGTCCGCGTGACGCACGGCGTACGGGTAGGACAGGCCGCCGCCGGTGGTATCCAGCTGCAGGAATTCGCCGGCCGGCATTTCGGCCACCATGGACAGGCCGTAGTAGTTGGCCCGTTCATCCACTGCTCCGTTGGGCTGCAGGTAGGCGCCGCCGGCGCAGATGGCGGACATGGGCGGTCCGCCCTGGCAGGTGATCAGCGAGCTGTGGAAGCTGACCCGGGAGATGCCCATCTGTGCGGCACTCAGTGCGTAGTCCGCACTCCAGAGAGCCGAGGCATGGGTTTTGGTGGTTTCGTTGGAGCCGGGGCAGGCCGAGACGCCGGTTTCGGGGATCCAGGTTTCCAATCCCGCCGTCCGGGCCGGTTCCATGGCCGCGCCGCGGAAGTTGTTGGCGTGGTCATGCAGGTGGCGAGTGGTCAGGTTTGCCAGGATGGGCTCGCCCAGCGGATCCGCGCCTTCGCAGGAGGACAGCGGGTAGTGGTGGAAGGAGAGGATCTTCTTCTGCGGCAGTTCCACCTCGGTGAACGGACCCCACCAGGTCTGCTCATAGGTGCCCGGGCCCACGATGGGGACTTCCGGAGCCACGGCATACATGGCCTCCGCGTAGGCCTTCAGCTCGGTCAGGTAGTCCTGAATACCGTAGCCGGAGTTCCGAAGTCCGGTCTTGGCGAAGCCGTTGGGCTCGTTGCCCACCGTGATCCCGACCAGGCGCTCGCCGAACGCTGCGGCGGCGTACTTGGTCATGTCGGCCGCGCGGGCCGGATCGTAGTTGCCCAGATCCACGGTCAGGGCAATCTGCCCGTCAACGGCTTCCAGCAGGGTGTTGACCCGCTCCAGATCCGCGGGGGTGACGGCGCGGACGGGATGGGCCTTATCGCCGGAGAGGTTTCCGGGAATGGCTTCGCCGGCGGAAGTCCAGAAGAAGCGCCGGTCCACCGCGTTGCCGCCGAAGCGCAGCAGCGGCCGGCCGAGACCTGAAATCGACTCCACCATTTCGGGATTGTCACCGGACAGCGAAGGATCCGCCAGGTCCGTGGCCTCCAGGGAGAGCCCGATCAGTCCGTCCGGCAGGGCAGTGCCGGTGCTCGCCGCAGCGACATTGATGCTCAGCGGCTCCACGGGATTCAGCGGCGATCCGGCAGGCGGACCAACCTGGTCGTAATAAGTGACAGCCGGTGCAGGGGGCAGCGTCGGCTCGGCCGACACAGTGAACGGGGTTCCGGTGGGGGAGGGAGCCGCGGCCGGGGCGGGATCGGCGTCGTTCATCACCATCGGTGCCACAACGGCTCCGGCGGCCAGCACGGCCACCAGAGCTGTCCCGGAGATGATCCACGATTTCTTCTTGTTCTTGCCGGGGGGTTTGTTCTGGCCGTCGTCGGCGGCCAGGGAATCTGGACCGCCGGCTGGCGGAAACTGCTCGGGCATAAAGGATGTACCTCCGGTTGGTGAGACTTAGGAACCATCCTAGCGGCGGGCAGGGCGACCGAAGGCCCGCCGGGGCCCTCCTCACTGGTCCCCGGACAAGCGGCGAAACGCAGCGGAAACTTTTCCGTCACCGACTGTTTACACCGACCCGCGGTTTGTAATGTTCCGGCAACCTCCCCGGGCCATTGCCGAAATCTTGCACCGGCAGAGTTCATGGTGCGGGAAGGGCCCGCGGTAGGTGAAGGGACGTGAAGATGGATCTGTCAGCAGGTCACGTCTGGGTGATGATTTCGGCGGCACTGGTGCTGCTCATGACGCCCGGAGTGGCATTCTTTTACGGCGGCATGACCCGCGCCAAGGCAGCACTGAACATGATGATGATGAGCTTTGTCTCCATCGGCCTTGTGGGGGTTGTCTGGGTTCTGTGGGGCTTCTCCATGACCGGGGGCGACGGCGTGGGCGGGCTGTTCGGCAACCCCTTCACTTCCTTCGGACTTGAGTCCCTGATCGGCACCGAAGACCTCATCAGCGCCGGCTTCGGCGCCACCTTCGCCATCATCACGGTGGCCCTGATCAGCGGCGCCATTGCGGACCGCGCCAAGTTCAGCGCCTGGGCGGTCTTCGTTCCCGTCTGGGTGACCCTGGTGTACTGCCCGCTGGCCTTCATGGTCTGGGGCGGCGGACTGCTCGGCGAAGAGGGCGCCATCGGCTCGGTGGTCGGAGAAGCCATCGACTTTGCCGGCGGCACCGTGGTTCACATCAACGCCGGTGTGGCAGCCCTGGTGCTGGCCCTGATCATCGGCAAGCGCAAGGGCTTCGGCAAGGACCCGAGCCAGCGTCCCCACAACATTCCGTTTGTCATGCTGGGCGCCACCCTGCTGTGGTTCGGCTGGTTCGGTTTCAACGGAGGAGCCGCCGGCAGCGCCGAGGAAGCCGGCCTGATCTGGGTCAACACCATGGCCGCTCCGGCCGCTGCGATGGTCGGCTGGCTGCTGACCGAACGCATCCGTGACGGACGCCCGACGTCGCTCGGCGCCGCCTCCGGCATTGTTGCCGGTCTCGTGGCCATCACTCCGGCCTGTGCCAACGTCAGCCCGCTGGGCGCTGTCGGGCTGGGCCTGCTGGCCGGAGTCCTCTCGGCGCTCGCCGTCGGCCTGAAGTACAAGCTGGGCTATGACGATTCACTCGACGTGGTGGGCGTGCACCTGGTGGCCGGCATCGTGGGCACCCTGGCGCTGGGCTTCATTGCGCTTCCAATCGAGGGTGAAGGCGGCGGCCTGTTCTACGGCGGCGGCTTCGCGCAGCTCGGTGCACAGCTGGTTGCCATGGTCGTAGCAATCCTCTTCTCCGCCGTCCTGACCCTGGTGATCGGCCTGGCCATCCATAAGGCCATCGGCTTCCGGGTCTCCGAGGAGCAGGAAGTCAATGGCGTGGACCTGAGCGAACACGCAGAAACCGCTTACGAATTCGGCGGCCTGGGCGTGGGCGGTTCCTTCCGTCCCACTCACGAAGCCGTCCGCACCGCCACGAAGGAGAGCGTCAACTCATGAAACTCGTAACGGCCATTGTTCGGCCCGAAAAACTCGATGCCGTCCGCGGTTCCCTGGAAAGCTACGGCGTGCAGGGGCTGACCGTCAGCCAGGCCAACGGCTACGGACGCCAGCGCGGCCACACCGAGGTGTACCGCGGCGCCGAATACACCGTGGACCTGCTGCCGAAGATCCGCATTGAGGTCCTGGTGGCCAACGAATGGCTCAACGACATTGTGGATGTACTGGTCTCCACGGCCAACACCGGCCGCGCCGGCGACGGCAAGGTGTGGGTGGTCAACGTGGAGGAAGCCCTCCGGGTCCGCACCGGCGAACGCGGGGACTCCGCGCTGTAGGTGTGGGGGACAGGAAGACCCCTTGGGAAGGCTGTGTGGTTGCAGCCAACCCGAGGGGTCTTCTCGATTCTTTTGTCTCCACAAGGACCGGGCCGGCTGCGCCGGTCGCGCGCACGCATTCACTGTTGCACTTGCAGCGTTTCCAAGGTCCTGACATGCCAGCCACCATCAAGGAACTCGGCCTCCATGATTTGCTCAATGGGAATGCCGATGCCCTTGGTTGTCCCTTGGTAGCCTTCCGGACCGTAATACACCAAAGGTTCCTGGGTGATCGTGATGATCGCTTGGAAGTAACCATCAACGGTTGGAACGAAGTCGAAGGAAGGGGTGGTGACACCTTCGACGTGGACTTTGCCCCCGGCCATCCAATCACCGTCCACGTACCCGCTGGCCAAGGTGCGGTAGTAACCGTCGCAGACAAGACAGGTGTCACCGCTGACGGTGCGTACCGGTTCAACGTCTCCGGTTGCATAACCGTAGTTGGCCAACTCGTACCAGTGCGCTGCGAAGGCCTCGAGACCTTCCCGGGATTCCTGCCTTGCGAGCTCAGGCATTTCCGGCAGCAGCACATTCTCGGCAGGACCCTTCACGCTCGCAGGCTTGTATGCGGGAGCGGTAGGTGTTGGAGGCGGGGCTGGAACAGCGGTTTCACCGGCATCAGTGGTTTCACTTGGCTCGGCACTGTTCGTGGTTTGATCGGCAGCCTGTGCTTCGGGATCCGTTTCGCCTCCGGAGCACCCGCCCAGCAGAAGGATGGCGGCTAGGCCCAGGGAGCCCAGCCGGAGCGGAGCGACAGCAGAACGGATCATCAAAGTACCCCTTGCGAACAATCGTGCGGGACTGGTTGTGACAGCAAGGGTACGAGGCTGCGGAACTCATCCGGAGTTATCCACAGAGTGATGCCAGAAGCCTTCAGTGGTTACATATTTTCAACCAAGTTCACGACCCAGTGGTCGGAGATGTACGTTGCCTCCATGATTTGTGCAGTCGTTGACTCATCAATCGGAGCCTCAACATACACTTTCCCGTTAGGTCCTCGGTTAGCGCTCGCATCCTGCCTAATCGACAAGAGGAGTTGGTAGCGTCCCTCTGGAGTTTGGATGAACTTGGTTCCGGTCTGGAGAACGTTTATTTTTCCACCCTGGATCCAGTCGCCGTCCACGTATCCCTTTTCCAGATCGTCATAGAATGATTCGCAGATCTCGCAGTCGGGTGCACTGATTTCCCTTACCGGCGCAGCGTCTCCGGTTTCGTACCCGTAGTTCACCAGGTCGAACCAGTGCTCACCGAAGGCGATCAGCCCTTCCTTCGACTCTTCCTTCGCAACCTCGGGCATCACAGGCAGAGGCACGTTCTCCGCGGGCCCCTCAGCGGTTACCGGCTTGTAGGTGGCGGTGGGTGTGGCAGAAGGAGCTGCGCTTTCCGTGGGGCTGGTGCGTTCGCTGGAGGAAGGGCTGCTCGAGCTGTTCTCGGCTGCTTCAGCGTTGGGTTCGCCGCTGGATCGGGAGCATCCGCCGAGCACCAGGATGGCGGCAATACCCAGGGTACCCAGTCGGAGCGGAGCGACAGCAGAACGGATCATCAGAGTTCCCCTTGCGAACAGTGGTGCGGGACTGGTTGTGACAGCAAGGGTACGAGGCTGCGGCACGCATCCGGAGTTGTCCACAGAGTGATGTCAGATGCTTTCAGCGGTTACATGTTCTCAACCAAGTTCACGACCCAGTGGTCGGAGACGTACGTTGCTTCCATAATGAATGCGGAGGATTCTTCATCGGCAGCGGCTTCATGATAAATCTTGCCGTTCGGACCACGATTGAAGCTAGCATCTTGTCTGATTGACAGAATTAACTGGAACCGTCCTTCAGGCGTCTGGATAAATTGAGTGCCGCGAGAAATTACCCTGAGATGTCCACCTTGAATCCAATCGTCATTGACATACCCCTCATTCACATCCGCATAGAATGACTCGCACCGCTCACAGTCCGGTGCGCTTATCGCTCTCACAGGTGAAGTTTCCCCGGTTTCGTACCCGTAATTCACCAAGTCAAACCAGTGCTCTCCGAAAGTCTCGAGACCCTCCTTCGATTGCTCCTTCGCAACATCAGGCATGACAGGCAGAGGCACATTCTCGGCGGGACTCTCAGCGGTCGCCGGCTTGTAGGCGGCAGTGGGCGTCGGTGTCGCAGAGGGAGCGGCGCTTTCCATCGGGCTGGTGCTTTCGCTGGAGGAAGGGCTGCTCGGGCTGTTTTCGGCGGCTTCAGCGTTGGGCTCGCCGGTAGATCCGGAGCATCCGCCGAGCAGAAGGATGGCGGCCAGGCCCAGGGCACCCAGCCGGAGCGGAGCGACAGCAGAACGGATCATCAAAGTACCCCTTGCGAACAATCGTGCGGGACTGCTTGTGACAGCAAGGGTATGAGGCTGCGGCACTCATCCGGAGTTATCCACAGGATGATGCCAGATGCCTTCAGTGGTTACATATTTTCAACCAAGTTCACGACCCAGTGGTTGGAGACGTACGTTGCCTCCATAATTTGTGCTGTTGCTTGTTTATCGCCGGCGGAACCTTCACCGTAGATCACTCCGTTTGGGCCCCGATTCACCCCTGCGCCCTGCCGGATTGACAGCAGCAACTGGTAGCGACCCTCCGATGTTTTCTGAAATTGAGAACCGCTTGAGGAAATACTTATTTTCCCGCCTTGGATCCAGTCGTCATTCTCGTATCCTTCCTCCAGATCCACGTAGTAGAGCTCACAGAGCTGGCACTCGGGTGTGCTTAGTGCTTTTACCGGTGAAGCGTCTCCGGTCTCGTAGCCGTAGTTCAACAAGCTGAACCAGTAGGCCCCGAAAGCTATTAAGCCCTCTTTGGATTCTCTCTTCGCAAGCTCTGGCATGATCGGCAGGGGCACGTTCTCGGCTGGGCCCTCAGCGGTCGCCGGCTTGTAGGCGGCAGCGGGTGCCGGCGCCGTAGAGGGGGTGGCGCTTTCAATCGGGCCGGAGCTGTTAGTGGCAGAAGCGCTGCTCGAGCTGTTCTCGGCGGCTTCAGCGTTGGGCTCGCCGGTAGATCCGGAGCATCCGCCGAGCACCAGGATGGCTGCAAGTCCCAGCACTCCAAACCGTGCAGCGGGAACAGCAGGTCGGGCAGAAGTGCGGATCATCGGATTACCCCCTGGAACAGGTGCGGGACTGAGATGTGACGCCAACTCAGCAGCCGTAGCCAGCCGGATTTACCCGGCAGTCATCGGCGACGTTGTGGGATTCTGATTTCCACACGCTGATGGCCACGGGGGCAGACGGGACCGTAGCTCGGCCGTCGATGGGCACCATGGGGCCGCCGTTGATCGAATACTCCGCTGAAAAGTACACCGTGACGGAGGCTTGAAAGTTTCCCGTTGCCCGGTATACATGGCTAGTCGAGGTCTCTTCACCCCAGCGGCCTGGGGGGAGGGGTCCTCCGGCCGGAGATGCAGGACCGTAAACGGTGCCGTCTCCGTAGCTCCACTCGTACTCTGTTGGTCGAGCGACAATTCGAATATCTTGTTCAAACATTGCAAAGTCAAAAACTTGTTCAGTCGCTTCTACGTAGAAGTTTGTGTGCGCACCAATCAGGGTGTGAGGACTTGGCTGCAACGCAAGTGTGCCCGGCAATATAGGTCGTGACTGGAACTCGTTGAGTATGGTTTCTCGAATCTGGTCGCCAATATCCCGTGGTTTTTCTGCGTAAATGCAGGACGGATCAGGGCTCAGAGGATTCCAGGCTTGCCCGCTGTCTTTTAGTCGTGAGAACCAATAGACCAATTTACCGCCCGCCGCAGCCTTGCAATATCTTTCATTCTCATTAAGGCAGAGTATGTTGCCGACGTCTCCCTCAAAACATTTTAGCTCAAACCTGTATTCAGTCAGATTCTCTGGCACCCCCGTGTCAAAGTGGGACCATTCACCGCTTCCAGGAATTTCAAAGTATGCACCAACATAAACTCTATCGTCGTCCACCCCGCCCTCTCCGCTTCCACCGCCGTTGTCTTTAGCGCTAGCTGGGGCGCCGGCAGATAGGAAAAGTGCGATAAACGCCACAATGGCGGAAACTTTGAGTTTCATTTCGGGCCTTACTGAATCGTAACAGCATTGTGGGCGAACCACTGTCCATTATTGTAGGTTGCTTCAATCATTTGAACAGTAGTTCCTTCTACGCCATCATTTTCCCCATATAAAAGGCCCCCAGGGCCGCGGAACTCATAAGGGTCTTGTCTTATCTGTATCAGAACTTGGTATACACCTTTGCTGGTTACTACATAATTTGTTTTGGTCGACATAACCACCAGCTCCCCGCCGAATATCCAATCTTCTTCGTCGTAGCCATTACCCAGGAGCCTGTATACGTTGCCACAAACGACGCAGTCCGGGCCGCTGATCTGCTTCAGTGGCTCCACATCCCCCGTTTCAAACCCGTAATTCATCAGGTCGTACCAGTGGGTGGCGAAGGCTTTCAGTCCCTCCGCGGACTCTTCCTTCGCAACCTCGGGCATGACAGGTAGAGGCACATTCTCGGCGGGGCCCTCAGCGGTTGCCGGTTTGTAGGCGGCAGTTGGGGTTGGCGTCGCGGAGGGAGTAGCGCTCTCCGTGGGCCTCTCACTCGCTGAAGGGCTGCTGGAGTTGTTCTCGGCTGCCTCGGCGTTGGGGTCGCCGCCGGATCCGGAACATCCGCCGAGCACCAGAACGGCAGCCAGTCCGAACACTCCAAACCGTGCAGCGGGAACAGCAGAACGGACAGAAGTACGGATCATCGAATTACCCCCGGGAAAAATGGTGCGGGACTGGATGTGACGCCAATGCTACGAGCCTGGACGACAGCATACGGAGTTATCCACAGTGCACCAGAGGAAATTCAAAAGCGATCAAATCGACCGAGAGCGGGAACGGTGTGAGACAGCGGTAAGAGCGGTCACAAACCCGCGCGGCTCGATTCCCACTCCGCCGGGCCCATGGTTCCGGCAGGGTATGCCTCAAGCGGAACCTCGCCGGCCGCCCATGCCTTAAGTACCGGATCCACAATCCGCCAGCATTCCTCCGCGATGTCCGCGCGCACGGAGACGAGCGGATCACCCGAAAGGATGCCGTCCAGCACTTCGCCGTACGGAGTCATCGCCGATTTGTGCATGGGAGCACTCAGCCCGGTCCGTTCCAGGGTGAAGACACTCTCCGGACCGTTGACGTTCAACTCCAGTTCCAGCCGGGCCGGGGCGAAGGAGATCCGCAGCCTGGAGGCTTCACCGGCCGAACCGGTGAATCCATCGGGCAGGTGGCTCACCGGCTTGAAGGTAATGACGGCTTCCTGCCGCGTTTTACCCAGAGCCTTGCCCGAGCGCAGGATGAACGGAACACCGGCCCAGCGGTCATTCTCGACCCGGATTTCAACTTCTGCGAGTGTCTCCGTCTCCCGGTCCGGATCAACCCCGGGGGAATCGGCGTATGCCTCAACTTCTTCGCCGTCGATCTCCCCGGCAGACCACCGGGCCCGCCGCGTACTGCGCTTATAGTCCTCCGGCACACTGGACGCCCGAAGAGTGGCCGCAATCAGGTCCCGCACATCCCGCTGGCCGAGGGTTGCCGGAGCACCCATCGCAATGACCGCCATGGTGTGCAGCAGGTGGCTCTGGATCATGTCGCGCAGGGCGCCGGCGCCGTCGTAGTACTTCGCGCGTCCCTCCAACCCCAGTTTCTCGTCGAAGACAATCTCCACGCGTTCAATATGGAGGTTGTTCCACACCGGCTCCAGGATGCGGTTGGTGAACCGCAGCCCCAGAACATTCATCACCGTGGCCATGCCCAGGAAATGGTCCACCCGGTAGACGTCGCTTTCGGGCAGCAGGTCCGCCAGCATCCGGTTCAGCTCGCGGGCCGAGGCTTCGTCGCTGGCAAACGGCTTTTCGAGCACCAGCCGCGTGTCCTGGGGCAGGTCTCCGGGTTTCAGCGCCGCCACGGTGGACTGCGTAACTTCCGGCGGCAGCGCGAAATAGACGGCCAACGGTGTGTCCAGGCTGCGGATGTCGTTCACCAGCCGCTCCGGATCCTTCAGGTCCACCTGCTGGTAGCTGCCGTTTCGGACCGCGGCGTCGAGCGCTTCCTTCCCGTCGTCGTCGGCCTCGCTGCGGGCAGCGGCGAAGGACTCTTTCAGCAGGTCCTGCCAGGTGGCGTCGTCCCAGTCCCGGGAACCTGAACCGATGACGTGGAGCTCAGCGGGGGCGCGGCCGCTGCCGATCAGCTGGCCCAGCCCCGGCAGCAGCAGCCGCTTGGAGAGGTCGCCGGTGCCGCCGAGAATCAGAAGGGTGCGCAGGGGAGAAGTTTCACTCATGGATCCACCCTGCCATCCGGGCCGCACAACCGGTTAGGGTTTTGCGGAAGTTTTCCAACCCGCCTTGGTACCCTTAACAGCTGGGCCTGCCAAACATGGCGAAGATCTGACGAAAGAAGTGCGCGGCACGTGTTCAATTCACTGTCTGACCGGTTGACTACAACCTTCAAGAACCTCCGCGGCAAGGGCCGGCTGACCGAGGCCGACGTCGACGCCACGGTCCGCGAGATCCGGCGCGCGCTGCTGGACGCCGACGTCGCCGTGCCCGTGGTCCGTGCATTTACCGCCTCCGTCAAGGAGCGCGCGCTCGGCCTTGAGGTGTCGCAGGCGCTGAACCCGGGGCAGCAGGTCGTGAAGATCGTCAACGAGGAGCTCGTGGGCATCCTCGGCGGCGAAACCCGCCGGCTGCGCCTGGCCAAGAACCCGCCCACGGTCATCATGCTCGCTGGTCTGCAGGGTGCCGGTAAGACGACGCTAGCCGGCAAGCTCTCCAAGCACCTGAAGTCCCAGGGCCACAGCCCGCTGCTGGTCGCCGCTGACCTCCAGCGCCCCAACGCCGTCAAGCAGCTGCAGGTCAACGGCGAACGCGCCGGCGTGCCGGTCTACGCGCCGCATCCGGGCGTCTCCTCCGAGTTCGAGTCCGCCACCGGTGACCCGGTCGCCGTCGCGCGCCAGGGCATCGAAGAGGCCCGCACCAAGCTGTACGACGTCGTTATTGTGGACACCGCCGGCCGCCTCGGCGTGGACGCCGAACTGATGCAGCAGGCCGCGGACATCCGCGCCGCCATCAACCCGGACGAAGTCCTGTTTGTCATCGATGCCATGATCGGCCAGGACGCCGTCAACACGGCGCAGGCCTTCAACGAGGGCGTCAACTTCACCGGCGTGGTCCTGACCAAGCTCGACGGCGACGCCCGCGGCGGTGCCGCACTGTCCGTTGCGTCCGTGACCGGCAAGCCGATCATGTTCGCCTCCACCGGTGAGGGCCTGACCGACTTCGAGGTCTTCCACCCGGACCGCATGGCCAGCCGCATCCTGGACCTCGGCGACGTCCTGACTCTCATCGAGCAGGCCGAGCAGAACTGGGACAAGGACGAAGCCTCCCGGATGGCGAAGAAGTTCGCCGACCAGGAAGACTTCACCCTGGATGACTTCCTCCAGCAGATGCAGCAGCTGCGCAAAATGGGCTCCATGAAGAAGATGCTCATGATGATGCCCGGTGCCGCCGGCATGCGTGAGCAGCTGGAAAACTTCGACGAGCGCGAAATCGACCGTGTCGAAGCCATCGTCCGCTCCATGACTCCGCACGAGCGGGTCGCCCCGAAGATCATCAACGGCTCCCGCCGCGCCCGCATCGCCCGCGGTTCCGGCGTGCACGTTTCCGAGGTTAACGGGCTGCTGGAACGCTTTGTCCAGGCGCAGAAAATGATGAAGAAGATGGCTGCCGGCGGCGGCGTCCCGGGCATGCCCGGCATGGCTGGCCCCGGCGGATTCGGCGGCTCGCGGAAGAAGCAGCAGGCGGCCAAGGGAAAGAAGAAAGCCAAGTCGGGTAACCCGGCCAAGGCGGCCCAGGAGCGGGCCGAGGCCGAGGCGCGCCGCGCCGGCGCCCGCAAGGCGCTCCCGACCGGCAGCGCCTTCGGCGGCCAGGACGCGGACTTCGATCCTTCATCGCTGAATCTCCCCAAGGGCTTCGAGAAGTTCCTGGGCAAGTAACTGCTTCACTTTACGCACCGCCGGACCATCAGTCCGGCGGTGCGTGTTTAAGGCTCCGGCGTATGCTGGCTGCCGGGCCAGACGGCGGTGCGTGAGGCACCGGCTTTGACGCGGCACATTGGGGAAGTCCGGCAGCAGGGGAGAGGCCAAGCGTGACAGCACAGGGTCTGAACGGCTTTTACGGGTCGGTATTCAAGCGCAGCACCGCTGCCTTCGCCCTGATCCGCACCGCGGACGGGCGGATTTTGATGATGCGCTCCGGCAACGGCGGCTGGGAGCTTCCCGGCGGTGTGGTGAAGGGCGGGGAGGACCCCCGTTCGGCTGCCCGGCGCGGGGCGGGCGAGGCGCTGGGAGCCGGGGTCGACGTCGGGCGCGTGCTGGTGCTGGACTACGTTCAGGGCGGGGATCGGCAGGGCGGCGGACAGGGGGACTCCATCGCTTTTGTGTTCGACGGCGGCACGCTGGCCACATCGGTGACCGGGTTCAGCGGAGCCGGAGGTGAGCGCGAGGCCCGTTTTGTTGCCCTGGGGGAGGGAACGGAGGTCTTCGCCGCTGCGACGGCAGGCCTGCTGGTCGCCGGAATGGAAGCCCTGGACCTGGGAACCGTGATGGAACTGATTGACGGCACGCCGGCCCGGGGCGGACATGTCCTGGCGCCGCCGCCGCGCCGGATGATGCCGCAGGTGGATGGCTTTTCCGGAATTCTAGGACGTTAGGAGTCCCGCATTTCCTCTGAACGAGTGGTATTTGTGCACGGTGCCGGAACCTTCGGAGCCGCAGCCTGGCCTCGGCAGCACGGACTGGCCCTGGATTATGACTGCCTGTTCCTCAAGCGGCACGGCTTCGATGCCGTTGCGGCGCCGGAGGCTCCGGATCTCGAAGCTGATGTTGCCATCATCCGTGAAGCCCTGGGCGAGGGCGGGCACCTTGTGGCGCATTCGGAGGGGGCCGTTCCGGCCATGCTCGCCGCCCTGCGCGATCCGGGCAAAGTCTTCTCCCTCATTCTCTGCGAGCCGGCGGTCTTCTCCCTGACCCGCGACCTGCCCGCCACCAGGGCCCACCGGGAGCTGTTGCAGCCGTTGTTTGACGCGGCGCCGGAGATGAGCGACGAGGAGTATGAGCGCGAATACGTCCGCCGGGTCTTTGCCGCCGACGCGGCCGCCGCAGGACGTGCCGCCCGGCCGGGCCATAGTGCGCCTGCCGATGAGGCTGCCAGGCGTTCGGCTGCGCGGCTACGGCTGCAAACCCCGCCCTGGGAGGCGCCGCTGGACATCGTTCCGGGAGTGCCCACCCTGGTGCTCACCGGTGGATGGGAACCGCTGTATGAGGAGGTCGCGGATTTCCTGGTGTCCACCGGGGCCGAGCACAGCCAGGTGGGAGGAAATCACCGCCCGCAGGACACCGGCGGCGGCCGCAAGGCCATCAGGGATTTCCTCGCCCGTGCCCGCCGGACCGAGGCGGGCGGCAAATGAAGCCCCGCGCGGTGCCTGCAATCCGGGACGCCGGAGCCGAAGATCTCGCCCGGCTTCCCGAGCTGGAGGCGGCATCGGATACCCTCCTGGACGGGGTGACGGAGCTGGACGGGGTGCTCATTCGCTCCCACGGGCTGCCGGCGCCGGCCACCACGGCCGAGCTGGCCGCAGCGCTCCACATCCTGGTGGCGGGGAAGCCTCCGGTGGGATTTGCCCGTATCGAGGAAGTGGATGGTCAGGCACATCTGGAGCAGCTGTCCGTTCATCCTTCCGCTGCCGGTGCCGGGTCGGGCCGTTTGCTGGTGCAGTCCGCGCTGCGGTGGGCGCAGGAGCAGGGCTACCGGTCCATGACGCTGTGCACTTTTGCCGACGTTCCGTTCAACGCTCCGTTCTATCGGAGCTGCGGTTTCGAACCGGTGGATGACCTGCACGGGGAACTGCGTGCCCTGCGGGAGCACGAGCGGCAGCTCGGACTGGACGCTTTGGGGCCGCGTGTGGCGATGGTTAAGGAACTGAACCTGCAGTAGGCCAACCACAACCACAACGGCAACCGGACCCGCCCGGCGGAATGCCGACGTCGTCGTGCGTCTTTGGCTTTAGATGAAGCTTCAAGTAAACTCTTTGCATGAACCTTCAAGTAAATTCTTCGGATCTCCTGCCCGCCGAGCTGTCCATGGGCACGGTCATGCTCAAGGTGGGCGATATGGCCAAGGTTTCCGCGTATTACCGCGGTGCCCTCGGCCTGGAGGTCGTAGCGGAAGCCGACGGCGGCCAGTACCTGGGCCGCGGAACCGTTCCCGTGGTCCATTTGGCTCCGGCGCCCGGACTTCGCGTGGCAACCCGAGGCGAAGCGGGGCTCTACCACACGGCCATACTCTTCGAGACGCAGGCCGCTCTGGCCGCCACGGTGGCCGCCGCCGCGCAGTATGACCCCGCTGCCTTCGTGGGTGCGGCCGACCATCTGGTGAGTGAAGCATTTTATTTCACCGACCCGGAGGGCAACGGGATCGAGCTGTACTACGACAAGCCCCGGGACAGCTGGAGCTGGGACGACACCGCGTCCGGCCGCGAGGTCCGGATGGCCTCGCTGGCCCTCCCGCCGCAGGCGTACTTCCGCGAACACCTCACCGAAGAGGCACTGGCTGACCTCAAGACCTCCGCTGCCGGGGTGGGCCACGTGCATCTGCAGGTGGGCGACACGGCCACGGCTGAAGCGTTTTATGTGGACACCCTCGGATTTGAACGGACCGCCGGATTCCACGGGCAGGCGCTGTTTGTCTCCGCCGGCGGGTATCACCACCACATGGCGATGAACGTCTGGAACAGCCGCGGGGCAGGTCCCCGCCGGGACACCCTGGGTCTTGGAGAGGTGCTCATCAGTGTTCCCTCCGCCGACGACGTCGCCGGGCTGGCCGACCGGCTGACGGTGGCCGGTATCTCCAGTCACCACACGGGCGCGGAACTGCGGTTCGAGGATCCCTGGCGCAACCGGCTGCGCGTCGCCGTCGGCTAATCCGCCCGTTTTAGTGCTGCCTGCACCCGAGTCGCCAAACATGGAGTCATCTGGCACAATGGTCAGGTACTCGATCTGCGCGGCCCCTCTCTCCGTGCATGCATCTTGTCCTTTTTGAACCCCAACGTTATGGCCCGCCCCACGGGAGCAGAAGTACGGGTTCGCCCCATTTCAGATCAGGAGTGACCACAAAAGTGGCCGTAAAGATTCGCCTTAAGCGCCTCGGCAAGAAGTTCTCAGCACACTACCGCGTTGTTGTCATGGATTCCCGTGCCAAGCGCGATGGCCGTGCCATCGAGGAAATCGGACTGTACCGTCCGACCGAGAACCCGTCGTACATCGACATCAAGTCGGACCGCGCCCAGTACTGGCTCGGCGTCGGCGCCCAGCCCACCGAGCAGGTTGCAGTTCTGCTGAAGATCACCGGTGACTGGCAGAAGTTCAAGAACATCGAAGGCCAGGAGGGCACCCTCCAGGTCAAGGCTCCCAAGGAAGCTTTCGTGGCTCCCGAAAAGAAGTCCGTGATCGTTCCCGAGGCCATCACCCCGAAGGCCAAGAAGGACGAGGCTCCCGAGGCTTCCGCAGAGGCTGAGGCTGAGTAACTTGCTGGCCGAAGCGCTGGAGCATCTCGTCCGCGGAATCGTTGACAGTCCTGAGGACGTCAAGGTTTCCGCCAAGAGCAACCGCCGCGGGGAAACCCTCGAGGTGCGAGTTCATCAGGATGATCTGGGCCGCGTCATCGGACGCCAGGGACGGACGGCACGTGCATTGCGCACCGTGATCGCCGCCCTCGCGAACGGAGAGCCGGTTCGCGTCGACGTAGTGGATACCGACCGCCGCCGCTGACAATCCGCGGCACGGCCGGACTGCATCGGCAGTTCACAGCACTTTCATAGCATTACCAGTTGAACGCAGTTCACGGCATCCGGCCCCTGCACCAGATAATGGTGGAGGGGCCTGATGTGTTTTCCGGGTCCTAACCTGCCCAACCCCGGTTGCAGCACCCCGCCGCACCACAACAAGGAGAATTCCCCATGCAGTTACAGGTGGCACGCATCGGCAAGCCGCACGGCATCCGCGGCGAAGTAACCGTCCAGGTCCTGACCGACGCCCCCGAGGACCGTTTCGTGCCCGGAACCGAGCTCACCGTCGAGCCCGCGTCCAAGGGCCCGCTCACCGTCATCAGCGCACGCTGGAACAAGGACATCCTGCTGCTCGGCTTCGATGAAGTAGTGGACCGCAACGGTGCCGAGGAACTGCGCGGGGCCATGCTCTCCGTGGACACCGACGAGCTGGATGACGAGGACGACGACGAGGGCTGGTACGAGCACGAGCTGGTTGGCCTGAAGGCCAAGATCGGCGACGACGTCGTGGGTACTGTCAGCGGCCTGCGCACCCTGACCGTCCAGGATCTGCTGGTGATTGACGACAATGAGGGCCGCGAGGTCTTCGTTCCCTTCGTCGAAGCCATCGTGCCCGAGGTCAGCATCGAGGGCGGCTACGTGCTGCTCACCCCTCCGGAGGGACTCTTTGAACTGAACCTTCCCGAGGACAAGAAGGACAAGCCGGAGAAGGACAGCGGCAGCAAGGACAAGGACGCTCAGAACGAGGCCGGCCGCTAAGTGCGTATTGATGTAGTCAGCATTTTCCCGGAGTACCTGGCAGCACTGGATCTGTCGCTGATCGGCAAGGCCCGGCAGGACGGGCTGCTGGACCTCAATGTCCACGACCTGCGGGACTTCACCACGGACCGCCACCGCACCGTGGATGACACCCCCTACGGCGGCGGCGCCGGCATGGTCATGAAGGCCGAACCCTGGGCGCAGGCACTGGCCTCCGTCGCCGACGCAGGAACCGACGGCGGCACGGCGAACGACGGCGGCACCTCCGACGGCGGCACCCGCCCCGTGCTGATTGTTCCGTCGCCCGCCGGCGCCGTGTTTACCCAGGCCATGGCCTACGAACTGGCCGAGGAGAAGCATCTGGTGTTCGCCTGCGGGCGGTACGAAGGCATCGACGAACGCGTCCTGGAATGGGCCGGAGAACGGTTCGACGTCCGCCCGGTGAGCCTGGGAGACTACGTCCTCAACGGGGGAGAAGTGGCTGTCCTGGCGATGGTGGAGGCCATCGGCCGCCTGGTGCCCGGCGTCGTCGGCAATCCGGAATCCCTGGTGGAGGAATCGCACTCCGACGGGCTGCTGGAGTACCCGGTGTACACCAAGCCCTCGTCCTGGCGCGAGCGGGACGTGCCGGAGATCCTGCTCAGCGGCAACCACGGCAAGATCGCCCAGTGGCGCCGGGAGCAGCAGCTGCAGCGCACCGCAGCCCGCCGGCCGGACCTGCTGGATAAGTTCGACGCCTCCCAGCTGACCAAGGCCGACAAGGCAGCCCTTACGGCCTTGGGATACGAAGTGACGAAGGACCGGATCCTGCCCCGCGGTTGATTGGTGGCGTTAGGCCGGGTGTGGCAGAATGGATAACTGTGTCATCTGGGTCCGCACCTGCCACAGGGGGAGCGCGGCCAACAGAGTGCACACCGGCAGCCAATCCTCGGCTTCGCCGGTCTTATAGCTTCGGCAGCATCTGTGCGGCCCCCGTGGCCGCATCCTTGCCTGCCGTTACCAAAGTGGATGACCTGTGGCGTTCACCAGGAGTGATAAACAATGCACATCCTAGATTCTGTTGATGCAGCCTCGCTGCGTTCAGACATCCCCGAGTTCCGCGCCGGTGACACGGTCAAGGTTCACGTAAACATCATCGAAGGCAAGAACACCCGTGTTCAGGTCTTCCAGGGCTTCGTCATGAAGCGCCAGGGCGACGGCCTGCGCGAGACCTTCACGGTCCGCAAGGTCAGCTTCGGCGTCGGCGTGGAGCGTACCTTCCCGGTGCACTCCCCGGTTCTCGACAAGATCGAGGTCGTCTCCAAGGGTGACGTCCGCCGCGCCAAGCTGTACTACATGCGCGACCTGCGCGGCAAGGCAGCCAAGATCAAGGAAAAGCGCGACGCACGTCCCGCCAAGTAATTTCTTGATCCACGCAGCATCCGCTTCCCGGGAATCTTCGGACCCTCCCGGGAAGCACATGAAACGCCGGTCCACGTATGTGGGCTGGCGTTTCGTGCTCTGCGCCCTCGCCGCAGCCGTTGTGCTGGTGGCACTGGTCCGCGCGTTTGTCGTGGACGTCTACTACATCCCCTCAGAATCGATGCAGCCGCTGCTGGAACCGGGCGACCGCGTGGTTGTCTCACGCACCCAGTACCGCTCCGATGAGATCCGGCGCGGAGACGTGGTGGTCTTTGACGGCAGGGGCTCCCTCGCACCGCTGAACAGCGGCGATGCCGCCCCGGTTGCGGCGGTGAAGTCCCTGGCCCGCTGGGCGGGCGTGATGGGCAGCGGCACAGTGTACGTGAAACGGGTGATCGGAGTTCCGGGGGACCGGATCACCTGCTGCTCGGCGGAGGAACCGCGGCTGACCGTTAATGGAACTCCGGTGGAGGAGCCGTACGTTTATCCCGGAGACGCTCCCAGCGAAAACAACTTTGACGTCGTCGTTCCCGAGGGAAGGCTGTGGCTCCTGGGCGACCACCGGTCCGAATCAACCGATTCGCGGTCACTTCTGGGCGCCCCGGGCGGCGGCCTCATCTCGGAGGAACGCGTCATCGGACGTGCGACGGCAATCTTGTGGCCGCTGGAGCGCGGTTCGGATATCGAGCGGCTAGAGTTAGGAGCCGAGTGGAACACGGCGGAATAAGAGGACAGCACATGGCTCAGGACGTCCCTGACGAGCCCACCCGGAATCCCGGACCCAACGTTCACGGAGCGCATTCAGCGCGTCCCCGGGCAGCAGGTCCGGACCGGAACGGCAAGGACAAAAACCGCGGTTTCGGCGGCTGGCTGCGCGAAGTGGCCACCATCATTGTGATCGCCCTGCTCCTGTCCTTCCTCATCAAGACCTTTTTGTTCCGGGCGTTCTACATTCCCTCAGGCTCCATGGAAGAAACTCTGGAAATCAATGACCGGATTTTCGTAAACCTCCTGGTTCCCGAACCCTTCGACCTGAACCGCGGCGACGTGGTGGTCTTCAAGGACACCCAGGGCTGGCTGCCCGAGCTTCCTCCGGCCACTGAAGGTCCCGGCGCGTGGATCCGCGACGCGCTCATCTTTGTGGGCTTGGTTCCGGACACCTCGGAGCAACACCTGGTCAAGCGCGTCATCGGCACCGAGGGCGACCACGTGGTCTGCTGCGACGCCGATGGCCGGATCACGGTCAACGGCGAACCCCTAAACGAGCCCTACATCTATCCGGGCGCGTCCCCTTCCGACATTCCGTTTGACGTGGTTGTTCCCGAAGGCAAAGTCTGGGTCATGGGGGACCACCGCAACGCCTCCGCTGATTCACGCGAGCACCTCCAGGATGCCGGCGGCGGGTTCATCGACGTCAAGGACATCGAGGGCAAGGCCGCAGTGACGGCCTGGCCGCTGAACCGCGCCGGCTTCATCGGCAGCTATCCGGAAGTCTTCGAGAACATCCCGGATCCTTCCAGCTCCCTTCCGGCCGGATCCAAATGACCGCCGTTTCCGCCCGGCCGCGCCCTAAGACGGGTGCCGGAAGCAAGGCTCCCACGCTGCGGCACGAGCGGTCCTTCGCCGCCGTCGGCTACAAGGTGCTGGCAGGATGCGACGAAGTGGGCCGGGGCGCGCTGGCCGGTCCGGTCAGTGTGGGCCTCGTAGCCGTGGACCTGGCCACCGTCCGTTCACTCAAGGGTGTGCGGGACAGCAAGCTGCTTTCCCAGAGCGACCGGGAAACGCTGGTTCCCCAGATCAAGAAATGGGCCCGGGGCTGGGGGGTCGGCCATGCCAGCGCCGCGGAAATCGACCTGCATGGCATCATGGGTGCCCTGCGGCTCGCCGGCACCCGCGCCTGGGACCGGGTCTGCGCGGACCTGACCCCCGACGTGGTGCTCCTGGACGGCAACTACAACTGGCTTTCCCCGGCGCGTCAGGCGAGCCTTTTTGACCTGCCGGGGAACGACGACGGCGGTTGCCAGGCGCCCGTACACACCAAAATCAAGGCGGACATGACCTGCCTCAGCGTGGCCGCAGCCAGCGTTCTGGCGAAGGTGGAGCGGGACACGATGATGGTGGACTACGCTGTGACACATCCTCAGTACGGCTGGGAAGTGAACAAGGGATACGCCACGGCGTCCCATCGGCTGGCGATAGACGAGTTTGGGCCCACGCCCCTGCACCGGATGTCCTGGCAGTTGGGAACGCGTCCGGAAGCGGATGCCCGGGACCATGAGAGCGTCGTTGGGGGATGATGGAACTATGAGTGCCGAAGACCTTGAGAACTATGAAACGGACATGGAGCTTCAGCTCTACCGTGAATACCGGGACGTGGTGGGACTCTTCAGCTACGTGGTGGAAACCGAGCGCAGGTTCTACCTGGCCAACCACGTGGACCTGCAGGCACGCTCCGCGGACGGCGAGATCTACTTCGACCTGACCCTGCAGGATGCCTGGGTCTGGGACGTCTACCGTTCAGCCCGGTTCGTCAAAAGCGTTCGGGTGATCACGTTCAAGGACGTCAACGTCGAGGAACTCACGCGCAACGATGACCTGACCATCCCCAAGGCCGACGAACTGGGCTGAGTCCGCTGTGCCCCGTCAGGACCGAAGTGTCGTTGACGGGAGCGGCGGAAGGTTGGCGGCGACGTCGTTCCATGCTGCCCACGTTCCTGAGGGCTCCCGCGGATCTCCGGCGGCGAGGCTCGAAACCCAGCCGTCGACCATCCGTCCGCGGTGCGGCAGAAGATTCGGAACAGCGATCGGCGGCGGAAAACCGTTTCGCCACACCGTCTTGTAGCTGCCGATGTTCCCGGTATTCGCCGACCAGCTCACCAGGTCCCAACCGAGATTATCCAGGGCATAGGTGACCGCCAGGCCGACGGCGCGCGACATCAGCCCCCTGCCCCGGTACTCCGGGGCGGTGACGAATCCCAGGTCGCCCGAGTTGTCACCCTTGAACCGCAGATCCAGGGTTCCGACGTAAGCGCCGTTGACATCCAGCGCCCAGGAAATCTCCTTTTCCTGGGGACGGGAAATCGCCGCGACATACTCCGCCGCCATCTCCCGTGTGTACTCCAGCGGAACGGTTGTCCACTGCTGCGACACCGGATCGACGGAACGGGAAAGCACCGGATCAATATCGTCCTCGTTGTGCGGGCGCAGCGTGAGGTCTCGATCGGACAGGACGGGGATGTCAAAAGGCATGGACCTACCTTAGCGCCACGGATGCCGCATTGGCGTGCATCTCCTAGACTGCTGCAATGGCACCTCTTGACCCTCCGCTGACCGGGTACCTGGCCCAAAACCGGCGCCTTTATGCTCAGTTAAGGCCGGACGCGGACTCACTGGAACAGGTGAAGCGGCTGCAGCAGTCCCTGGCGGAGCACCCTGGAGTGAACGACGGCGGCCGTCCCCGCTGGATACCCGAGCGGCAGATCCACCTGACACTGATCCATTTCGGCAAGGTCAGGGATGTTTACGCTGCGGTCTCAGCCGCCGCGGAGGTTTCCTGGCACACGTACGAGGAGCTCCTCGCGGACTACGTAAGGGAGACCGAAGCCGCCATGCCGCGGCAGCCCGTTGTTTTGGAGCCGGCGGTGCTGTCCCGATTCGGGCGGCACGGCCGGACGCTGGTCCTGGAGTACTTTCCCTCGTCGGCCCTCATGTCCGCCCATGAACGGGCCTATGGGGTACTTGTCGATTTCCTGCACAGCTGCGGGATCGAGGACGCGGCCGCATTCACTGCTGCAGATCCCAATTTCATGTTTGCTTCCGGCCTTCGCCCCCACATCACCCTGGCCCGCGGTTTTGCTGGAACGTTGCCGGCGCCGACGCGTGGTGTGCAGGGCGGTTCCCTTCCGGTTGCCGGAGCCCCGATACCGGCCACGGTTCGCTTGGAGTCCATGCCGGTGGTGTACACGGTCTTGGAATAAAGCGTTGCACCGTTGCACCTAAAAGAGTTCGGCCCCGGTGAATGCACCGGGGCCGAACGTTTATGTTGCTACTTCAGTTAGTCGTTGCTCAGACCAGCGCGTCGCCGGTTGCGAACCAGAACGGTGGCGCCCAGGGCGGCAACCAGGACACCGGCTCCGGCCAGCGCGGCCATCGTGGAACTGGCGCCGGTGTTCGGCAGCCGCGGCTCCGTGTTCACTGCCGGTGGTGCCGTCGGGTCCTCGGTCGGAACGGTAGATTCCGGGTCCGGTGTCGGCTTGGGGTCCGGTGTGGGTTCGGGCGACGGTGTCGGGTCCGGTGTCGGCTTGGGGTCCGGTGTGGGTGTCGGGTCCGGTGTGGGTTCGGGCGACGGTGTCGGGTCCGGTGTCGGCTTGGGGTCCGGTGTGAGTGTCGGGTCCGGTGTGGGTTCGGGCGACGGTGTCGGGTCCGGTGTCGGCTTGGGGTCCGGTGTGGGTGTCGGGTCCGGTGTGGGTTCGGGCGACGGTGTCGGGTCCGGTGTCGGCTTGGGATCCGGGGTGGGCTCGGGTGACGGTGTCGGGTCCGGCGTGGGTTCGGGTGACGGTGTCGGGTCCGGCGTGGGTTCGGGTGACGGTTTCGGATCCGGTGTCGGCTTGGGGTCCGGCGTGGGTACAGGTGCCGGCGGCACGCTGGGCTCAGGCTCAGGCTCAGGGTCGCAATCCGGAACCTGACCGTAGACCTCAAGGTCCTCATGCTTGTCATCCGTCAAGACGGCATTGGCTGCAAACAGCTCAGGATAGACGAGTGTGTTGGGCCAGACGAACTCTCCCGTGATGTCAAGCTTGTCCTGCTGGATGCCCCAGCCCGGCCCGCAGACATCCGCGGGCAGCAGGCTAATCAGATTCTCGAACCAAGCGGTTCCCTCTTTGGTGTCCAGGAGGCGCTGCGGGCCGGAGTTTTCCCAAGCGGCAGGCTTGGCAGGGTCCTTTTTCAGGTAGACGTATGCACCTACCTCCTGAGACACGTGAGGAACAGTGTCCCCGCCGTTATCGGGGACGGTTGCAACGGCCGGTTGGATGGCTGTTAGAGAAAATCCGCCGATCACAACAGCAGTGGCGGCGGCAGCAGCCGTGGTTTTAAAAACGTTGTTCATGGTTCCTTCGGCAATCAGTAGAAAGCTTCGGTCGTTTGGCGGGGGGCCAGCCCATCGTGTCCCAGTACTCTCAGCACGGACTCAAGATGGCATCAAGATCACGGCAAGACTCGATTTGCACCACAATTCCTCCCCAAGCCGCGTCCCGCGCTGGAACGGACGACGTCGTCCACAACCGGCGGCCGCTGCTCCGTAAAGATCTTTCGAACGGCGCAGGGTTGGCACATGAGAGCTAAGGACACACTGGGACGGCGCGGCGAGGACCTGGCCGCTGTCTATTTGGCGGCGACAGGTATCGAAGTAATAGACCGCAATTGGCGGTGTTCCGACGGCGAAATTGACCTTGTTGGCGTCGACGGCGACACGCTGGTGATCGTTGAGGTCAAAACGCGCTCTTCATTGGACTACGGGGACCCGCTGGAGGCCATTACACCGGCGAAACTCGCCCGCCTCTACCTGCTCGCCAGCAAATGGAGGCGGGCATCATCGCGGCATTTTCCCTCGTTCCGGGTGGATGCGGTTTCAGTTCTTGACAACGGTGCGGGCGCACCTGTCATCGAACACCTGAGAGAGGTTGCGCTGTGACGCTGGGCAGAACCTACGGCGTGGGGCTCGTCGGCCTGGACGGACGGATGGTGGAAGTTGAAGCCGACATCGGCCAGACCCTGCCGTCTTTTGTTCTGCTGGGCCTGCCGGATGCGTCCCTGAACGAAGCCAAGGACCGGGTCAGATCCGCAGCCAAGAACGCCGGCCTGCCGCTGAGCCGCAGACGGATCACGGTCAATCTGATGCCGGCTGACGTTCACAAGCGCGGTTCCGGTTTCGACCTGGCCATTGTGATGGCAGCCCTCGCTGCCGCGGGCGACATCCGATGCAGCGGCCGCCGCGTCTTCATCGCCGAACTCGGCCTTGACGGCAGGCTGCGGCCGGTTCGGGGAATCCTTCCGGCTGTCATGGCAGCGGTGGAAGCCGGATACCCGGAAATCACCGTCGCCGAAGCAAACGCGGATGAAGCCGCACTCGTCCCCGGCGCCGAGGTGAACGGGTTCGGTTCGCTGGCCGAAGTAGCCGCATTCCTGGGCGCAGCTCCCGAGCGGCTGATTTTTCCGCCGCAGATTCCGGACCGGCCAGCCGAAGGCGGGGGCGATGAGCCGCTGGGAGCACCAGGTCGGAGTCGGGACATGTCGGATATCGCGGGTCAGTCCGAAGCAAGGTTCGCCGTAGAGGTGGCGGCCGCAGGCGCACATCATCTACTGATGACGGGGCCGCCAGGAGCGGGCAAGACGATGTTGGCCGAGCGGCTGCCCAGCCTGCTGCCCAATCTTTCCGACGCCCATGCCATGGAAGTGACCGCCATCCATTCACTGGTTTCAGGCGGCCGCACCTGTTCCCAGCTGCTGCGGCGTCCGCCGTTTGAGAGCCCCCACCACACTGCTTCGTCGGCTGCGATTATCGGCGGGGGCTCAGGCATTGCCCGTCCGGGAGCCGCTTCCCGCGCCCACCGCGGTGTCCTCTTCCTTGATGAAGCGCCGGAATACGATCGGCGCGTCTTGGATGCCCTGCGTCAGCCGCTGGAAAGCGGAAAGGTTGAACTGCACCGGGCCGCGGGAACGGCCACCTATCCGGCGAGATTCCAGCTGGTCCTGGCCGCGAACCCCTGCCCCTGCGGGCTGGCATCCGGAAAGGGTATCGACTGCACCTGCACTCCGCAGCAACGGCGCAGATACTTCAGCCGGCTGTCAGGACCGTTGCTGGACCGGGTGGATCTGCAGCTCCAGGTGCAACGGGTCTCGCTGAGGGAGTTTGCCGGTGACGGCCGTGCCGAGGACAGTGCCGCTATAGCCCGGCGCGTCGACGAAGCACGCAAAGTCCAGCATGCCCGGTTGAAGGACTGGGGCTACGGGACCAATGCGGAGGTGGCCGGAAACCTGCTCCGAGGACCGTTGCGGCCCCCGCCGAAAGCCACTGTTTCACTGGATCGTGCCATGGAACGGCAAACACTAACCGCCCGGGGCTACGACAGGGTACTTCGGGTCGCCTGGAGCGTTGCCGATCTCGCCGGCCATACAGCGCCCGACGCCGATGACGTAGGCCAGGCATTGGGGTTCCGGCAGCAGCAGGGAGAAGCAGCATGAACGGCGAGCGGATGGACCTCTTGCGCACACGTGCAGCCCTTTCCCGGATGTTCGAGCCTTCGGACAACGTTGGCCTCGCTCTTGTCGAAGCGGCCGGACCGGGAGATGCACTCCGGGTGGCTACCGGGGCCATCCGCGCCGGTGAGGCGCTTACCCGTGAGGTGTTGGAGGTCCTGACCGCTGCCGGTATACCGGCCACAGGAAACAGCCTGTCGTCCGCATTGGAACGGTGGATTACCAGAGTCCCTGACCTGGCCCCCGACCGTGACCTCAGCATGATTGGACGGGCAGGAGGGGAGCTTCTCATTCCCGAGGACTCCCGTTGGCCGGAAGCTCTGCGGGATCTGGGGCTCGGCATGCCGTTGTGCCTGTGGACCCGGGGAGACTTGAGCAAGGGCATTCCGGCGCTGCACCAGACCGCCGCCGTGGTTGGATCACGCGACAGCACGGGGTACGGGGCATCGGTGACCGGGGACATCTCTGCCGGGCTCGTGACGCGGGGATGGACAGTGGTGTCCGGCGGGGCCTACGGCATCGATGCCCAGGCACACCGTGCAGCCTTGGTCACCGGAAGCCAGGCACGGATTCCCACCATCGCCGTCATGGCGTGCGGGGTCGACCGCTACTATCCAGCCGGCAATGAGGAACTCCTTCGCGAAGTTGTCCGCCATGGTCTCCTCCTCTCGGAAGTCCCGCCAGGCTCCGCACCCACCCGCTGGAGGTTCCTTCAGCGCAATCGGATTATTGCCGCCCTCAGTGCCGTGACGGTCGTGGTTGAAGCACGATGGCGTTCCGGCGCCCTTAACACGGCACACCATGCAGCGGCGCTGGGGCGCGAAGTGGGCGCAGTCCCCGGATCCGTGTATTCAGCCAACTCAGCCGGGTGTCACCGTCTGCTGCGGGACGGGAGCGCTGTCTGCGTGACGGATGCCGCCGAGATCGTTGAACTGGGCAGCCCGATTGGTTCGACCGGGGACGCTGCGGAAAGCACTCACGAGGAGGTAAAAGCCGTTCACGACGGGCTCACGATCGAGGACATGCTCCTGCTTGACGCACTTCCGCTGCGCAGCGGATCACTTGTTGAAAAGTTGGCGTCCGTTGCCGGGTTGTCGGTGTCCGCCGTCCGGGCGGGCCTGGCACGTTTGGAGCTCGAAGGCCTCGCGGCACGGGACGGGCCTGACAAGTGGAGGCGGAGCCGCGGATGAGTGCACTCTGCGGACGCCTGACCACCCAACCGTCACCACCACCAACCATGCTTTCCCGAATGAAAGGAACTGCCGTGCAAATCCACAAGAGTGTTCTCACACCGCTGGGGGTGTTCACCCTCGCTTCCGAGGAGGGATATCTTAAGGCCGTTTTCGCCGGGGTGCCCGATCCCGCTTCCGATCACGGGCTGGGACGTATTGTCGAGGAGGGTTTTGAGGAAACGGAACGCCAGCTCGCCGAGTACTTCGACGGCAAGCGCTGCTGTTTCGATCTTGATCTGGACATAAAGGGCACGGATTTCCAACGCCTGGTGTGGGCTGAAGTGTCAGCCATTCCATACGGCCAAACCTGCAGTTACAAGCAGCTGGCGATTCGGCTTGGGGATGCGGCAAAGGCCCGAAGCGTTGGCGCTGCTCTTTCCCGCAACCCGCTGAACATCGTCATCCCCACCCACCGGGTCGTGGGATCTCGTGGTTCACTCACCGGCTATTCCTCCGGCATAGATACCAAGAGGTTCCTCTTGGAGCACGAAAAATCAGAGGCAACCGCGGCGCTGCGCATGCAGTGTGCAGACGCCGCCGGTGTGCCTGCTTGAGGACCGGCGGTGATGCGAGGACAGTAAAGGGGTGACATCATCAGGCAGCGATCCGATTCCCGAGACCCCGGCCTGGCCCGGCGAGTTCAGCCGTGCCCTGCGCCGGTTCAGCCGCTACTTGACCAGCGAACGCGGCCGTTCCGAGCACACGGTCCGGGCATACGAGAGTGACGTTGCCCAGCTGCTGAACTATGCACTCGCCGTAGGCGTGCGGACCTTGGACGGAATCGATCTTGGGGTTCTGCGCGGTTGGCTCGGTGAGCTCAGCGCCGCCGGCCTGGCCCGGTCAACACTGGCACGGCGGGCCGCCACAGCCCGCAGCTTTACCGGATGGGCGCTGCGTGAGGAACTCATCAGCACTGACCCGGCAATCCGCCTCCGTGCACCGAAACGGGAAGGAACTCTGCCTGCTGTGCTGCGGGCAGGACAGATCGGGGAACTCTTCGAAGCGCTCGCAGCAGCCACTGGTGACGGGGAACCGGTGGCAATCAGGGACCTGGCACTCGTGGAGCTTCTTTATGCCACCGGCATCCGGGTGGGGGAGCTCACCGGTCTGGACATCGATGACCTGAACCCGGAACGGCGCACGCTGACGGTAATCGGCAAGGGAAACAAGGAACGGACCGTTCCCTACGGGCAACCCGCGGCGGCGGCCGTTGATGATTGGCTGCGCCGCGGCCGTCCGGCCCTGGCAACTGCCGAAAGCGGCTCCGCCCTGTTCCTGGGCCGGCGCGGCCGAAGGGTGGACCAGCGTCAGATCCGCGCAGTGGTCTCCCGGCTCTTCGCCGCGTTGGGGGACACCGGTGCCACCGGCCCGCACGCGCTGCGGCACACTGCGGCAACCCACCTGCTCGACGGCGGGGCAGACTTGAGAGCGGTGCAGGAGATCCTGGGACACTCATCGCTGGCCACGACGCAGCTGTATACCCACGTGTCCGTGGACCGGCTGAAGGCCAGTTACCAGCAGGCCCATCCCAGGGCCTGACACCTGCTTCATGGGGAGGCGAAATGAGTGCAATTATCGGCCTTCACCATTTATTGGCGCATTCGGCTAAGTTGCGGCACAATAAGGCTAAGTCCGCACCGGACGAAAGTCTCAGAGAAATCGGAAGGTACCAGCAGGGAAAACCAGGAGCAGTTCGTACTGGAGCCGGAAAAGCAACACGAGGATTCCGCACAAGTTGAAGGTCGTTGGGGAAGACGTACCTACAGCTATGGAGGATGGAATGTCTGTTGTGATGGCCCACGGCGTGTTATTCATACACTCCGCCCCGTCTGCGTTGTGCCCGCATATTGAGTGGGCCATTGGATCCGTCGTGGAAAAGCGAACGGATCTACAGTGGACCCCTCAGCCGGCTGCTCCCGGAATGCTGCGGACCGAACTGGAATGGACCGGTCCGCAGGGCACTGGATCGCTTCTGGCCTCTGCGCTGCGCGGATGGGCCCACCTGAGGTACGAAGTCACTGAGGACCAGAGTCCCGGAGCTGACGGCAGCCGCTGGTGCCACACCCCTGAGCTGGGCATTTTCCATGCAGCCACTGATGTGCACGGCAACATCATGGTCTCCGAGGACCGGATCCGTTACGCCTATGAAAGCGGCGCCGGCGACCCCTCCGCCGTCTATCACGAGTTGTCCCTCGCCCTGGGCGAGGCCTGGGATGATGAACTGGAACCCTTCCGGCACGCCGCAGACGGGGCCAACGTCCGCTGGCTGCATCAAGTCGGCTAACTTCGAATTCCGCGGTGACGCCTCCAAACCGCTGGACACTAAAAAGCTGCGGCGGATTCCCGCAAGGAATCCGCCGCAGCTTTTTAACTGTTGGAGCTCAGCTGCGAGCCCGGCTTTGGCAGCCGGGCAGGTTTCTAGTAGCTGCGAAGGGCAATAACGGCATTGTGCCCGCCGAACCCGAAGGAATTGCTCAGGACCACAATGTCGCCGCCGGGCAGGGTTCGGGCCGAGGTGACGACGTCGAGCGGGATCTCCGGATCCTGATTGTCCAGGTTAATGGTGGCCGGGGCCTGGCGGTCGAACACCGACATGGCCGTCATGACGGCTTCCACCGCACCTGACGCTCCAAGCAGGTGACCCGTCTGTGACTTAGTCGCCGACACGGCGACGTTATCCACGTGGGATCCCAGTGCGGCTTTCAGCGCCGTGTACTCGGGCTTGTCACCCACGGGGGTGGAGGTGGCGTGCGCGTTGACGTGCACCACGTCCTCGGCCTGGGCACGGGCGTCGTAGAGCGCGGCTTTCAGGGCACGCGTCGCGCCCAGACCCTCGGGATCAGGAGCCGTGATGTGGTAGGCATCAGCGGTGACTGCCGTGCCTGCGAGCTCGGCATAGATCCGGGCGCCGCGGGCGAGGGCGTGCTCTTCGGACTCAAGCACGAGCGCGCCGGCGCCTTCACCCATGACAAAGCCGTCACGGTCCTTGTCATAGGGACGGGACGCGCGTTCCGGATCATCATTGCGCTTGGACAGGGCCTGCATCGAAGCGAACGCGGCCATCGGCATCGGATGGATGGCAGCTTCGGCACCGCCGCAAACGACGACGTCGGCCTTGCCGGAGCGGATCAGCTCCAGCCCCTGGTGCAGGGCTTCAGTGCCGGACGCGCAGGCAGAAACGGGGGTGTGGGCGCCGGCGCGGGCACCCAAATCCAGGCTGACGGCGGCAGCGGGGCCGTTGGGCATCAGCATGGGAACGGTCATGGGCAGGACGCGGCGGGGACCCTTTTCGCGCAGGGTGTCCCAGGCGTCGAGCAGGGTCCACACGCCGCCGATTCCGGTGGCAAAGGACACGGCAAGGCGGTCATGGTCGACATCCTCGATGCCGGAGTCGGCCCAGGCTTCCCGGGCGGACACCACGGCAAACTGGGTGGAGGGGTCCATGCGCTTGGCTTCAACGCGGGAGAGGACGTCGGTGGCCGGCGTGGTGACGCGTGCGGCGAACGTGACGGGAAGGCTGTACTTTTCCACCCACTCGTCCTCGAGGGTGCGGGCGCCGGCGACACCCTTGAGCGCGTTCTTCCACATGGTGGGAACATCGCCGCCGATGGGCGTGGTGGCACCCAAACCGGTGATGACTACTTTGCGGGCCATGATTCACTCTCTCGAAGACGTTGGTGGTGCGGGAACTGCAAACTGCGCTGACGCGGCGGCCGCCGCCAATGAAGGCAGCGGCCGCCGGCGGATTACGCCTGGGCTTTGGAGATGAAGTCCACGGCGTCGCCGACGGTCTTCAGGTTCTTGACCTCTTCGTCCGGGATGCGCACGCCGAACTTCTCTTCGGCGTTGACGACGATCGTCATCATCGAGATGGAGTCGATGTCCAGGTCATCGGTGAAGGACTTGTCCAGCTCGACGGACTCGGGGGCCAGACCGGTTTCCTCGTTGACGATCTCGGCGAGGCCGGCCAGGATTTCTTCGTTGCTAGCCATGTTGGCTCCTTTTTCTCGTGATGCCGGCAGAACCGGCGTGGGTGGTCCAACCGCGGGGCGGTGTGGTGAAAGGGGGCGGACGGGTTACGGAAGAACGATAACCTGTGCGCCGAAGACCAGGCCTGCTCCGAAGCCGATCTGGAGGGAGAGCTTGCCGCTGAGCTCGGGGTTTTCCTGCAGCAGGCGGTGCGTCGCCAGCGGGATCGAGGCAGCGGACGTGTTGCCGGCGTCGGCAATGTCGCGCGCAATGATCACGGACTCGGGCAGTTTCAGCTGCTTGGCCATTTCATCGATGATGCGCATGTTGGCCTGGTGGGGGACAAAGGCGCCAAGATCTTCGGCCGTGACACCGGCCGCATCCAGCGCACGCTGGGCAACCTTGGCCATCTCCCAGACAGCCCAGCGGAAGACGCTCTGGCCGTCCTGGCGCAGGGTGGGCCACAGCTTGGTGTCGCGTTCCGCCACCTCGGACACGCCTACGGCGGTTCCTTCGGCTTCGGCGGCCAGCGACAGTTCGCGGATGTCCAGCATGGAATGCGTCATGCCGATGGTGCTGGATTTGCTGCCGTCCGAGCCCCACACGGAGGGGCCGATGCCCGCTGCGTCTGCGGGACCGACGACGACGGCGCCGGCACCGTCGCCGAGCAGGAAGGAAATGGTGCGCTCGGTGTTGTCGATGAAGTCCGAGAGCTTTTCCACGCCGATGACCAGCACGTACTCGGCTGCGCCGGAGCGCACCAGGGCGTCGGCCTGGGCAACGCCGTAGCAGTAGCCGGCGCACGCTGCGGACACGTCGTAGGCCGGGGCGGGGGCAGCGCCGAGCAGGTGGGCGATCTCAGCGGCCGCTGACGGCGTGGCGAAGGGGTGCGTCACGGTGGAGACGATGACGGCTCCAAGCTGCGAACCCTCGATTCCGGCGCTCTTGAGGGCGTCGCGGCCGGCGGCTTCCGCCATGTCCACCACCGACGTTCCCTTGTCGGCGCGGTGGCGGGTGATGATGCCCGTGCGCTGGCGGATCCACTCATCCGAGGAGTCGATCCACTGGCAGACGTCCTCGTTGCTCACGATGACATCGGGGCGGAACGCACCAATGCCGTGAATCCGGCTGAACTGGTGGACGGGGGACTGCTTCAGGGTGGGCGTGCTCACGCGTTACCTTCTCCGGTGGTGGTTGCTGCTGCTACTGCGGCGGCCGTGCCGGAATGTTCAGTAATGAACTCCCGGGCGGCGTCGAGATCTTCGGGGGATTTCAGGGCCAGGGTGGGCAAACCCTTGAGCCCGCGGCGGGCCAGTCCGGTAAGCGTTCCTGCCGGCGGCAGTTCCAGCATGCCGGTGACGCCCATGGCTGCCATGGACTCCATGCACAGGTCCCAGCGGACCGGGCGGGAGACCTGGCTGATGAGGCTGTCCAGGTTGGCTTCGCCGGAGACTACGGCAGCGCCGTCGTAGTTGGAGAGCAGCGTGGGACGGGGGGCTGCGGGGCGCAGCTGCGGGCGGAGGTTCTCCAGCACGCTGACGGCCGGTGCCATGTGGGAAGTGTGGAAGGCGCCGGCAACCTTCAGCGGGATGACGCGGGCCTTGGCAGGCGGTGCTGCTGCGAAAGCTGCGAGCTGTTCCAAGGTTCCCGCTGCAACCGTTTGTCCGCCGCCGTTGGCGTTGGCTGCGGTGAGGCCGGCAGCTGCCAGGGCGGCGGCGACCTCATCGGGGTCTCCGCCGAGGACGGCGCTCATGCCGGTGGGGGTTTCCGCGGCGGCCCGGGCCATGGCGTTGGCGCGTTCCCGGACGAAGATCAGGGCATCGGCTTCGGTCAGCGCTCCGGCGAGGGCCGACGCGGTGATTTCACCGACGGAGTGCCCGGCGACAACCGTGGAAGCGGTCATGGCCTGCGGTTCCACCAGCAACCGTGCTGCCATCAGTCCGGCGGCGACGATCAGCGGCTGGGCCACTGCGGTGTCCTTGATGGTTTCTTCATCAGAGACGGTGCCGTGGGCGATCAGATCGAGGCCGGCGATGGCGCTGAGGGATTCGAGGTGTTCCCGGACTCCGGGCAGTTCCAGCCACGGAGAAAGGAAACCTGGCGTTTGGGACCCCTGGCCGGGGCAGACAATTGCGAGCACGTATCAAGCTTTCCAAAGAGACGGTGAGATCCCGGGTGTTTGGGTAGACCAAGCTCCCGGTGCGGCGTTGTAGGAAGTCTACAAGGCGAGTGTGCGGATGCAACCGCCTCAGGAGCGGCTGGCGGGGCGCTCCGGCACGGCTTTGCCCGGCGGTGCGAGGCGCCCCACCACCAGGGCCGTCTGCAGCACGAAGGCTTCGCGCGGCAGCATCGGATCCCATCCGGTGACGTCGCAGACCCGGCGCAGCCGGTAGCGGACCGTGTTGGCGTGGACAAAGAGTTCACGCGCCGTCGCCTCCAGGGAATGCCCCAGCGACAGGTAGGCGGAGAGGGTCTCGGCCAGCCCGTTGGAGGCGCCGAGCAGCGGCCGGTAAATGCTCCGGACCAGGGCCTTGCGGGCACTGTCGTCGCCGGACATCACCCGTTCGGGCCACAGGTCGTCAGCCGCCACCGGGCGGGGTGCCGCAGGCCAGGCACGCGCGGCGGTGAGCCCCGCAAAGGCCGCCTGCGCCGACGGCCCGGCATCGACCAGGGAATCAGCGGGAGGTCCGTAAACCACGGGTCCGGGGCCGAAGAGTTCTGCGAGGCGTGCGTAGGCGCCGGAGTTCTCATCCAGGCCGCCGAGCACCAGGATGAGCCGTTCACCCTGGATTCCCACCAGAGCGTCTTCGCTGAGCCGGGCAGTGGCGCGGCGCAGCTCATTGACGAAGGAGGCATTGGTGTCCGACGGCGAACTGCCCACCATTACGGTAATCCGCGCGGTGGAGGTCCAGCCCACAGCGGCTATGCGGGAGCGCAGGGCATCGGAACTTTCACCGCGCAGGATGGCATCCACCACGAGCGCCTCGAGCCGCGTGTCCCAGGCGCCGCGGGTTTCCGCCGCGCGCGCATAGACGTCTGCTGCGGCAAAGGCCACTTCCCGTGAATAGCGCAGGACGGCTTCACGCAGCGGGCCTTGGACGTCGTCGTCGGCCAGTTCCGGCACCCGGTCCTCCACCACTTGAACCACCACCCGGATCAGCTGCAGGGCTTTTTGCAGGCTGATGGAACGGGTGAGTTCGGTGGGGGCGGTGCCGAAGACGTCGCTGAGGACCCAGGCCGGGGAGGCCGGGCGCTCGTACCAGTTCACGAAGGAGGCGATGCCCTTCTGGGCCACCATGCCCAGGGCGGAGCGTTCGTCCGGCCGCAGCCCCCGGTACCAGGGCAGGGATAGATCGAGCTGTTTCAGGGTGGCAGTGGAGAGCTTTCCGATATTTGCTTTGAGGCGTTCCACTGTGGGGGGATCCGCCGGTTCGGCGCGCATCCCATGTCGAGGCGCGGCTGTGCTGCGAGTCACTGGCATAAAGCTGAGCTTACGGGGTTCACTGAACAAGCACCATTTTGTGCGAAGGCTACAACTCGGGGTATGGATGAGGCCGGAAGATCACCCCGCAGATCCGAGTTTTCGGAACCGGGCTGTACGCTGCTCAAGCCGCGCTGCGGACGGTACTGTCCGCAGCGACGCGAGCTCGTATTCCACCGCCTCGCCCATCCGCCGGCAAAAGGGGGGCGCTTCCGCAGCGGCGTCGGGCTCCTCAGGGACAACGTGATCCACAATGCCGTGGGCAGCCAGGGCAGAGACGGTGACGCCCTGCTCCTGGGCCATTTGGGCTCCGTGGTCGGTGTCCCGGTAGACAATGGCACTGGCACCCTCCGGCGGAAGGGATGACAACCAGGCATGCTGGGCGGCCACCGTCCGGTCTGCTGGCAGCAGGGCGAGGGCTCCGCCGCCGGCTCCCTGGCCCAGCAGCACGGAAACGGTGGGACAGGCCAAGCCGACCAGATCGTTCAGGCAGCGGGCAATCTCCCCGGCGAGTCCGCCTTCCTCGGCTTCCTTGGACAGGGCGGCTCCGGCAGTGTCGATAACTGTGAGCAGGGGGAGGTTCAGCTCTTCGGCCAGACGCATGCCCCGGCGGGCCTCCCGCAGCGAAGCCGGTCCCAGCGCTGGCTGTTCCTCACCGCGCTGGCGGTCCTGCCCCAGAACGACACAGGAGGTCTGCCCGAACCGGGCCAGTGCCAGCAGCAGTCCGGGATCTTTCTCACCCTGGCCGGTTCCGTTCAACGGCAGGACGTCGTCGGCGGCGAAGTGCAGCAGCTGGCGCACGCCGGGCCGCTGGCGGTTGCGGGAAATGGTGATGGATTCCCAGGCCGGCACCACTGCAGGGGAAGCGGTGAGGGATGCCGGCTCGGGCACCGGGTCCGCGGGCCCCGGAAGCAGCATGGACAAGGCGCGGTGGATGGTGCCGGCGAGTTCCTCCGGTGGCAGCACGGCGTCCACCAGCCCGCGGGCCTGCAGATTCTCCGCGGTTTGCACTCCTTCGGGAAACGGTTCGCCATACAGGGATTCGTACACGCGGGGGCCGAGGAAGCCCAGGAGCGCGCCCGGCTCGGCGACGGTTATGTGGCCCAGCGAACCCCAGGACGCCATGACGCCTCCGGTGGTGGGATGACGCAGGTACACCAGATAGGGGAGACCTGCCTCCTTGTGCCGTCGGACCGCGGCGGTGATCTTCACCATGGAGAGGAAGGCCAGGGTGCCCTCCTGCATCCGGGTTCCGCCGGAAGCCGGTCCGGCCAGCAGGGGCAGGCCTTCACGGGTGGCACGTTCCACGGCGTCGGTCAGGCGGTCTGCCGCAGCCACGCCGATGGAGCCGCCGAGGAAACCAAACTCACACACAACCAGCGCGACACGGCGTCCATGCACCAGTCCTTCGCCGGTCAGGACGGACTCGTCTTCCCCGGTCTTCTTCCGGGCGGCCCCGAGGTCCGCTTCGTAGGCCCCGCTGTGCTGGGTGTAGGTAACCGGGGAGTCCCAAGACAGGTAGCTCCCGCGATCCACCACCAGGTCCAACAGGGCGCGGGCATTGAGCCGCCGAGGCTGTGTCTGGACGCTCATTGGCTTGGGCTTTCGGTTCCTGCCTGCCCGGTAGCGTCAGCCAGCCAATTCCGGATCTCGCTCCCGTGCTGGTTCAGCAGCGGCGGCGCTGCGTGGCTTCGGTTGGTGGTCTCGGTGCCTTCCTCCGCGTCAAAGAAACGCAGCGGCGGTCCTGGGAGGGCCACTTTTCCCAGGACGGGATGTTCGACGTCGACCACCAGACCCTGCGAATGCACCTGCTCCCATTCGTAGACCTCATCGAGCGTCCTTACCTTGCCGGCGGGAATGCCCGCGGCACGCAGCTTCTCCAACAGGGGCTCGGGGTCGAAGTCTGCGAACGCTTCTTCGACGGCGGCGATGACAGCCTGGCGGTTGCGTACCCGCTGGGCATTGCCGGCAAACTCCGGGCGGGAGGTGTCGATGCCGAAGGTGGCCGCGAACGTCTCCCAGAGCTTTTCGCTGCCCACACTGATTTGGACCCTGCCGCCCCGGCAGGAAAAGAGTCCGTAGGGGGCGATCGAGGGGTGGTGGTTTCCCTGAGCCGCCGGAACCTCTCCGGCCACGGTGTGCCGGGTGCCCTGAAAGGCATGAACGCCGACGACGGCGGCCAGCAGCGATGTGCGGACCACTTGTCCCTTGCCGGTGCGCTCGCGTTCCAGCAGTGCCGCCAGCAGGCCGAAGGCCCCGTACATTCCGGAGAGCAGATCGGCAATGGGCACCCCCACGCGCTGGGGGTCCTCGGGGCCGGAACCTGTCAGGGACATCAGGCCGGCCTCGCCCTGGACAATCTGGTCGTAGCCGCTGCGGGTGGCCTCGGGGCCGTCGTGCCCGAAACCGCTGATGGACAGGATCACCAGCCGGGGATTGAGTTCGTGCAGCTGCGCCGGCGAGAAGCCGAGCCTGTCCAGCACTCCGGGGCGGAAATTCTCCACCAGGACGTCTGCCTGCCGGACCAAATCCCGCAGCACGCCCACGCCGTCGTCGGACTTGAGATCCAGGCTGATCGATTCCTTGTTGCGGTTGCAGGAAAGGAAATAGGTGGCCTGCAGGTCATCTTCCGGACCCACGAACGGCGGCCCCCAGCTGCGGGTGTCATCACCGGTGCCCGGGGTCTCGACTTTAATGACGCGGGCGCCGAGATCCGCAAGCATCATTCCGGCGTGGGGGCCGGCAAGGGCGCGGCTCAAATCAACTACCAGGTAGCCGTCAAGCGGTCCGCGGGAGGTGGGAAGGGCGGTCATGAGGAGTTCCTTTTGTGTTGGGAATGCGGGCGGTGCGCCGGTGCAGGTGGCGGGTGCAGGTGGTGAGCGGGTCCTAGAGCCAGCCGGGAACCACCATCACCAGCCAGGCCACCAGTGGTCCAGCGACGACGATAATGCCGCTGTAGGAGAGGATCTGTTTGTAGAAGCGGTCCTTATCCAGGTTTTCGGGGGCGTTGGCCAGGACCAGGGCACCGTTCGTGGAGAACGGCGAAACGTCCACGATGGTGGAGGAAACGGCCAAAGCGCAGATGAGGCCGACGGCGCCGATCTCACCGGAGGCCAGGAACGGCACGGCCAGCGGGATCAGTGCGGCAAGGATCGCGGTGGAGGAGGCAAAGGCCGAAACGACGGCGCCGATGTAGCAGATCAGGAGTGCTGCCAGCATGGGCATGCCCAGCCCCACCACGCCGTCGGACACGTATTCCACCGTGCCGGCTTCCTGGAGGACGCCCACGAAGGTGAGCATCCCGCAGATCAGCAGCACTGTGGTCCAGCTGATCTTGTTGACGGCACCCTTCTGCGCCTGCGGGGAGACGAGGGCGAGGATTACGGCAATGGTGATGGAGACGAAGCCGACGTCCACCTTGAAGCCGAGGGCAATGACGGCCAGGGCAATCAGGCCGGCGATGGTGGCGAGCTGGGGGAACAAGTCACTGCGTGTCTTTGTGGCGCTCAGACCGTCGCCGGCGGGGTCACGGGGTCCGTAGATGTCAGAGCCGGTTCCCTTGAACGGAACGTCTGCGCGTCCTGCCACGCTCAAGTTCATGCGGGCTTCAGCGACCTGCTCAACGAAAGCTCCGGTGGTGGTGCGGCGCAGTTTGGTGCCGCCGAGGACGAAGAACAGGATGAGGGCAATGAAGGTGTTGAAGAGGAGGCTGGCCATGAACACCGCAAACGGGCTCGATTCCAGGTCCGTCTTCGCGATGATTCCATTGACGGTGACACCGTAAACGGCAATGGGGGAGAAGCCTCCCGCCTGGGCACCGTGAATCACCATCATGCCCATCATGAGCGGGTTGATCTTGTTCTTGGCGGCGAAGCCGAGCGCAATCGGGGCCACGATGGCAACGGCTGCGGGAGACAGTGCACCGACAGCGGTGATGACGGCAGTGATGGCAAACATGATCCACGGGATCAGCGCCACACGGTTGCCGACGAGCTTCACGGCGCCCCGGACCAGAAGGTCAATGGTTCCGTTGTTTTGGGCTATCGCGAACAGGTAGGTCACGCCAACGATGGTGAGGAACAGCGCGCCGGGAAAGTTAGCGAGGATTTCCTCGGTGGTCATGCCGAGGAAGACGAATCCCAGGAGAAATGCTCCCACGAAGGCCAACGCCCCCATGTTGAGCGGGAGGACCGTGGCCAGAATGAACATGGCCACCAATATCAGGATGGAGAGGAGCGGAGCGGACATCATTGTTCCCTTGCTCGAAGGCGGCGCCGGCATTCCCCCCGGGCTGCCAGCCGCAGTTCTATAAGTGATGCAGGCCACATCACTGGACTAGCCTCTTAGACTCTCGGTCTCTTTGTCAATGCTGGCTATACTTCGTTCCAGCCGTGGGGATGCCCGGTGGACGTAGAAAGAGGATGCCATGCCCGGCAATGGTGACGGCAACGGTTTTGTCCGTGTCTCAAGACCCCGATTGTATGAGCGGCTGGTGGAACAGCTTCTGGGTTATATCGCCTCAGCCGGTCTGGGGCCGGGAGACCTGTTGCCGGCAGAGCGGGATCTGGCTGAGCGGATGGGAGTTTCCCGGGCCACGCTGGCGCAGTCGCTGGTCGCCCTTGAAGTCCTCGGGGTGATCGATGTGCAGCACGGAACCGGGGCGGTGCTGGTGTATCGGCCAAGTGTCGCGTCGGTGCTGCGTGAACTGCGCGAGCACCGCGACCGGATGCCGGAAATCGTTGAAGCCCGCAGCACCTTGGAGGTGAAGCTTGCCGAACTCGCAGCCGAGCGTCGCACCGCAGCGGATCTGGCCGCCATCGACAAGGCTTTGGACACCATGGCTGCGGAGATAGCTGCCGGAAGCCGTGGAACCGCTGGGGACGAGCAATTCCACCAAGCGGTGGCTGCGGCTGCCCATTCATCCATCCTGGCGTCCATGATGACGTTCATTTCAGAGTTGGTCCGCGAGACCCGGCTGGCATCGCTGGGCCAGCCGGGGCGGCCGCAGCGGTCCTTGGAGTCGCACCGAGCCATTGCCAACGCGATCAGGTCGTCTGACCCCGGTGCAGCGGCGAAGGCAATGCAGGCGCACATTGACCTTGTGGCCGAAACCGATATGTGAGGACGCCAGGCCGTGAACGTACCAGTGATCCGGGCAGGATTTGAGAGTTTTCTGCTTCAGGTAGTCGGCTAAATAAGACGGCCCCAAGAGGGCAAAAAGAAAAGAACCGCCGCAGTGCGACGGTTCTTTTCTTTTTGCCCTTGACCAGAGGACTCCAATCAAGGGCTCCCGATCAGTCGGGCCTCAACGCTAGGCGTCGCCGCCGGCGTTGCCGGAGGTTCCTGCGTTCACATTGAGCAGGTCATACTTCTTGATCGCTTCGGCCGGAGCCCCGGCATCCACCTCGCCGCGGCGGGCGAGCATTTCCAGGGTGCGTACGACCATGGAGTGCGAATCGATCTTGAAGTACCGGCGAGCCGCAGCGCGGGTGTCGGCGAACCCGAAGTCATCCGCACCGAGGGTCGCGAACTCGTTCGGCACAAACTGCCGGATCTGGTCCGGAACAGCCTTCATATAGTCAGTCGAGGCAACGATCGGACCTGTCGCACCGGCGAGCTGCTGGGTTACGAACGGCACGCGGGGTTCGGCGTCGGGGTTCAGGAACGCTTCTTCCTCGGCGGCCAGACCGTCGCGGCGCAGTTCGTTCCATGACGTCACGGACCACACATCGGCGGATACGCCCCAGTCTTCAGCAAGGATCTTCTGTGCTTCCAGTGCCCACGGCACGGCAACGCCGGACGCGAGAAGCTGGGCACGGGGACCGTCGATCTTTGCCGGAGCAAGAAGGTAGATGCCCTTGATGATGCCTTCGACGTCGAGCTCTTCCGGAGCCTTGGGCTGATGGATCGGCTCGTTGTAGACCATGAGGTTGTAAATGACGTTCGGATCCTTGGAATCCGGACCGTACATCTGCTCGAGGCCGTGGCGGACAATGTGCCCGATCTCGTACCCGTAGGCCGGGTCGTAGGTCTTCACCGCAGGGTTGGTGGAGGCCAGGATCGGCGAGTGTCCGTCAGCGTGCTGAAGGCCTTCACCAGTCAGGGTGGTGCGGCCGGCGGTCGCGGAAATCATGAAGCCGCGGGCCATCTGGTCGGTGGCCGCCCAAATGTAGTCTCCCGTGCGCTGGAAGCCGAACATCGAGTAGAACACGTAGACCGGAATCAGCGGCTCGCCGTGGGTCGCGTAAGACGTTCCAGCCGCAGTGAAAGCGGCAATGGATCCGGCCTCGTTGATGCCCACGTGCACGATCTGGCCCTGCGGGGATTCCTTGTAGGCCAGGACCAGGTCCCGGTCCACGGACAGGTAGTTCTGACCCTTGGGGTTGTAGATCTTCGCCGTCGGGAAGAACGAGTCCATGCCGAAGGTGCGGGCTTCATCCGGAATGATCGGCACAATCCGCTTGCCGAACTCCTTGTCCCGCATCAGGTCCTTGAGCAGGCGGACGAATGCCATGGTGGTGGCAGCCATCTGCTTGCCGGAGCCGCGGTTGGCAACTTCGTAGGCCTTCTCGTCGGGCAGGTGCAGCGGTTTGTGCTTCACCCGGCGTTCGGGAACGTTGCCGCCCAGTTCGCGGCGGCGCTCCAGCAGGTACTTGATCTCCGGAGCGTCAGGACCCGGGTTGAAGTACGGCGGCTTGTACGGATCGGCTTCGAGCTGCTCGTCGCTGATCGGGATGCGCAGGTGATCGCGGAAGGCCTTCAGGTCATCCAGGGTCAGCTTCTTCATCTGGTGGGTCGCATTGCGGCCCTCGAAGTGCGTGCCCAGACCGTAGCCCTTGACCGTGTGGGCCAGGATTACGGTCGGCTTGCCCTTGAACTCCATGGCGGCCTTGTACGCGGCGTAAACCTTGCGGTAATCGTGCCCGCCGCGCTTGAGCTGCCAGATTTCCTCGTCGGTGAGGTTCGCGACCAGTTCCTTGGTCGCTGGGCTCTTGCCGAAGAAGTGGTCGCGGACAAATCCGCCGTTTTCGGCCTTGTACGTCTGGTAGTCGCCGTCGGGGGTGGAGTTCATGATGTCCACCAGCTCCCCGTCTTTGTCCTTCTCCAGCAGCGAGTCCCACTCGCGGCCCCAGACAACCTTGATGACATTCCAGCCGGCGCCGCGGAAGAAGGCCTCAAGTTCCTGCATGATCTTGCCGTTGCCGCGGACCGGACCGTCCAGGCGCTGCAGGTTGCAGTTGACCACAAAGGTCAGGTTGTCGAGCTTGTCGTTGGCAGCCAGCTGGAGCAGGCCGCGCGATTCGGGCTCGTCCATTTCGCCGTCGCCCAGGAAAGCCCAGACATGCTGTTCGGAGGTGTCCTTAAGGCCGCGGTTCTGCAGGTAGCGGTTGGACTGCGCCTGGTAGATGGCGTTCATCGGGCCAATGCCCATGGAAACAGTGGGGAATTCCCAGAAATCCGGCATGGAACGCGGGTGCGGGTAGGAGGACAGGGCGTGGCCCTCACGGGACTTCTCCTGCCGGAAACCGTCCATGTCCTCTTCGGACAGCCGGCCTTCAAGGAACGCGCGGGCGTACATGCCGGGGGAGGCGTGACCCTGGAAGTAAATCTGGTCTCCGCCGCCCGGATGGTCCTTGCCGCGGAAGAAGTGGTTCATGCCCACTTCATACAGGGTCGCTGCTCCGGCATAGGTGGAAATGTGTCCGCCAACCCCGATGCCCGGGCGCTGGGCGCGGTGCACCATGATGGCGGCGTTCCAGCGCAGCCAGGCGCGGTAACGGCGTTCGGTTTCCTCGTCGCCCGGGAACTCCGGTTCCTGGTCGACGGGAATGGTGTTGACGTAGTCGGTGGTGGTTACCATCGGTACGCCAACGCTCTGGGAACCAGCACGCTGAAGCAGCGAACGCATGATGTACTGGGCGCGTTCGGTGCCCTGAGAACGGATCAGTTCGTCAAGCGATTCGATCCATTCTGCGGTTTCCTCGGGGTCACGGTCCGGAAGCTGGTTGGTTAACCCGCTCAGGATGTCCGTTGTGTCTTCTGCGGCCACGGCAAACCTCTCTCGGGTGCAGATTATGTCTGCACCAATTACGACTGTGGGGATCCGGTTCTTATCCGGACGATCACGGTGGCTATGCGGATGCTGGTTGCCTCCGGAGCCTCTTTTGTCCACTCTAGTCCCGGAAAGGACGTCTTGCGTAGTGCGTTCGCTCCGGGCTGCGGCGGCCGGGCCGAGCCCGCGCTCTTACACGCCCGCCCGTCCCACCTGCGGGTACGCGCGGATAACCCCTGCGGTCACGCCCCGGACCCTTGAACGTTGTGCCCAAAAGGTGTTGGCTTGTGTCCAAGACACCGCATCTCGTCCAAATATGTGATTCCCTTGTATTCATGCAGTCAACCAGGAGGAGTGAAGTGAGCGAGGCCGAAGCCGTCACGGAAAACAGCGTGGCGGGAAGATTGGGTTTCAAAGACCAAGACCTGATTCAGGAATTCGGCTACGACGAGGACGTCGATTTTGACCTCCGAGACGGACTCGAGGACTTGGTCGGGAGTGAGCTCCTCACAGAAGAGGACCACGAAGTCGTAGACGGAGTCATCCTCTGGTGGCGTGCCGACGACGGCGACCTCGTGGATGCGCTGGTGGATTCCATTACGACGCTCGACGACGGCGGCGTGGTCTGGGTCCTGACGCCGAAGTCCGGGCGCGACGGATACGTTCCTCCCGCGGATATCGAAGAAGCGGCACCCACTGCCGGCCTCCACGTCACCACATCGCCGGCGGTAAGCGAAGACTGGGCTGCCACCCGCCTGGTTGCCCGACGCAAGAAGTAGCGGCTTGGAGCTGAGACCGTCACCCGCAGTTGACGGGCGGTATCCGGCTCCGGACTTTGAGCTCCCCAACCAGTTTGGGGAGCCAACCCGGCTTTCCGGGCTAAAGGGTTCCCCCGTGCTTCTCGTGTTCTACCCCTTTGCCTTTTCAGGTGTCTGCTCCGGGGAACTTGACGAACTTGAGGCTGTCCGCGGGGAGTTTGACCGCGGCGGGATCCGCATCCTCGCGGTCTCCTGCGACTCCAAGTACTCCCTGCGCGCTTATGCGCAGACACGCGGATATTCGTTTGACCTGCTCGCGGACTTCTGGCCCCACGGCGAGGTGGCGCACGCCTACGGAGCGTTCGACGCCGAACACGGGCGCCCGTTGCGTGCCTCCTTCATCATCGACCAAGAGGGCACTGTCCGACGCGTGATCCGCTCCGACGCAGGAACGCCGCGCCCGCTGCAGGCTTACCGCGACGCATTCAAGGAGCTGGCTTCGTCATGACCAATACACCGGCTGCAGGCAAGGAAGGCCCCGGCTTCTCCCGCCCGGGGCTGGGGCTCACCGGATTTGTCCGCTCAGACCCGGCCCAGTCTGCTCCGCCGCCCACACCGGATGAGGAGCGGCAGCTGCGCAGCGCCGTGGAACTGCTGGCGGGGCGCCGCCTGGCCGTTCTCACCGGGGCGGGCCTGAGTACCGATTCCGGCATCCCCGATTACCGTGGGCCGGAGGCGCCGCCGCGCAACCCCATGACCTATCAGGAATTTGTGGGGGACCCGGTGCTGCGCCGCCGCTACTGGGCTCGAAACCATGTGGGCTGGCACCATCTGCGGCATGCGGCACCCAACGCCGGCCACGCCGCCGTCGCCCGCTTGGAACGCAGGGGCCTCACTACCGGCTTGATCACCCAGAACGTGGACCGGCTGCACACGGACGCCGGCAGCGCGCTGGCCGTAGACCTCCACGGACGCTTTGACCGCGTCGTGTGCCTGGAGTGCGGGACCAGATACACCCGCCAAACCATTTCCCGGTTGCTGGAGGATCTGAACCCCGGATTCCTGGAGCGCACCCGCATTGACGGTGACATAGCTCCCGACGCCGACGCCGACGTGGCCGACACCGACGACTTTGTCGTGGCGGACTGCCCCGTGTGCGGCGGGATGCTGAAACCGGACTTCGTCTACTTCGGCGAGAACGTACCACGGGACCGCGTGGCCGCAGCCTTTGCCATGCTCAATGCGGCCGACGCCCTTCTGGTTGCCGGATCGTCCCTGACCGTGATGAGCGGGCTCCGGTTCGTAAAACACGCGCACAAGACCGGCAAGCCCGTGGTGATCATCAATCGCGGACCCACCCGGGGGGATGACCTGGCGGATCTCAAAATCAATGCCGGCGTGGCCACCGCACTGGAGTATCTGGCGGCTGAACTGCCGGATTTATCCGGGGACGCTGACGGAAATAATCCGCGCCCCTGAAGACAACTCAGCGGACACATCGGGCTGATTAGGCAATATCCCCAAACGTCCGGTAGAGTAATTCCTCGTGATGCGGCGCTGATCAGGGAAACTTGAAAGGCATAACGGTCACAAAAGGGTCTTTAGCTCAGCTGGTAGAGCGCCACGTTTACACCGTGGATGTCATCGGTTCGATCCCGGTAGGACCCACAAAAGCAACAGGCAATGAACCCGTCGTCCGGAACCGGACGGCGGGTTTTGCTTTGCGTGAACCGTCTTTGCCCGTCCAACCCGCGCCGGTGCCGCCACACAGGCACCTTCGCCGGGAGGCACGCACCTCGCTGTCCAAACTCTCAGCTTTTGAACAGACTCCGTTGCTATTTCTGAAATGAAGGACAGGATGTGTGCAGACAGGAATGGGAGGTACAGGCATGCACGTGACGTTCAGGCGTACGGTGGCGGCCCTTGCGGCGCTGCTGCTTCCGCTCACCGCCGGCTGCAGCATGAATCCCTCGAACGGCGCTGCAGCCGGTGCAGGCCCGGAGGCCGTGCAGGAATCGCCCGGCACCGCCCCGCTCCCGGCAGAAGAAGCGGACATGCTTACCGACGCGCTGGATGCCTGGGCGGATGAGGTCAACGCCTCCACGGACCCGGAGGGCAACTCATCAGACACGGAGTTCTCCGCAGCGGTTTATGAAGCCAATTCCGGCCGCGCCTGGCACTACAACCCCGGCGGCAGCTATCTGGAAGCAAGCCTCGTCAAGGTTCCCATCCTGCTGACCCTGCTGCGTGAAGCCACGCAGGAGGAGCGGGACCTGACCCTGGAAGAGGAATACCAGGCGGTGATGATGATCGAGTACAGCGACAATGACGCCACGACGGCCCTGTACGAAGCCGTTGGGGGAGCGCCGGAACTGGCCCGGACCTACGGCATGCTCGGTGTCACGGAAACTGACGCCTCCGAGGTATGGGGTGCTAATGAGACCGGAGTCGAGGACCAGCTCAAGATTGCACGCGCGCTTCTCGAGGGAGTGGACTGGATCGACCCCGGCCTGCAGGAGTTCGCCGTGGAGCTCATGGAAAATGTGGAATCAGGCCAAAGCTGGGGAATCAGCGCCGGAGCCTCCGACCTAGGTGCCGAAATTGCCCTGAAGAATGGCTGGCTGCAGGACGACGCCTTGTCTTGGAACGTCGGCAGCATGGGTTTTGTCCGCACCGGCGGTGCAGAATACGCAGTGGTGGTCCTCACCTCCGGCAGCAGCACGATGGAAGACGGAGTGTCAGTGGTGGAGCGCGTGGCCCGCATCATCAACTCCTTCGAAACCACGGGAACGCCCGACTCCGCCGACACGGAAGCGCCTGTGTGGCGGGCCGACGGGTCGGAAGCATAGGCTGGAGGATAAAGACGGCGGGCGAGCGCCAATCGCCGTGCCCCATGGCTGGGGCACCCGAAGAATCGTGGAGAAAACTTGAGCGCACAAATTGGTGTCACCGGCCTGGCCGTCATGGGTGCAAACCTGGCGCGGAACCTCGCCCGGAACGGCTACACCGTAGCCCTTCACAACCGGTCGATTGGAAAAACCGACGCCCTGCTGTCCGCCCACGGCGACGAAGGCGACTTTATCCGCACGGAATCCCTGCAGGAGCTTGTCGATTCCCTGGAGAAGCCGCGCCGGGTCCTGATCATGGTCAAGGCCGGCGCACCCGTCGACTCCGTAATTAATCAGCTCGTGCCCCTGCTGGAACCCGGTGACATCGTGATTGATGCCGGCAACTCGCACTATGAAGACACCCGGCGCCGGGAGGCTGCCCTGGCCGAAAAGGACCTGCACTTCGTGGGCGTCGGCGTGTCCGGCGGCGAGGAGGGTGCCCTTCTGGGCCCGTCCATCATGCCCGGCGGCTCCCGCGAGTCCTACGACTCCCTCGGCCCGATGCTGGAAAAGATCGCTGCGAAGTACGACGGCGAACCCTGCTGCAGCTGGATCGGCACCGACGGCGCGGGTCACTTCGTGAAGATGGTGCACAACGGCATCGAGTACGCCGACATGCAGGTCATCGGAGAAGCCTACGACCTGCTGCGGTCCGCTGCGGGCATCGAACCGGCGGACCAGGCCAAGATTTTCACCGAGTGGAACACCGGCCAGCTCAGCTCGTTCCTGATCGAGATCACTGCCGAGGTCCTGGCGCACACTGACGCCAAGACGGGCAAGCCGTTTGTCGACGTCGTGGTGGATTCCGCCGGCCAGAAGGGCACCGGCCGCTGGACCGTGGTCTCCGGCCTCGACCTGGGGTCGCCCGTGTCCGCCATTGCGGAGTCCGTTTTTGCCCGCGCCCTGTCCTCCCAGCGGGGCCAGCGCGGGCAGGCACAGGAGATCCTTGCCGGCGGCGAAGCAACAGTGGAGCTGCCCGACACCTTCGTGGATGACGTCCGCCAGGCGCTGTATGCGTCCAAGCTCGTCAGCTACGCCCAGGGCATCGACATGCTCAACAGTGCCGCAAAGGAGTACGGCTGGGACCTGAAACTGGACCAGATCGCCTCCCTGTGGCGCGCCGGCTGCATCATCCGGGCCGAACTGCTCGATGACATCATGAAGGCCTACGCGGGCGACCAGGCCCCGGCCAACCTGCTGCTGGCTCCGGCCTTCGCAGAGGCCATTGCCGCCGCCCTGCCGGCCTGGCGCCGCGTGGTGTCCGTTGCGGTCCAGCTGGGCATCCCCGTGCCCGTCTTCAGCTCCTCGCTGGCCTACTACGACGGACTGCGCCGCAAGCGCCTGCCCGCCGCCCTGACCCAAGGGCTGCGCGACCTCTTCGGAGCACACACCTACAACCGGGTGGATGCTGAAGGAACCTTCCACACGCTGTGGGGCGGGGACCATTCCGAGGTAGAGGCAGTGGACACCCACTAGCAACTGCTGAACACAGCAAAAGGCCGCCGGCACCCACTGGGTGCCGGCGGCCTTTTGGTTACCGCAGGGCCTGCGTCAGATGTAAAACGTGCGTCAGATATAAATCGCGGGATCGATGTATTCCGCCGGATCCACGGCTGCCTGGGTCTCCTTGACCTGGCGGTGCCGCCAGCGGGCAGGAATGCCGGTGATGATGGAGTCAGCCGGCGCATCCTTGACCACCACGGCGTTGGCTCCCACAGCACTGTTCCTGCCAATGGTCACCGGACCCAGGATCTTCGCGCCTGCACCCACCGTCACGCCGTCGCAAAGCGTGGGATGGCGTTTGATCCGGGCCAGCGACCGTCCACCCAGGGTGACCCCGTGATAAAGCATGACGTCGTCGCCGATTTCCGCAGTCTCACCGATAACCACGCCCATGCCGTGGTCGATGAAAAAGCGGCGCCCGATCGTTGCCCCGGGGTGAATTTCGATCCCCGTGGCGAAGCGGGTCAGCTGCGAGAGCACGCGGGCCGGGAAGCGCAGTCCTGACCGCGCCCACATGCGATGAGTCAACCGGTGCATCCAAATGGCGTGCAGCCCGGAGTAGACCACGAGGTTCTCCATGGAACCGCGCGCGGCCGGGTCATGGGACGCAGCGGCGTCGAGGTCTTCACGCAGGCGTGCAAGGAAGCTCACAGATGACTTTCTGATCGTGCGGATCCCGGGGGAACCGTGGGCGGTGCGGGGATCAGCCCCGGATATCGTCGTAGAGCACGGTGGAGATGTAGCGCTCACCGAAGTCGCAAACGACGGCGACAATCAGCTTACCGGCGTTTTCCGGCCGCTTGGCCAGCTCCAGGGCCGCCCAAACGATGGCGCCGGAGGAAATGCCGCCCAGAATGCCTTCCTTGCTGCCAAGCGCGCGGGCCGTGGCGACGGAGTCCTCAATGGAGGCGTCGAAAACCTCGTCATAGATCGTGGTGTCCAGGATCTCGGGAACGAAGTTCGCGCCGATGCCCTGGATCTTGTGCGGACCCGGGGAGCCGCCGTTGAGGATGGCGGAATCCTTCGGCTCAACAGCCACGATCTGCACGCCGGGCTTGCGCTTCTTCAGGACCTGCCCGACGCCGGTGACGGTGCCGCCGGTGCCGACGCCGGCAACAAAGATGTCCACCTTGCCGTCGGTATCCTCCCAGATTTCCTCGGCGGTGGTGGCGCGGTGGATGGCCGTGTTTGCCTCATTGGCAAACTGCTGGGCCCAGATGGCGTTCTCGGTGGTGGCCACGATCTCCTTGGCCTTGTCCACGGCGCCGCGCATTCCTTCGGAACCGGGCGTCAGGACAATTTCGGCTCCGTACGCGCGGAGCATGACGCGGCGTTCGGTGGACATGGTTTCCGGCATGGTCAGGATGACCTTGTAGCCGCGGGCTGCGCCCACCATGGCCAGGGCGATGCCGGTATTGCCGGAGGTGCCTTCCACAATGGTGCCGCCGGGCTTGAGGGCTCCCGCCTTCTCGGCGGCGTCGACGATGGCCACGCCAATGCGGTCCTTCACGCTGTTGGCGGGGTTGTAGAACTCGAGCTTGACCGCAACCTCGGCGTCGAGGCCTTCGGTGAGGCGGTTCAGCCGCACCAGCGGGGTGCCGCCGACCAGCTGCGTGACGTCGTCGTAAATCCGTGCCATGGTTTATCCTCTATCCGTTAAATGTCTGTGAAGCAGTAGGGCGGCTGGGGATGGTGCCGCCGTCAAATCTTTGCAGCGGACCCATCCAGCTTATCCGGCAGCATGTGTGCAGGTCAGTTGTCAAGCCATTCAGCGTAATATTTCCGCGCCTTGGCGAGCTTGGGATTGATGATGACCTGGCAGTAGCCCTGTTCGGGGTGTTTGGCGTAGAAATCCTGATGCCAGTCCTCCGCAACGTGGAACCGCGGCAGCGGGGAGATTTCCGTCACGATCGGGTTGTCCCAGTGCGACTGCGCCCGGTCGCGTGCCTTCTCGAATTCCTCGCGCTCGGTCTCGTTGGTGTAGAACATCGAGGACCGGTACTGGGTGCCGACGTCGTACCCCTGCCGGTTCAGCGTGGTGGGGTCGTGGGAGATGAAGAACATGTCCAGGATCACTTCGCCCGGAATGATGTCCTCGTCAAAGGTTACGGCCACCACCTCCGCGTGCCCTGTGGTGCCGGAGCAGACGCTGTCATAGTCCGGATGGGCGGTGTGCCCTCCGGTGTAGCCGGAAACGACGTCGGTGACACCGCGGGTCTTCTGGTAAAGGGCGTCGAGGCACCAAAAGCAGCCTCCGCCAAGTACATAGGTCTTCATACCCTGTATCAATGCACGCGTGCCCGTATTGATTCCCGGTCTTTCCTTCCAATACCCGGAACGTCCGCGAAAGCCGGCCTGCTGCGGCGCGGCCGAATTGAGCGCGGGAAACCTAGCGGGTACAACTGAAACCATGGATACAGACAAGCCCGCCGACGGCGGCGAGCAGGCCGCACCGGGATCGGACCCGGAAACCCCGGCTGTGGCTGCGGCAGAAGCAGAGTTATCCGCACCGACCCTGGGCGATGTTCTCCTGGCCGCAGAGGAGCTGTGGCCCGAATCCCTCGCCGAGGGCTGGGACGCCGTGGGCCTGGTGGCCGGCCGTCCGTTCCGGACGGTCAAGCGGATTCTCTTCGCCGTGGACCCCACCTCCGAGGTGATAGACGAAGCCCTGGAATGGGGTGCTGACCTGCTGGTGACCCACCATCCGCTGTTCCTGAAGCCCGTGCACTCGGTGGCGGGCACCGGGTTCAAGGGTGATGTTGTGCACCGCCTGATCGAGGGCAGCTGCGCACTGCTGACGGTCCACACCAACGGCGACAGCGCCGTGGGCGGCGTCTCTGATGTGCTGGCTGACGCGTTTGGGCTCGAAGGGGTGGAACCGCTGGTCCCCGCCGACGACGGACTGCCCGAAGAGGGCATCGGACGGGTGGGGGAACTGCCCGAGGCCACCACCCTGGCGGACTTCGCCAAGCTGGTTTTCAGCATCCTGCCTGCCGTCGCGGGAGGGGTCCGTGTTGCCGGTGATCCGCACGGGCTGGTCCGGCGGGTCGCTGTCTGCGGCGGCGCCGGTGACAGTCTTTTTGACGCCGTCCGGCGTCATCAGGCTGACGTTTACGTCACAGCCGACCTGCGCCACCATCCCGCATCCGAAGCCCGTGAAGCTGCCGTTAACGGACGCCCCTACCTGATCGATGTGTCGCATTTTGGCAGCGAATGGCTGTGGTTGACTCCCGCAGCCAATGCTTTGGAGAATGTCCTGAACGATCAGGGCTTCAGTGCGGAGATTCGGATCAGCGGCACGAACACCGATCCGTGGGACTTTGTGCTGACACCCGGGCTGAGCTGACCTTTACCCTTTGGCATAGGCTAGGGGGAAGAACCGGGCCAGGTTGGCCCGGTCATAGTTGGAGGTTTTCGGTGGCAAAAGCATCGTCGGAGGAGCAGCTGCGGCTGCTCGATTTGCAGGCTCTGGACAGTACGGTCCACAAACTCCGGAACCGGGCTCGCATCGTCAGCGACAACTCGGAGATCGCAGCTCTTGCCCTGCAGCGTGCTGCGGCACAGAGCAGGCTCGTTGCCGCCTCCACCGAGGCCGCTGACATTACGCGTGAACTGACCCGCGCCGAAGCTGACGTCGCTTCCGTGGCAGCCCGTGTTGAGCGCAACCAGAAGCACCTGGACAGCGGCCACGGAACCTCCAAGGAGCTCACCGCCCTGCAGAGCGAAATGGAGTCGCTGAAGCGCCGCCGCTCCGATCTGGAGGACGTGGAGCTGGAGGTCATGGAACGGCTCGAGACGGCTAAGGCCGCCGAGGAGCAGTCCCGTGAGGCAGCCGCCGCCCTGGACGCTGAAATGGCCGCGCTGGAGGAAAAGCGCGACGCCGAGCTGGCCGAGATTGAAACCGAACGGCAGGCCGTGGTCGCCAGCCGTGAGGAGCTGGCAGCCACTTTTGAACCCGGTCTGCTGGCCGTTTACGAAAAGACACTGGCCAAGCACGGCATCGGCGCCGCGCGGCTGTTCAACGGCACCTCCGAGGGGTCCGGCATGCAGCTGAGCCCCGGGGACCTGGCCGACATCCGCAAGGCCGCCGAGGACGACATTGTCTTCTGCCCCGACTCCGGCTGCATCCTGGTGCGTTCCGCTGAGTGGGGCAGCTGACCGGTGACCCTGTTCGACCCGTCCGACACCCCTGCTGAGCCTTCAGGGAACGCGGCTTCTTCGAACGCGCCCCGGCGCACGCTGATTGTGGAGGCCGACGGCGGCTCCCGCGGCAATCCCGGGCACGCCGGCTACGGTGCCCTGGTCCGCGATCCTGAGACGGGACGCATTCTGGCGGAAAAGGCACAGTACATCGGCAAGGCCTCCAACAATGTGGCGGAGTACTCCGGCCTCGTGGCGGCACTGGAAATGGCCCATGAGATCGATCCAGACTGCTGGATCCTGGCCAAGATGGACTCCAAGCTCGTCGTGGAACAGATGAGCGGCCGGTGGAAGATCAAGCATGAGGACATGCAGAAGCTGGCCGCCAAAGCCCGCGGGATCGTCAACCCGCGCCGGGTGAAGTACCAGTGGATTCCGCGTGAACTAAACAAGGACGCTGACCGCCTCTCCAACGAGGCCATGGATGCCGGCATGGCCGGGGTTCCCTGGGTGCAGAAGGGGGCAGCCGAGGCTGCGCTCCGGGAACCGGCAGAGGTTTCCGAGCCGGTCGCCGAGGCCAAACCAACAGCCACCGGACGGCTGCACCACACCGAGCTTTGGGTGCGGGACTTCGCCGCTGCAGAACTGTCCCTGGGCTGGCTGCTGGAACGGTTGGGCTACCTGCGTGCGGACAGCTGGGAAACCGGCGCCCGGTGGCAGGGAGCCGACAGCTATGTCGTTATTGAAGCAGGTCCGGATGTGCTGGATTCAGCGCACGAACGCCGCCGGCCGGGTCTGAATCATCTGGCCTTCCGCGCCGGGTCCCGGGCGGATGTGGACCTGTTGGCCCGACGCGCGTCGAGCCACGGCTGGACGCTGCTCTTTGCCGACCGGCATCCCCATGCCGGCGGTCCGGACCACTACGCTGCCTACCTTGAGAACAGCGAGGGCTTCGAAGTGGAACTGGTGGCCGAAGACTAGCCGGCCGTTTCCTGCCCGGGAAGCATGAGGTTGAGCTGGAAGGGTTTCCGTGCCGTGGCAGGGACCAGTTCCGCCTCCCATTTCTCCCGGGCGGCAGCCAGCAGCTGTTCAGGTGTTTCGGGAGCGGAGCCGGTGCGGGTCAGCAGGTGCCGGGCGAGCTCTCCGCGGGTGTGCTTGGCGAAGTGCGAGACCACTGTGCGTTTGCCGTTGCGCATCTGGAAGACGTTCACAGCCGCTGCCCGGGCCGGTTCCGGCGCCCACGCAGCCGCGTAGGTGCTGGACCGGCAGTCCACCACCAGTTGTTCCGCCGCATACTCATTCAGGACGGGCGTCAAATGGCGTTTCCAGAAGGAAGCGAGTTTGCCCGTTTCCGGCAGCTTCACTGCCATGGACAACCGGTAAGCGGGAATCGGATCGCTGAATCCCAGCGCCCCCCACAGGCCGGAGATGACGACGACGGAGCTATCCGCAGTGCGCTGCTGGGCGGGAGTCAGCGTTGAGTAGCCCAGGGCGTCGTAGAGCACTCCGCTGTAGATGCGGTGTGCCGGGGCGCAGGGCTGATCCTGCAGGACGGTGTTGCGCTGCACCTCTGCGGCCAGTGACGGGCCGACGCCCAGGACGGCGTGCGCGTCCGCCGCAGCACTGGCCTGCGCCACGGCTTCAAGGACCTGTTTGCGGGCGTCGTTAAGCCCGGGGAAATGCAGCTTGTCGGGGTCGAAATCCGGACCTGAGACGGCGGCGGTTTTTCCTTCAGAGGGCGGGAGCAAAATCAACACCAATTAATCCTACGCGAGGTGTGTGAGCCTCCCGGGCCGGCGCACTGAATCCGAACAACCCGCCGGAGACGGTAGCATTGAGGCTGGACGGGTTGGCCAGGCGATCGCGTTGGGTCCTTATTAAAGGAGCCACCGAGGAAAGTCCGGGCTCCGCAGAGCAGGGTGGTGGGTAACGCCCACTCGGGGAAACCCGCAGGCCAGTGCCACAGAAAAGAAACCGCCGTTGAGGGCGATCCGTTAGGACCGCCGTCGTCGGTAAGGGTGAAAAGGTGGTGTAAGAGACCACCAGCGTTCCGGGTGACCGGAATGGCTAGGTAAACCCCACCCGGAGCAAGGCCAGACAGGACGCGTTTGAGGGCTGCTCGCCCGATGCGTCCGGGTAGGCCGCTTGAGGGCGCCGGCAACGGCGTTCCTAGATGGATGATTGCCGCCTCCGGTCCGGTAACGGTCCGGAGATACAAAACCCGGCTTATCGGCCAACCCGTCCACACAAACAGCGAGAACCCGCAACGGTGTCTCAGCATTTCATCCTGTTTTTCCGCAGGATTTGCGCAAGAGGTGTGTAAAGCGCCCGTACCGGCAACGGCCCGACTATTGTTTGGCCATGTCCCGAACTCCGAGAGAACAACGCCCGCTGGTGCTTCGCAATGCGAACTTCCGCGGCCTGTGGATTTCGTCCACCGCCGGCATCTTTGGCACTTCTGTTGCCGCGGTGGCGCTGCCTCTCATTGCTGCTGTTGAATTGGACGCTTCCAATTTTGCCGTTGCTGCCCTTTCCGGCGTGGGATTCCTGCCGTGGCTGTTGTTCGGGCTGCCGATTGGCGCTTTGGTGGACCGCTACCGCCGGAAACCCCTGGTCATGGCTGCGCTCGTGATCCGGATAACCGTGCTGATGACCCTGCCCGTGGCCTTCTGGCTGGACCGGCTCAGCGTGGCCCAGCTCTTTGTGGTGTCTTTCCTGTCCGGTTTGGCAGCCGTCTTTTCCATGCTGGCGGAATCCGCCCTCGTCCCACTGGCAGTGAAGCGGGAGGAACTGATTGAAGGCAACGGGCTGATGACGGGCTCGGCAGCCTCAGCGGATGCGGTGGGCAGGGGTCTGGGCGGTTGGCTCACCGGCGCCTGGGGTGCCTCTAACTCCCTTCTGCTGCAAGTGGCGGCGTCCACAGTGTCCCTGGCCTCTGTGGCGTCCCTGAAAGTGCAGGAAACCCGAACGGCCAGCGACAACCCGGGAGCCGCCCGGATTTTCCGAGACATGGGAGAAGGGCTCCGATACAGCTTCAGCACCGCTCCGCTGCGCACCATCCTGCTCGTAGGGGCATTGTGGAACCTGGGCGGGGCCATCGTGGTTTCTCTGATGGTCATCCTTGTGGTGCGGACACTGGGGGAGTCCGGAGCCATGCTGGGATTCCTGACGGCGTCCACTGCGCTGGGCGGCACCCTGGGCGGCCTCACCGTCAAGCGGGTCACGCAGCGGTGGGGTTCGGGAACGGTATGGCGCTTTTCCATGCTGCCGGCCGCTGCGGGCTATGCCAGCCTGCTGCTGATGACTCCGGGCTGGGGAATGGTTCCGGGCTTCATCGGGCTTTTCCTGGCCGGATATGCCATCTCCATGAATGTTGTGGTGTCCACGAGTTTCCGCCAACGGGTGTGCCCGCCCGGAATGCTGGGGCGGCTGGGGTCCGCCTCCCGCATGGTGACATGGGGGATGCTGGCCATTGCCGGCGTCATCGGCGGCGTCCTAGTGGAGAGCCTGGGAATTCGCGCCGCTGTCCTCATCGGGCTGGGAATTGCGTTCCTGGCTCCGGCAGCCGCCGCGCTGGGGCCGCTGCGGGGCATTAGGGACCTGGAAGATCTGGAGCCCGAAACGGTGGAAACCGGCCTCGAAGTCCGCTGACCGGACCCGGCGATGTGCCGGCTGATCGCGGACCGCAATCGGACCGCGGAATAACAGTGTGACAAACGTCTCGCTCAACAAGCCGGTTCGGCAAGTGTGTCCCAATACACTTGGAGGGACGACCCAACCGGCACAAAGCAGTGCCGGCTGAGAAAAGGAAGTGAAAATCTTGAGCCAGTTCTCCGATGCCTGCCTTGATACGTGGATGGACCGTGAGGCCATTGCCGAGGCAATGATTCCGCTGATCGGGCGGCTCTACCGGGAAAACAGTGTGGTCACGTCCGTGTATGGCCGCCCCTTGGTGAACCGTTCCGTCATCGACATCCTGAAGGCGCACCGCTTTGCCCGGCAGATCGATGAAGTTGAACTCCCGGTCTCCGATACCTTCCCGCTGCTGCAGGCGCTGGATGGGCTTGAACTGGGCGCCGCGTCCATCGATTTGGCCCGCCTGAGCCTGAAATACAAGGCAGAGGGCGCCGGCGTTGATCTGGTGGACTTCCTGCGCAGCGAGTTGGCTGATGTGGCGGGCAAACACGGCGCTGACGAGCGCACCAGCACCGACGTCGTCCTCTACGGCTTTGGCCGGATCGGACGGCTGCTGGCCCGCATCCTCATTGACCACGCCGGCGGCGGACAGGGGCTGCGCCTGCGTGCCATCGTGGTCCGCAAGGGTGCGGAAAATGACCTGGTTAAGCGTGCGTCGCTGCTGCGCCGTGATTCCGTCCACGGTGCCTTCGACGGAACCATCACCGTGGATGAGGATAAGAACACCATCCTGGCCAACGGCACGCTGATCCAGGTCATCTACTCCAACGACCCGTCCACCGTGGACTACACGGCCTACGGGATCAAAGACGCCGTGGTGGTGGACAACACCGGCCGCTGGCGCGATGAAGAGGGACTGTCCCAGCACCTGGCCGCCAAGGGCGTGGCGCGCGTGCTGCTCACCGCTCCTGGCAAGGGCAGCCTCAAGAACATTGTGCACGGCATCAATCACGCGTCGATTTCCGATGATGACAAGATCGTCACCGCCGCCTCCTGCACCACCAACGCCATTACCCCGGTGCTGAAGGTCCTCAACGACAAGTACGGGATCATCCACGGCCACGTGGAAACCGTGCACTCGTTCACCAATGACCAGAACCTGATCGACAACTTCCACAAGGGCGACCGCCGCGGCCGCTCCGCTGCGCTGAACATGGTGATCACCGAAACCGGTGCCGCCAAGGCCGTTGCGAAGGCACTGCCGGAACTGGCGGGCAAGCTCAGCGGAAACGCCATCCGGGTTCCCACCCCCGATGTCTCCATGGCCATCCTGAACCTCAACTTCGAGACCTCCACCACGAAGGAAGAGATCAACACCTTCCTCCGGGAAACCTCGCTGAACTCGGACCTGCACAAGCAGATCGACTACATCGATTCACCCGAGGTCGTTTCCACCGACTTCGTGGGGTCCAAACGGGCCGGGATCGTGGACGGACTGGCCACCATCTCCAACGGCAAGAATGCCGTCCTCTACGTCTGGTACGACAACGAGTTCGGCTACAGCTGCCAGGTCATCCGGGTGCTGGAGGAAATGGCGCAAGTAAATCCGCCGGCCTACCCGCGCGTCGAGGAACTGGCCGCCTCGATCTAGTCGGGAACTTCACCGACAACAAGGCAAATAGACAAAGCGAAAGGCGCGTTTCCCTGTCGGGGAACGCGCCTTTCGCTTGGTCCGGTTTGAGCTCCTGGTTTCCGAGTACCCTTAGTGGCCGAAGGGATCCGGATCGACGCCGGGCATCCAAGTGAGGCCGGGAACGTTCCACCCCTGGGCTTTAATGACTTTCCGCGCCTTGCGGCTCCATCGGTCATTGAGCTTGTCCACGTACAGCTTGCCATCCAAATGGTCGTACTCGTGCTGCAGGACCCGGGCAAACCAGCCGGTGGCCTCGAACTGCAGCGGTGTTCCGTTCTCATCGAAGCCGGAGATTTTGACCCAGTCGGCGCGGTTCACCGGGAAGTTCTCGCCCGGAACGGACAGGCAGCCCTCCGCGTCCTCCTCCGGATCCGGTGCGGAGCCGGGAACCTTGGAGGTGATGAGCACGGGATTGATGACAACGCCGCGGTCCGGAGCATCGTCGTCGTTCTGATACGCGAAGGTGAACAGGCGCAGCCCCACACCCACCTGGGGGGCAGCCAGGCCGACACCGTTGGCCACATCCATGGTCTCGTACATGTCCGCCACCAGGGTGCGAAGCTCGTCGTCGAACTTTTCCACCGGAGCGGCTCGGCGGTGCAGAACGGGTTCTCCGTGGATGACAATGGGACGGACGGTCATTGCTGGTCTTTCTGTTGGACGGGCGGTGCTGGTGCTGGTGGAGCCGGGACGGGGCTAAGCGGTGATCTGCCGGCCGATGACTTCGCGCATGATTTCGGAGGTCCCGCCGAAGATGGTCAGCAGCCGGGCGGCCAGGAAGGCCTGGGCCACCGGGTACTCCAGGATGTAGCCGTAGCCTCCGTGCAGCTGCAGGCAGCGGTCCGTGATGGACTTCACCCGTTCGCTGGCCCAGAGCTTGGCCTTCGCTGCGGAGACGGCGTCCAGTCGGCCTTCATTGAAGGCGAGGATGGCCGAATCCACGTAGGCCTCGGTGACCTCAACTTCAGTGGCGATGTCCGCCAAGGCGAAACGGCTGTTCTGGAAGTCCGCAATGCGTTCCCCGAAGGCATTGCGGTTCTTCGTGTACTCAACGGTGGCTTCGTAGATCTGCCGGGCCACGGCGGAGGATGCGACGGCGATGGCCAGCCGGCCCTGGGGAAGCTGCCCGGCCGCGTACTCCAGGCCGCGGCCCACCTCGCCCACGAGGTTGCCCTCCGGGACATGGACGTCGTCGAAGAAAAGCTCGGCCGTGTCCGAGGCCTTCAGGCCCATCTTGTCCAGCTGGCCGCCGGTCTTGTAGCCCTCGGTCTTCTCCACCATGAACATGCTGAACGAGTCTTTGCCGCCGCGGCCGGTTCCGCCGTCAGTGCGGGCCAGGACCAGGGAAGCGTCGCCGCTGATGCCGTTGCCGATGAATGTCTTCTGGCCGTTTAGCCGCCAGCCGCCGTCGTCGTCGCGCACCGCCTTGGTGCGGATGCCGCGCAGGTCGCTGCCGGCGCCGGGCTCGGTCCAGGCGACTGAGGTGACCTTGTCCCCGCTGACCATGTCCGGCAGCCAGCGTTCCTTGAGGTCATCGGAGCCGTAAGCCAGCAGATGGGGGAGGACCAGATCGTCATGCAGGTGGAAGGCCAGGCCGACGGCGAGGTGGTTGGCTTTGGCGAACTCCTCGTCCATCACCGCACGGTAGCGGTAATCGGGCATGCCGGCGCCGCCGAATTCTTCCGGTACGGCAAGTCCGAGCAGTCCCTGCTCTCCGGCGGCCTTCCACAACTGCCGGGGCATCATGTGTTCGGCGTCCCACTGGGCGTAGCCGGGAGCTACCTCACGGGTATTGAACTCGCGGGCGAGGTCACGGAAAAGCTCATGATCTTCGTCGAACAATCTGCGCTCCAAGGCGGGTTCTCCTCATCGATTGGCCGCAATATGTTCCAGCGGCGGTGCTGCCGGGCTGCCGCGGCGTTGGCCGGGGTGCCTCATAAACAAGTCAAACATAAGGACACAACAACAAAGGCCGCCCCGATGAAACGGGACGGCCTTTGTGAAACTGATCCTGCCAGTCTCCTTGGGGTGAGTAACGGGGGTTGAACCCGCGACCTCCTGGACCACAACCAGGCGCTCTGCCAACTGAGCTATACCCACCATGTGCCCCGGATAACATATCCGCAAAGTCCAGGCGAGTGGTCTTTGCAAACTCATTTATCTGAGGCAGCGGAATCAAGCTTACACGGTTTTTGGGGGAGTCCTGACCAAGTTGCCGCCAAGACGCCCAAATGTGACCGAGCTAACTCTTGAGGCTCTCCGCAATCTTCTTCGCCGTGGCCGAATCCGGGCCCGGAGCCGGCACAAAGACGGCTTCCCGGTAATACCGAAGTTCGTTGATGGAGTCCACGATGTCTCCCAGCGCACGGTGGTTTCCGGTTTTTGCCGGGGCCTGGAAATAGGCGCGCGGGTACCAGCGGCGGGCGAGTTCCTTGATGGTGGACACGTCGATGATCCGGTAGTGCAGGTAGTCAATGACTTCCGGCATATCCCGGGCCAGGAACATCTTGTCGGTTCCCACGGAGTTTCCTGCCAGCTGTGCCTTCTTCGGCTCCGGCACCCACTTGGTGATGTACTCGATGACCTGGGCCTCCGCCTCAGGCATGGTCATTCCGTGGGGCAGCTCGTCCAGGAGCTTGGAGGTGGTGTGCATGTTCCGCACAAAGTCACCCATTTGGGCCAGCGCGGCGTCGTCGGGCCGGATGACCACGTCCACTCCGTCGCCCAGAATGTTCAGCTCAGAATCGGTCACCAAGACCGCCACCTCAATCAGGGCGTCGTTCTTGATGTCCAGGCCGGTCATTTCACAGTCGATCCAAACAATGCGTTCATTAGTTATTGGCACAGAACCAATGTACCGCGCTGCCCGTGCGGACAGGCTCGGAACACCGGGGCCACAACGGCTGCGGCCTTGTTTCAGTGACTCGAATGGCTCCGCTGGCGGCGGTCAGTGAACTCCGGTTCGGAGGGCGTGACGGCGGCCGCCGCTGCGTCATACTGCTGGATCGGAAGCTGGCCGGTTTCGGGCGGACCGAAGGTGCGCGTCCAGCGGCTGTCGCCGGAGGCGGTGGTGTCTTGTTCGGAAGTCTCGGCGGTTTTGGGTGCTGCGGCTTCGGTTTCGGCGGCAGGCTTGGATGCAGGGGTCGAAGCCTCTGCCCGCCGCCGTGCCTTCCTGCTGTCCGGTTTTACCTGTCCGGCATCGATTCCTTGCAGCATGTGCCCGGCAGGGGCCAAAGGCACGCTTGATTCGGTTGCATTGCTGGAATCCTTGGCAGGCACGGCCGTGGCAGGCACCGCCGTGGCAGGCCGGGCAGAAGGACGGCCGCTTCCCGCGCCGGGCTTGCGGGCGAAGACCGAAACCACCGGCAAGACACCCGTGGTGGGATCCGCCGCCCGCATTTCCTTGCGGGTGATCGGAGGCTTCGGCTCCGGCTCTGAGATTGACCTCGTCGGTGCGGCGACGGGGAGCGACTCCGCGGGAGTCGATGTTGCAGGTGCTGTTGGCATGGAGGTTGCCGGTGCCGAGGGAATCGAGTCTTCACGGCTGCCCTGACCTCCCGCACCATGCACCGCAGGGGAAGCCGCAGAGAAGTGCCAAACCGCAGTGAAGGACAGCAACAGGAGGAAGGAAACGGCTGCGGTAACACGCCAATCAATTTCTGCCCACGTCATTGTCCCGACAGCGGTGACGGCCAGGAAGATGCCCCAGAGAAGCAGGTCGTGGTTCTTCTGCCGCACACCGGCCGGGTGCACGATTTGCGTCTGGGCGGCTGTCGGTTGTGCAGCCGCCGGTTCGACAACGGCGCCTTGAACAACGGCAGACTTATCGGCGGCTGACTGAGCGGCGGAATTCTGACGCTTCCGCCTGGAGTCCCTTCGCGGCCGCAGTCCCGCTGCTTCGGGTACCTCGGAATGCGAAACCTCCGGCTGCGGGCTGTCAGCAAGCCGGGGACCTCCGGAATTCTGTGGCCCTACGGCTTTCTGCTGCCCGCGGGCCCGCTGTTGCGTGCCAACGTGCTGCTTGTCTTCACTGTCTGCCCGGTGGCGCCCCACAGCCAATACCCGCCTTGCCTTGATGTTTCAACGATTTTTCAGTCTATGTGACGTACTCCGCATCTGTGTGATCCCGGTCCGGCGCGTCCGTACATCCCGGCTTTATACACCCTGCGGTGCTAATATCTTGGCTACTGACGGTCCTCACCGCGGTGCGTTTGTCGTGTGTGCTGCGGTGCCGCTGGCCGCGACGATTTACTGCCGGTGAGTGCTCCCCGAGGACTGCGGCTCCGCCGTGATGCCAGGCGTGCACCGCCGCCGTTGGGCAAACTGTACGAACCCAAAGATTGGAACCACGTAGATGACCGCCCAGGTCCCCGCGACCGAGCCCTCGTCTCCGGGCCCGGAGATAGCGAAAGCCAACAACCCCAACGTCGCGATCATCCAGGGCCTCATCGGTTCCCTCATGATGCTCGCCGGCTCGCTTGGTGTCGGCTGGCTGTCTCTGGCCTCGTACGACCTTCGCCGCAACCCGGTCATCATGTGGCTCCGGTTTGAGCCGGAGGGCGCAGTGCTCTCCGTGTTCCTGCTCGCCCTGGGCGGAATGCTCCTGGTCCGTTCGTGGCTGCGGCTGGGCCAGCGCATCACCTCGTGGGGACCGGAAGCCCGTCCGGTGGTGCTGAAGGCCACCATCGCCTGGGCCGCACCAATGTGCGTTGCGCTGCCGCTTTTCAGCCGCGACGTGTTTGCCTATATCGCCCAGGGCCTGGTCATGGTCAGCGGTTTGGACCCGTACAAAGACGGCTACTCCCAGATTTCCAACTATGTGCAGATCGGCGCTGACGACCTGTGGGCCCAGAGCCCCACGCCGTACGGCCCGATCTTCCTGTGGCTGGAGGAACTCGTTGTCCGGGTCACCGGAGGCCAGCCCGAATACTCCATTCTGCTGTTCCGGCTCATTTCGCTGATCGGTGTGGCCCTCTGCGTCTACTACGTGCCCAAGCTCGCCGAGCTGCACAACATCAATCCCAACCGTGCCCTCTGGCTGACCACGGCAAACCCGCTGTTCCTCACTACCTTCATCGCCAGCATCCACAACGATGCGCTGATGATCGGCCTGGCCCTGGCCGGCCTGTACCTGGCCGCGACCAAGCGCGCCATACCCGGCATCCTGCTCATCACACTGTCGGTGGGCATCAAGCCGATCACGCTGATCCTGCTGCCCTTCGTCGGCCTCATGTGGGCAGGCAAGGGCGCATCCTGGCCGCGGAAGTTCCTCTACTGGTTCATGACGGCCGGCATCTCGCTCGGGCTGCTGTGGATCCTGGGCATCGTCAACGGCCTGGGCTTCGGGTGGGTGGGTGCGCTGAGCACCCCGGGCAGTGTCTGGATCTGGTACGCCCCCGTGGGCTTCCTCGGCATGCTCGTTGCCACTCTGGGCAACGCACTGGGCCTGCCGGGCTGGACCTTCGCGGATATCGTCCACACTGTGGGCAGGGTGGCCTCGCTGCTCATAGTGTTCTGGCAGATGTTCGTGGGGGAGTACAGCAAGCTGGTGCGCCGGCTCGCCCTGGCCTTTGCCGCCATCGTCATGCTCGCGCCGATGATCCAGTCCTGGTACGTGGTGTGGCTGATTCCGCTGTTTGCCGTTACCGGAATCCGCAATGACTGGCAGGTCAAAACGTTGTATCTGCTGGTCTCGTTTTTCATGGTGTACGCGATCAGCGACCAGCTGGATATCTGGCCGTACTTCGACTTCAGCCTCAGCGCCGCCCGGCAGATTGCTGCCGTGATAGCCCTGGGCTTCGCGCTGTACCTGATCTTCCTGGATCCGAAGACCAAGGTCCTGTTCCAGAAGAAACTTACGGAGCCGTCTCCGGGCGAACTTCGGGTGCGCTGAGCGGGCGGCTGCCGCCGGCCCTGGCCAGCCGGACAATGCGCACCAGCGACCAGCCGAAGAGCACCAGCAGCGCGATGTTGCGGACTGTCAGCAGCAGGGCAACCCCAATGTTCAGGTCGTTGTAGAGCGCGGCGTAAAACAGCGGGTACACCAGGGTGGTCAGGGAAGCGATGGCCAGCATGAGGATGGCCGGGACATGCCAGCTCCTGCCTTCCCAGGCCACGCCGACTGCCACCACGGCACCAAGCCACAGCATGAACTGGGGCGAACCCACCTTGTTGAACACGATGAAGGCGGCTACCAGTGCCAGCGACCCGGCAATGAGCAGCTGGCCGGCGTCGGCGCCCCGGCGAAGCGCCCAGATCAGCAGGACGACGACGGCGAGGGCTGCGGCTGCGAGCAGCGGCATCATCAGGGCCGCCACCGGCTCGCCGAGCGCCCCGCGCACTTCACGCGTGTTGATGATCTTGTCCTCGAAGATGTAGGCACCGGAATCCCCGCCGAGGATGGCTTGCCACAGGCCGGGGGTGGTGAACGGCGCCTCCATCTGCATCCCGCGCGCACCCTGGGCCCCGACAAAAGACAGCAGGTGATGGATGCCGCCGCCGGCGATGACAATCCCGGCCATCAGCGCGGACACTGCCGCTCCGGTGGCCAGCAGCGTCAGCCGCCGGCGCGAGGCCACCAGCACTGCCAGGATCACCGCGGCGGGCCAGACCTTCATCCAGGTGGCAACCGACAGCAGGGCGGACGCAACCACCGGGCGGCTGGCCAGCAGCAGGAGTCCCATAATCACCAGGGGAGCCGTGAGTCCGTCCACCCGGCCCACCGCAACGGGTCCCAGCAGCCCGGTAATGAGCAGCCACCAGTAGGAGGCCGTATACCGGGACGGGGTCCCGGGTTTGCTGATCACTGCCACGGCGAAGGCGTTCAGTGCTGCGAAGATCGCAAACCACACCACCTGATAGGCCCCCCAGCCGAGGACTGCCGCGAGAAGCATCGGCAGGAGCGCCCCGATCGGATACACCCAATCCCCGCTGATGCCCTGCCAGACTCCGTCATTAATACCCTCGAAGGCCCACCGGCGGTAAAGATTGATGTCGCTGAGGACGCCGCCGGAAAATATCAGTGAGGACAAGGCCGCGAAGAAAACCAAGTGGACAATTGCGAAGCAAATCCATAACGATTTGCGGCGCATGAAGCGCTCCGGCAGACGGGTCATTTTCTGCGACATTCCGGGGGGTTCTCCTTAGTTGGTGCAGGTGCGGTGCGCTGTCAAGGCACAGCGATAAGGGTACCGGCGGCCGTGCCGCGGCATGCAATCCATTGCCGGACACGGGATACTGGACGCATGACCGACGGAACAGAACAGGTAATTACGGCAGATTTTGATGTCTCGCAGTGGGAGCCCACCCCTTATCAGGTGGAAGGAACCAACAGTGAACTCTCGACGGTCCGGGCGGTGAAGATCTTTGAGGGGGACATCGTGGGGACAAGCGTTGCCGACCTCATTATGGCCGGAAATGCCGTGGGTGCCGGTTACGTCTGCTCCGAGGTTTTCGCTGGAACGATCGCCGGCCGGACGGGCACCATGGTTGTTCAGCATTGGGGGCTTGCCGAGGGCACGGCCACTGCGAGCTCCGGCCACATTATCCCCGGCTCCGGCACTGACGGGCTGGCCGGAATTGCCGGCAAGGCCATTTTCACGCAGGAACCCGACGGGCAGCACCGGTTGGAACTTCGGGTAACGCTGCCCGAAGACGTCTAACCAACCGCCGGCCGGAACCACCAGAGGGCGGCGGCCGCCGATGCGGCGATAACCACGGCAAAGGCAGCCAGCCAGAGAACGGCAGGCACCCCGGTGCGCTGGTAGAGGATGAAGGCATCCGAGCTCTGCAGGGAACGCCGGCGCCGGGTATGGACGCCAAGCACGTTGAACCAGTCGCGCACGGCACCCGCCAGCAGGGCGATGCCCACACCCAGGGTGATGCAGGAGACGGCAAACGGCGAGGCAAACCAGACCAGCAGCACCGAAACGCCGGCGCAGCCACAGGCGATTACCAGCCCCTGCGCGTTGCGGATGAACAGCAGCGCTGCCAGCAGGACCAGCGCCCCGGTGGACAGCGCAAACCCTGCCCAGCCGTTGAAGGCGGCCCAGACCAGCAGTGCACCGACGACTGCGGGTACGGGATAGCCCCAGAACCCGGTCCAAGCTGCGGCAAGGCGGCTGCGGCCCATGCTGCGCATCTGCCCGGAGTGGTCGAACCGCAGGTGGATGCCCTTAACCATCTGTCCCGTCATAAGAGCGGCAAAGGCATGCCCCAGCTCATGGACAAACGTGACGAAGAGGCCAAACCACCGCCACGTCGGCCGGGGAACGGTGAGTACGGCGGCCCCGGCGACAATGAGCACAAGAACGGTCCAATCCACTTCCAGCGGGGTTCCGCGGGCAAAACCGTTTGCCACCTTGGAGAACCATGCGCTGATGATCGACCCGGCAGCCCCTGTGTCCACTAAAGATCCAGTTTCCCGCGCAGGATGGAATCACCCGAATGCGCGGGATCGCCGTCGTACGGCTCGTCTGAAATATCCACGACGGGGTACTGGCTTAGGTCCAAATCCTCCGGCAGCACAAAGTGGCCTTCGGTGCCGTCCATGGTTCCCAGGCTAACCATCGACCCCGCATCCGGAGCGAGCAGCCACACCTCACGGTAGCCCTGGGCAGCGTTGCTGCTGGAGGTCACCACGAGCTCCCGCTGGCCGTTTGGAAGCCGGTCCACCACGGCGCTGCCGGTATCTGAGTATGACGCCAGCGGCGAGAGATCCACGGAAGCGATAACCTCCGGTCCGGGAACAGGATCAACCGCTCGCAGGGCACCCCACGTGCCTGCTGCGCCAACAACGACGGCGGCGGCCGCCGCCGCCAGCCACGGCCCGCGGCGGCGCCGTTGGCGGGCTGCGGACAGGGAAGCCACCGGCGCGCTGGAGCCGGCCGGCGCACCGGGCTTGGAAGACGGAAGATCCGTCGGGGGCGACGGAGAAGAGGAAACGGGTGTTGCCAGCGGATCCGGACGCAGGTGTTCGTCGAGCTCCAGTTCGCGGTGAATGTTCTCCCACACCGAGGAATCCGGTGCCTGGTGGGTGGTGGCCGGTTCGCCGCGGTCCGAAGACTCAGGGACCGGCGCAGCGCCGTCGCCGTTTGCTGCAGCGCCGCCGTCTGCCGAGCCGTTGTCTGCAGCGCCGGCCAGACGGGCGGCAGCCACCACCCGCTGGAAGGACCCCAGGTCCGCGCGGCAGCGCGGACAGAGGTCAAGGTGGGCGAACTCCTCATCGCTGGCTTCTTCACCCAGAGCAAGGAGGGTGAGCGCGTCATCGTGCAGGTGCTGCATCACTGACCTCCAATCTTTGCCTCAACTGGACGAGACTTCGGCGTATATGGCTTTTAACGGTTCCCAGCGGCATTTCGAGCCGGTCCGCGATCTGCTGGTGGGTCAGGTCCGAGTGAAACGCCAGCCTGAGGATTGAACCCTGCGGTTCTCCCAACCGGTCCAACTCCGCCTCGATGACCACCCTGTCGGCGACGTGGTCGGGGTTGCCGGCTCCGTCGTCGGACTCTTCGCGGTGCTGTGCGGCAGCCAGTTCCCGCACATTCTCTTCGCGGGCCCGTGACGTTCCCATGCCGGTCGCGACGTTGCGGCCGATGCCAACCAGCCAGGCCACGAGACTTGACCGCTCGGGGGAGTAGCTGGCCCGGTACTTCCAGGCCCGGATGAAGACCTCCTGCACGACGTCGTCGGCGGCAGTGGAATCGGTCATGCGCCGCAGAGCCAGGGACCGGATCAGGGGCGCAAACCGCCGGTAGGCTTCAGCGAGCGCGCTTTGGTCGCCGGAAGCGAAGGCCTGGTCAAGGCCTGCGTCCTCCTCCAGGGAACCAAATGGCATCGGGCGCGGACTCCTGATCTCGGGAAGCCAATCCTGGGCGGCACGGCTTTCCGGCCCGCCCCGAGGATCGGCAGTTTTCCCTATGATACCGGTGCCGCGGTCAGGACCACGTTATCTTCGTAGTCGTCCTGTGCTTCGAGCCATTGGCCGCCGCAGGTGACCAGTTTCAGCCGTGGTTCTCCGGTGCGGTCAAACAGCCGGTGGCCGTCCAGGCTCCGCTTGGCAATGTTCTCCACCTGTTCGGTGGCGTACCGCTGGAGGGAACCGTCCTCACGCGTCACCGTGATGATGGTGCCGGCCGCAACGTTTTTGAGTCCGGCGATCGGGAGCTGTTCGGTGCGGGAATCCACGTGCGCTGCGAGCACACTGGATCCTGAGCCGGCACCCGGAGCCGGACCGTATTGATACCAGCCGGCTTGATAGTGGTTGTCGGGAAGGGTCATTGCTCCGTTGTCCTCCACTCCAACGGGAATCACTTCGAGGTCGATTCCCGTCCCTTCGACCTGGATCCTCACCGGTGCGGGGATGCTGGTTTGGGCTTCCGGCACCGCCGGGCGGATTGGGATGGCCGACGGCGCGGGTACCGAAGGTGCAGGAACCGGCGCTGCGCCGGTGGCCGGTGCGGATGAGCTGACAGTCGAGGGGGCGGTTTCCGGTGGTGCGTCCGCCGAATTGCCGCAGGCGGTGGTTCCGGCCGCGAGCGCGGCGAGGAGAGCGGCACTGGCCCGGAATCGGCGGCCGGCGGCTGAACGGGGCATGGGTGTTATCTTCCAATCGATGGTGCAGTAACAGTTGTGTGGCGGCGCATGTTGTTGCGGGTGCTGGTTGGGCCGTGCCGGTGGCCGGGGGGAGGCCACCGGCACGGGGATCTGAACCGATGTTCACCCGACCACGCCTTTCGGTGTGGCCGGGTGGACGGAACGGCTAGCTGCGGGCTGCAGCTGCCGAGTTCTTGCGGCGTGCCACAGCAGCTGCGCCCACCAGGAGCATGACGGCTGCGCCTGCACCTGCGGCCAATGCGCCGCCGTTGCCTTCGTCGGACGCCAGTGCACCGGGAACGGCGTTCGGAGCGGATTCCATGCCTGCGATCGTCTGGGTGGCGAGGGCAAGGTTGCCGTCTTCCAGTGAGCCCCACGCGTACACGAAGGTGTGGGTGCCTTCGGCGAGGGTCAGATCGGCCGGGCCGATCACGGGCTCGGTGGTTCCCGCTGCGGCCACGGAAGCGGAGATGGTCCCGGCGTCGACCGCCAGGGTCTCCTCATCCGGGTTTTCCAATCCGGTGATCACGGGGGTTCCGCCGGCCAGGACATCCACGGCAGGAGCTGCTGCGTCGTGGCGCACGGTCAGGTGGGCCTTGCCCGGAGCGACAGTGGACAGGTCATTGGTGTAGAAGTTTGCCGTGGGCTGCCCGGAGGCATCCAGGTTGGCTACGGCGGTGTAGTTTCCGCCGGCGGCCATCTGCACTGTGACCGGTCCAATAATCGGTGCCGAGGCATCGGCGGCGTCGGGGGCGGTGATTGCCAGATCGTAGCTGCCTGACGGCAGGTCAAGCGGTCCGGCGAGGGTGCCCGGGGTGAAATCGTCGAGCGTCAGCGCCCCGTTGACGTACACATCCACTGTTGTGTCGGGTATCCCGTGCAGAACCGAGAGCTGGGCGGTGTCTGCTGCTGCGGCTGGGGTCATGAATCCCACTGCGGCAGTCAAGCCTGCGGCTGCGGCGAGGGCGGTCACGGTCTTACGCATGATGTCTCCTGGGTGTTGATCTCCGCCGGCAGCGAAGAATCCGTATGTTGCTTACATCCCCTTTACTTCCGCCGCCGGGAGTTTGGATGCAGATTTCTGAAAAAGAATTTTCGCCATGACATCGAGCCCGCCCCCGCCCGGGAAAGTGATGCGTCCGTGGGTCGGGGCTGCTGCGTAGTATTATCGTCAGGTCGCCTCCGTAGCTCAGGGGATAGAGCAGGAGCCTTCTAATCTCTTGGTCGCAGGTTCGAATCCTGCCGGGGGCACACAGTTGCGCAGTTGAGCTCGTGATGTGATTCCGTGATGCCGAAACGGTCGCACGACACCTCAGGAAATGTCCCCTGAGGTGCGTGCCGCCCTTTCGGCATCACTGGTTTAAGTCCTCCGCCGTCCCCCCACTGGGATTCCTCCACAGGACCCCGGTCCAGAGCCGTGATCCACAACTGCACCTGTGCCCGGCCCGGTCGTCTCATCCGGAGCAAGACTTGCCTGAGCAGGACAGACATCCACAGGCATCCAGACAGGCAGGGAACAGCATGAGCGACACGATCACAGTCCGGGGATACGTTGCCACGGACGTTCGAAGCACCACTGCGGACAGCGGACTCGCCATTGCGGGATTCCGCATGTGCACCACGGAACGGCGCTATGACCGGGACACCGGAAGTTGGACCGACGGCCAAACGAACTGGTTTTCGGTTTCCCTTTTTCGCCAGCTGGCCGCCAACGCTGCGTTCAGCGTTCACAAAGGGGATCGGGTCATCGTGACCGGCAGGCTGAAGGTTCGGCAATGGGTCTCCGATGATGGACGAAGCGGAACCTCCGTAGACATTGATGCGGAGAGCGTGGGACATGACCTCATGTGGGGCACCGCCAACTATCGCCGCAACGTCCAGGACCGCTCCGCGGGCTCGGCCACCGGCGGTGAGGGCAACGAAGACTCAACCGCTGAGGACAGCGGAACCGATGATCTTCCAGCGGATCTGGATCTGGAAACCGGTGAACTGGCCGGGACCGGTACCGGGACCGCCGACACGGCGGAGGAAGCAGGGGATGACCTGCAGGATGTGCTTCAAGGTGCCGCGGCGGCCGATGCAGGCCGGGGGCGTGGCAGAATGGGCGGATGATTCGCGTTCGCCGCAACAGCAGGCTCTCCGGGGTTACCGTTTCCGTTCTGGTGATCGGTTCGCTGGGCCTGCTCGCGCCGGCCGCCGTCCCGGCGTCGCCTCTGCCGGGAGCCCGGCAGGCGGCGTCCGTGCTGCAGGGGGCCGGCACCATGGTTCCGGCAGCCGCGGAGCGGACCCCGGAGAGCTTGTCCACGGCGTTGGAAGCGCTCGCCGCAACATCACCCAGTCCGGACCGCGCCATGATCCTGCAGGCCTTCTCAGAGGCAGGATTCTCCGGTGATTCCGTGGAAGTGTCCCTGGATATTACGCCCACGGGTCTCGCCGTCGATTCCATCCGCGGAGCGGCAATCGAGGATGGCTCGTGCCTTTTCGGAGAGGTGCGCGACGGAGCGGTCTCGGTCACCACGCTGCCGGTGCTGGACAGCGGGTACTGCTTCGTGGGGGATCAGCGCTAGACCGCTGCTGGTCAGGGAAGGGCCGGCGGCGGTCATTGGGGGATGAATGCGTTCCCGCCCGCCGGCCGGCGCCACCATGCGTCGGCGACCAAATGGCACTTATCCCGCCTGACCCACTAGCCTTGAACCTATGGCGGAATTTATCTACACGATGACCAAGGCCCGCAAGGCCGTTGGCGACAAAGTTATCCTCGACGACGTAAGCATGTCCTTCTATCCCGGTGCCAAGATCGGCGTGGTGGGTCCCAACGGTGCGGGTAAGTCCACCATCCTGAAAATCATGGCCGGACTGGACACCCCCTCCAATGGTGAAGCACGGCTGAGTGCCGGCTACTCTGTGGGCATCCTGCTCCAGGAACCACCGCTGAATGAGGAAAAGACCGTACTCGGCAACGTCCAGGAGGGCGTTGGCGAGATCTATGCCAAGATCCAGCGCTTCAACGAGATCTCCGAGGCAATGTCCGAGCCTGACGCGGATTTCGACAGCCTGCTCGAAGAAATGGGCAAGCTGCAGGAAGCCATCGACGCTGCCGATGCCTGGGACATTGACTCCCAGCTCGAACAGGCCATGGACGCACTGCGGTGCCCGCCGCCGGACGCCGATGTCACGCTTCTTTCGGGTGGTGAGCGGCGCCGTGTTGCACTGTGCAAGCTGCTGCTGCAGAAGCCGGACCTGCTGCTCCTCGATGAGCCCACCAACCACCTCGACGCCGAGAGCGTGCTCTGGCTCGAACAGCACCTCTCCGCCTACCACGGCGCCGTGCTGGCCGTGACCCACGACCGGTACTTCCTGGACCACGTGGCCCAGTGGATCGCCGAAGTGGACCGCGGACACCTCTACCCGTATGAGGGCAACTACTCCACCTACCTGGAGAAGAAGCGCGCCCGCCTGGAAGTCCAGGGCAAGAAGGACCAGAAACTGGCCAAGCGCCTCACGGAGGAACTGGACTGGGTCCGTTCCAATGCCAAGGGTCGCCAGACCAAGTCCAAGGCCCGCCTCGCCCGGTACGAGGAAATGGCAGCCGAAGCGGACCGCACCCGCAAGCTGGACTTCGAAGAAATCCAGATCCCGCCGGGCCCGCGCCTGGGTTCGCTGGTGCTGGAAGCCAAGAACCTGCAGAAGGGTTTTGGCGACCGCCAGCTCATCGACGGACTGTCCTTCTCCCTGCCGCGCAACGGCATCGTCGGCGTCATCGGTCCCAACGGTGTGGGTAAGTCCACGCTGTTCAAGACCATCGTTGGCCTTGAAGAGCTCGACGGCGGTGACCTGAAGATCGGCGATTCCGTCAAGATCTCCTACGTCGACCAGTCCCGCGGCGGCATCGACCCCGAGAAGAGCCTCTGGGAGGTTGTCTCCGAAGGTCACGACTGGATCCAGGTCGGCCAGGTGGAAATGCCTTCCCGAGCCTACGTCTCCGCCTTCGGGTTCAAGGGCCCGGACCAGCAGAAGAAGGCAGGTGTGCTCTCCGGTGGTGAGCGGAACCGCCTGAACCTGGCCATGACCCTGAAGCAGGGCGGAAACCTCCTCCTGCTCGATGAGCCCACTAACGACCTGGACGTGGAAACCCTCTCCAGCCTGGAAAACGCGCTGCTGGAATTCCCCGGCTGCGCCGTGGTTGTCTCGCACGACCGGTGGTTCCTGGACCGCGTGTCCACCCACATCCTGGCGTACGAAGGCACCGAGGAGAACCCGGCGAACTGGTACTGGTTCGAGGGTAACTTCGAATCCTATGAGCAGAACAAGATCGAGCGTCTGGGCCCGGATGCAGCCAAGCCGCACCGCGTGACCCACCGCCGCCTGACCCGCGACTAGGAAAGCGGCCGGCCAGACACTGGCAGCCCGCCTGAAAAGAGGAACCCGCCCCGTATGAACGGAGCGGGTTCCTCTTGTCTGTGCCGGGTTGTCTCGGAGGGCTTGGCCTGTGGCGGGACCAGACCCGCCGGGGCTACGGCTGTTCCGGTATGCGGAGCATGCCCTCCTGGGCAACGGTGGCCACCAGCTCGCCGGCACGGTTGAAGATCCTTCCGCTGGCCAGCCCGCGGGCACCGGAGGCGCTCGGCGATTCCTGGACGTACAGCAACCAGTCATCCACCCGCAGCGGACGGTGCCACCACATGGCGTGGTCCAGGCTGGCAACCGACATGCCCCGTGTGGACCATGCGAGGCCGTGGCGGCGCAGGACCGACTCCAGCAGTGTGTAGTCGCTGGCGTACGCGAGGGCCGCGCGGTGCAGGTTCTGGTCATCGGGCATGGGTCCGAAAGTCTTCATCCAGACGGCATTGCGGGCCACCTTCTCCGGTCCGGCCTCAAAGTACACGGGCTTTTCCACATGGCGGATGTCCATCGGCCGGTCATGGGACCAGGCCTTGGCTACCGGATGGTCGATACCTTTGAGCAGCTCGGCTGTGGTCGGCAGGGACTCAGGCTCGGGAATCCCTTCCGGCATCTCAACCTGGTGGTCCAGCCCCTCGCCCGGCTCCTGGAACGAGGAAATCATGGAGAGGATGGGCAAGCCGTTTTGGTAGGCATGTGTCCGTCGGGCCGAGAAGGACCGGCCGTCACGCAGCCGCTGCACACCAAAGGTGATGGGAATCTCCGTATCCCCGGGGCGCAGGAAGTAGCCGTGCATCGAATGCATCAGCCGGCCGGGCTCCACGGTCAGCGCCGCGGCGACGAGGGACTGCCCAAGCACCTGCCCGCCGAACACCCGTTTGCGCGGTTCCTGCTGGGATCCGCCCACAAAAATATCTTCGTCCGTCTGCGCGCCGTCGGCAGGGCTGAGTTTTAGCAGTCTCAGCAGGGAAGCGGTGGGATCGACGGTGTCGGCCATGGGTGGTTGGTCTCCTCGGACAAAATAAACAGGCAGTGGTGAGGGCCCCGAAAAATCCCCGGGCCCTCTTCGAGATTAGACGCACCCTTCAACAACACCCAAGCCGGAGCAGGAATGCGCAGGTGCCCGCGGCGTTTGAGAAGATGGGGTCATGCCTATGAATCGCTTTCCCATCCAGCTGCGCTTTGGCGACGAGGATTCCAACGGACACGTGAACAACGTGCGCTTTATCCAATTCCTGGAAGAGGCTCGGGTCCGCCTGAGCCTTCTGCCGCTGGGTGCGGAAATCAGCCCGGCCGAACCCGCCGACACCTTCCGCTCAGTGACGTCCCGAACCGGGATGACCCTGGTGGCACACCAGGAGATCGAATACCGTGCCCCCTTGATCTACCGCCAGGAGCCGGTGTGGGTGGAAGTCTGGGTGACCGCAATCGGAGGCTCCAGCCTGACGTACGGCTTCCGCATCGCTGACGACGACGGCGGTATGGTCTATGCCCTCGCCGAATCGACGCTGGTCATGGCTGACGCGCAAACCGGCCGTCCGACGGCCCTGTCCGATGTGCAGATTCGGGTGCTGGAGAGCTGGCGCGGGGACCCCGTGCCGTTCCGGCGAAGCACGCGGTCCAAGGCCAACGACGGCGTATCCGCATCCGCCGGGGTAACCCGATGACCGCGCCGGCCGCCTCGTCGATGCCGGAATCCACTGAACTGGTTCTCGCGGACCCGCAGGTCACAGCCGACCTGCGGACGTTCGTTGTGCGCGCCCGGGCGGCCGACGACGGCGCCGTGCGCCTCCAAGCCGTCGGGTCCGTGCTGGCTGCCTACGTCTGCGTGCTGCGGCCTCGAGCATTGGGGGAGGACACCCCCACTGTGCTGGGCATGCGGACCATGCCTCTTGCAGTTCCGGCCCGGCTGGATGCCGCCGTGTCCCTGGCCTCAGTTGCGGACCGGCTGGCGCGGATGGGGGAGACGGAGACGGTGCTGCCGGTGCCGCCCATGACCGTCACGGAAAGCTGGACCGGTGTGGGTGCGCCGCGCAGCGGGTGGGAACGCAGCGATGATGTTCCCTTCAAGCTTTTGGAGCAGGCCGCGCACCGCGGCATCAGGGAAGTGGCTGCTCTGGTTCCGGCCAGCTCGGGAGCGCCGGTGGTCCAAACCGCGCGGGGTGCGGTCTGGGGACAGCAGCTGCCGGACGTTGCCGCGGCCATTCCGGCCGGAGCGGCGTTTGCGGCGCTGACGCTTGGTTTCCTCCCGGGCGAATCGGACGGGGAAGCTGCAGTCTTCCGCTGCGGCCGCTGGACCCGGCTAAGCATGCCGCGTGGCCACGTGCTGATCCGTTCCGCATCCGTCTTGGGTTGAGCCTGCTCCGGTCTTGGGTTGAGCCTGCTCCGGAGTGAGGCGAAACGGACCACTCAGGCGAAAGGACCCGCTCAGGCAGAATTGACCATCGAGTGTGCTGCGCGTTCAAGGTAGTCCCAGAGTGTCGCCTCATGCAGCGGTGAGAGTTCCAAGGCGTCAACGGCGTCGCGCATGTGCTTCAGCCAGGCGTCGCGGGCCTGCGGTGTGACGGCAAAGGGCATGTGCCTCATCCGCAGCCTCGGGTGTCCGCGCTGCTCCGAGTAGGTCCGCGGACCGCCCCAGTACTGCTCCAAAAACCCCAGCAAACGTTCCTTGGCGGCGGTCAGGTCTTCTTCCGGGTACATGGGCCGCATGAGGGCGTCCTCAGCCACACCGGCGTAGAAAACGTCAACGAGTTTGGCGAAGGTCTCGTGCCCGCCCACAGCTTCGTAGAAATTTTCGGTGTAGGCAGGCTGGGTAAAGGCCGGCTGGACTGACAGCGGCATGGCGGGCCGGTTCTCGGATGGTGTGCTCACAGTTGTTTTCCCTTGGTGGAAGCAGTGGGTGCAGCGGGCGCCGTAGCCGGCGCCGCTTCAGCGGGGACCGCGGCAGCGTTTCCGGAAGCAGCGTTGCCGGCGGCGGGGCCCTCTTCGGGAACCTCCTGGGGCTCACGGTAATTCCCCTGGGAGCGGTTGCCCACCTTGGCCAGCTCGCCGTTCCGGATGTACCAGATCACGCCGCGGTCATCGACCATGCGGGTGATGCGGATGCCCACTGACTGCACGGTACCGATGGTGTCGCCCACTTCAATCACATCGCCGATGCCGTACTGGTCCTCGATGGTAATGAAGAATCCGGCCAGGGCATCGCGGATCAGCTCGCGGGCACCAAAGCCGAGGGTGATGCCGACAATCCCCACGCTGGCAATCAAGGGGGCAACGTCGATGCCGACGGCCTTGAGCACCATGATGATCACGGTGGTCCAAATGAACAGGCTCACGGCGCTGCGCAGCAGCGCGCCGATGGTGTCTGCCCGCTGGGCGCGGCGTTTCTTGTCCAGGGTGCGCATGACGGGCTGGGCCCATTTCAGCTTCGAGGAACTGAAGAGCGCATACCCCTTCTGTGCGCGCTGGACCACGCGGTTGATCAGGAACCGTGCTGCCGTCCAGAGCAGCAGGCCGGTCAGGATAATGAACCCTGCCTGAATCAGCCCGGTCCAGTCAAAGTCCTCGATGGGGACGGATGGGGTGTCGATTTCTGCGGCGGTCAGCAACGGACGGTTACCGTCTCTTTCATGTGGAGGAGCTTGTCTTCCGTGTTGGCAAGCAAGCTGCGGGCACAAACAAGGCTACCGGGATAGGCTCCCAACATGCGCATCCTTATTCTTGGTGGAACCCGGTTCCTGTCCCGTGAAGTTGCCCGGCAGGCGGTTGCCCGCGGCCATGATGTGACGTGTCTGGCCCGGGGAGAGTCCGGGCCGCCCGTCACCGGTGCGGCCTTTGTCCGAGCGGACCGGGACGCGGGCGCGGCCGCCTATGAGCAGCTCGACGGCGCCTGGGACGCAGTGATCGACGTTGCCCGCAAACCCCGGCAGGTCCAGGAAGCCCTGGCAGCGCTGTCAGGACGCAGCAGCCACTGGTCGCTGGTGTCCACCGCCTCGGTGTACGCCTCCAGCGACACTCCGGGAGAAGACGAGAATGCCGAGCTGGTTCCGGCGTTGAAGCCCGTTGACGGGGTGTTTCCGGACCCCGCCGACAATGAATACGGTGAGGGCAAGGTTGCCTGCGAAGAACTGGTGTGGGACCTGGGCCCGGGGGATGTGCTGGTGACAAGACCGGGTCTGATCACCGGCCCGGAGGACGAAAGTGACCGGTTTGGCTACTGGCCGGCACGGGTGGCCCAGGAACGCAGTCCGGTCCTCATCCCCGACATGGCCGAGGCAATGACGCAGACCATCGACGTCCGCGACCTGGCACTGTGGCTGGTCACCGGAGCAGAAGAACACCGGACGGGCACCTACAACGCCATGGGTCCCTCGGTTCCCTTTGGAGAGCTGCTGGCCCTGTCCACCGCAGCGGCCGGCTACCACGGCAGTTTCCGCACCGCGGACCCCCAGTGGCTGCATGAGCAGGGCGTGGCCTACTGGGCGGGAAACGAGTCGCTGCCGTTGTGGATGCCGGAAGGGTATGAGGGTTTCTCCACCCGCTCCAATGCTGCTGCCCTGGCCGCCGGGCTTGTCCTGCGTCCCGTCGAACACACCGTCCGCGACGTCCTCGCGGACGAAGAGTCCAGGGGACTGCACCGGGAGCGCAAATCCGGGCTGTCGGCCGCCCGTGAAACGGCATTGCTGGCCGCTTTGGACGAATCGGGCGCCAGGAAGTAGCAGCCGGCCCTGTAGAAGGGGTCAGGCCCGGAGAAGCGGTCAGGCCAGCGGGCAGCGCGGTTTTCAGCCGGCGACGGCGGTCTCGGGCTCGTGCAGCACCGGAAAGTTCACGCTGCGCGCGATGAAACACAGCCGGTTGGCCTCGGCGTGAAGCTCCCCGGCGGTGATGGGGGAGCCGCCGGCGGCAATGGTGACCCGGGGCCGGAGCAGTGCGCCGGTGAACTCACCGCTTCCGTCGCGGTTTAGGCGCAGGGTTCCTTCGGCGTCGTCGGAATAGGCCACCACGGTGATGCCGTGCTTCACGGCAACATGCAGGTAGGACAGCATGTGGCACTGCGAGAGCGCCGTGAGCAGCAGCTGTTCCGGGTTCCACCGGTCCCGGTCGCCGTGGAAGGTGGGATCGGCGGTTCCAGCCAGGTCCGGCAGGCCGGCGGCTCGGATGATGTGGTCGCGGCCGTAGCCCCGATAAGTCGAGGTGCCGCTGCCACGGTTCCCCGTCCACTCCAGGGAGATGGCGTACCGGTGTTCGGACAGGTTCATGATTCCTGGCATCTCGTTTCTGGTGTGGCTCGTTTTCTACCGACAGGGGCCGACGGCGGTGTCCCGGATTGGTCCTGGACACCGCCGTGCGCAATGGTTGAGCGCCACCGGCAGGCGTTATCCACCGGCCGGCGGGTTTTACTTGTCCGCTGCCTGGGCCTTCAGCGCACGGACCACTCCGTCACGGCTTTCCAGCAGCAGCCGGCGCAGCGAGGGAGCTTCGTCGCCCAGGGACGCCAGGAACTCGTCCGTGGCATCCACAGTGGCCTGCGTGGTCAGCCGGGACGGGTACAGGCCGGTGACGATCTGCTGGGCAATTTCATGGGTCCGGGTATTCCAGACCTCACGTACCGAAGAGAAGTACTTCTCCGCGTAGGGTTCCAGCAGCGCTGAGTCGTGCACGCGGCTGAAGCCAACAATCGCCGAACGCTGGGCTGCGTTGGGCATGTCGGTGCGCTCCACAATGGCTTCCCATGCTGCGGCCTTTGCTTCAGCGGTGGGGAGGGCGGCACGGGCCATGGCGGCAGCGAGCTGGCCGGTGGCAGTGGGGTCCTTCTCGGCCTCAGCTGCGATGTCCGCTTCGCCCAGGCGGCCGCCGGCGACCAGACCGGTGAGCAGTTCCCAGCGCAGGTCGGCATCAATCTGCAGGCCCTCCAGCGTCCGGTCGCCGGACAGCAGACCGTCCAGCGTGTCGAGGTGCTCATCCGTCACTGCGTGTCCGGCGAAGGACTTCACGAACTGCAGCTGGGAATCGGAACCCGGGGCCGCTGCGGCCGCCAGCTCCCAGAGGCTGTCCGCCGCTGCGGCCATCATGGGCTCTCGGTCCTTGGGAGCCACGTAGAAGGCCAGCGTGGTGGCGAGCTGGCGCAGCAGCACCTGGACCACCGAAGAGTCGGACTCGGAGCCGATGTTCTGCAGCACCAGTTCCACGTAGTTGCGGGCCGGAATCTCGCCGTCGCGTGCAGCGTCCCAGGCGGAAGCCCAGACCAGCGTGCGGGGCAGCGACTCCGCAATGTCCCGCAGCCGCCGGACGGCGGTGTGTTCGGACTTCGGATCGAGGCGGATCTTGGCGTAGGCCAGGTCATCGTCGTTCAGCAGGAGAAGGTCCGGACGCTGCCGTCCCACCAGCTCGGCAACGTCGGTGCGTTCGCCGTCGACGTCCAGCTCCACCCGGTGGGTGCGGTGCAGCTTTCCGTCCTCGCCGCTGTCGTAGAAGCCAATGGCCAGCCGGTGCGGGCGCAACGTCGGATACTCGGCCACGGCGCTCTGGAGAACCGCAAACGAGGTGATCACGCCGTCGTCGTCCACTTCCAGCTCAGGCCGCAGGGTGTTGACGCCGGCGGTCTCGAGCCACAGCTCGGACCACTGCTTCAGGTCGCGGCCGCTGGCTGCTTCCAATTCCGAGAGCAGGTCCTTGAGCTCGGTGTTGCCCCAGGCATGCTTGCCGAAGTACTGGCGGACACCGGCCATGAACTGGTCCTGGCCAACCCAGGCCACCAGCTGCTTGAGCACGGAGGCGCCCTTGGCATAGGTGATGCCGTCGAAGTTCACCTGCACGTCTTCGAGGTCGCGGATCTCGGCGACGATCGGGTGGGTGGTGGGGAGCTGGTCCTGGCGGTAGGCCCAGGCCTTCTCCATGGACGCGAACGTGGTCCAGGACTGCTTGAACTCAGTGGCATCGGCGGCCGCCAGCGTGGACATGAATTCGGCAAAGGACTCGTTCAGCCACAGGTCGTTCCACCAGCGCATGGTGACCAGGTCGCCGAACCACATGTGCGCCAGCTCGTGCAGGATGGTGATGGCACGGCGCTCCACAGTGGCGTCGGGCACGCGGGAGCGGAAGACATAGCTTTCCAGGAAGGTGACGGCTCCGGCGTTTTCCATGGCTCCGGCGTTGAATTCCGGCACGAACAACTGGTCATACTTCTCAAACGGGTACGGCGTGCCGAACTGCGCTTCGTAGAACTCGAAGCCCTGCCGGGTCAGCTTGAACACGTTCTCCGCGTCCAAGTGCTGCATGAGTGACTTGCGGGCGAACACGCCCAGCGGAATCACGCGGCCGTCGGAGCTGGTGAGCTCGCTGCGCACTGACTGGTAGGGACCAGCGATCAATGCCGTGATGTAAGAGGAGATACGGGGCGTCGGGTCAAACGACCAGGTGGCGTGCTTGCCGCCCTCTTCCAGCGAGCCGGCGGGCACCGGTTCCGGGGTGGGGGAGTTGGAGATGACATCCCAGTGCGACGGCGCCGTAACGGTGAAGCGGAAGGTGGCCTTCAGATCGGGCTGTTCGAAGACGGTGAACATCCGGCGGGAATCCGGGACCTCAAACTGGGAGTAGAGGTATACCTCGTTGTCCACCGGGTCCACGAAGCGGTGCAGTCCTTCACCCGTGTTCATGTAGAAGGCTTCGGCCTCCACCACAAGTTCATTGGTCGCTGCGAGGTTCGGCAACTGGATGCGGACGCCGTCGGACACCTCGGCAGGATCCAGATCAACGCCGTTCAGGGTGACACGGCGTACGGCGGCGGTCACCGCATCGATAAACGTGGAGGCGCCCTGCCGCGCGGAGAACCGAACCACGGTGGTGCTGCCGAAGACCTCGTCCCCGCGGGTGAGGTCCAGGTTCACGTCATAGGAATCGACGCTGATCAGTTCTGCTCGTTCACGGGCTTCTGAGCGCGTGAGATTCATACCTGGCAAGGTGTTGCCTTTCCAATATGTGCGAAGTGGAGTCCGCCGTGCTCTAACTCGGCCTGACGGAACTCGGCCTTACGGCTTATAACAATTGCAACATTGTCTCACTGGTTTACGCCCAGTAAAGAAAGGAACCGCTGATTGTTTGGCTAAAGGGTGCAGTTTTCCCGGCGCGTGCACACCAGGACACAGACCGCCGGAGCATTATTTGTGCCCGTAGGACAGCGGCTAGGCTGGAAGCGCAGGATATCCCCTCACAGAAAACGGATGGAACATGCGCGTCCATATTGCAACCGACCACGCGGGCATGGAACTAAGTGCCCACCTCTTGGCCCACCTTCGCGGCAAGGGCTACGAGATGGTCGATCACGGCCCGCAGGTTTACGACGCCGAGGACGATTACCCGGCGTTCTGCATTGCAGCCGCCGAGGCCGTGGTGATTGACCAGCAGAGCGGAATTGACGCCCTGGGCATCGTGCTGGGCGGTTCCGGCAACGGCGAGCAGATTGCCGCCAACAAGGTTCGGGGCGTCCGTGCCGCCCTCGCCTGGAATCTCTCCACTGCCAAGCTGGCCCGCGAACACAATGATGCGAACGTCGTTGCCGTCGGCGGCCGGCAGCACACGGTTGAGGAAGCCACTGAAATTATCGAGGCTTTCCTCGCCGAGCCCTACAGCAATGCCGAGCGGCACAACCGCCGCATCGCGAAGATCGCCGAGTACGAGACCACCGGTACCATCGCGGACTCCTGATGCCTGAAGGGCATTCCATCCACCGGTTAGCCCGGCAGTTCACCTCGGTGTTTGCCGGCCACCGGCTGGAAGTATCCAGCCCGCAGGGCCGCTTCGCGGCGGGTGCAGCGCGGCTGGACGGACACGTTCTGGCGGGCGCTGCGGCGCACGGAAAGCAGTTGTTCCTGGGGTTCGACAACGACCTGTACCTGCGCATCCACCTCGGCCTGTACGGCGCGTTTGATTTTGGCGGAGACTCCAGCTTCCTTGGTGCCTCCAGCATTGGTGCCCCGCGGAAGGTGGGGGAGCGGGAGATCGCGTCCGACGACGACGGCGGTACCTACGCGGGACCGCCCCCTCCCAAGGGTGCTGTCCGGGTGCGGCTGGTGTCGGAGCACGGCTGGGCAGATCTGCGCGGCCCCACTGCCTGCGAGGTGATCACCGAAGCGGAGCGTGCCGCCGTCGTCGCACGGCTGGGACCGGACCCGCTTCAGGACGAAGCTGACGGTACGGAATTCGCAGCGCGCCTGCGCGGTAAAGGTTCTCCGGTGGGCCTGCTGCTGATGAACCAGGAAATCCTGGCCGGGGTGGGCAACGTCTACCGTGCCGAAGTGCTCTTCCGGCAGCGGATCTCGCCCTTCCGGCTGGGACGGGATGTGAGCGAGGACGAAGCAGCGAACCTGTGGGCGGACATTGCGTCCGTTATGCGCGACGGCGTTGCCGAGGGCCGGATTATCACCACCCTGCCTGCCGATCGGGACAGCGACTCCGTGCCAGTGCCCCTGGCGGACGCCCACTACGTTTACAAGCGGACCGGATTGCCGTGCCGTCGATGTGGAACGGCGGTTGCCGGTACCGAGATGGGTGCCCGGAAACTCTACTGGTGCCCGAACTGCCAGGACGCCTGACCGATCATCCGGTTGGAAGAGGCGGCGCCGTGGAGCGGTAGATGTGACCCGTGGGTGTCTTCGTGAGCACAGTGTGCCTGCCGGCTGCGTTGCCTGAGCCGCACTTGCCCGCAGCTGGAGCGGCCACAGAAACGGCGGACGCAGACCAACCGGGTGCCTCTTTCGCTTGATTGCATGCTTCGCAAAGGCCTTGGACATTCTCGGCATTGGTTGGCCCGCCGTTACGGAAGGGCTTGATGTGGTCGAAGTGCCGGATCGGTGCCCCGCACCACGGTGTCCGGCAGAGCTGGTCTCTGGTGGCAATCAGTCTCGCCAGTCCGGCGGGAACGAGGCGTGCTCTGGAATCCATTGCCGTCAAGCGGCCCGAAGCCGGTTCCGTGTAGAGGCGCCGCAGCCAGACTTCTGTGCGGCGGCCGCGGCCCGTGTGCCGATCGCTTCCAGCACGGCTGCTGAGGATCAGATCCCGCGCCCACTGTGCCGGAACTACGCCGTACCCGGCCAGTAGCGCCGGTTCTGAACCGTCGGGGATGGAATCCTCACCTGACGTTGACGTTGACGTTGACGTTGATGCTGATGCTGACGCCGGTGCCGGTTCCCGGTTCAAGCCGGATCCGGCCGTGGGCAGGATTCCGTGCAGCAGGGCCCTGTCCGTCATGATGAGCTGCACTTCAACCCGCACATCTTCTGCCCGTGCCTGACCAGTAGAGCGCTCGACGAAGGTGTCCGCCATGATCTGCCCCTTGGAACGGGGATCTCCGGCGGCGCGGAGCCGGTGCGCTTCCTTGGTGAGGGCAGCGAACACGCTTACACCCTGGGCCACCGGCAGAAGTGCGGATACATAGGCCATGGTGTCCGGCGCCGGACGACAGGAAACGTAGCGGTCGGCTGCCGCCTTCGCCGCCCGGTTGACCACGGAGTGCGGATCCAGGCCGTAGGACAGGGACTTGATCCGGGCTATGAGCTTTCGGTCTCCAAGTTGTTCCAGTTCTGCGGGGTTGCCGGCAATGAGCTTGTCCACCTGCTGCCGGTGAGCCAGCGACAGGCACGCTGTTTCCCGGACCAGGATAGTGGCCCGCCATTCGCTGATTACGCCCGCAGCGAGGGCTTTCAAGGTCCACGGCATTTCGGTGCTAAGAATTCGCGCCAAGCCGAGCAGCTTGGCACCGTTATGGGGCGACTCCCGCCGCGCCAGCGCAATTTGTGCTGCGACGCCGCGTCCCAGCTGTTCCGCCCTGAGTCCGGCCCGGGACTGTGCAGCACGGGTGGATTCGTCAAAGGCGGCCGCAGCACGTGCCTGAGCCGCGGCTACGGCACACTTCAACTCCTCCAACGCTCGAATCTCATCGATCAGGCGCACCCGCTCGGCGGCTTCCAGAGCATCCCGGGTTACGGAGGGGTTGAAAACCCGACCAGCAGTAAGGTTTGAAGCCGGCCGGTTAGCGACACGGCTGACCTGATTCGAGGCGACGAGACGCCCTGTTGAGTAGTACATACATTCGATTTTAGTAACTCAGGCCGCTGTTCATCAGGCCCGCGGTTACTTGCGGAATACCCGTATTTCCCGGCCAGCGATCCGCAGTGCCGCCGGCGGCTGCACCTCAGCCTCGGGGATCGATCACCTCAACTCCGGGGGTCGAGCGCATCAGCCCCAGGGCCGATGGAATAAACGGCAAACACAAAAGGGTCCTGCACAGTAGTGCAGAACCCTTTCGAAGCCGGCGGGTGCCGGTTATATTACTGAGGGGATGACGGGAATCGAACCCGCGTAATCAGTTTGGAAGACTGAGGCTCTACCATTGAGCTACATCCCCGGCGCCTAAGGCAGGTTTTACCTTAGCACGGGAATTCAGCGGTTCGGTAATCCCTTCCGGGAAACGGCCTGCGGCAAGGCTGGGCTCCCTCCAATTGTGCACAGGGCGGTTTCTGCCGGTAGGCTGTCAGGTGCACTGACGGGGTGTAGCTCAGCTTGGAAGAGCGCCTGCTTTGGGAGCAGGAAGTCGCAGGTTCAAATCCTGTCACCCCGACTCTGTAGTACACATGGTGCAGACCCAATCCCCAGAAACCTCAGGAGAACTACGCTGTGAAGAGCGCTGTAGAAAACCTCACACCCACCCGGGTAAAGCTCGTTGTCGAAGTTCCGTTCGAGGAACTGAAGCCGAGCATCGACGAGGCCTACAAGACCATCGCCACCCAGGTGCAGGTGCCTGGCTTCCGCAAGGGCAAGGTCCCCAACAGGCTCATCGACCAGCGCGTCGGCCGCGGCTACGTCCTGGAGACCGCGATCAATGACGGCCTGAACGGTTTCTACCAGGGTGCCGTGCAGGAAACGGGCATCCGTCCGCTGAGCCGCCCCGAGGTTGAGATCAGCGAAGTTCCGGACCCCGCCACGAACGAAGGCCAGCTGGTCTTCAATGTTGAGCTGGACATCCGCCCCGAAATCGAGCTCCCGGACTACTCCGGCCTTGAGGTCACGGTTGAGCCTGCCGAAGCCTCCGACGACGACGTCACCAAGGCACTGGACGAACTGCGCGGCCGCTTCGGCACGCTGAAGTCCGTGGACCGTCCCGCCGCCGAGGGCGACTTCCTGACCATGGATCTCGTGGCCAAGGTTGGCGACGAAGAAATCGACTCCGCTGCTGACCTCTCCTACCAGGTTGGCGCCGGCACCATGCTTGAGGGCATGGACGAAGCAGTCACCGGTCTGTCCGCTGACGAATCCGCCACCTTCGAAACGAAGCTGGCCGGCGGCGAGCACGCCGGCGAAGACGCCACTGTCACGGTGACGGTCAAGGCGGTCAAGGAGCGCGAGCTTCCCGAGGCCGACGACGACTTCGCTCAGCTGGCCAGCGAATTCGACACCATCGAAGAACTCCGCGAAGACCTGACCAAGCGTGCCGCAGAGTCCAAGCTCATGGAGCAGGGCGTCGAAGCCCGCGACAAGGTCCTGGAGAAGCTGCTGGAAATGATCGAGGTTCCGGTTCCGGAGTCCGTCATCGAAGAACAGCTGGAGCAGCACTTCAACTCTGAGAGCGCACAGTCCCAGGGCGAGGATCACGACACCGAAGAGCACCGCGCAGAAGTTCGCGAGAACACTGCTGCCGCCTTCAAGAACGAGATCATCCTCGACGCTGTTGCCGACAAGGAAGAAGTGGGTGTCAGCCAGAACGAGCTGATCGACTACATCGTTTCCGCAGCGGGCCAGTACGGCATGGATCCGAACCAGTTCGCCCAGCTGATCGACCAGAGCGGCCAGGTCCCGATGATGGTTGGCGAAGTTCGCCGCCGCAAGGCACTTGCCAAGGTCCTCGAGCAGGCCAAGGTCACCGACACCGCAGGCGTTGAAATCGACCTCAGCGAATTCGTCCGCCCCGCCGGCGAAGAAGCACCGGTTGCTGACGCCGAGACTGAAGCCGCCGAGGCTGAGGTTGCCGAAGAGTCCAAGAGCGACGACAAGGCATAGTCGGACCAAGAACACAGGGTGATCCAAGGTCACCGCAAATGCGCCGTCCGCCCGAAAGGGCAGGCGGCGTATTTGCGTTTAAGGTGCTCTCGACGGCGTCCGGGGCTGTGACCCGCCCGGCGCCGTGCTGTGACGGGCATCGTGCGCCGTCAGCGAACAGTCCGCGAAACGCGAGCAGATCACACGCGCAACAGGTTAGTGTCCTAGGAGAGATAAACGGCGGGACCAGCTGACGCGGTTAGCGGTTCTGTACCCCGCCAGAGCGAGAGGTCACTCAGTATGGCAATTGCACCCAACACACCCACAATGGCAACGGTGGACCCGGCTAGCCGGGACGACTACATCTACAATCGTCTGCTGCGTGAGCGGATCATCTGGTTGGGCTCGGAAGTCCGCGATGACAACGCCAACGCCATCTGCTCGCAGCTCCTGCTGCTCTCGGCTGAGGACCCTGAGAAGGACATCTTCCTCTACATCAACTCTCCCGGCGGGTCAGTGACGGCCGGCATGGCCATCTACGACACGATGCAGTTCATCCCCAACGACGTGGTCACCGTGGCAACGGGTTTGGCAGCGTCCATGGGCCAGTTCCTGCTGTCCTCGGGCACCAAGGGCAAGCGCTACGCCACGCCCCACGCACGCATCCTCATGCACCAGCCCTCCGGCGGCATCGGCGGCACCGCTTCCGATATCCGGATTCAGGCAGAACTGATCCTCCACATGAAGCAGGTCATGGCGGAACTGACCGCCGAGCAGACCGGCCAGACCGTGGAGACCATCCTGAAGGACAACGACCGTGACAAGTGGTTCACGGCCCAGGAAGCTCTGGAATACGGATTCTTTGACAAGATTTCCGCGCATGCCGGCGGCGTTACCGGCGGCGGCGGAACGGATCAGGACAAGGGCGCAGCCCCGGTCGAGGACTGACTCTCCCTTCCCTCCAGCGCACCTTTCTTAGACTTCAGGAGTAACAATGAACATGAATTTTGGAACCGCAGGCGGAACGGCACCGCAAATGCCCTCCAACCGCTACGTATTGCCGCAGTTCGAAGAGCGCACGCCTTACGGCTTCAAGCGCCAGGACCCGTACACCAAGCTGTTTGAGGACCGCATCATCTTCCTCGGCGTCCAGGTGGATGACGCGTCAGCCGACGACGTCATGGCCCAGCTGTTGGTCCTCGAGTCCAACGACCCGGACCGCGACATCACCCTGTACATCAACTCTCCGGGCGGTTCGTTCACGGCCATGACGGCCATTTACGACACCATGCAGTACATCCGGCCGGAAATTCAGACCGTCTGCCTGGGCCAGGCAGCCAGCGCCGCAGCTGTGCTGCTGGCTGCCGGTACGCCGGGGAAGAGGCTGGCGCTGCCGAACGCCCGCGTGCTGATCCACCAGCCGGCCCTCGGCGGCGGCGAGCGTGGACAGGCTTCCGACCTGGAAATCCAGGCAGCGGAAGTCATGCGGATGCGGACCTGGCTGGAGGACACTCTGGCCCTGCACTCCAACCACACGTCCGAGGAAGTCAACCGGGACATCGAGCGTGACAAGATTCTCACGGCCGCCGGTGCCCTTGAATACGGACTGATTGACCAGGTGCTGGACTCCCGCAAGATCAAGACTCCGGCCATCAACCGAATGTAAGCATCAGGGAGGCCCGCGGCGCGAAATATCGCACCGCGGGCCTTTCGGTTGCTGTATCACCCAACCAAGTGTCCTAGAGTGGAACATGCCGACCGGCTTCTGCCGTCCTGCACGGGATGACCGTCGGCACCGTATAACGCTGGACCATCTAAGGGGACTGAACTATGGCTCGCATTGGTGAGAGCACAGATCTGCTCAAGTGCTCTTTCTGCGGAAAGAGCCAGAAACAGGTCCGCAAGCTTATTGCCGGCCCCGGAGTCTACATCTGCGACGAGTGCATTGATCTCTGCAACGAGATCATTGAAGAAGAGCTCTCCGAAGTAGCTGACCTGGGCTCCTTCGAGTTGCCCAAGCCGCGGGAGATCTTCGATTCGCTGCAGGAATATGTCATTGGCCAGGAACCGGCCAAGCGTTCCCTCGCCGTCGCCGTCTACAACCACTACAAGCGCATCCAGTCCGGCCACGCGCCGCGCAACACCGGCAATCTGTCGGATGCTGTCGTTTCGGATGACGTGGAAATCGGCAAGTCCAACATCCTGCTCATCGGTCCCACCGGGTGCGGCAAAACCTATCTGGCGCAAACCCTGGCACGCCGCTTGAACGTGCCCTTCGCCGTCGCCGACGCCACGGCGCTGACCGAAGCAGGATACGTGGGTGAGGACGTCGAGAACATCCTGCTCAAGCTCATCCAGGCCGCAGACTATGACGTCAAGAAGGCCGAGCAGGGCATCATCTACATCGACGAGATCGACAAGATCTCGCGCAAAAGCGAAAACCCCTCCATCACCCGCGACGTATCCGGCGAGGGTGTGCAGCAGGCGCTGCTGAAGATCCTGGAAGGCACGGTGGCCTCGGTGCCCCCGCAGGGTGGCCGCAAGCATCCGCACCAGGAATTCATCCAGATCGACACCACAAACGTGCTCTTTATCGTTGCCGGTGCCTTCGCCGGGCTGGAGGAGATTATTGGGTCCCGCTCCGGACGCAAGGGCATCGGTTTCGGCGCCCCGCTGAATGAGAATGCCAAGGAAGCCGATTCCTATGCCGATGTCATGCCCGAGGACCTGCTGAAGTTCGGCCTGATCCCGGAATTCATCGGCCGGCTGCCTGTGATCACCACGGTCTCCAACCTGGACCGGGAGGCACTGATCCGGATCCTCACCGAACCGAAGAATGCCCTGGTCAAGCAGTTCCAAAAGATGTTCCAGCTCGACGGCGTTGAACTCACCTTCGAGCCTGCCGCCCTGGACGCGATCGCGGATGCCGCTTTGTCGCGCGGCACCGGTGCGCGCGGGCTGCGGGCGATCCTTGAGGAAGTCCTGCTGCCCGTCATGTTTGACCTGCCCAGCCGTGACGACATCGCCACAGTGGTCATCACTGAAGAGGTTGTCACCCACAAGGCTGAACCCACGCTGATCTCCCAGGCAGTTGCGACCAAACGCCGGAACAAATCAGCCTGACCGCGGGTTTGCACGAATAACCAATGCTGTTCCCAGCAACCCGCGATCTTCGCCGCGGGTCCGCAATGCCCTGAAGGAGAATTTCGTGAGCTTGCCCGATTCTGCAGCAAAAGCCGATTTTTGGTTCGACCCGATCTGTCCGTTCGCGTGGGTCACGTCCCGCTGGATGGGTGAAGTGGAGCAGGTCCGCGACGTCAGCACCGACTGGCACGTGATGAGCCTGTCCCTCCTGAATGAAGGACGGGACCTGCCCGAGAACTACATGGAGCGTATGAAGGCGGCCATCAAGCCGGTACGCGTCATCATTGCCGCCACCGAGCTCCACGGCGACAAGTACATCAAGCCGCTCTACGATGCCATGGGCACCCGGATCCATGTCGGCGGCAATGATGATCTCGACGCAGTCATCCGCGAGTCCCTCGACGAGGTTGGCCTTCCGGCCGACCTGGCACGGTACGCCGACAGCGACGAGTACGACACCCAGCTGCGTGCCTCGCACCAGGAAGGCATCTCCAAGGTGGGCGACGATGTCGGAACTCCCATCGTGGCCTTCAACGGCACCGCCTTCTTCGGTCCGGTCCTGACCCGCATCCCGCGCGGCGAAGAGGCAGGCCGGATGTTCGACGGCGCCGTCATGCTGGCGGAGAACCCCGCCTTCTTCGAGCTCAAGCGCAGCCGCACCGAGAGCCCGCAGTTCGACTAAGGTCCGTTCCGCTTTAGACCTCGGGACACAAAAAGGCCCCGCCGGATTTCTTCCGGCGGGGCCTTTTCGTGCTCAGGGCGTGCTGTTTATTCGGCCGCAGGAGCCGGTTCCACCGGCGCCAGCTCGACATCGGACACGGCCAGTTCGCCGTCGCCCGTCGCCAAGGAAAGCTCCCGGACGTTGCCTGCTGCCTTCAGATCCGCGAGGCCCGCCCGCAGCTGCGAAACCTGCGCCTCGGACGCCGTCACCGTGGCCGTGAGAACCTCGGTGCGCTGCTTGACCTTCGCCTCGGACTTGGCCTTGCGGATGCCGCCCAGAGCGGTGGCAACCGTGGCCAGGATGCCGGCGTCGGCCGTTGCCACTGCGGAGGACAACGCGTCGACGTTCGGCCACGGTGCGCGGTGCACCGAGCCGTGACGCCACCAGCCCCAGACCTCTTCGGTGGCGAAGGGCAGGAACGGGGCGAACAGGCGCAGCAGCGCGTCCAGCGTGGTGGCCAGGGTAGCCAGCACCGAAGCCTGCTCCGCCTCGCCGGCGGCACCGTAGGCGCGGTCCTTGATCAGCTCCACATAGTCGTCCGTGAAGGACCAGAAGAAGGACTCGGTCAGCTGCAGGGCCTTGGCATAGTCGTAGCGCTCAAACGCCGCAGTGGAAGCATTGACCACTTCGGCCAGCTGCTTTAGCAGTGCGGAGTCCAGGGCGTTGGTAATCACCGAAGTGTCCGCCGTGACGACGTTTGCCTCGGTGGCACCCAGGTTCAGGACGAACTTGGAGGCGTTGAGCAACTTGATGGCCAGGCGGCGGCCAATCTTCATCTGCGCAATCTCGTAGGCCGTGTCCGCGCCCAGCTTGGCGGAAGCCGCCCAGTAGCGCACGGCGTCGGATCCGTAGTCATTGAGCACATCGGTGGGGACCACCACGTTGCCCTTGGACTTGGACATCTTCTTGCGGTCCGGATCCAGGATCCAGCCGGAGATGGCCGCGTGCTTCCACGGCGCCACGTGGTTCAGGGCATCGGCGCGCACCACGGAGGAGAACAGCCAGGTGCGGATGATGTCGTGGCCCTGCGGACGCAGGTCAAACGGGAAGACCTTGCTGAACAGGTCCTCGTCCCGGCTCCAGCCGCCCACAATCTGCGGGGTCAGGGACGAGGTGGCCCAGGTGTCCAGGACATCGGCGTCGCCCACGAAGCCGCCCGGCTGGTTGCGCTGGGATTCCTCGTAGCCCGGAGCCGGTTCAGCGGCCGGATCCACGGGCAGCTGCTCGGAGGACGGCAGCACGGGGTTGTCGTAGTCCGGGTTGCCGGAGGTATCCAGCGGATACCAGACAGGAACCGGAACGCCGAAGAAGCGCTGACGTGAGACCAGCCAGTCACCGTTCAGGCCTTCGATCCAGTTTTCGTAGCGTGAGCGCATGAAGGACGGGTGGAAGTCGATTTCCTTGCCGCGGGCAATCAGGGCCGCACGTCGGTCCTCGTCGCGGCCGCCGTTGCGGATGTACCACTGGCGGCTGGTGACAACCTCAAGGGGCTTGTCGCCCTTTTCGAAGAAGTTCACCGGGTGGGTGATCTTCTTCGGCTCGCCTTCGAGGTCGCCGCTTTCGCGCAGCATTTCCACGATGGCTTCCTTGGCGCTGAAGACCGTCTTGGCGGCCACAGCGGCGTAGTTTTCCTTCGCCTTGTCCGTGGTGATCCACTCCGGGGTGTCAGCCAGCAGGCGGCCGTCACGGCCGACGACGGCGCGGGTGGGCAGGTTCAGCTCGCGCCACCAGGTGACGTCGGTCTGGTCGCCGAAGGTGCAGATCATGGCAATGCCCGAACCCTTGTCCGGCTTGGCGAGCGGGTGGGCGCGCACCTCCAGCTCGACGTCGAACAGCGGGGAGGTGACCTTGGTGCCGAACAGGCGCTGGTAGCGCTCGTCGTCGGGGTGGGCCACCAGGGCCACGCAGGCCGGAAGCAGTTCGGGGCGGGTGGTCTCGATGAAGACCTTTTCGCCGTCGGGCGCATGGAAGCTGATGCGGTGGTAGGCGCCGGGCTGTTCCCGGTCCTCCACCTCGGCCTGGGCCACGGCTGTGCGGAAGGTGACGTCCCACAGGGTGGGGGCCTCGGACATGTAGGCGTCGCCGGCCTTGAGGTTCTCCAGGAAGGCGCGCTGGCTGACGGCGCGGGAGTTGTCATCGATGGTGCGGTAGGTCCGCGTCCAGTCGACGGACAGGCCCAGGGTGGAGAAGAGGTCCTCGAAGACCTTCTCGTCCTCCACCGCCAGCTCTTCGCAAAGCTCGATGAAATTCCGGCGGGAAATCACGTCAAAATCGCGCTGGTTCTTCGGCGCGGTGGCCGGGGGCCGGTAATCGGGATCGTACGGCTTTGTAGGATCGCAGCGGACGCCGTAGTAGTTCTGCACCCGGCGTTCGGTGGGAAGGCCGTTGTCATCCCAGCCCATGGGGTAGAAGACGTTCTTGCCGGTCATGCGCTGGTAACGCGCCATAACGTCGGTCTGCGTGTAGGAGAACATGTGCCCCACGTGCAGCGAGCCCGAGGCAGTGGGCGGGGGAGTGTCGATCGAGTAGACGTCCTCGCGGACCGTGTCTTCGTTGAACGCGTACGTTCCCTCTTCCCGCCAGCGGCGGCTCAGTGTTGCTTCCAGCCCTTCAAGGGCGGGCTTGTCGGGGACGGATACGGTCTTGGGTTCATTGTCGGGCGTGTCTGTGCCCGGAAAGTTTTCAGCCATACTGCCATTCTTCCATGCGGGCGGTGGAGCAAGGGGAACTGTTGCGCCGCCCGGCAGCAGTCCCTGGCCGGCGGCTCTGTCCTCGTCCTGCCGGCCGGCCGTAGCATCCGATGTATGGCAACGACTGCGCAGAACCCGGATTCGATCCGTATCCGCCGCATCTATGAAGCGCCAGACGGCGGCTACCGGGTCCTGGTGGACCGGTTGTGGCCGCGCGGGGTTTCCAAGGCCCGTGCAGAACTCGACGAGTGGCTCAAAGATCTGGCGCCCAGTACGGAACTGCGCAAATGGTTCGGGCACCGGGAAGAGCGCTGGACCGGATTCCAGGACCGGTACCGGGAGGAGCTTGCCGCCAATCCGGAGGTTCCGGACTTTTCCCGGGACTGTGCCTCCCGGCCTGACACGGTGCTGCTCTACGGGGCGCGCAGTGCGACCGAGAACGAAGCAGCGGTGCTCCGTGAGTACCTGCTGGGCCTGGCTGGCCGGCCCTGACGTTCAAGCCTTCACCGCCCGGTGCGGCAAAATGGCAGCATGCCTCTTGAAAACCTGCTCATCAGCCTCAGGGCACTTCCGGAATCTGGACCGCGGGACGAGTACCTGCGGTTCCTGAACGAGACCGGGGACGCCGCCCTGCGGCGGGCCGGCGGCCCGGAACATGTCACCGGGTCCTGTTTCGTGTTTTCTCCCGGTTTCGATCGGGTTCTGTTGTGTTTCCATCGCAAGGGGCAGTTCTGGGTGCAGTTCGGCGGGCACCTAGAGCCGCAGGACGCAACAGTGGCGGAAGCCGCCCAACGGGAAGCCCGGGAAGAGTCCGGAATCGATGATCTGACCCTGCTGTCCACCGTGCCGCCCTCTGTCTCAGCCTCAGAGACTTCCTCTGCTCCGTCTCCCGTGCTCATGGATCTTGACCTGCACCGGTTGAACGCGGGCTTCTCATGCTCCGCCCATTGGGACGTGGGATACGCAGCGGTTGTTAGCCCGGATGCTGCAGTTTCCGTCAGCGATGAAAGTGAGGACGTCCGCTGGTTCCCGGTGGACAATCTGCCGGCTCAGGTTCCGGCCGGCTTCGGTGCCCGGTTGGAGCATGTCCGGCGCAGGGCAATGTCGCTGCAACACCGCAACACAGAAGCCTGCCGCGGGAGAGGAAGTCGCTAGGGTAGTGCCATGACCCCTAAGCGAGCAGTAGTCACCGGAGCAAGTTCAGGCATTGGAGCAGCGGCCGTACGTGCCCTGCGTAACTCAGGCTGGGACGTGGTGGCCGTGGCCCGCCGCGGGGACAAGCTTCAGGCGCTCGCCGCTGAGACCGGCGCACAGGTCATCACCGCCGATGTGACCGACAGCGAATCCGTGGCCCGGATGGCCGACGAGGTGCTGGCTACCGGGGGAGTGGACGCCGTCATCAACAATGCCGGCGGTGCCTGGGGCGTTGATTCCGTGGGCACGGGAAAGCTCGCGGATTGGGAAGCCATGTACAACGTCAACGTGCTCGGGGCGCTCCGTGTCACCCAGGCCTTCCTGCCGGCGCTGCGCGCCTCCGGACAGGGCTCCGTCCTGATGCTGACCTCCACCGCTGCGCTCGCCTCCTACGAAGGCGGCGGCGGATACTGCGCCGCCAAGTCCGCCGAGCAGGCGCTCGCGGAAACCCTCCGCCTGGAGGAAGCGGAGAACAACGTCCGCGTCATTGGAATCCTCCCGGGAATGGTCAAGACCGAGGAATTCTCCCTGAACCGGCTCGGCGACAAAGACGCGGCGGAAAAGGTCTACGCCGGAGTGGAGAAGCCCCTCACTGCAGAGGACGTCGCTGACGTCATGGCCTACTCCCTGAACCTGCCGCACCACATCAACCTGGACAAGGTGGTGCTGCGCCCCGTCGCCCAGGCCGCCAACCACAAGGTCATCCGCCGCCAGCCGGCCCAGGCCTAACGTCCACAGCCCAACTTCGACAACCCCGGGGGTGTGGCCTAAACTGGCGGAAGCAGCTTTGACCCGGCTATCACCGGTGAGCTTCCGGAAGAACGGCCCAGAACGTTTCAGCGCACGGGGCCCAGTAGAACCGGACGGGTAAGCCCGTCACAGCAGTCAACGAGCGGCAGCCCGACTCGGCGGCGCAGTGCACTGAAGTCTTACAGCACAGCGCGGACGACGACGGCGGCAAGCGAGGTGGTACCGCGGGTTCCCCGCCGGCCTTGGCCGGCAAGAACTCCGCCCTCGCATCCTGTACTTCATCAGAACTACTTGCCGCTATCAGGATGACGAATATGCCTTCTATCTATCCCAAGGCCACCACGGCCGCCGCTCCGGCAGAAAACGCCGCCCCGTCCTCCCCGAAGTTTCCGGAACTCGAAGAATTGGTTCTGAAGTACTGGGACGAGGACGGCACCTTCCAGGCCTCCATTGACGCCCGGTCCGCCGGCAAGGACGGCTCCAACGAGTTTGTCTTCTACGACGGCCCGCCCTTCGCCAACGGCCTGCCGCACTATGGCCACCTGCTCACCGGCTACGTCAAGGACCTGGTGGCCCGTTACCAGACCCAGCGCGGCCGCCGCGTGGAACGCCGTTTCGGCTGGGACACCCACGGCCTGCCCGCCGAGCTCGAAGCCATGAAGCAGCTGGGCATGAGCGACAAGGTCCAGATCGAGAAGATGGGCATCGACAAGTTCAACGACGCCTGCCGCGCCTCCGTGATGGAGTACGCCGGCGAGTGGAAGGACTACGTCACCCGCCAGGCCCGCTGGGTGGACTTCGAGAACGACTACAAGACGCTCAACGTCGAGTACATGGAGTCGGTCATCTGGGCCTTCAAGACCCTTCACGAGAAGGGCCTGACTTACAGCGGTTTCCGGGTGCTCCCGTACTGCTGGAAGGACGAGACCCCGCTGTCCAACCATGAGCTGCGCATGGATGACGACGTCTACAAGGACCGGCAGGACCAGACCGTCACGGTCACCTTCCCCATCACTGCCGGCGACAACGCGCTGTCCGCGGAGCTCGACGGCGTCCTCGCCATCGCGTGGACCACCACGCCCTGGACGCTGCCCACCAACATGGCCCTCGCCGTCGGACCCTCGGTCCGTTACGCCGTCGTGCCCGCCGGACCCAACGGTACGCCGCAGGACAACCCGGAGGTCCGCTACCTGCTGGCCGAAGACCTGGTGGGCTCTTACGCCAAGGACCTGGGGTACGACGACGCCGACGCCGCCCGCGCGGCCGTCACCTCCGTGCACCTGGGCAGCGAGCTGGCCGGACTGGCCTACGAACCGCTGTGGAACTACTACACGGACACCGAGAAGTGGGGCACGCAGAATGCCTGGCGGATTGTCGTGGCCGACTACGTCACCACCACCGACGGCACCGGTATTGTTCACCAGGCTCCGGCCTACGGTGAAGACGACCAGAAGATCTGCGAAGCCAACGGCATCCCCGTGATCCTGTCCGTGGATGAGGGCGGCAAGTTCCTGCCCATGTTCGCCGACGGCCCACTGTCCGACATTGCCGGACTGCAGGTTTTTGATGCCAACAAGCTCATCACCCGTGTGCTGCGCGCCGACGGACGCCTGCTGCGCCAGGCCAGCTACGAGCACAGCTACCCGCACTGCTGGCGCTGCCGGAACCCGCTGATCTACAAGGCTGTTTCCTCCTGGTTCGTGGAGGTCACCAAGATCAAGGACCGCATGGTCGAACTGAACCAGCAGATCAACTGGATCCCGGAAAACGTCAAGGACGGCCAGTTCGGCAAGTGGCTGGAGAACGCCCGCGATTGGTCCATCAGCCGAAACCGCTACTGGGGCAGCCCCATCCCGGTCTGGGTTTCCGATGATCCCAACTACCCGCGCACCGATGTCTACGGTTCGCTGGAAGAGCTCAAGGCCGACTTCGGCCGGCTGCCGCTGAACCATGCCGGCGAGCCGGACCTGCACCGCCCCTTCATCGACGAACTGACCCGCCCGAACCCGGACGATCCGCGGACCCCCGAAGAGGGCCAGTCCACCATGCGCCGCGTCGAAGACGTCCTGGACGTCTGGTTCGACTCCGGTTCCATGCCCTACGCCCAGGTGCACTACCCGCACGAGAACGCCGACTGGTTTGAGCACCACAACCCGGGCGATTTCATCGTGGAGTACATCGGGCAGACCCGCGGCTGGTTCTACACGCTGCACGTCCTGGCTACCGCGCTCTTTGACCGCCCGGCCTTCCGGAACGTCATCAGCCACGGCATTGTGCTGGGCTCCGACGGGCAGAAGATGTCCAAGTCGCTGCGCAACTACCCGGACGTCTCCGAGGTCCTGGACCGCGACGGCTCCGACGCCATGCGTTGGTTCCTCATGGCCTCACCGATCCTGCGCGGCGGCAACCTGATCGTCACCGAACAGGGCATCCGCGAAGGCGTCCGCCAGGTCATCCTGCCGCTGTGGAACGTGTGGCACTTCTTCACGCTGTACACCAACGCCGCGAACAACGGCAACGGCTACGAGGCGACGGCGCGCTACGAGTCCACCGAACCGCTGGACAACTACATGCTGGCCGCCACCGGTGACCTGGTGCGGACCATGACGTCCGAGCTGGACAGCTATGACGTGTCCGAGGCCTGCGAAACGCTGCGCCAGTACATGGACACGCTGACCAACTGGTACATCCGCCGCAGCCGCACCCGGTTCTTCGATGAAGACACCCAGGCGTTTGATGTGCTGTACACTTGCCTGGAAACGGTCTGCCGGGTGGCCGCTCCGCTGCTGCCGCTGGTCTCCGAGGAGATCTGGCGCGGACTCACCGGCGGCCGCTCCGTGCACCTGACCGACTGGCCGGACGCGGAACTGTTCCCGCAGGATCCCGCGCTGGTGGACCGGATGGACCGCACCCGCCGGATCGCCTCGGTGGGTTCGTCCCTGCGCAAGGCCGCGAACCTCCGGGTGCGGCTGCCGCTGTCTGAACTGACCGTCGTCGCGCCCGATGCCGAGTCGCTGCAGGGCCAGTTCGCGGCAATCATCGCCGATGAACTGAACCTGAAGTCCGTTCGCCTGATGGAGGCTGCCGCAGCTGATCCTGCCGAGTTCGGCATCACGCAGAAGCTCGTGGTCAACGCCCGTGCCGCAGGCCCCCGACTGGGCAAGAACGTCCAGACCGCAATCAAGGCCTCCAAGTCAGGGGACTGGTCGGTGGACGACGCCGGCACGGTCACCGCGGGCGGCCTGGAACTGCAGCCGCAGGAATACACGCTGGAAACAGTGGTGGAAACCGCCGACGGCGAGTCTTCCAAGGCTGTCTCCGTGCTGCCCGGCGGCGGCTTCCTGGTGCTGAACACCGAGGTCACGCCGGAGCTGGCCGCCGAGGGCACCGCCCGCGACGGCATCCGCGCCATCCAGCAGGCCCGCCGTGACGCGGACCTGCACATCAGCGACCACATCCGCACCGAGGTAAAAACATCGCCGGCAGCTGCTGCGGCCCTTGAGGCGAATGCGGAACTGATCAAGTCTGAAACCCTGACCGATCAACTGGTGGTCACCGCCGTCGAGCTTGCCGACGGCGCCGAAGAATTCACCGTCACCGTGGAGAAGATCTAATGAGCATGTCCGACGGACCCTCCGGGGCAATCGACGGTTTCTCCGTGGAAAGCGTCTACGCCGAGCTGCTGAGCCGCGCCCCCGAGAACAAGATGGAACCGCGCATGGCGCCGCTGTTCCGGGCGATGGAGGTGCTGGGGGAGCCGAACAAGGCGTTCCCGATCATTCACATCACCGGAACCAACGGCAAGACCTCCACCGCGCGGATGATCGAGGCCGGACTGCGGGCCTACGGGCTGCGCACCGGCCGGTACACCAGCCCGCACCTGAGTAAGGTCACCGAGCGGATCAGCATTGACGGCGAACCGGTCTCCGATGAGACGTTTGTCCGGATCTGGGACGAAATCCACCCCTACCTGGACATTGTCGACGGCGAACTCGAGGCCGCCGGGGAGCCGCGCCTGACGTACTTTGAGGCTGTCACCATCCTGGCGTTTGCGGTCTTCGCCGACGAACCCGTGGACGTGGCAGTCATTGAAGTGGGCCTGGGCGGCATCACCGACGCCACCAACGTGGGCGACGGCTCCGTTGCCGTCGTCACGCCCATTTCCCTGGACCACACGGAACTGCTGGGCGACAACGTCGCTGACATCGCCATGGAAAAGGCCGGCATCATCAAGGAGGGCGGCTTCCTGATCAGTGCCGCCCAGCCGATGGAAGCTGCGCAGGTATTGCTGGAAAAGGCCCGAGAAGTGGGCATTCCGTACCGTTTCGAGGGTGTCGAATTCGGCGTCGAGTCCCGTGTCATGGCGGTGGGCGGGCAGATGCTCACCATTGCCGGCCTGGCCGGGCGCTATGAGGAGCTGCTCCTGCCGCTGCACGGCAAGCACCAGGCGGAGAACGCAGCTGTCGCCGTGGCTGCACTGGAGGCCTTCATTGGCGGCGGCACCAAGGAACTTGACGTGGAACTGCTCCGCACCGGGTTCTCCACGGTCACGTCTCCCGGACGCCTTGAAGTGGTGCGTACCGCGCCCACCATCGTGGTGGATGCCGCCCACAACCCCGCCGGTGCCAAGGCATCGGCCGAAGCGGTCTTGGAAGCCTTCAGCTTCACTTCACTGGTGCTGGTGGTCGGCATCCTGGCGGAGAAGGACTCGGTGGGCATCCTGACCGAACTGCGGGAGACCCTTGGCGACCAGATCGCCGGCGTCTGCCTCACGCAATCCAGCTCACCGCGCGCCCTCTCGGCCGAAGACCTGGTCCAGGACGCCGTGGACGCAGGCTTTGCCGACGAAGAGCTGCAGGTGGAACCCGGCCTGGACAACGCCATTGAATGGGCGGTGGCCAAGGCCGAGGAAAACAATGACCTCGCCGGCGGCGTGCTCATCATCGGCTCCATTACCCTGGTGGCCGAAGCGCGCACCCTTCTCGGAAAGTAAGCACGATGGCAAAACTTACCAAGGCCCAGCGCGAGTGGCGCCCGGGAATGCCCAAGAAACGGCGTTCCATCCGCATCATGTTCGCCTCGACGGTCCTCGTCCTGGAAGCGTTCCTGGTGCTCTTCGCGACGCTCGCCGTTTTCGGCCTGCAACGCGACGTCCTGTCTCCCGCCATCATCCTGACCGGCGGACTGGTCCTGTTTGCTGCATTGATCGGTACCTGCGCCTTCCTGTCCAAGCCAGCCGGACCCGTCGTCGGCTGGATCCTGCAGCTGGTCATCATTGCCACCGGTTTCCTGGAACCGATGATGTTCCTGATTGGTGCCATCTTCGCCGCCACCTGGTGGTACGGGCTGAAGACCGGCATGCGTCTGGACCGGGAGAACCGGCAGCGGGACCGCGAGCAGGAGGAATGGGAAAAGGCCCATCCCGAAGGCCTGGAGGACACGGGCGCTGCCGGCACAGCCGTCACCGACTAGGCTTAGACTCGAAAACCGCTACTTCGCAAGGAGATTTACCGTGAGCACCGAACGCACACTTGTACTGATCAAACCCGACGGCGTGAAGCGGAATCTCTCCGGCGCAATCCTGGCCCGAGTGGAAGCCAAGGGCTACACCCTGGCTGAACTGAAGAAGGTGGACGCCACCCGCGAGGTGCTCGAAGAGCACTACGCCGAGCACGAAGGCAAGCCGTTCTACGAACCGCTGGTGGAGTTCATGCTCAGCGGCCCCATTGTGGCGGCCATCTTCGAAGGCGAACGCGTCATCGAGGGCTTCCGCTCCCTGGCCGGCACCACCGATCCGACGACGGCGGCTCCGGGCACCATCCGCGGCGACTTTGGCCGCGACTGGGGCACGGCAGTTCAGCAGAACCTGGTCCATGGTTCGGATTCCCCCGAGTCCGCAGAACGCGAAATCGGCATCTGGTTCGGCAAGTAACTCCGCTGTCCCCTTCAGGAGGGCCTGAGTCCGGTACTCCACCGGGCTCAGGCCCTCCTGCTGTGCGGATCCCGCCTGCAGGCTCGTGCAGCTCGCGGCTCACAGCCCCAGAATGCTCGACGCGATCATAAAGTAGATGATGAGGCCCAGGGCATCCACAAAGGTGGAGATGAAGGGGTTGGAGAATACGGCGGGATCCACTTTGAGGGCCTTCCCCAGCAACGGCATCAGGCCGCCAACGCCGGCTGCCATGGTGCAGACTCCCAGCAGGGTCAACCCGATCACCAGGCCCAGGGGCACGGTGAAGATCAGGGAGGCAACGGCAAAACCCAGTCCGCCGAGCAGTGCGCCCAGCCACGCTCCTACGCGCACTTCCCGCGCAACCACCTTGACGGCGTCGGCCGGCCGCACGTCACCGAGCGCCAGTGCGCGCGTAATAGTGGTGGCTGCCTGGTTCCCGGTGTTCCCTCCCGTGCCGATGAGCAGGGGAATGAACAGGGAAAGGACCACCTGTTCCGCCAGGGTGGCTTCGAAAGCGCCCATGACCTGAACCGTTAACGTTGCACCCACCGCGAGCACCAGCAGCCACACAACACGGGCACGCACAATGCTGCGCACCGGGGTGGCCAGGTACGGACGGCGCAGCGGTTCGCTTCCGCCCGAACGTGCCGCATCCTCGCTTTCCGCGTCCTCAAGGATCCGCAGCGCATCATCCACGGTCAGGATCCCCACCAGACGCGTTTCCGCATCCACGATCGGCAGCGCCAGGACTTTCGCGTCAGCGCAGTACCGTGCTGCTTCTTCGACGTCCATGGTTGCCGGGGCGAACAACGGGTCCTTCATCAGGTCCGCAACAGCGTCCGATTCAGCCGCGCACAGCACGTCCCGCAGGGACACGACGCCCACCAGGTGGCGGCCGTCGTCGGTGACGGGGATCGTGTAGATGCTCTCGGCTTCCTCCGACTGTGCACGCACCCGCTCCAGGGTTTGGCCGGCAGTAAAGCCGGGATGAGCGGTGAGAAACTGGGGACTCATGAACCGTCCCACGGACCGCTGCGGGTAGCCGAGCACGATGGCGGTGAGAGCCCGGTCTTTGTCGCTCAGACCCAGAATCAGCAGGTTGGCCACCGATGCCGGCAGCTCGTCCAGCAGGGCCACCCGGTCATCGGGGCTCAGCGCCGCAAAGACCTCTGCCACCTGGGCATCCTGCAGCCCGGAGAGAAGGTCCGCCTGCAGCAGGACGTCGAGCCGTTCGAAGACCGCCAGTGCGCGTTCCTTGGGCAGCGTGCGATACGCCAGAGCCCTGTTGATGGTGCCGAGCCGTTCGAGCTGTTCAATCGTTTCCGCCACATTAAGCGGCTGCAGGACGCGGGCCGCGAGGGCAATGTTGTTCCTGCCGATTGCTTCGCCCAGCAGCTTGGCGCTGGTTTCGAACGAAGAACTGGGTGACTTGATCATGAAGCCGGTTCCCTCCGGTGGGCGCACACAGAGAACCGCGGCATGGCCTCGGCTGTGTGCAAAAGGTGTACGGGTTGGTTATCTCAAACCGCACGAGCCCGGGATGCATCCCGGCCTTCCGCCCCTGCCGGTGCTAAACCGTGCCGGCCCCTAACTGTGCAACCCCTGTACGGCGGCAGCCTGATCGGGCTTGCAGTCTAGGGGCGCTCATGTGGAAGGTCCGGGGCCAGGATGAGGCTCGCGCGGCTGATAGATCGACTCTTTCCGTCGTCCATGCGTGCGGTTCACCTCCAGGCTCTTCCGGAATTCCGTTGTTCAGGCGGCGGCACACTGCCGCACCACCCAAACCAAAAGTACCCTTGGATCCTACTTCAAGTGGCACCTGACTTGCGGAAACGGCCGGTGCGGCGGGATGCCGCCCGGCCGCTGCAGGTCAGGGAATCAACCGTTCGGCGCGCAGCCGGTCAAAGAGTTCCGCGAAAGCGTCCTCAGTCCGGCGGTAACCCGTGAAGCCGGCCAGCCTGCTTTTGCTCATATCCGTGAGCACTTCAATGTTCCGGCCCAGATCCGCGTCGGTATGCCACCAGGTCGCCAGCCGGGAGAGGTTCGGTTCAGCCAGGCCATGGCGGGCGGCCAGCTTTTCCCACGCCCCGTCCATGTCCGCCATCTGCTCCTCGAGCGGCCGCGGCTTGGTGTCGAAGCCAACGGGTTCGACACCGAACCGGGCTGCCAGGCGCGGCCACAGGGAGCGCCAGCGGAACACGTCGCCGTTGACCACGTTGAACGCTTCGTTGGCGGTGTTCGGAGCGGTGGCGGCCCACAGCATGTGCTCGGCCAGCAGCCCGGCGTCGGTCATGTCAGTGACTGAATTCCACTGGGTTTCCGAGCCCGGGAAGACAAACGGCAGTCCAAGTTCGCGGCACAGCGTTGCCTGCGCGGCCAGGGTCTGGCCCATGTTCATGGCGTTGCCGACGGCGAAGCCAATGACCGTGTGTGCCCGGTGCACGGACCAGGCGAAACCCTGCCGCTCGGCGGCCGCCATCAATTCGTCTTCCTGCGCGTAGTAGAAATTGTCCACCGGAAGCCGCGGTTCATCCTCGGAGAACGGGGTGTCCGGCATGGGGCCTTCACCGTAGGCCTCGAAGGGGCCCATGTAGTGCTTGAGCCCGGTCATCAGGGCCACGTGTTCCAGCGGTGCGTGCTCCAGCGCGGTCAGCAGGTTGCGGACCATCGCAGAGTTGACGGCGATGTTCTCCACTTCGGTTTCCTGGCGGGACCATGAAGTGAAGAAGACGTGCGTCGGACGCTTGTCCGCAAGGGCTGCGGCGAGGCTTTCCAGGTTGGTCAGATCCGCTGCGACGGGTACGACGCCGGGACGCTTAGGGTCCGGGGCGCCCCCCTTGCGTGACAGGGCCAGGACGGTCCAGCCTTGCTGTGCCAGCAGGTCAACGATGGCGGCGCCGGCAATTCCGGTCGCTCCGGCCACCAGTGCAGTGGGCGCAGTGTCGTTGGGCCGGGGTGCGGGGGTTTCTCGAAGCATGGTTCTCCTGAAGATTTGGGGATGGTGCTTAGAGGCGACAACCGGGCACCGCCGGGGGAAATTCCTGACGCCGGCGGCCAATGCCCCTAGGCTGGGCGCATGGCACTCATTTATCACGCAGAATTGCACCCGGACAAAATGGAACTTCTTGCCTCCTGGCTGCCCACGACGTCATGGTTTCCCCGCGTCGGGCAACTGCCCATTGAGCGCGTCGGCTCCTTCCGCTTCGATGACCCGGAGGGACAGGTGGGTATCGAGACCCATCTCGTTGCCGTCGGCGCCGACGTCGTGCAGGTTCCGCTCACCTACCGCGGAGCACCGCTGGAAGGCGCTGAGAAGCACCTGATCACCACCATGGAGCATTCGGTGCTGGGCACACGCTGGGTCTATGACGGCTGCGGGGATCCTGCCTATGCGCAGGCGCTGACGGCGTCGATCCTTTCCGGACAGGGCCAGGCGCCGCAGTACTTTGAGAACGACGGCGTCCGGGAAGACATTCCGGAGTCCGTCAGCGTGGTGGCCAGCGGGCTTCCGGACGGCGAAGAGCTCGCCGAAGGCCCGCAGCCGGGTCCGGCCGATCTGACCGTTGCCCACATTCGGACCGCAGACTGGGATCTGTCAGTGGTGCGGATATTGGAGCTTGGGGGAGAGGGTGTGGTCGATCCGTCCCTGACCGCCACCTGGCCCGGGCAGGACGTTCCTGTCCTGCTGGCGTGGGCTCTGCCGGCCGAGTGACGCAGCGGCGCCATTCAGCCTGATCGAGTGTCCCGCCGGTGTTCTTCCGCGACGGAAGTTCCGGCATCGGCGCGGCACTCGGCCAGGGAAGGCTAGCCGAGGAAGGAGTTCATGAAGCGGAAGAAAATCGAGGCGGCGGTAGCCACCCACAGCAGCGCCACGATGACCCAGGCCCATTCGGACAGGAACTTCACCAGCCCGGCCGGTGCCGGAAGGACGCCGTGGGCAAAATTGCGCACAGTCGTGAAGACGAAAAGCGGAATCATGGCAGTCCATACAACAATGCAGTAAATGCACAGCACATAGATGTCGAACAGCGCCTGGCTCCACAGCCACACCACAAACACCATGCCCAGCGTCACGCCTGCCTGCATCCCCAGCCAGTACCAGCGTGCGTAGCGGGCGCCGGCCAGCATTCCCATGGCGGTCGTGATAATCACGGCGAAGGCAACTATGCCGATCAGCGGATTGGGAAAACCGAAGATCGCTGCCTGCCAGGTCTTGAACACGGTGCCGCACGAAACCCAGGGACTTATGTCGCAGCTGGTGATGTAGTTGGCGTCGGCGAAGACACGAAGCCGTTCCAGGACCAGGATGCCGGAACCGAGCCAGCCGACGACGCCGGTCACGAGCAGTATCCACGCAATACCGCGCTCCGGACCCTGCTGGTCGGGGGCCCGGCGGGTGGCTTCCTGGTGGGCTGCGCTGGAAGGCACGAAGTACTCCTTTGGCTGGTGGCGATACGGAACGAGTCTATGCGTTGTTGCGGGCCAAAAAGACGGGCGTGTGAGATAATGGCTTTGGCTGATGGCGGAACCACATTCCGGCACCGGTCCAGCGACAGGCTTCCGGTTCTGTCGGTGATGCTTCCCAAGCAGTTCGCCCATCAATCCGGATGGGAACCAGGGAATCCGCCGATAAGACCTACCCGCAGCGGCAACGTCGTGAACGTGTCGCGGGTAGCAGGAAAAGCGCCGCTGGTCTTCGAGTGATACCGCGCCCTACAGATGGCGCGACCTCGGATGACATCCAGACGACTTCCGGCTGGCGGCAGCAATTGATGCCCCCGTACAGCCGACACATTGCCCGCTGGGCATTGGAATGTGGCCAGTGCCGCAGGGGCCGGAGCGTAGCCTTTTATGAGTGATGCACTGAATAATGACCTAGCAGCAAACGAAAACAGCACTGAATCCGCACCGGCAAAACGTGCCACCCGCAGCCGCCGCAAGTCGGTGGCTGCTTCTGCACCCGCAGCTGTCGAAGACGCAGCCAAAGAAAGCCCTGCATCTGTAGATGCTGCCCCGGCCGAAGCAGCCGTAGAAAAGCCCAAGCGCGTGCGGGCCTCCCGCCGCAAGACTGTTCCGGCAGGCGAGGCAGCCCCGGCCGTTGCAGAGGCGCCGGCCGGCCAGGATGCCGACAAAGCGGTCGCCGCTGAAGCTGCCGCAGGAACGGCCGCCGCCCCGGCGGACTCCGCACCTGCAGCCGAAGCACCGGTGAAGGCCGTGCGTCGTCGTCGTGCCCCCGCCAAGAAGCCGGCAGCTGAGGCTGCCGCGGAAACCCCGGCAGCGCCGGAAAGTGCTGCTGCCGCGGAGGCGCCGTCTGCGGAAACACCGGCCGGGGGGACGTCCGGGACCGCGGACGCCGTGGTTGAAGCAGCCCCGGAAGCCAAGGCCGCACCCAGAACCCGTGCCCGCCGCCGGCCCGCGAAGGTTGCAGAGAAGGCGCAGGAAGCACCGCTGGAGTCCGCCGATGACTCACCGGCCGATGTACCTGCCGCCGACGCCGCCGCCGATGACACGGTTGCCTCCGCTGCCGCTGCACAGACTCCCTCACCTGCCGGAACCGCTGCTGCCGAAGCGGCCCCGGCCGAGGACGCTCCCTCCAGCCTGAACCCGTTTGCCATTCCGGCTCTGCCGCTGTTCCATGCCCCGGACCTGAGCGTTGTCCGCCCGGTCCCCGCGCATGACGCCGGCGAGAGCGCCGAAGCGGAGGAAGACTCCGAGGAAAACCGCGGCCGTCGCCGCAGCCGCCGTGGCCGCAGCCGCACCCGCAGCGAATCCTCCAACGCAGCCGTAGCCGAAGGCGAATCTGAAGCCGGTGCGTCGACTGAAGAAGCCCCCGCCGGACCGGACGCCGCCGAAGGGGTGACTTCCCGGCGCCGCCGCCGTCGCCGCCGCGGCGATGCCGACCTGGAACTCACCGGCGGAGCCGATGATGATCCGCCCAACACCGTCACCCGGGTCCGGGCACCGCGGGCACACGTCGAGGCTCCCGTTTCCGACCGGGTAACCAGCGTCAAGGGTTCCACCCGGCTCGAAGCCAAGAAGCAGCGCCGCCGCGAGTCCCGCGAGTCCGGCCGCCGCCGCCATGTGATCACCGAGGCCGAGTTCCTGGCCCGCCGCGAGTCCGTTGACCGGCAGATGATCGTCCGCCAGCGCGACGAGCGGATCCAGATCGGCGTGCTCGAAGACGGCGTCCTCGCCGAGCACTTTGTTTCCAATACCCAGCAGGACTCCCTGATCGGCAACGTGTACGTGGGCAAGGTCCAGAACGTGCTGCCCAGCATGGAAGCCGCCTTCGTGGATATCGGACGCGGCCGCAACGCCGTCCTGTACGCGGGTGAAGTCAATTGGGATGCCGCAGGCCTGGACGGCCAGCCGCGCCGCATCGAGCTGGCGCTGAAGTCCGGCGACTCGGTCCTGGTGCAGGTCACCAAGGATCCGGTGGGTCACAAGGGCGCGCGCCTGACCAGCCAGATTTCCCTCCCCGGGCGCTATCTGGTGTACGTGCCGGGCGGCTCGATGACGGGCATTTCACGCAAGCTGCCCGACGTCGAGCGCAACCGGCTCAAGAAGATCCTCAAGGATCACCTGCCCCAGGATGCCGGCGTCATTGTCCGCACGGCCGCTGAAGGCGCATCCGAAGAAGAGCTGATGAATGACATCAACCGGCTCCGCGCCCAGTGGGAGAACATCGAGGCCAAGGCCAAGTCCACCAAGACCCTGGCGCCCGAGCTCCTGTACGGCGAGCCGGACCTCACCATCAAGGTGGTCCGCGACGTCTTCAACGAGGACTTCTCCAAGCTGATCGTCTCCGGCGAAGAAGCCTGGGACACCATCGAGGCCTACGTCACCTACGTGGCGCCGGACCTGGTGGGCCGTCTCGAGAAGTGGACCAAGGACGAAGACATCTTCGCGGCCAGCCGCATCGACGAGCAGATCGCCAAGGCACTGGACCGCAAGGTATTCCTGCCCTCCGGCGGTTCGCTGGTCATTGACCGCACCGAAGCCATGACCGTGGTGGACGTCAACACCGGCAAGTTCACCGGCAGCGGCGGCAACCTGGAAGAAACCGTCACCAAGAACAACCTGGAAGCGGCCGAAGAAGTGGTCCGGCAGCTGCGCCTGCGGGACATTGGCGGCATCATCGTCATCGACTTCATCGACATGGTTCTCGAAGCCAACCGGGACTTGGTCCTTCGCCGTCTGGTCGAATGCCTGGGCCGGGACCGGACCAAGCACCAGGTGGCCGAGGTAACGTCCCTGGGCCTGGTCCAGATGACGCGCAAGCGCATGGGCACCGGCCTGCTGGAAGTGTTCGGCGAAGAGTGCGAGCACTGTGCCGGCCGCGGCGTCATTACCCACGACATTCCCGTGGAACACCGCCGCAGCACCAGTTACAACGGCAACCCCGCGAACAGCGTGACGGCCCATGCCATTTCCGAGGACAACCACCAGCAGCATCTGAAGCAGGAAAAGCAGTCCCGGGGCGACCGCAAGCGCAACCGCAGCCGCGGCTCAGGAGCTCCGCAGCAGCAGAACGCCGCCGCGGTCTCCGAGGAGCCTGCCAAGACGGAGGAGCCCGGACAGAGCGAGGCGGAGCGGCAGGCCAAGGCCAAGGCCGAGGCTGCCCGTGCCGCGCTGGCAACGATCGCGGCTGCGACCGCTGCGGCCCACGACACCGTCGAAGCGGGGGAGAAGGCAGCAGCCGGAAACCGTTCGGAACAGAACCGGCCGGAACCGGCAGCAAAGGCTCCGGCGGCAGGCGCCGGCGTTCCCGGGACTGAAGCGGGTGCGGTCCTGAACATCCAGGGCGAGACCGTGGTGGTTCCGCGCCGTGACCGCCGCCAGCCGGCCTCCGAAGAATCCCGGTTCACCCTGGAAAGCCTTACCGAGGCTTTCAATGAGGTGGCAGCCGCCGCGGCACCGGCACGAAACCAGGACGCGGACAGTAAGCCGGTCGAAAAGGCGCCGGACGCCGACGGCACATCTGCAGCCAAGGTTGAGCAGCCTGTTGCCCGCGCCCCGCGCCGATCCCGCCGGAGCAGTGCCGCTGCCCAGTCAGCGCAGCCGGCGCAGGCAGCGGCACCGGTCACCTCGGGAGCACCGGCCCGCGTTGCTGAACCGGCATCCGCACCGGCTGCGGCATCCGCGCCGGCAACAGCGCCGGCAGCCGCACCTGCGGCAGTGCAGGCACCGGCACGCCCGGTTCGCCGTCGTCGGGCTGCGGGCAGCCCCCAGGGGGCTGCAGGGGCGGACGCCATCCAGACCGGAGGCGCTGACACAGCTGCACCTGCCGCTCCGGTGGCGGTGCGCCACGCCGTGGCTCCCTCTGTTGCCCAGAAGCAGGAGAAGCGCCGCGAGTCCGCCGGCAGTGCACCCGTCATCCTCGGCGTCGGCGTTCCCGCTTCGGAGCTCTAACCGTTCCAGGGCGGTGTTCTGAGCCGATCATCTGACGGAGGCGGTCATTCCCATCACGGGGATGGCCGCCTCCTTCTTTGTCCGGAGGACACGATGCGGCCGGAAATGCTATAAAGTAGAACGAGAGCAGTGACGTCCGAAAGGGCGGCGCGCCTGGAAGCCCAGCATTTGCGGGTTATCGGTTACGTAGCGTAACCTTGAACTTCGGTGCGAACGCCTTCGAAACCGTTTTCGGTACAGGGCGTGACTGCATGGCGCAAGGCGGGCATATTCAGCCCAGCCAAATGCGCATCCAAGTATTAACGTCGAGAGAAGTGAGTTCCCAAGTGGTGTACGCGATTGTCCGCGCTGGCGGCCGCCAAGAAAAGGTTTCCGTCGGAGACCTCGTAACCCTGGACCGCGTCCCCGGTGGAGCCGGCAGCACATTTGAGCTGCCCGCCCTGCTATTGGTTGATGGCGACCAGGTCACCTCTTCCGCACAGGACCTGGCCAAGGTCACCGTGACGGCAGAGATCGTTGAGAATTTTCGGGGTCCGAAGATTGTCATCCAGAAATTCAAGAACAAGACCGGTTACAAGAAGCGTCAGGGCTACCGCTCCTCGCTGACCAAGGTCAAGGTTACGTCCATCAACTCCTGATTCTCGTGCCGGCTCCATCAGGAGCCGGGAACGCGGGAAGCATCCCGCCCCTGAGTTTCATAATCAGTAAAGCAAAGGCAGGCAGTAGAAAATGGCACATAAGAAAGGTGCGAGTTCCACTCGCAACGGTCGCGACTCCAACGCCCAGTACCTCGGCGTAAAGCGTTTCGGCGGCCAGGTTGTCAAGGCAGGCGAAATCATCGTCCGCCAGCGTGGCACCCACTTCCACCCGGGCGAGGGCGTTGGCCGCGGAGGCGACGACACACTGTTCGCCCTCGAAGCAGGCGCAGTTGAATTCGGCAGCCGTCGCGGCCGCCGCGTCGTGAACATCGTGGCTGCTGCAGCCGCCGAGTAATCACCGGCAATTAGCTTTTCCGACGGGGCGGGCCTGATGGCCCGCCCCGTCGTCTTTTAAGCCAAGTAGAATTGGCATTATCAAGTAGTTCCTTTGAAGGAGAACCATGGCCAGCTTTGTAGACCGCGTAGTGCTGCATGTTTCGGGCGGTACGGGCGGCCATGGTTGCGTGTCCGTCAAGCGTGAAAAGTTCAAGCCCCTGGGTGGGCCCGACGGCGGCAACGGCGGCGACGGCGGCGACGTCATCCTGCGCGTTGACTCCAGTTCCACCACCCTGCTCGACTACCACCACCTCCCGCACCGCCACGCCACCAACGGCGGCAACGGGATGGGCGACTGGCGCAACGGCAAAACCGGCGAAACCCTGATCCTGCCCGTTCCGGACGGCACCGTCGTCAAGAACAAGGACGGCGAAGTCCTCGCCGACCTCGTGGGCGAAGGCTCCGAGTACATTGCCGCCGCCGGCGGCCAGGGCGGACTGGGCAACTCTTCGCTGTCCTCGCAGAAGCGCAAGGCCCCCGGCTTTGCCCTCCTGGGTGTTCCCGGCGACGAGCGGGACATCGTCCTGGAACTGAAGTCCATTGCCGACATCGCCCTGGTGGGCTTCCCGTCTGCCGGCAAGTCCTCGCTGATCGCCGCCATGTCCGCGGCCCGGCCGAAGATCGCCGACTACCCCTTCACCACTCTCGTGCCGAACCTGGGCGTGGTGGAAGCCGGCGATGTCCGCTTCACCGTGGCCGACGTTCCGGGCCTCATTGAAGGTGCCTCCGAAGGCAAGGGCCTTGGCCACAACTTCCTGCGCCACGTTGAGCGCTGCGCCGCCCTGGTGCACGTCCTGGACTGTGCCGCGCTGGAGACGGACCGCGATCCGCTGGGCGACCTGGACATCATCGAAAAGGAGCTCGACAAGTACGCCGTGGACATGAGCTTCGCCGGCACCGACGGCGACGTTGTGCCGTTGAACCAGCGTCCGCGCCTGGTGGCCTTGAACAAGGTAGACGTTCCCGACGGCCGCGACATGGCCGAATTCGTGCGCCCGGAACTGGAGAAGCGCGGCTACCGCGTCTTCGAGGTCTCCGCCTCCAGTCACGAGGGACTCAAGGCCCTCGGCTACGCCATGGCAGAAATCGTCCGTGATGCACGCGCCTCCGTTGAAAGCGCGCCGCCGCGGGTCAAGACCCCCACGCTGCGGGTCCGGAACGCCGATGCCAAGGGCGGCTTCACCATCCGCAAGGAGGAGCGCAATCTGCAACCGCTGTTCCGCGTTCTGGGCGACAAGCCGGTTCGCTGGGTTGCCCAGACCGACTTCACCAACGACGAGGCTGTGGGCTACCTGGCCGACCGCCTGGCCAAGCTCGGCGTGGAAGACAAACTCTTCAAGGCCGGCGCCAAGCCCGGCGATGCCGTGGTGATCGGTGAGGGCGACGGCGTCGTCTTCGACTGGGAGCCGACCATGATCGGTGGCGCCGAACTGCTGGCGGCTTCCCCGCGCGGTTCTGACATCCGCATCGAGGAGTTCTCCCGTCCCACCCGCGAGGAAAAGAAGGAAGACCACCAGGCACGCCGAGATGCACGGGCGGCGGCGCGGGCTGAGCTCGAAGCCGAGCGGAAAGCCGGCATCTGGACCGAGTCCGTGAACTATAAGCACAATCCGCCGACGGCACCCAAAGACGGCGAATAACGGCTTCACACTTGCCCGGCCGGGCGCAGGATATGCATAAAGTGGTGGGGACATGACTGAAAACACAGCATCCCCGACCACTGTTCCTGCGCCCAAACGGCCGCTGCGGTCCCGCTCCGGGCTCGCCCGGGCCCAGCGCATCGTCGTCAAGGTGGGCTCGTCCTCCCTTACCACCGTTGCCGGCGGCATTTCCGATGAAGCCCTCACCGGTTTGGCGGATGTCCTGGCCGCGCGCCGCACGGCCGGCACTGAAATCATCCTCGTGTCCTCCGGCGCCATCTCCGCCGGACTGGCGCCGCTGGGGTTGGCCAAGCGCCCCACCCAGCTTTCCTCCCAGCAGGCCGCTGCCTCGGTGGGGCAGGGGCTGTTGATGGCCCGGTACACCGAAGCCTTCGGACGCCACGGCGTCACCGTCAGCCAGGTCCTCCTCACCGTGGAAGACCTTATGCGGCGCACCACCCACGCCAACGCCAACCGTGCCATGGAACGGCTGCTGAACTTCGGCGTCGTGCCCATCGTGAATGAAAATGACACCGTCGCCAGCCACGAAATCCGCTTTGGCGACAATGACCGCCTTGCTGCCCTCGTTGCGCACCTGGTGAAAGCCGACGCCCTGATCCTGCTTTCCGACGTCGACGCGCTCTACGACGGGCCCCCGTCCGAAGGCGCCGTCCGTATTCCGCAGGTCACCGGCATGCAGGACCTGGAGGACGTGCGGATCGGCAAGGTGGGCAAAGCCGGCGTCGGCACCGGCGGGATGGCCACCAAAGTCGAAGCCGCCACCATCTCGGCCCAGTCCGGCATTCCCGCGCTGGTTACCTCCACGGCAAACGCAGCCGCTGCCCTGGCGGGCGAGGACGTGGGCACCTGGTTTGTGGGCCGCGGCCGCCGCCAGCCCGTGCGGCTGCTCTGGCTGGCCCACGTGGCTCGGATTCAGGGCACGCTGGTGGTGGACGACGGCGCCGCCAAGGCTGTTGCGGACCGCCGCCGGTCGCTGCTGGCCGCCGGCATTACCTCCGTGAAGGGACATTTTGAGCCGGGGGACCCGGTGGCTATTTCCGATCTGACCGGAAACGTCATTGCCCACGGACTGACCAACTACGCGTCCGACGAACTGCCGCAGATGCTGGGACGGTCCACCCGGGAACTGTCCAAGAACCTCGGCCGCAGCTTCGAGCGTGCCGTGGTGCACGTGAATGATCTGGTCATTCTGCAGGACCACAAATCCGGGGGAGTGCCAGCCGAAACGCCGTCCGGTGCGTCTGCGGCGCCCGGTTCCTCCGTTGCCAGTCCCGAGTCCGCCAATACACTGGGAGGATGAGCGCAGTGAATACACCCACCGACATCATCGGGAACGAAACGACCGAACCCGACACAGCTGGAACCGGTACGACCGCCGAATCCGCCTCCTCGGTTACTGCTGCTGAAGAAATCGAAGCGGGCGTCCATGCTGCTGCCGATCGGGCCCGCATCGCTGCCCGGCGCCTGGCCCGGGCAAACCGTGCCTGGAAGGACCTGGGCCTGCAGGAGATCGGCAGGAACCTGGTTGCCAAACGGGACCTGGTGCTGGCCGCCAACGCGAAGGACGTTGCCGCCGGGAAGAAAAAGGGCACCTCCGAGGCACTGCTGGACCGGCTCACCCTGACGCCGGAACGGATTGACGGGCTGGCGGGGGCCCTGGAGATGCTGGCCGGCTTGCCGGACCCGGTGGGTTCAGTGGCCCGCGGGCAGACCCTTCCCAACGGACTGCGGCTGCGCCAGGTGCATGTTCCCCTGGGCGTGGTGGCAGCCATTTATGAAGCCCGCCCGAATGTGACAGTGGATATTGCCGGTCTGGCGCTGAAGAGCGGCAACGCCGTCCTGCTCCGCGGCGGCAGTGCGGCGGAGAACACCAACGCCGTGCTCGTGGACATCATCCGCGATTCCCTGGACGCGGTCGGACTCCCTGCGGACGCCGTGCAGAGCGTTGATGAGTACGGCCGTGCCGGCGCCAACGTCCTGATGAAGGCGCGCGGCAAAGTTGATGTGCTGATTCCCCGCGGAGGCCGGGACCTGATCCAGACCGTGGTCGCCAACGCCGCCGTTCCGGTGATCGAAACCGGGGAGGGGAACGTCCACATCTACCTGGACCACAGCGCCCCGGTGGAGATGGCCGTTGACATCCTGCTTAACGCGAAGACCCAGCGGCCCAGTGTCTGCAACACGGTGGAAACCCTCCTCGTGCACCGCGACGCAGCAGCAACGGGAGACGTTCTGGCAGCGCTTGCGGCCGCCGGCGTACGGCTGCACGCCGATGAAAGGGTCCGCGCCATGCTGCCCGCCGGCGTTGACGCGCAGGCGGCCGACGACGAGGACTGGGGCCGGGAGTACATGGACCTGGACCTCGCCGTGGCCATGGTGGATGACATGGACGAAGCGCTGGCCCACATCCGCCGCTGGACCACCGGGCACACGGAGGCGATCATCACCAATGATCTCGCCAACGCCGAGCGCTTCATCGCGGAAATCGACTCCGCTGCCGTCATCGTGAACGCCTCCACCCGCTTTACCGACGGCGGCGAGCTGGGCCTGGGCGCCGAGGTGGGCATCTCCACGCAGAAGATGCACGCGCGCGGTCCGATGGGACTGCGGGAACTGACAACCACCAAATGGATCGTCCAGGGCGACGGACAGATCCGGATCTGAGCGCCTCCGGGGCGCGCACAGGTGCGCCCCGGGCCACGCTGGGTGCGGGTCACCGGCGCTTACGCGTAGACTTGAAGGAAACCACTACTCCGTCAGCCGCGGCCGGCGGGCTTAACCACTTATAGCTCTCTAGGGGAGATTCATGCTGACCCAGCTTTCCAGCGCCGTACTTGCTGCCAGCGAGACGGCCGAACACCACGTGTCCATCCCGATGGACCCGATCATGTACGGCGTCATCATCATGGGCTCCCTGCTGCTGCTGATGTTCGCGACCATCTCCTTCCAGAGCGTGGGACAGCGCCACGAAGCAGCCCCCGAGCACGTTGATCCCCAGCGTCAGTTCCCCAACAAGCACGACCACGGCCAGGGCATCGAGGGCTGATTCCTCCGTGGAATCAGTGGAATCGTATCTGTCGATGGCACAGCCGGAACAGGAACACGGAAGCCGGCGGGTCCGTCTGGGCGTGATGGGCGGGACGTTTGATCCCATCCACCACGGCCACTTGGTGGCAGCCAGCGAAGTGGCACATGTGTTTGACCTGGACGAAGTGGTCTTTGTGCCCACGGGGGAACCATGGCACAAGTCCGCACGCGAAGTCAGTCCGCCGGAGCACCGGTACCTGATGACCGTCATCGCCACGGCGTCCAATCCCCGGTTTACGGTCAGCCGCGTGGACATTGACCGTCCCGGGCCGACGTACACCATCGACACGCTGCGGGACCTGCGGGAGTCCAGGCCGGAAGCGGAACTGTTCTTCATCACCGGCGCCGATGCCATGGCGCAGATCCTCTCCTGGAAGGACATCCAGGAACTTTGGTCCCTGGCTCATTTCGTGGGGGTAACCCGCCCCGGACACGTGCTGGAAAACATGGGCCGGGATGACGTCAGCCTTCTGGAGGTTCCGGCCATGGCCATCTCCTCCACCGACTGCCGCGAGCGGGTGTCGGACGGGGAACCCGTGTGGTATCTGGTGCCGGACGGAGTTGTTCAATACATCGCGAAGCACGGGCTCTATGCCGGTGAGCCGGAGCAAACCAGACAGCCCGTAGCCACCTCAGAGCCAGTAGCTTAATTGAAAGAAACCGGATGGGTAGGAAATGACTAACGGTCCAGAGTCCGCAGACGCACCGCGGCGCAGCCGCCGCGCGGCTGACGTACCGGTGGACGCCCCTGCCGGGCCCCGCGAAAGGGAGTCCCAGCAGCGGGCCAGGGATCGTGAGGCCCTGCGTGCGTATAAAGCCCTTACCGACAAGCAGGCGCGCGCGGACGAATCGGCGAATCCGCCCACCCGCCGCCAGCTGAGGTTGCAGCAGCAGCAGCGTGCAGGGGCCTCCGCGGTGGCGGTCCCTGCAGAGCCCGCGGAGGTTGTCTCCGAGAGCGATGTTGTTGCGGAGAGCAAGAAGTCCGCCACGGAGGCGGCCGCTCCGGTTGTGGACGCACCTCCGGCCGCGCTGAGCCCCGAGGTTCGTCCGGGCGGACGCCGTGACCGGCGTCGTCGGGCCCAGCAGGACACGCCCCCGCAGGGCACCCCGGTGCAGGACCCGCCGGCAAAGCGGAAATCCGCCCCGGCCCCCAAGGCCGACGGCGGAAAGAAGACCGACCCCAACGCCGATATTGCCCACATGAGCGTGGAACAGGCACTCGTCGCGCGCGAAGCGCTGCAGGCGCAGGCCCGCAACCAAGTGGCAGCCATGGAGGCCATCCAAGCGGAGGACCCCAACGCCGTCGACCTGGAACTGCTGGCCCAGCAAAAAGCGCTGGCGGAGCGGGCTGCGGTGCTGAACCGGCGCACGCAGAACATGCAGCGGATCTCGCAGGAGAACGAGCAGCGCAAACCCTCTGCCAATGACCCCGCCACCGCCCACAACCTGGCCATGGTGACACCGCTGGAGTTTGTCCGTGTTCCGGGTGTGGACCGCCCGGTCATGCGGCGCCCGCCCACGTCGCACGTGCCGGTTGTCACCTCCTCCACCACCGCGCAGTCCGGCAAGGGGGTTCCGGCGCCGCCGCAGGGACCTCCCCGCGCAGCGGACAAGCGTTTCGAGGTGCGCCGCCCGCCGGCGTCCGCCGAGGTGCGTCATTCGCGCATTCTGGCCCGGGCTGATGCCCTGGTCAATGCGCCCCTGGATCCTGCCGAGGGCGCCAAGCCCGTCGGTGCACGAAGCGCTTTCGGGCTTGACCCGTTGGACGTAAAGACGGCCGGACTCGGCCGCACCCGGCGACTGCGTTTTGTATCGCTGGGAGTTGGTGGTCTGGGCATTCTTGCCCTGATCATTTCAGTAGCAATGATCGTCGGCGGCTTTGGCAGCTGACGTTATACAAGGAGACACTTTGAGCGCCACCGAATCATCAATTGACATCGCACGGGTGGCAGCCCAGGCAGCCTCCGGGAAGCTGGCCAACGACATCGTTGCCATCGACGTCAGCGAACGCCTGGCCATCACGGACGTATTCCTGATCGCCTCGGCTTCCAACGAGCGCCAGGTCAACGCCATTGTGGACGGCATCGAGGAGGAGCTGGCCAAGAAGAACCTGAAGCCGGTGCGCCGCGAAGGCCGCAGCGAGGGCCGCTGGGTTCTGTTGGACTACGCCAACGTTGTGGTGCACGTCCAGCACGAGGAGGACCGTGTTTTCTACGCGCTGGAACGCCTGTGGAAGGACTGCCCTGCCATTGACCTGCAGATTGAAAACGCAGAAGCCACGGCTCCTGCGGCGCCGGCCGTGCCGGACGCCGAGTAGCACCCGCCTGCTGTGACTTCTTCCGCGGCTTGGGACCCGGCCCGCACGGGCAGGCGTGTCGTCTTTTGGCGGCACGGCCGGACGGAATGGAACCGTGCGGGAAGGTTCCAGGGCCAGCAGGACATTGCCCTGGACCCTTCCGGTGTCCATCAAGCCGTGGAAGCGGCAGCCGTCCTGCGGCATCTGCATCCCGACGTCGTACTTTCCTCGGACCTGAGCCGCGCCCTGGTGACGGCTCAGGCGCTGGGGAAGGCCGCCGACAAACCGGTGGCCACTGACGGCCGCCTGCGGGAAACGTTCGCGGGAACCTGGGAAGGGATGCTCTTCGCCGACATCTCCGCCCGGTTTCCCGAGGAGCAGGCCGGCTGGTCGGCCGGCAGCGGTGACGTGCGGGCCGGTGGCGGCGAAAGCCGGGTGGATGTTGGGCGAAGGGTAGCCGAAGCCGTCACTGAGGCCGCCGATGCGCTGGAACCCGGGGGGACGCTCGTGGCGGTCAGCCACGGAGGCGCCATCCGCGCCGGGATCTGCGCGTTGCTGGGCCTGCCCACGAACTCATGGACGGTCATCAGCGGGGTGTCCAACTGTCACTGGTCGGTTCTGGAGGAACGCGATGTTTCCGGGGGCGGTGTGCGCTGGAATCTGGCCCAGCACAATGTGGGTCTGGACTCCCTTCCCAGCGGCCCGTTGGAGGGCTAGCGGCGGGGGAGCCGGTCCCCGAATTTCGGCGGCACCGATCGATTTTGCACTCCGATATTTCTGTACTAAAGTAGAGGAGTTGCTTCGAGCCGGGGGATACAAAATCCAACAGTTCAGGCATAGTGGAAATAGTTTATTTGGGGCTGTGGCGCAGCTGGTAGCGCACCTGCATGGCATGCAGGGGGTCAGGGGTTCGAATCCCCTCAGCTCCACCAAAGCCTTCGGGAAACCGGAGGTTTTGCGGTGGAAACCCGGTTGTGAAAACAACAAATACCATGTTTTTGGGGCTGTGGCGCAGCTGGTAGCGCACCTGCATGGCATGCAGGGGGTCAGGGGTTCGAATCCCCTCAGCTCCACCAAGAATTACAGAGAAAATGTCCCGCCTAATGGCGGGGCATTTTTTTGTATGTACCGGCATGCGTGCGTATCAGGCAGAAAAGAGCCACGGGTGCAGGCATTTGGGAAGCGCTGGCTGGCCTTCGTGCCGGAGCCGGTCACCGGCCTTCGTTGTGGCAGGGTGGGCACATGATCATTGAGCAGCCCGCACCCAACGAGCCGCGCCGTCCGCAGGGACCCCGGAATCCCGGCGACGCCTGGGTCATCGCACCTGACGGACAGCGCTACTGGGGCCGGTTCGGTGCGGCGGGGCTGCTCGTGGTCGACCCGCACCGCGGGATCCTGCTGCAGCACCGCGCCTCGTGGAGCCATCACGGGGACACCTGGGGTTTGCCCGGGGGAGCGCTGCATGAAAACGAAACGGCGGCGGCAGCCGCACTGCGGGAAGCTGCCGAAGAGGCAGGGGTCCCGGCTGCGTCCGTCCGGCCCCGTTTGATGAGCGTGCTGGATCTTGGCGTCTGGTCATACTCCACCCTGACCGCGGACGTCACTGTTCCCTTTGAGCCGGTGATCAGCGACCAGGAGAGCCGTGAGCTGGCCTGGGTGCCTGTCGAAGGGGTCGAGTCCCTCCCGCTGCATCCGGCCTTCGCCACGTCATGGCCGCGGCTCAGGGCCCTGCTGCCGGTTCGCCCCGTGGTGGTGGTCGATGCCGCCAACGTCATGGGTTCCGTGCCTGACGGCTGGTGGAAGGACCGGGCCGGCGCTGCCGGGCGGCTGCTCGAGGCTGTGAGCGCCTTGGCGGTCCGGGGGATCCCCGCCGGCGTGCTGGGATTGCCTGAAGATGCGTGGTTTCCCGATTATGTGGTGGTGGTCGAGGGGAACGCCCGCGGAGTTGTCGCCCCGGATGTGCCGACCCCAACGGATGTGCAGACCCCGGCTGTGCCGGCGTCCGTGAAGTTGGTCCGTGCGGAGGGAGCCGGTGACGACGCCATTGTTGCCTGTGCCCGGCGGCTGGTGGATGAAGGTCGACGGGTCACGGTGGCCACCTGTGACCGCGGGCTTGCAGATCGCTGCGGTTCGGCCGGCGCCGGGATCATCGGCGCCGGGCAGCTGCGGAACGTGCTGGCTTACTGAAGCCGACCTGCCCCGACGCCGGGGCCGCTGCGGAAAACACCGGCAACAATAAGGCCCTGTCCGGCACAGTAAGTCAGCATCACCAGGGCGCTGGTCCAGTGGGGCATTGCCTCCGGCATGAAGATGCGGAGCGAGAGTATGGTGTCGGAAGACAGGAACAGTACCCCGCCTGCTGCCACCATCGGGTTGCACCGCGCGGCCGTGGCAGCAGTACCGGCCAGCACAATGCCGTAGGCCGCCACGGCGAACGTTAGTCCGCCCAGCGAGGGCCACAGCACCACCAGCATGAGCACCCACCACAGCGGAAAGACCAGCGCCCAGCGGGGAAACGGCCGGTGCGCCGCGTAGCGCGCCAGAAGCCAGATATAACAAAGGTGCGCGATGCCAAAGGAAGCAAGCATCACGGGCAGCTCCGGTGCGGACGGAAAGAAGGTTCCGGCGCCGTCGCCCAGCCAGGAAAAGAGCAGGGCGGCCAACAGCAGTGCGGATGGAAGAACCGGACCGGATACCTGGTCGGCAGTGCTTCCGGAGCTCGGGGCGGTCCCGCGGCGGTTCCTGCGGCCGGCCCACAGTGCGCCCACGGCGAGAAGCGGCATCAGCGTGAGCTTGGTGGGTTCCGCAATGTCGTCCGCACCGGCGAGACGGGCACCGACATGGATAACGGAGAGCACGGCAAACGGCGCAAAGCCCCACCACCGGGAGCGGGACGGAGCGGCGGTGGAGTCAAGCGTAGGGGCGTTGGTCAAGGGATATCCTTCGATCGGCTGACGCCCATCGTACGATGCGGCCGGGCCGGCAATCCGGCGCCACACTGGCAGACTGCGGTGCACCCGGGGCGTAGGCTTCACGGGCCCAACACCCGTTCCAGATAGGCATTGGCAAATACCCGGTCCGGATCCAGCCGGTCCCGGACCGCGCAAAAGTCGCCGAAGCGCGGATACCGCTGTGCCAGCGCGCCGGCGTCCAGGGAATGCAGCTTGCCCCAGTGCGGCCGCCCGCCGTGGGCAAGCAGAACGTCCTCGACGGCGTCGAAATAGTTCCTGAAGTCTTCCCGGTAATACCGGTGAACGGCCAGATAGGCGGTGTCCCTGCCATAGGCGGTGGACAGCCACCGGTCATCCGCGGCCGCCCAGCGGACTTCCACCGGAAAGGAAATCCGCCAGCCGTGCTCCTCGATCAACGCCCTCAGAGCGGAGAAGGCGCCGGACAACCGCTCAGCGGGCACGGCGTACTCCATCTCTCGGAACCGCACCGTCCGCCGCTGGGTGAACACGCGGGCTGAGGCATCCGAGTAGTTCCGGCCGCCGAGCAGCCGGGCCGCTGCCTGGTTCACCGCAGGGATGACAGCGGGCACGGCATGCCCGGCGGCGCAGGTGGCGCGGAAGATCGTGTTGGAGAGCAGGGTTTCATCCATCCAGCGGCCCACAGGGTTCAGAGCATTCCGTTGGGCCGTGCCGGGCAGGCGGGTATTGGCTTTCGTTGCGGCGCGGCCGGTGTGCGGAAACCAATAAAACTCGAAATGGTCCGTTGTCTTGACCCGATCGGCCATGCCGGCCAGGACAGCCGGCAGCGGTTCCGAGCGTTCCTCGGCCTGCAGAACAAATGCCGGCACGCACTGCAGTGTGACGTCGGAGATGATCCCGAGCGCACCAAGGCTCAGAGCGGCGGCCGGAAGCAGGGGATCGTCCTCGCCCACAGTGAGCAGGCCGCCGTCGGGCTGGACCAGCGTCAGCGCTGCCACCTGGGTTGCGAGCCCGCCGAAGCCGGCACCGGTTCCGTGCGTGCCGGTGGAGATTGCTCCGGCGATGGTCTGGCGGTCGATGTCGCCGAGGTTTGGCATCGCCAGCCCGAACGGTTCCAGCAGCGCCGGCACCCGGTGCAGCTGCGTACCGGCCCGCAGCCGCACCCTCGCACGTGCGGGATCCACCGCGATCAGTCCCTGCAGTTTGCGCAAATCCACCTGGACACCCTCAGTGGCGGCGATGTCAGTGAAGCTGTGTCCCGCACCAACGGCCTTGATCCGCTGTCCGGCGGCGGCAGCTCTGCCAACGCACCGGCTCAGTGCCTCCTCGCTGGCCGGCTGCTTACCCGCAGCGGTGCTGCCGAAACATTCCGGCCCCAGTTGCGCCATGCGCTGCCCTTTACCGTCACAGGAACGCCCTGCCTTCCCCGCGGTAGGTGGGGAGCATAGCGACAACCGCGCCGTCATCCACCACTGCGTACTCATTGATTCGTTCGGAGAGTTCCCCGCTCTTGGCATGGCGCAGCATGATGCGGTCGCCGACGGCCAAACCGGATGCTGTCCGGCCGGACAGCGGTGTCTGGACTTCTCCGGCACCCTCGCGGGGCAGCAGCCGGAGCCCCTCAGGCCAGACCACGAGCGGTACGCGGGAGCTCCCGGGCGGTCCGGAGGCAATCCAGCCGCCGCCCAATACGGTTGCGGTCTCGGGTGCGGGGCGGCGGACCACATCGAGCGCGACGGCGGCAGCCGGTGCCGGGGTAAAAGAGCGGTAGGAGTCAAACAGGTGTCCGGCGAACATCCCCGAACCGACCGTAATTTCGGTGACCGACGGATCAGCAGCCGTTGCCTCCACGGATCCGGTTCCGCCGCCGTTGACGAACTCCAGATCCGCCAGCTCCCGCAGGCGGCGGACAATGGCACCGCGCCGCCGCCGCAGTTCCTTCATGGAGCGCTGCTGAACCCAGCGCATCAACGCATTGGTTCCTGCAGCTCCGGGAACAGCATCGCCCACCCCCGCGACCTGACCTTCGTACATCATGAGTCCAACCAGTGTGAATCCGGGACGGGAGACAATGCGTCGGGCGAGGTCCACGGCGTCGGCCTCACTGTGCAGGGGCGAGCGGCGGGTTCCGATGAACCCCAGCACGGGCGCCTGCCAGGAGGCATCCGCATCCAGGCAGACCCGCAGGTCCGGCCGGTGGTCCGCCGGCACCACGGAGTCAATCAGGTCCAACTGGGACTCGTCGTCGACCATGAGCGTTACCCTGGCGGCCAGCCCCTCATCGGCAACAAGATGCGCAATTGCGGCGCGGTCCGCACTCGGATAGCCAACAACGACGTCGTCGCAGCGTTCAGCCAGCCAGAGTGCCTCTGCGAGGGTGAAGGCAAGGATGCCGGAAAAGCCCGGAAGCGCCAGCAGGGCGTCCACGACCCCGCGAACCCGCAGCGACTTGCTGGCCACACGCAGCGGGGTTCCGCCGGCACGGCGGAGAAGGTCCTGCGCGTTGAAGCGCAGGGCCTGCACATCCAGCGACGCGGCCGGAGCGGCAAGATGGGCGACGGCCCGGGCGCGGGCGGCCCAGTACGCCGCCGGATCCCGCCACGGCTGGTGGTCCGGGGATCCCCGCAGATCGAGGCCTCCGTGAACGGACCCGCTGCTGTTGCACGACGTCACGGTAGCTCCCTTCCGCAGGCTCCCGCTGCGGGATGCCAGCCTCTACCGGATCCTAACCGCACGGAATGAAAATTGCGGGAAAAAATCATATGGCGAAAGGGGAATATTGCACTGCGGCGGGAATCACATGATTTTGACAGGAAGACGGGTTAGGCTGGAACATCTGCAGAGCAGAAATTGCTCGTATTCCGCCGGCTGGGAAGCCGAAAACTCCAGAGGGCCGCATGAGCACAACTGCACAACCAGCCAAAAGAGCAGCATCGAAGACTCGCACCAATTCCGTCGTCAGCGCCTACTCAGGTCTGCTGAAAGCCGTTCGTGATGAAGGGCTGCTGAAGCGCCGCCGTTCTTTCTACATCACGACGTTCATTTTTCTCTGCGCCGGGCTAGTGGCCGCAGGCACGGGGTTCTTCCTGATCGGTGAAAGCTGGTTCCAGCTGCTGATCGCTGCCGCGCTGGGCGTGCTGTTTACGCAGTTGGCATTCATCGCCCATGAGGCGGCCCACAGGCAGGTTTTTGAGTCCGGTCCCGCGAATGACCGTGCCGGACGCTTCGTTGCCAACGCCGTCGTCGGTATCAGTTACCAGTGGTGGATGAACAAGCACAGCCGGCACCACGCCAACCCCAACACGGTGGGCAAGGATCCGGACATTGACATGGATACCATTTCCTTCCTTCCCGAGCAGGCAGCGCGCCAAAAGGGCTTCATGGCCTGGTTTGCCCGCCGCCAGGGTTGGCTCTTCTTCCCGCTGCTGATGCTTGAGGGCATCAACCTGCACGCCACGTCCATCAAGCACCTGTTGGCCAACAAGCAGATCAAGGGGCGCATCGGCGAACTGACCATGGTGTTCCTCCGCCTGGGACTCTACGTCGGAGCGGTGTTCTTCTTCCTCCCGGTCGGCATGGCATTTGCCTTCCTCGGCGTTCAGCTGGCTGTGTTCGGCGTGTACATGGGTGCTTCCTTCGCACCCAACCACAAGGGGATGCCGATCCTGCCCAAGGACTCCAAGGTGGACTTCCTGTCGCGCCAGGTCCTCACGTCCCGCAACATCAAGGGCAAGGGCATGAACACCCTGATGGGCGGCCTCAATTACCAGATTGAGCACCACCTCTTCCCGAATATGCCCCGTCCGCACCTGGCCCGTGCCTCGGAGATCGTCAAGGCGTACTGCGCCGAGCACAAGATTCCGTACACCGAAACGTCCCTGACGCAGTCCTACGGGATTGTGGTGCGGTACCTGAACACGGTGGGCCTGTCCGCGCGGGATCCGTTCGACTGCCCCATGACCTCGCAGTTCCGGCGCTGATCCGCAGCCGCCGGTAAAAACCGGCAGCACCGTCCACGGACGGTGCTGCCGGTTTCTTTTTTGTCCGTGCCGGCATTTCCACCAACCGCCCGGGCCCGCATCAGCAGCCCGCTGACATGTCTGACAGACTGGAGCCATGTCTTCCACACCCTCAGACCCGACAGCCGGCACCTCCGAGTCCACCGGTGCTGCTCCTTCAGTCAAAGACCAGGCAAGCCACATCGGCATGCGTTTGGAAGATGCCCTCCACGGTTACCGAGAGGGACGCGCCCGCAAACGCGGTGAGGTCCAGACCGTCCTGCCGTTCACCGGGTACGGGACCACCGAATGGGTCCGTGTCCTGGGCCGGGTCATCCTCGCCAAACCCGGATATGCTTCGCCGGACGGCAACTCGGCCGGTGCCCAAGCCATCCGCGACGGCATCCGCGGCTGGCGCAACTTCATGAGCCCGCCCATTAACAAGGCCTCGGTCACGGTGGAAATTGGCGATGAGTGCTATCCGGTGACGGCGGACCGCGGCGGCGTTATCGACGTCGTGATTCCCGTGCAGCTGACGCCGGGCTGGACCACCGTGACGCTGCGTTCGGAGGACTCCGAAGCCGCTGCCGCCCCTGTATATGTCGTGGATCCCTCCGCCACTGTGGGCGTGGTCTCCGATATTGACGACACCGTCATGGTGACCGCCCTTCCGCGGCCGTTCCTGGCGGCATGGAACACTTTCGTGCTGGATGAGCACGCCCGGACGCCCACCCCGGGGATGGCGGTCATGATGGACCGGCTGTCCCGGGAAAACCCCGGCAGCCCGGTCCTGTACCTGTCCACCGGTGCCTGGAACGTGGCGGCGACGCTGACCCGTTTCATCACCCGCAACCTTTATCCGGCCGGACCGCTGCTGCTGACCGATTGGGGCCCCACGCGGGACCGCTGGTTCCGCAGCGGACCGGAGCACAAGAAGACGCAGCTTGAACGTCTGGCCAAGGAATTCCCGCACATCAAATGGCTGCTGATTGGGGACAACGGCCAGCACGACGAGGCCATCTATGCCGAATTTGCCAAACGGCACCCGGAAAATGTCCGGGCCATCGCCATTCGCCAGCTTTCGGCAGGCGAAGCTGTCCTGGCCGGCGGCCGCTCGCCGTCGCGTTCGGGCGAGCGGCCGGCCGAGATTCCCTGGATCTACGCCCCTGACGGCGCCGGCATGACCCGGCAGCTGGCGGAGCTGGGGCTGCTGCCGGAGGCCGGTTAGCCGCTGGTCGGAACCGGCAGCGGCGCCGTCTGTATCCGGTCGCTGCCGGAGACCGTCAAGGCCCAGTGCACGTTGTCATTGGCGGTGACGGTAACAGCGACGTCAGGACTCCCTCGAAAGAACCGCGTTTCAACGCTGTTCATGTGGCCTTTCAAGGCATCGGCGCTGCACTCCTGGGAGAAGGTCACCAGCCCGGGAACCGCGACTTCGAGGGTACCGGCACCATAACAGTCCGCGGCAAAGGACAGTGTTTCGGAGTCGGTGGGAATGCCCTCGATAACGCCCGTACCGGTCTGGTTTTCCAATTGAGCGAGGACCATTCCGCCAATGCTTGGCGCCTTTACGGGGCCGGCGGGCGGTGTGGGCGACGGCGTGCGGACGGGGGCTGCCACCGACCTCGTCGGCTTGATGGAAGCGGTGCTTCCAACGCCGTCGTTGGTGGGATCTGCCGAGCAACCGGACAGAATAAGGGCTGCGAAAGATACTGCGGCAATTCCCGGTACTGCAATTCCACATTGTTTCCGTGACATTTGGTTCCCCTTACCTTGGGGAGGCCCACCATGCTGTCTAAACCCGGAATTTTCCCGGGTGGCTGACCCCAACGAATTGGCGTTTTTGATGCGTTTTCCGAACTCGTTTACCTTCTGGAGTCTTGTGGCGATGCATGGGAGTGTCAACCGCTGCTTCTGGGTTCACCTCGGGTAATCGGCCACGGATGCCAGCGGTGGCAAGGGATTCGAGCAATCGAAAATAAATGCAGAAAACAATTGGAAACCAGCGGCTAGGGCTGGTCTTCCACGGTTCTAATCGTGCGCAGAACCCGGCGCATGCTCATCGCCAGGGATGCCGTGACATCCACCGGACTGTCCGGGGACGCCGCGGTGTTCATATCGCTCTGGAGCTTGAGCACCGCATCCCGTGCTGCTGAGTATTCCTCGCTGTCCGCGTCCCAGTTTTCCACGGCGTCTCCGCAGGCCAGCATGGCCTCGGAGAGCTGTTCGGAGAGCTGATCGGGCACCGGCATGTCCTTCGGGCTGGTCCAAATGGCGGTGGCAAGGACTTCCGTCATGTCCTCCACGTAGAGGGTGACGCGCTCCATGGCACGCAGTGCCCGGTAATCAGCATCCAGGTCGTGGTGGTGGCGCCGGCTGCGGAGGTTGCCTCGGCGGCTGCGGTCCGCCAGCTGGACGGACTCGCGCACCTCCCTGCTGAAGGAGATGAGTTCGGTGCGCCGGTTGGACCAGTCCTCGTGTTTCGGCGGCCAGGACTCGGCAATAGCGGCACCCATTTCCTTGAGCTGGCGTGCCAGAGCCAGCCGCAGGGAGGCAAGGCCGTCCACGGCACCGCTCAGATGCAGCGGAGGAAAAAGAACGGCGTTGATCGTCAGGCCCACGGCGACGCCCACCAGCATCTGCACCGTGTAGCCGAGGGAATAGCCGTCCGGATCATCAATCCCGACCACCAGCACAAAGAGGGCTGCCATGGGCAGGTAGTCCTGACCCGCGCCCAGCTTGGGGATGCCCGCGAGCAGGACACCAATTCCCACGATCAGGGCGATCGTCAGGGTGGTGGGGCTGCCAAAGAGCAGCAGGGCCGCGAGGGCCAGGGCAATGCCCGTGACCAGACCTATCAGGGTTTGAATGCCTGCCCTCGCAGAACCCGAGATGGTGGGGTACATACTGACCAGGGCGCCCAGCGGGGCGTAGTACGGGTACTGCGCCGCGACACCCGGTACCCAGGGGGCAACGGTCCAGGCGATTGCGACCGCCAGGGCAGCTTTGATGGCAAGCTGGACACGGGTGTACCTGACTATGCCGGTAAAACTTGCCGGGACTGCAGTAAGCGAGGTTCCCCGCAGCAAACGGCCGGTTCGGCGAAAGAGGTTTCCGGTAGAAAGCATCAGCTCAGTATGGCCCGGGACCGGTCCGCAAGCCGATTTCAGCAAGGCAGATCACAACGGGGGCGGTTCCGGTTGTCTTCAGAGTCCCGCGGATGTCCGTGGTGCGATGCTCTGGGTTCTCAGCACCTCCGCCAGCTGATCCAGGAACAGCCGGATCTGCGGATTCTCGCGTTCATTGATCAGCAGCGCAAAGATGCTGCGGGCAAGGCGGATTTCGGGAACGTCCAGCACCACCACGTCGTCGTGCCTGTTGAGCATCGCCAGCTCCGGGACCAATGCCGCACCGAGTCCTGCAGCGGCCATCTCCAGGCTCGCATTGAAATCGTCACAGTACGCAGCGACGCGGGGATGCAGATTGCAGCTGGCAAAAAGCCGCTCAATGACGAGGGCGTCAGGGGTTCCCGGGTGGTGCATGATCCACGGCATGTCCGAGAGCTGTTCGGCTGAGACCTGCGATCCTTCCCGGATGCCCCAGGCCCTGGGGAGGACCACCCGGAAGTTGTCGTCGCCGAGCCACTGGCGGCTGATCGTGGAGGGCCAGGCCAACCCGCCCTGTCCCACCTGATAGATGAGTGCGACGTCGAGTTCGCCACCGGCGCGCAGCCCCTGGATGGTCTGGCCCGGTTCCGCAACATGGATTTTGAGGTTGATGCCCAAATCCTGCCAGCCGGGGGAGCGGATCAGGCGGGGAAGGGCAAAAGTGGCCAGGCTGGGGAAAATGCCAAGACGCAGTTCGTGGCTGGTTCCGGCCTCCGCCCGGGCCGAGGCGGCCATCAGGGCGTCCATGTCGGTGAGCACCTTGGCAGCGTGGCGGGCCATGACGACGGCGGCCTCAGTGGGCACAGCCGTGCGGGCCGAGCGTTCGAACAGATGGGTCCCGGTGGCACGTTCCAGCGCGGACATCTGCTGGGATACGGCGGATGCCGTGTAGCCCAGCCGGAGGGCGGCGGCAGCGAAGGAACCCACCCGGATGACTTCCAGGAGCGTCTTGAGATGGATCGGGTTGACCACTGGTGCCGCCTTTCCGTGGCAGGGGTGCGGATGAGGGGCTGATGCGTCCGCCGTCGACCACTTTATCCGGTGTGTCGAGCCTTACCCGGTGACACCGCGGAGCGTGGTCCGGGGCCCGCGGCGAGGCCGTGCTCCCCGCACCGGACGCGACACGCCGTCGTTCCGCGACACGCGCTGAATTTGTGGCCTTGGCTACGGTCCGCAGCCTGTGCGCTCACTCTGCACAGGCTGTGGAGAACCCTCGTCCGGCCTGCGGGAATCCGCGGAATTTTCCCGCCCGCCCTGTGCATTAACTGTGGACGAGAGGGGAGGGGAATGACATACTTGTAATACATCATCTTGGGGTTCCCCACGGAGCTGCGCACTAGATGTAGTGTCTGGATGTAGTATCAATGGACAGACTTCAAGGCTTCACAAGGGGAGACCAACCATGACCGTTACGGTTTACACCAAACCCTCCTGCGTTCAGTGCAACGCTACCTACCGGGCGCTGGACAAGAAGGGCATCACGTACCAGATCGTGGATATGTCCCAGGATGCAGAGGCCCTGGAACGGGTCCGCGCACTGGGCTACATGCAGGCTCCCGTCGTCGTTACGGAGCAGGATTCCTGGTCCGGCTTCCGCCCGGACAAGATCGCCGAACTGGATCAGTCCTCGGTTTCCTCGGTCGCCTAAGACGGCTTCCGCAGCACCAGCACCACACACGCAATACCCGCACCGTCAGGAGCGCAGGACCATGACACTGGGGATAGCAGACCGCACCGGGATTGCCCCGGATGCGGGATCCGCAGCACATGAACAGCCGGTCACCAATGCGCCCTTGATTTTCTTTTCTTCGGCGTCCGGGTACACCGGCCGATTCGCCGATAAACTGGACACGCAGACGGGACGGATCCCGCTGCACACCTCCGAACCCACCCTGCTGGCCCAGCGGCCGTATGTCCTGCTGCTGCCCACCTACGGCGGCACCGCGGCACAGCCCGGGGCAGCAGCACGCGGCGCCGTTCCCAAGCAGGTGATCAAATTCCTGAACAACGAGCACAACCGCTCCCTGATTCGGGGAGTGATCGGCGCCGGCAATACAAACTTCGGGGAATCCTATTGCCTCGCGGCGGACATCGTCTCCGCGAAGTGCAAGGTCCCCGTGCTCTACAGATTTGAACTCATGGGCACGTCCGACGACGTCGCCAAAGTTAACGAAGGATTGGAAGAGTTTTGGACGCATCAGTCGCAGAAGCCGGCATGACGAGCTCGAAGGAGCTCCCCGCGGCTTACAAGGATCTGGGCTATCACGAGCTCAACGCCATGCTGAACCTGTATGGCAAGAACGGCGAGATCCAGTTCGACGCCGACCGCGCTGCTGCGCGCCAGTACTTCCTTGAGCACGTCAACAACAACACTGTGTTCTTCCATGACCTGGAAGAGAAGCTGGAATACCTCGTGAAGAACGAGTACTACGAGAAGGAAACTCTCGACCAGTACTCGATGAACTTCATCAAGGACCTCTACCAGCGCGCCTACAAGAAGAAGTTCCGCTTCGAAACGTTCCTCGGCGCCTTTAAGTTCTACACCTCGTACACGCTGAAGACCTTTGACGGCAAGCGTTACCTGGAGCGCTACGAAGACCGTGTGTGCATGGTTGCCCTGCACCTGGCCCGCGGCGACGAGAAGCTGGCCATGCAGATGGTGGATGAGATCATCGGCGGCCGCTTCCAGCCGGCCACCCCCACCTTCCTGAACGCGGGCAAGGCCCAGCGCGGCGAGCTTGTCTCCTGCTTCCTGCTCCGCATTGAAGACAACATGGAGTCGATCGGCCGTTCCATCAACTCCGCACTGCAGCTGTCCAAGCGCGGCGGCGGCGTGGCCTTCGCGCTGACGAACATCCGCGAAGTCGGTGCCCCGATCAAGCAGATCGAAAACCAGTCCTCCGGCGTCATCCCCGTGATGAAGCTCCTCGAGGACAGCTTCTCCTACGCCAACCAGCTCGGTGCCCGCCAGGGTGCCGGCGCTGTGTACCTGCACGCCCACCACCCGGACATCAACCGGTTCCTGGACACCAAGCGCGAAAACGCCGACGAGAAGATCCGCATCAAGACCCTCTCCCTCGGCGTCGTCGTTCCGGACATCACCTTTGAACTGGCCAAGCGCGACGAGGACATGTACCTGTTCTCCCCGTACGACGTCGAAAAGGTCTACGGCGTGCCGTTCTCCGACATCTCGGTCACCGAGAAGTACTACGAGATGGTGGACGACGCCCGGATCAAGAAGACCAAGATCAAGGCCCGCGAGTTCTTCCAGACTCTCGCCGAGATCCAGTTCGAGTCCGGCTACCCGTACATCATGTTTGAAGACACGGTGAACCGGGAAAACCCGATCGACGGCAAGATCATCATGTCCAACCTGTGCTCCGAAATCCTTCAGGTTTCCGAGCCCACCACGTACAACGATGACCTGTCCTACGCCGAGACCGGCAAGGACATCTCCTGCAACCTCGGTTCGCTGAACATCGCCAAGACGATGGATTCCCCGGACTTCGGCCAGACCATCGAGACGTCCATCCGCGCCCTGACCGCCGTGTCGGACATGAGCCACATCGGCTCCGTTCCGTCCATCGCCAAGGGCAACGACGCCTCGCACGCCATCGGCCTGGGCCAGATGAACCTGCACGGCTACCTGGCACGGGAGCGGGTGTACTACGGCTCCGAAGAGGGCATCGACTTCACGAACATCTACTTCTACTCCGTGGTTTACCACGCGGTGCGGGCCTCGAACCTGCTCTCCATCGAGACCGGCCGCAAGTTCGCCGGCTTCGAGCGCTCCAAGTACGCCACCGGCGAGTTCTTCGACAAGTATGTGAACCAGGAATGGGTCCCGAAGACGGAGCGCGTGCGCGAACTGTTCCAGGGCATTCACATTCCCACCCAGGAGGACTGGGCAGCGCTGCGGGCTTCGGTCATGGAGCACGGCATCTACAACCAGAACCTGCAGGCTGTGCCGCCCACGGGTTCCATCTCCTACATCAACAACTCGACCTCCTCCATCCACCCGGTGGCCGCGAAGATCGAGATCCGCAAGGAAGGCAAGCTGGGGCGCGTCTACTACCCGGCTCCGTACCTGACGAACGACAACCTGGAGTACTACCAGGATGCGTACGAGATCGGCTACGAGAAGATCATCGACACCTACGCCGCTGCCACGCAGCACGTGGACCAGGGCCTGTCCCTGACGCTGTTCTTCAAGGACACCGCCACCACGCGTGACATCAACAAGGCCCAGATCTACGCATGGCGCAAGGGCATCAAGACCATTTACTACATCCGCCTGCGCCAGCTCGCGCTGGAGGGCACTGAGGTGGAAAACTGCGTCAGCTGCATGTTGTAGCGGCAGGCTGAGAGCTGTGGAAACGACGACGACGGAGGCGGGCTACATCTATGGGGTCCGCCTCCAGGGAGAGCGGGAATACCGCTATGTGGGAATGACCACCAAGACCGTCGCTCGTCGTTTCGCTCAGCATCTGAAGTGTGCTCGGGACGGCCGCAAGACCCCCTTCTATGACTGGCTCCGCAAGCAGGACCAACAGGGGGTTCGGGCGGATGAACTGCAGGAAGTATGGGACCTGACCGACCTTGGCCAGTCAGAGATCGATTGGATTGCCTACTTGAAAAGGGATGGGCACCGCCTTCTGAATCTTTCAAAGGGTGGTCTTGGCCCCACAGGAGTCCTATGGACGGCCGAGCAGCGTGAAGCTGCTCGGCTTAGGTCCACCGGACGAAAAGGGCTCAGCCGCTTCGGCGAAGCAAACCCGTTCTATGGGCGGTCGCACACTCCGGAGCAACGGCTCAAATGGGCTGAGGAGCGGGCGGGCCAGTATGCTGGACCCGAGAATCCAAACTTCGGCAGGTTCGGTGCCGAGCACCCCAGATTCGGAAGTTCAATGACGCCGGAGGCACGCAAAGCGCTTTCCGATGCAAGGACCGGTGCCGGAAATCCGAACTTCGGTAAAAAGGCCAGCGAAGAAACCCGGGCCAAGATGTCTGCGGTCAGGGCTGGACGCCCAATGCCGTCCAGCCGCCGCAGTGCCCACACCAGATATCACTCAAATAAGGGCGTAGAGAAAGCCGACTGCAGGTACTGCGTCGAGGACTCAGCCAACCCACGTCTCTCTTCAGAAAGCGAATCGGAGTCATGACAGAGAAAATCAAGCTGATCGACAGCGTCCAGGCGATCAACTGGAACAAGATCCAGGACGATAAGGACGTGGAAGTCTGGAACCGCCTGGTCAACAACTTTTGGCTGCCGGAAAAGGTGCCGCTGTCCAACGACGTGCAGTCTTGGAACACGCTCACCCCGGAAGAGCAGCAGCTGACGATGCGCGTGTTCACCGGACTGACCCTGTTGGACACCATGCAGGCCACTGTTGGCGCCGTCTCCCTGATCCCCGATGCGCTCACCCCGCACGAGGAAGCGGTCTACACGAACATTGCGTTCATGGAATCCGTCCACGCCAAGAGCTACTCCTCGATCTTCTCCACCCTGTGCTCGACCAAGGAGATCGACGAGGCTTTCCGCTGGTCCACCGAGAACGAGAACCTGCAGAAGAAGGCACACATCGTCACGGATTACTACCGCGGCGATGACCCCCTGAAGCGCAAGGTGGCCTCCACACTGCTGGAGTCCTTCCTCTTCTACTCCGGCTTCTACCTGCCGATGTACTGGTCCTCACGGGCCAAGCTGACAAACACGGCCGACCTGATCCGCCTCATCATCCGTGACGAGGCCGTACACGGCTACTACATCGGCTATAAGTTCCAGAAGGGCCTGGAAGGCGCCTCCGAGGAGCGCAAGGCCGAGATCAAGGACTACACGTACGAACTGCTCTTCGAGCTGTACGAAAACGAAGTCCAGTACACGCATGACCTGTACGACGGCGTCGGCTTGGCGGAGGACGTTAAGAAGTTCCTGCACTACAACGCCAACAAGGCACTGATGAACCTGGGCTACGAAGCCATGTTCCCGTCCACCGTGACGGACGTGAACCCGGCCATCCTGTCCGCACTCTCCCCGAATGCGGATGAGAACCACGACTTCTTCTCCGGTTCCGGTTCCTCCTACGTGATCGGCAAGGCCGTGAACACGGAAGACGACGACTGGGACTTCTAGTCTTTATGTAAATTTGCACCATTACCGCAGCATCGGACCAAAGTGTCCGGTGCTGTGGTCTTTAACGGGAATCGATATGGCAAGGATTTCCTGTTGGCGCGGTCCATGGTTGGAGGAACTTTTTCGGCACTTTGGTTGGAAGGAGACTACAAAACTGCTAACCTCAGGCTCGGTTCATTAGGGATGAACACTTCTGAGCACGCATGATCCCAACGAGAATTGGAAACCCATGTCTTTTGAGAATCTGGCGTTGTTTGCTCAGGGTGACAACGAAGATGGCGGCAATGTAGTTCTTTTTGTGGCACTTGTTGCAGTGGTCTTGTTAGTTGTTTTTATATGGAGGTCCTTCAAACGAAAGGGGGTGCCTGATGCTAAGACGGCGCCTCTGAAGAAGCCCAAAACGAAGCCCAAGATGAAACCGGCCATGACAGCTGAGGAAGTTGTTTCCAAGCGGTTCCAGCCAACAAAATTCAGGGAGGGGTATGACCAAGACGAGGTTGATGACCTCCTGGACAGAGCCATCCGGGAATTCCAGCGGCTTCAAGAGGAAAATGAACGCCTTCAGCTGAAAAAGGTCAACCCCCTGAGCGAACCTGCCTTTATTGCTGAACCAATTCTGACCGCTGAACAGGTAGTCAAGCAGAAGTTCCCTCCCACTAGATTCCGCGAAGGCTATTCGCAAGACGAGGTTGACGACTTCTTGGATAAGATTGTTGTAGGTCTCAGGCAATGGACCTCTGAAAACGAGCAACTGAGAGCGCAACTTTCCGGAAACCTGAGCTCATAGAACCCGCGTGCATGCCCCGGGAAGAGCCGTAGCACTTATGGACCGTGTCCCTCCACTGGTCTAGTCTCTGGCTTCGTGACCGACAACAACACCGCCCGCCGGAACGAGCCGCCGCTGGCCGGAACCGAAGCGCAAACCCTTGCAGGCTCCCTGGACCGGCAGCGGGCAACTTTTGCCTGGAAGACAGCCGGTCTTGATGCCGAAGCACTGGCCGTGAGACTGGGCTCCTCAGCCATAACGCTGGGCGGGCTGATTAAGCACTTGGCCGGGGTTGAGGACATCTACTTCTCCTGGCGCCTTTCAGGCCGGGATCCGGGCGCTCCATGGAACACCGTGGACTGGGAAAACGATCGAGACTGGGACTGGCGCACTGCCGCCAACGACAGTCCCGAGGATCTCTACCGCCTGTGGAACGATGCCGCAGCGCGTTCCCGAATAAGCCTTGCCGAGGCGCTGGACAACGGAGGGCTCGACCAGTTGCTGCCGGCAGCCGGCGGGGAGGTGGGGAGCCTTCGCCGCATGCTGATTGACCTGATCGAAGAGTATGCACGCCACGTGGGGCATGCGGACCTGATCAGGGAATCGATCGACGGACTGGTGGGGGAGGACCCGCCGACCGAAACGTAAAGTCCGGCGCTAGGGCAACCGGCCGGGGCGCAGCATCGAGGGCACGTGAGCCCGGGCGGGTTCCAGCGGAACGGGGCTTACGAGCACCGCCGGCCCACGCTGGAGGATTCCGCTGGTCAGTGGCCGGCAGCGCAGACCGCCCCGGCCACGCATCGCCTTGTGCGCGCCGGGGGCCAGAACCGTATCCATCCAGGCACAGGGGTGCGCGTGCCGGCCTCCATGGAAAGCAACGCTGCCCGCGGCTGATTCGAGGGTGAAGTCCTGCCCGATGAGAGGTGCAAGTTCGGCGCCGCGGAGCACCACGTTGCGGCGGGGGAGCAGCGGGTCGAAGGGCTCAGCTCCGAGTTCCGCAGCGATCGCCTCCAGGGACTCCACCGCAAACAGGGTGACGGCAGCATCCATGTGGGCCGCCTTGCCGAAGAACCGGTCACCCACAATTCCCTTCCCCGCTACTACCTCCACCCGCTCGGCATCGGTGGTGGCGACGTCGGCCGCACCGTCCCGGGCGCGGCCGAAATAGGCGTGGGCGCCGGAGACGAGCAGGTGGAGGATCTCCACGTCGTATTCGTAGCTCATGTTCTCTACGCTAACCGCTCGCACCTACGGCGGACGCGCAGCGGTCCTGCTGCTATTCGGGAGTGAGGCGGTCCCGCAGATTCATGGTGGTGTTCCAGCTGCGGATGGTCATGGACTTGTACAGCGGCGATGCGATGACCGCGCTCAACCGGCTTTTGGTTAGTTCAGCACTGAGGCGCTGTGAATAGATGACGCCGTCGCCCGGCCAGACATGGTCCACACCCTCCCGCGGGCGAAACGCCGTCATTGCAGTTTCGGCGTCGATGCCCATGAGGAAAATGGCATCGGAATGGTACATCTCCGGCTGCTCGCCGAACCCCTCAGGCCTGGAGTCGATCACGCTGTGCAGCTGCTCCGGACTGAGGACAAGCACCTTTATGAGCTCGTCGTCCAGGTCGAACTTCTCCACCAGAGCCGCTTCGATCTCTCGTCCCACCTGCTCAGGGGAATCGGGTGAGGCAACGAGGACGTTTCCGCTGGCAATGTAGGTGGACACCTGCTGGTATCCCAGATCCTCAAGATGCTCCCGCAGCGGTTTCATCGGGATCTTGTTCCTGCCGCCCACATTGATGCCGCGCAGGAGGACCAGGTAGGAGTTCATTTCACGCCTCCATCCCCTTCGCCTGGTGCAGCCGGTCCGTCGGCAACAGAATGTCGATGGACGTGGTCATATCGGCGGCCTTGGCGATGGCGCCGGAAGCAGTGAAAGCCACGGACACCCGGTCACGCCGGACTTCCCGGATGAGGACCGGCACCTGTTCGCCGTCGAGATCGAGCCACCAATCCTCCACGAACATCGCCAGGCCGAGGTCATCCAGGAGATTCTCCGCCTCCTCCAGTTCCAACGCCTCCGCCCGCTGCCGGTGCAACAGATCAAACGGTATGAAAGCGCCGTCGTCTGTCATGTGGATGTAGCCGACATGTTCACCGTCGCTGGAGCGGCGGTGGTCAAAGGTGTTTCCCTGCGGAAGCTGCTGCGGCATGGCAGGACCCTAACACCGGTGGACCCTCAGGGATATATCGCGCCGCGTCGCTGTCCCGGCACCCACGGTAGTTGTGGAACAGTTTGCAGGGGAGGGACATCATGCCGCGTCAGCACATCACGACACACATCGCCATCATTGCCGGTGTGTGCCTCTGCCTTCTGGGGTACCTTTCCTGGTCCGGCCAGGGAGAGCAGGCGGCGCAGCCCGCCGCTGCTGCCGTGCTGGACTTTGATTCGCCGGACAGCTCCCTCGCCGTCGTCAATAAGCAGCGGCCGCTGCCGGCCGACTATGTTCCGCAGGACCTCTCCGATGCCGGAGGCGTTCCGCTGCGCGCCGAGGCCGCCGCGGCCTACCGGCAGATGACCGCGGAGGCGGCGGCCACCGGGGTCTTCATGTCCGCTGTGAGCGGCTTCCGGACCGGCGATGAGCAGGATCACCTGTACGTCTCCTATACGGGCAGCTTCGGGCAGGAGGAGGCGGACGCCATTTCGGCCCGCCCCGGGCACAGTGAACACCAGACCGGGTTGGCCGTCGACATCGCCAACCCGGACGGGACCTGCGCCCTGGAAGCCTGCTTCGCCGAAACCCTGGCGGGATCGTGGGTTGCGTCCAACGCCCAGCACTACGGCTTCATCATCCGCTACCCAGCGGGAGCCGAACACCTCACCGGATACGCCCACGAACCGTGGCACCTGCGGTACGTGGGGACGGAACACGCCCGCACAATGCACGACGCCGGCACCACCTTGGAAGAGTTCGTGGGACTGCCTGCCGCGCCGGGCTACTGACCGGTTTCTGTGACTACGGCTTCAAAGCGGTAAGACGGCTGCTAGCTATCCTCAACGGCGTTAAACCGCTCCAGTGCGTCAGCGAAGTCCTTCAGCTCGGATTCGCTCCAGCCCTCAAGGCGGTTGCGGACGGACTCCCGGTGAATGGCCAGGGACCGCTGGAGCCGGTCAGCTCCCTTGTCCGTCACGGACAGGGCACGGCCGCGGCGCGGCTGGTTGTCGCCGTCGTCGCCCTCCACCACCAGACCAAGCTCCGCCAGGGCATGCACCTGACGGGAGACAGTGGAGCGGTTCAATGAGAAGGCGGAGGCGATGTCCGTGGCGCGGCACCCGGGGTTGCTGCCGATGAAAGCCAGCAGGGACTGTTCCACTTGGGTCAGCGGCGCGTTGATCCGCCGCGAGCGTGCGACGGCCCGCCGGTAAATCGCGTCAATCTGGTCGTAGACGTCTCCCACTGCAGTGTCCCTGGACCTGTCCTGTTGTGCCACTTCTCCAACTTACCTTCTTCGAGGGAAGGAACGCCGCGGCGCCGGGCTGGTGTTGCACTATGCAACAATGGGATGTTGCATAGTGCAACTTACGTCGGAGTTCTCCGCACTGAACCCAGAGAGGTCCCATGCCCGACCCGTCAATTTCCGCACCGTCACCCGAATCGCTTCGATCTGGGCAGCCGGCGGTGAAACCAACCCGGCCGGGGCGTGGCGGTTCCGTCCCTTCTGCCTCCTTCTGGAAGGACCTGGGGGTACACCTCCTGATTCCGTTCTTCCTGGCCACGGGGATGGGACTGGCCTATCTGGGCGCTTTCCATGAACCCGAACCCAACCATCTTTCCCTCGGCATCATTGGTTCTGAAACCTCCGCTGAGGTCTTCGCCCAGCGGCTCAATGATGCTGAGCCCGGTCGTCTTGATGTCCGTGTGGTGTCCGACGCCGGAACGGCCCGCCAGCTGCTGACCGACCGCGAAATCTCGGCAGCCTACGAACCCGGCGAGGATGAGGCCACGCTGTACGTGGCGTCGGCCGCATCCGCGACAACGGCGGAGGTCGCGAAGAAGATCTTCCAGCCGCTCGCTTTCGACCAGCATCTGCCGCTGGATATTGTGGATGTGGTTCCCACGAATGAGCATGATCCAACCTCGCAGGGGCTGTTCTTCCTGCTTGTCGGGCTGAGCGTCGGTGCCTACTCCAGCGCCGTGGCCATCTCTGCTGTTGCCGGGCGGGTTTCCGTTCCGTGGCGGGCCGCCGCCGTCGTCGGCAGCTCCGCGGTGATTGCGGGGATCGGAGTGATCATCGCCGGACCGATCTACGGCATTCTGGAAAACGGACTTTGGAGCATGTGGCTGCTGTCCTGGCTGTACGTCACCACGATTGCCCTGCTGGGCGTCGCCCTGCATCCGGTGCTGCGCAAATGGACCACGCCCACCCTCACGCTGCTGTTTGTGATGCTCAACTTCACCAGCAGCGGCGGAATCTTCACGGCCGAAACGCTGCCGCCGTTCTTCGCCGCACTGGGGACGTTCTGGAACGGTGCAGCCTGGCTGCACGCGGCACAGAGCATGGTCTACTTCCCCGGCCAGTCCTTCGGTGCTGACGGACTCAAGCTGGCGCTGTGGCTGGTTGCGGCAGCAGTCCTGCTGGTCCTGACCCACCTGTGGAGCGTGCGGCGGGTCCGATTGTCCGATGAACGCGCACGCGTCCGGGAAGAGGAAGGCATCGTAGCTGCCTAAGCGTTTCCCGGTATCCAGTCGTATCCAGGGACCCAGTCGTTATCTGGAACAGCGACGGCGGCGGCTGCCGTTCAGAAGTCGCGCCAGGTGAACCGGCCGCCGAGCAGTGTTGCCGAAACCGGCATGGTGCGCAATTTCTCACCGGTCGCGGTCAGGGGATCCGCCTCGGTGACGGCAAGATCGGCCACCTCGCCCACCTGCACCCCGGACCGGCCCCGAGCGCTCGCGGCAAGAGCCACCACCGCCGGCACACACTGCTCGGGATGCCACGGCTCCCGGCCGTCCCTGCTCCGGCTGACCGCTGACGCCAGCGCAAACCAGGGATCCAGGGGAGCGACCGGGGCGTCGGAGCCCAGCCGGAGGGGCGCACCGGCGCGGTGCAGGGAGGCCAGCGCGAAGGCGCGGCCGGTGCGTCCCGGCCAGAACATGTCGGCCACATCCCGGTCATCCATGGCGTGCTCGGGCTGGACGCTGGCGGCCAGGCCCAGCTCCCGGAAACGGGCAAAGTCCTTCTCCCGCACCAGCTGCGCGTGCTCGATCACCCCGGTCATGCCCAGTTCCTCGAAAGTGTCCAGGACCGCCGTGTTGGCCCGGTCGCCGATGGCATGGATTGCCGCGCCGATGCCGGCGTCGCGCGCGGCGGCCATGAGCGTCCGCAGCTCCTGCACCGGGACTGTGTTTTGGCCGCAGGAGTGCTTCCGGCCTGCGGGGAGCCCCGGATACGGGTCCCAGCACCAGGCGGTACGGGTGTTCAGCGAACCGTCAACGATGACCTTCAGCGGGCCCATGGTGATGAGCCCGCGCTCGTCCAGCACGTCGCCGGTCTTCACACCGAGCCCGACGGCGTCCGCCAGGCGATCCGGCCACACGGAGACCTCAACCCGCAACGCATCAACGCCGTGACGGACGCGCTCGGGCCAGAGTTGCAGGTTGTCCGCGTTTTCAAAGTCCACAATGCCGACGACGCCGCGCCGCGCCGCCGCATCGGCGGCCCGCCGGTACGCCTCAAACGAGATGGCGTCCGGATCCTCAAGTTTCTCCAGTGTCCGGAAGCACTCCGCTTCCCGGACCAGCCCGCCGTCGGCCCCGGCGATGCCCAGGGCGCGGACTGCCGCAGTGTTGACCCAGAGGCAATGCAGATCGGCGCTGATCAGGACCACCGGCGTCGTGCCTGAGACGGAATCCAGGCCGGCGCGCGTGGGGGCGTCCGGCCAGAGAGCATCGCGGAAACCGAAGCCCACCAGGGTTTGCCCGGCGGTTCCGGCCGGAACGGCTGCTGCCACCAGTGCAAGGACATCCGCGGCGCTGCCGCTGCCTGTCAGGTCCAGCCGCTGCTGCCGGATCACCCACTGGGTGAAGTGGACATGGTTGTCCCACAGGCCGGGGAGAACAAAACGCCCGTCGAGGTTGTGAACCTCATGCGTGTCCCGCCCAGGTGCAGTTCCCTGCGCCGGACGAATGGCCGCTATGCGTCCGGCGCACAGCGCGACGTCGTGCAGTCCCGGGCGGGAAGGAAGCGAAGCGTTCCTCAGCAGGATGCTGAGCGGGTCCATGAGTGTCCTCTTTGGGGCGGGGCGGTTGCGGGCTGGATTACAGGAGCCGCTCAGTTCAGGGTTTCCGCGTTGGCCTGCCTCATGCGCGCGGCCAGCGGCGGATTGGCGTACGGTCCCGGCTGCTCCAGGTGGTCGATGACGCTTCGGATGGTTTCGGGGCTCTTGCCCTGGCTCATTTTCTCCTTGCCCTCCATCCGGGTGACCCGCAACCGGAAACCGACGGTGCCGTGGACAATGCGGTGGGCATACTCGCTGTTCTCGCTGGTTGCATGCAGCAGGTGGGGCTCGGGCAGCGGAGCTTCGAAGTGCTCCACCAGCCGGTCGAGAACGGCAAGGTTTTCGTCATCCGACAGGATCTCCGGCGTGCCCCAGAGATGGGCGACTACGAAGTTCCAGGTGGGAACGCCGGGGCCGCCGGGGTACCAACCGGGGGAAACGTAGCCGTGGGGACCCTGGATGATCGCCAGCATTTCGTGCCGCCCCAGATCGTGTTTGGCCTCATCGGGCCGGCCGACATGGCTGAGCAGGACTATCCCCTCGGCGTCCTCATCCAACACGACCGGATAGTGCGAGGACACCAGCCCATGACCGTCCACGTGGCTGATGAAAGTGCACCAGGGGTTGCTGCGGACGAGCTCCTTGATGGCCTCGGCATCGTTGAGTGCGTAGCTGGGGTTGTCTCTCATGGGTCCTTCCATAGCGCGTGCCGCGTCCGGGCCACCCTAACAGGACGCGGTGGGGCCGCTGCTGCGCGCTGGCACTGAACACGTGCATACTTCGTTTATGACGGCTCAGACCCCCATACCGGAACTGTGGCGCAGCCTGGCACCGTTGCTTCCGGACGGTTTCGAAGCGGCTGCCCGGTCCGGACCGCGGTGGTGGTGGGCGGGCAGGCTCGACGTCGAAGGCATCGGGTTGGGAGCGCTGCAGGCGCTCGCAACCGCGGTCTCCGCGTATGCGTCTTCCTCCGGCCGCCGGGATCAGGTTGGTTTTGCGTCCGACGGCGCGGCGGCGTCGTTTGCTTCGTTTGCCCACCTGCGCGTCAACGGCGATCCGGTGAGGGCATTTGCTCCGCTTTCCGGGTTCCGGCGCAGCGCCGACGGCTGGGTTCGGCTGCACGCCAATTATCCGCACCATGAACGTGCCCTGCTGGCGGCTCTGAATATCAGCAGGCCTGAGGAGGTGGACGCAGAGGTGCGCCGGCGCACCTCTGCGGAAGTGGAGGAAGCGGTCACGGAACACGGAGGTCTGGCCGCGGCGGTGCGCACGCCTGAACAGTGGGCAGCCTCCGAGTCGGGGCGCGCCGTACTCCACCAACCCTGGCTCCGGTTGAACCTCGAAGCTGTGGAGGCGGCATCCCTGCCGAGCGGCCGCGGCGGCATCCTGGCGGGACTGCGCGTTCTGGACCTGACCCGGGTCATTGCCGGCCCGTCGGGCAGCCGGATCCTCGGTTCTCTCGGCGCTGACGTGTTGCGTGTGGATCCGCCGGCCACCCCCGAGCTGGAGGACCAGTACGTGGACACCGGGTTCTCCAAACGCAGCGCCGTCGCCGACTTTGGCGACCCCGACGCCTACGGGAGACTGCGCGAGGTGCTGGAGAGGGCCGACGTCGTCCTTACCGCCTACCGCTCCGGTGGGCTGTCCCGCTTTGGGCTCGATGCAGCGACGCTGCGTGCTGATTATCCCGGGCTGGCGGTGGTCTCGCTGGACGCGTGGGGAGACCACGGGACGTGGGCCGGTCGGCGCGGTTTTGACAGTATTGTGCAGGCTGCCGTTGGCATCTCCCATCTCTACGGGAGCACGGGCGGGGCCGGCCAGTGGCGCCCGGGTGCACCTCCGGTGCAGGTTCTGGACTACGCCACCGGGCTGGGGATGTCTGCCGCCGCCGTCGCTCTGGTGGCAGCCCGTGCACGTGGACTGAGCGGATCCGCTCATTTGTCGTTGGCGCGGACGGCTCTGGAACTGATGCGGCTGCCCGGCCCGCCGCCCGGCACAGAGCCTGTGGTGCTCGAGCCGGTGCTGCGCGGCTGCCGGAGCGACTACGGTGACCTGATCTTCGTGCCCCCGCCGCTGCTGATCAACGGATTACAGCTTGAGTACCGTTGGCCTCCGCCCCGTTACGGCAGCACCGCATTGGTTTGGAGTGGATCGGACCGCGTGGATTGAGGGCCCTTATTGGGAACGCATATCCATCCCTGGGTCACTGGAGCAGGCACTTTCTATGTTGATTGAGCTGTGCCCCGTACCCGGCTGGTAGAACACCGCGCTTCCGTCCGGATGGCTGAGTGTCTGAACGATATATCGGTTGTTTTCGATACTGCTCTCGAACTTATTGGTTTCGGTGAAGCCCTGTGCGGCGAAGTGTGCAGCGGCGGCTGCTGCAGCGTCCTCCGGGCTGGAGACCCCTGGCCCGGTGATAACGGTGCTGCTGTACTGGCGGTTTATGTCATCACCGCAGGTGGTCATACCCCAATAACCCGCGGTGCTGGTGGGGTCAAAAAGAGCGTCATCTTCGTATGTCCACTCTCCACCTTGGAGCTGGACAAGCTCATCCATGACCCGCAGCATGTTGAGCAGGATCACCTGCGGGCTCGCTTGGGTTGTTCCCGTCTGGGAAGCTGCGGCGTTGGACTGTTCGGTATTCATGGGTTCCTCCGAGGAAGCTGGGACACAGGCCGATAAGGCAAGGAGCATGCCCAGAGCGGCGGTTGCTGCGGCGTGTGGACGAATATTCATGTGAAGCCTTTCATCAACAGTTCCAACAACCTGGGGCTGCTTGCCTGCAGGCTAGAGTGTCCGCATATCCATGCCCGGGTCGCTGGAGCAGGCGCTATGAACGTTGATTGAGCTGTGCCCGGTCCCGGGGTGGTAGACCACTGACGTACCGTCTGGATGGCTGAGTGTCTGAACGATGTATCGGTTGTTTTCGATACTGCTCTCGAACTTATTGGTTTCGGTGAAGCCCTGTGCTTCGAGGTGTTCAGCGGCTCTTGTTGCGGCGTCCTCCGGGCTGGAGACCCCTGGCCCGGTGATAACGGTGCTGCTGTACTGGCGGTTTATGTCATCACCGCAGGTGGTCATACCCCAGTAACCCGCGGTGCTGGTGGGGTCAAAAAGAGCGTCATCTTCGTATGTCCACTCTCCGCCTTGGAGCTGGACAAGCTCATCCATGACCCGCAGCATGTTGAGCAGGATCTCCCGCGGGCTCGCTTGGGTTGTTCCCGTCTGGGAGGCTGCGGCGTTGGACTGTTCGGTATTCATGGGTTCCTCCGAGGAAGCTGGGGCGCAGGCCGGCAAGGCAAGGAGCAGGCCCAAAGCCGCAGCAGCAGCTATGGGTTTAGGACGATGAGTTTGCATGCGGACTCTCTCTACGTTCAATGAAGGTCAGAACCGAGGGCCGAACAGCTGGGGATGCGTGAGTCTTCGCTGTTCGATGTCTAGTCGCGGGAAGGGACCGGTCACCTCCACCAGACCACCCCGGCCCATGGTGATTTTTGAAATGCTGTTCAGGCTCTCGGTCCCGCGGTCCAGGTAACCCTGACTTTCGATCGCCTCTACCCGTCCTGTGAAAGGGGTGTGTTCATCCGTCGGAGCGAGCACGCCATCGCCATCGGAGCTGAAAACCTTCGCGCCGAACAGGAAGTGCGCTGCTCCGAGACGCCCGTCTCCGGCTAGCTGACTGCCCAAGATGCCCAAACCGGCCAAATTGTCGGCGCTCGCCTGCGTTGCGTAGACCTGCGGGTTGCCATCTGAGTCCACTGCCACGCGGAGGTTTTCGGCATCGGGGGTGGCCGAATCCATGCCGGCGGAGGCGTACAGAACGGCAGCGTCCACTTCAAAGTCGATATTCGCCAAACCGTTTCCGGCTGTCGGTGTTCCGTAGGAGTGGGCAGCCACCGCAAGGAAAGGGCCATCTCCAAGGGCCGTGTGGAAGCCGGTCAAAGAAACCGCAAGGCGGTCTCCGCCGGCACGGGCCAAATCTGAATGCAAGACCTCAAACGTCGAGAGCGGGCCGGGTGTTGAGTAATTCATCCATGCGACGACAGCATGGCTTGAATTGGCATCCACCTCTCCCTGCCCGTCATAAAGACCTTGGGCTGCATCCGTCCAGTCCGTCATCCGTTCGCTGGTGGCCTCCATTCCAGGAACATTCACCGTGACATAGTCGGCATCATCTACGTTCCCAATGGAGACAGCTGCCAGCGGCGGCACGACGGAGGGATCAAACGCAATGAGGAACCGGCTGAGAGGTTGAAATGGGCTCACCAGTGACTTCCTGATGGTCGCATAGGCAGCTTCCTGCTCCGTAGTAAGCCCGTGCCGGGCGGCCGCGGCTCCCAGCGCCAGCAGATTTGCCTCCGCCCGATCGACGTAGGGGATTCCTTCAAGATTTCCCACCAGCAAGGGCAAGGCAGTGATGAGGAATTCCGGATGCCGGAGGGATGCCCACAACTCCTTGGTGGCTTCGGGATCCAGGCCGGCCGGGGCAGCGGCGAGTTCCCATCCGGGGTTGTCCGCCTTGAACCGGTTGAGTTCCTCGAGCGTCATCAGATCCATGCGGCGCAGAAGCATCCCCAAGTTCCTCTGCGGGTCCGTGCTCCTGCCATCGGCCAGCTTATTGTAGGCAGCGGTTGCTGCGTTGACGTCAGCATGGGGGTCCCGCGGACCGTATGTGGAGAAAGCATCGGTGGTGTTCCGCTGCAGGGCATCGAGTGCATTGATGCAGGCGTCCTCCAAGTCCCGGTAATCGTCGGCGAGCGTGTTGGCCCGTGATGTGAACAGCGCTTCGTCCACCGCCGGATCCGCCTGGGCGTGGATTTGACGCCCGTAGTTCTCCAGCTGCTCAACCAACATCTTCCTGCGGGAGATGACGTCGGCGGCGCCCTCCGCGAACAGCCTCAAGGCTTGCGCGGCTCGGTGGGTGCTGTCGCGCAGCGCCTGGGCTGAGACTCGGGGGCCTGTCAGGAGAGCATGGACCTGTTCCTGCTCGGGCGCCTTATAGGACTGTTCCAGGCCACCGCGCCAGCTGCCGTGAAGGCCTTCCACGGTATTGGCAAAGCTGTCGCCACGGACTGTGAGGTTATCCGCAGCGACAGCCAGAACCGCGGGGTCGGGGAGGTGGGCGCTTCCGCTCAAGTCCACATTCAGGATCATTGTTCGGCAGCGCTTCCCGACAACGGGTGCCGGGCGGCCGGACGCGGGGGCAGTGCCCTGGCGGCGCGCAGCGCGTCGGCGGTCATCGTGTGGTCGGCGGCAACGTAGTGATCCATGGCGGTGCTCACTCCGCCAATGGCATTCCGGATGCGGATCAGGGTTGCTTCGGTGTCACGGACCAGGACCTCATCGGCGTAGCGGCTGAACGCAGCGCGTGTCCTGCTCGCTCCGAGTCCGTTCTCCACATCGTTGCCCGCCGAGCGGACGTCCTGGACCGAAAGGTCTTCCAAATGTCCCTGTGCCACCCGCAGGGTTCCCCGCACCCCGGCCACATCGATGTCATAACGCATGCCGTCATTCACTACCTGCACCCCCGTAGAACTGCTCACAGTCGATCCGGTGCCGTTCCTCCCGGCATACTCCGGGACAGTAGGGAAGCGGTAATCGGCTGACAAGCGTGGCAGCTGTTCTGGGGATATCCACCGCTGCCCAGGGGGTGGCTAGTCCGCCACGCGTGCGCGCTGCGCGGTGTCGACGGCGGCTACTGCACCGCCGTCGACCAGCAGATCCATACCGGTGACGAAACTGGCGTCGTGTCCCAGCAGGAAAGCTGCCGCGTTGGCGATGTCTCCCGGTGTGCCCACGCGCTTGGTGCCCGATCCTTCGATCATGGCCCGCATCTGCGCACCCGATTCACCGGCGAGCTCCTGCTGGCCCATGGGCGTGGAAATGACACCGGGGCTGATGCTGTTGACCCGTGCGCCCCGGGCACCCCAGGCAAGGCTGGCTGTCTGCACCCGCACCTGGTTGGCGCGTTTGGCGATGCCGTAGGCGTATCCGGGGTTGTCGATGCCGGCGAGGAACGGCACCAGGAGCAGATCATCCGTTGGCACTGCGGCAAGGCTGGCCAGAGCATCAGCGGGAATCTGGCCGCCCACCATGTACGCGGACATGCTGGAGATAAAGACGCCGGAGCCTCCCGGTGCAATAACCTTCTGGAACTCGTCCAGCACCAGGGCGGTACCAAACAGATCCACCTTCCAGATGGCGTCCACCGGCGCCTGGACGGGAGAGAGTCCCGCCGTATGCACGACGCCGGTGACCGAGCCCAGTTCCGCGGCCGTTGCGGCCAGCGCCGCCACCGAATCGCGGGACGATACGTCCACGCGCTGGGAAACGACGTCGTACCCGTCCCCGACCGCGGTGGCCACGACAGTCTCCAAAAGCGATTCGTCGAAATCGGCCAGCAGTACCTTGCGTCCGGCGCCCGAGCGGCGCAGGACGGCCTGTCCCATGCCGCCCATTCCAATAATGACCAGTACTTCAGCTGCCATGACGCTCCAATGTTCATAGGGTTTCCGGCAGGGGAGAGCTTGTCCGGTGTTGCTGACATTACTCTCCCAAGAGGTGCAGACGGCCAGCTCCCGAAGGGGAAACATCTCCTTTTTAGGGCAGAAAAACAAACCACCGGCGCGGGGCTGCTGATGGTGTTTTCGGCTGCCAACGCAATGGAGCTTAAACCTGGGAAACACCTGGTACATGAGCCAAACTCAGATGGTCCGCTGGATCAAGGGGTTCTCCAACCAGGGCAAGGCCCGCACAGTCCACGCTCCGATGATCTACACCATCACCGACTGGTGGTCACACTGCTGCACATCGCCAGCGACAACGAGGTTGGTGCCGGTCCGCTGCCCGCGAGCTGGCGCTACTACAGCTGGCGCTACTACAGCGTGTGGCAGTACAGCAGCACCGGTCCGTTTGTGGGCGATTCCAACGTCTGGAACGGGACAGCCGAGGCACAGACCACCGGTATTTCAACCGGTTGGAGTGACGGTACATTCCGCCCCTACAAACCGATCAAGCGCGACGCGATGGCGGCTTTCCTACACCGCTTTGACAGCAAGTTCCAGGCAGCTCCGGCCGGCATCCGGCGAATGGCGGTTTGATGCGCCGTTCGCCGGAGGCAGGCGCCGGGTGACGTAATGAACTCGCGATCGGTCATCGGCGGTCTCCGGCGCCGATACGATTTAACGCATGAACATTGAACTGCGGATCCCGCCGAAGCTGGGACGGGAGCTGGAGGAGCTGGCCGAGGAGCAAGGGGTTCCTGTGGAAACCCTGGTGGTCAACGGGGCCAGGCTGCTTTTGGAACACCGCAATCGCCGGAATCACATCGCCTAACCGCATTCCTAAAACAGCGGACAAAACTTCTTTCTGCATTCCTGTCTTCCGGCAGGACAAAAGAGTTTCCACATTTCCGCGGGGCAGCAGCCGCTGATGCATCGCCCCGAATTCCGGGAAATTCTTTTTGATGCCCGGGCAATGGGTGTCCAGGGACGCCGTGGCAGCCTTCCTTTACCGGCTGAAGGGGTCACCGAAATACACGGCACCCAAGGCATCACCCTTCACTGATGTCACTAAATCCACCAGTTGTATAAGGAAATCTCCTGGCTGGCGTCCAGCAGGGCATCAACCGGCTCGCCCGCGGCTGGGGGCGCATCCGAGTACCGGCCGGGACAGACCGTCGCCCGTGATGCCATGGCCGCATTCATGAAGCGCTGGTCGTCTTAGCCAGTCTTTCCGGTCCGCCTCCGGCGCATCAGCCGGCCGCAGCGGCCAGTTGGTCGGACAGGGTCATGAACCCTTGGTCGACCTTCTGCTCCGCAGGGTGCGCGTCGTACCAGGCAAGGATTTCGGCTGCGCCTTCAACAAAGGGAATCCGGGCTTGGAACCCCGGCACCAGGGCCTTGATCTTGGAGTTGTCGAAAATAACCGAGTGGGACTTGTCGCCCAGCAGGCCCGGCCCGCGGCGGGGATCACGGGCGGCAATGGTGTCCGACGGGACGTGCACCAGCTGCGGCTCCGGCACCCCCGCTGCCGCCGCCATGATGCGGTAGACCTCATTCCACGGCAGGAATTCATCCGAGGTGATGGTGTAGCTGTCGCCCACGGCGGACGGCCGGCCCAGCAGCCCGGTGAACGCGCGGGCAAAATCGCGGCTGTGCGTCAGCGTCCAGAGCGAGGTGCCGTCTCCGTGGACCAGCACCGGCAGACCGGCGCGCATCCGGTGCAGATCCGTCCACCCGCCCGTGAGCGGGATCATGGTTTGGTCATATGTATGGGAGGGACGGACCACGGTTCCGGGGAACCCCTCCTCCCGGTAGGCGGCGGTCAGCAGATCCTCACAGGCAATCTTGTCCCGCGAGTACTGCCAAAAGGGATTGCGCAGGGGAGTGGATTCCAGGATGGGCAGCCGGGCCGGCGGTTTCTGATAGGCGGAGGCCGAGCTGATGAACACGTACTGCCCGGTGCGCCCGCGGAAGAGGTTCATGCTGGCCGCCAGCTGCTCGGGGACAAAGGAGATGAAGTCGGCAACGGCGTCGAACTCACGGCCGGTCAGGACTTCGGCAGCGGAGTCCGGGTCACGGACATCAGCGTGAAGAACCTCGGTTCCGTCGGGCACCGGGCGCACCGTTGACGCTCCGCGGTTAAGGAGGGTCACCCGGTGGCCCAGCGCGGCTGCATGCTCGGCCACGGCGGAGCTGATGACTCCGGTACCGCCGATAAGAAGAATATCCATGTGTGCTCCCAGTCTGGATCCAACGCTGCCGGACACAGTCTACGGAGTGCCGGTGCCCGCGGTTCGCTCGCCGAGCCCGCTCTTCCGGCCGCCGCTGGTGCGCCGGGTGACAGCGGATGCCCACACCCACGTGGCGCGCCGGACGCCGGCGTCGGTCCACAGCACCTGCACCGCTTTGTCGTTCCAGGTGCACGCCTCGCCCTTCACTCTTTCAGCGCAGTTGGGAAACCGGATCCAGGCCCAGACGGGAATTCCCGGCACCGACGTGGCGGCGGGGTGGTGTTCGAAGTCCAGTTCCTCCGGGGTGAGTTCAATCGGCTCCGCGCGCCGGGCGTAGCGGGCGGCGATCCGTGCTGCCGCGTCCTGATCCATACTTAAAAGTAGAACACATATTCGAATGGCTGGATGCTCTGGAGTTCCCGCTGCGGCAGGCACAATGGGACCATGTGCGGACGATACGTGATGGCGAAAGCAACATCGGACCTGGTGGCAGCCTTCGCCGCAGATCAGGCAGTGGGGGAGGACGTCGCTCCGTCCTGGAACGTGGCGCCCACCGATAACGTGCGCATCGTCACCGAGCGGATCGGCCGCAGCACAGAGCACGACCACGGCGGCCGGCCCGGGGCGGTCCGCCGGCTGGCCACGGCCAAGTGGGGGCTGGTGCCGGTGTGGGCAAAGGATCCGAAAATCGGAGCACGGATGATCAACGCCCGCCGGGAGACGATCCTGGAAAAGCCGGCGTTCCGCAAAGCCGCCGTGAAGCGCAGGGCACTGGTTCCCGCCGACGGTTACTACGAATGGGAGAAGTCCGGCGGCACCAAGATTCCCACGTATCTGTATTCGCCGTCGGAGGATCCGCTGGCCTTCGCCGGTCTCTATGAGTTTTGGCCCGATCCTTCGCTGCCTGAAGACCATGAACACAAATGGCTGTTGAGCTTCACCATCATCACCACCGAAGCCAGCGACGCCCTGGGGCACATCCATGACCGCACGCCGCTGATCGTCCCGCCGGACCTCTACCCGGACTGGCTCGATCCGCAGCTCACGGAAACCAGCCATGTGCAGCAGCTGCTGGATGCCATTCCGGAGCCGGTGCTGACTCCGCGTGTGGTGTCCAGCCAGGTCAACTCGGTGCGCAACAACGGCCCCGAGCTGATCCTCCCCGCGCCGGAGGCGTAGCGGGCAGGAAATGAGGCAAGCGAACCTCCCGCCCGCTGCCCTTTACCAGGCGTAGTCCTCCGGCGCGGTGCGGTGACCGGGGAAAATGGTGTCGAGCCTGGCCAGCGCCTCGGCGTCCAAGTCCGTGTCCAGGGCCGTGAGGGCGTCGTCGAGCTGTGCCTGAATCCGCGGACCGACAATCGGCGCGGTGACGGCCGGCTGGTGCAGCAGCCAGGCCAGGGCCAGAACGCCGGGGGCAACTCCGAGCTCATCGGCGAAATCCTCGTACTGGCCCAGCGCTTCACGGTGGGTTTCCAGGGCTTCCTTCGCCCGTCCCTCCGTGCGCCGGCCGCCCTCCTCGGTCTTCTTGAGCACTCCGCCCAGCAGGCCGCCTTCCAGCGGTGACCACGGCAGCAGCCCCAACCCGTACTGCTGTGCCGCCGGGATCACTTCCAGCTCCACGGCCCGGGTGATGAGGTTGTAGATGCTCTGTTCACTGACCAGTCCGGTGAAGTTCCGGCGCTGGGCAGCTTCCTGGGCGCGGGCAATGTGCCAGCCGGCAAAGTTGGAACTGCCGTTGTAGATGATCTTGCCCTGCTGCACCGCCACCTCCATGGCCTGCCAGATCTCGTCCCACGGGGTGTTCCGGTCAATGTGGTGGAACTGGTACAGGTCTATGTAGTCGGTCTGCAGCCGCGACAGGCTGGCATCCAGCGCCCGGCGGATGTTCAGCGCCGAGAGGAACGTGTCGTTGGGACGCTCACTCATGGAACCGTACAGCTTGGTGGCGATCACGGTGTCTTCACGACGTCCCCCGCCCTTGGCGAACCAGCGGCCCACAATCTCCTCGGTCCAGCCCTTCTTGTCCCAGCCGTAGACATTGGCGGTATCAAAAAAGTTGATGCCTGCCTCCCGGGCGGAGTCCATGATGGCATGGGCGTCCGCTTCCTCGGTCTTGGGGCCGAAGTTCATGGTGCCAAGGCACAGGCGGGAGACGCTGAGGCCGGAACGGCCCAGATGGGTGTACTGCATGGAGGAATCCTCACTCGGGGTGGTCGGTGGCTGAGCAGCCGGCCCGCGGCATCGGGACCGCGGGCGCAGGACCCATTCTGCTCGCCCGGGCACTCCCCGGACTAGGGGTATCCAACAGTTCCTGCGGGAAATAGGGTGGAGGCCAAACGCAACGAAAGGCACTCCAATGACGCATGAACATGTCCCGGGACTGGACCTGAACAACGGAGTCCGCATTCCCCAGCTCGGCTACGGAGTATTTCAGATCCCCCCGCAGAGCACCCAGGGAGCCGTCGAAAGTGCCCTCGAAGCCGGCTACCGGCACATCGATACGGCAGCCGGTTACAAGAATGAAGCAGCAGTGGGCGCCGCCGTCGCAGCATCCGGCATTGCCCGCGAAGATCTGTTTATCACCACCAAACTCCGCAACGGGGACCAGGCGCGGGCACGCCCCGCGTTCGAGGACAGCCGGGAAGCGCTGGGCCTGGAGCAAGTGGACCTGTACCTGATCCACTGGCCGGTTCCCTCGCAGGGACTGTTCCTGCAGGCCTGGCAGGACCTGGAACAAATCTATTCCGACGGACTGGCCCGCGCCATCGGCGTTTCCAATTTCCTCCCCGAACATCTGGAGGAACTCACCCAGGCCGCCAACGTTCCGCCCGTTGTCAATCAGATTGAACTGCACCCCACCTTCCAGCAGCGGGCGCTCGCAGATGCTTCCCGCCGCCACGGCATGGCGGTTGAGGCCTACAGCCCGCTGGGGCAGAGCGAGGATCTGGCGAACAGCACCGTGATTGATATTGCGCGGCGCCACGATGCAACACCGGCCCAGGTGGTGCTGGCCTGGCATCTGGCGTCCGGCAACATCGCCATCCCAAAGACGGCCACTCCGGAGCGGATGCGGGAGAACCTCGCCTCCGTGAGCCTGGAGCTCTCGCCCCGCGACATGGAGCAGATCAACGAGCTCGACGCCGGCAGGAGGATCGGCGCGGACCCCGCCACGGCTGCCTTCAGCCAGTACTGACTCAGGCACCTCCGGGCCGCCGCTGATGTAGCCTGAAGCACAAACCTGAACCAAGGAGGGCACATCTGTGGCCGAGTCGTATTACCGCGCCCTGGGCGAGGAAACCTTTGAATCCACCATCCATACGCAGGGCGCCTGGAATGAGAGCGAGCAGCACATGGCTCCCGTCTCGGGCCTGCTCGCCCATGCGCTGGAAACGTGCAGCCCCCGCCCGGACATGCGCCTGGCCAGGATCAGCTATGACATCCTCGGCGTCATCCCCGGCGGCACCTTCGACGTGCGGACCAAGGTCCTGCGCCCCGGCCGCACCATCGAACTGCTGGAAGCTGAACTGATTGCCGGCGGCCGGACGGCGGTGCGGGCCACCGCCTGGCGGCTGGCGCTGGGTTCCACCGGCGAAGTGGCAGCCCTGGAGGATGCGCCGATGCCCGGACCCGACGGCCTGGAAGAGGCCCGGGGAATGACCGCGTGGCCGGGGGACTTCATCGGGTCCCTGGACTTCCGCGCCGTGCCGGGCCTGCGCCCGGGCCGCGGGCAGGTGTGGATCCGCACGCCCTACTCCATGCTGGAGGGAGAAACAACGTCGGACCTGGTGCGCATGGTGGGCCTGGTGGACACTGCCAACGGCATTGCGGCAAGGGTTCCGCCGGGCGGGGACAGCTACATGTTCCCCAACGTCGACCTGCAGATCCACCTTCACCGGGAGCCCCGGGGAGAGTGGCTGGGGCTGGACACCCGGGTCACGTTTGGAACGGACGGCATTGGCCTGACGTCCTCGGTGCTGCATGACAGCGAGGGGCCCTTTGGCCGCAGTGAACAGATTCTGACCGTGCGCCGGCTTGGCGGGCAGGCCTAGAACCATGTCCGGCGACTTATTCGGTCCAGCCGGCGGGGCTGCGACACCGCTCACGGTGGTGCGCCAGCATCAAAGCCTGGGCGCTGCGGAGGATCTGGACTTTGCCCTGGCCATGCTGGCCGCGGCCAAGCAAGGGGAGCTGGGCCCGACGCTCCGTGTATACCGGCCGCAGCCCACCGTGGCGCTGGGCCAGCGCGACGCGCGCCTGCCCGGGTTCGACGACGCCGCCCGGGCCTGCCGGCTGCAGGGCTTCGAGCCCCTGGTGCGCAAGGCAGGCGGACGGGCTGCGGCCTACCACCAAGGCTGCCTCATTCTGGATCATGTGGAACCAGGAACAGAGGCGGTGACCGGTTCCCGGGAAAGATTCGCTGCCTTCGGCGAAATGTATGCCTCAGCTCTGCGGCGGGCAGGCGCCGATGCCGCAGTGGGAGAAATCTCCGGGGAGTATTGCCCGGGGGAGTTCACCGTCCACGGCACCGCCGGCGGTGGCAGGAAAATCAAGCTGGTTGGCACGGCGCAGCGCGTGGTGTCCGGTGCCTGGCTCTTTTCCTCGGTGTTTGTGGTGCAGGACGCAGCTCCGCTGCGGCGTGTGTTGACCGAGTGTTACTCCGCATTGGGCCTGGACTGGAATCCGGAAACTGCCGGCGCCGCGGAGGACACCGGAACCGTTGATCTGAACAGCGTCGAGGCGGCCTTGATCGAGGCCTATGCTGCCTGTGTTCCGCTGGCCACCGGGAATTTCGACGCGCTGGCACACGCGTTGCAGCACGGCGCCAGTGTGTCCGGGGCCGCTCCGGTCCGGTAGCCTCTGCGGCGATCAGTAAGCTTAGTGAAGGATCTGCACGTTGAAACGAAGGAGAGACGTTGGCGAAGAACAGCATTGAAAACACTGCACTGAGGCTCAAGGCAGTCTTGGAAGTCCTGGCTGCGGAGGATCCGTCCGCCGAGCGCCGGATCAGCAGGGGAGAAGTCCTCTCCGCCGCCGTGACCCGCGTGCCGTTGACGGGGACTGAAGCCGAGACGCTGGCCAGCGGCGCCGCACGCGGAGAACGTGCCTTGGCCACTGCCACCGGCAAGCTGGTCAAAGCCGGCTGGATCACCAAGGAAGGCCGGGCGGGCTGGAGCATTACCGCCTCCGGCCGCCGCGCCCTGCAGGATTTCCCGGACACCGCCGATCTGCTGGCCGCCATGAACGGCAAGGCAGTTGCTCCGGCCGCCGCCTCGCCCGCAGCAGCTGAGGTGGAGGAAGTCGTGGAAGAGGCACTGCAGGATTCCGTGGCCGTGCCGGAAGTTCCGCAGGAACACCACGGCGCCCATGCGGGCACCGAACGGCCCGAACCCTCCTTTCCGCAGCCGGGCGCCGTCGTTATTGCCGGTACCCTGGGCAGCGCCCTGGGCCAGGCCGACTGGGACCCGGCCGGCCTGCAGCTTACCTTTGACCGCAATGACGAGCTCTGGAAGCTCACCGCAGATCTCCCCGCGGGACACTACGAATACAAGGTGGCGTTGGACGGATCCTGGGAGGAGAACTACGGGCGGCACGGTCACCGGGACGGCGCCAACATGGACATGGCGCACGACGGCGGTCCGCTGACGTTCCTGTACGACCACGCAACGCATACGGTGGTCACCAAGCCTGACGTCAACGTCTAGATGTACCCGGCCAGGACGTTGGTAGCGGCGTGTCTGGTTGAACGAAGGAGAACCTCCGGATGGGATGTGGCTTGTCAAAGGCCCGCTCCAACCCGGAGGTTCTCGTGTCCCACAGTAGTGCCCGTTTGACCGTTTATGGCCGGCTGCTGATCGTCCATCGCCACCAGTCTGGCTGGAAACAGGCCCATATCGCGGCCGCTATGGGTGTCTCACGCAAGTGCGTGAAGACCTGGATCGACCGCTACGACGCTGAAGGCGAAGCAGGGCTGGCCACACGATCCTCCCGGCCGCACACGATGCCAACGCGCACCAGCACCGACACTGAGCAGAAGGTCCTCTCCGCGCGCGCTGAGCATCGCGCCGGGCCCGACGTGCTCGGACCGATGCTGGGCGTCCCGGCGCGAACGGTATCCCGGATCCTTCGCCGCCATGGCACGGCCTTCCTGCGTGACTGCGACCCGATCACCGGAGAGGTGATCCGCTCATCGAAGGCCACTGCGGTGCGGTACGAGCGCGAACGGCCCGGCGAGCTGGTGCACATGGACGTCAAAAAGCTCGGCAAGATCCCCGACGGCGGCGGCTGGAAGGCCCACGGGCGGCAGATGGGTTCCACGAACGCGCGCAAGCAGATCAAAGTCGGCTACGATTACGTCCACTCCGTGATCGATGATCACTCCCGGCTGGCCTACAGCGAGATCCTGCCCGACGAGAAGGGACCGACCTGCGCGGGATTCCTGGAACGTGCCATCACCTACTTCGCTTCACACGGCATCACACGGATCGAGCGCTTGATGACCGACAACGCCTGGGCCTACCGCTACTCGCTGCGTGATCTCTGCGCCGCCTACGACATCACGCAGAAGTTCATCAAACCGCACTGCCCCTGGCAGAACGGCAAGGTGGAGCGCCTGAACCGCACCCTGGCCACCGAATGGGCCTACCGACGGATCTTCACCAGCAACGACGAGCGGGCAGCGGCACTTGCGCCATGGCTCGAGCACTACAACAATGAACGACGCCACAGCGCACTCGGAGGCAAACCACCCATCAGCCGCCTGCTACCAACCTAATGGCCGGGTACATCTAGACCGGGCTGCTAGCCGTCCGCCGATTCCGGCGAGAGCCCGTGCCGGTCCAGGAACGCGAGCACGGTTTCCGCCAGAATCTGCCAGCTGTGATCGATGACCAGCGAGTGACCGCTGCCTTCGATCTCCATGTACTCGGTGGGTGAGGTTGCTCTTCGGTAGCGGCGGGCGGCGGCCCGGACCACCGACGCCGGAACCACCCGGTCCCGGCCCGCTCCCACCAGCAGCAGCGGCCCCCTGTCCACAGTGGTGTCCACCCGGACCGGGGTGCGCGGATTTACGTTTGCCAGCGCAGCTTGGAACAGCGGACGTCCGGGTGCCGGCATGACACAGGTGGCCAGCATGTCATTGGACTCGCGTTCCGAAACGGCGTTGGCGAAGTCCCGTCGGAAATGCTGCGGGGTTTGGCGAACAATTTTCCGGACGTTCAGAGGGTTCCGCAGCACGGGAAGCAGGGACGCCATCTGGACGGGGGGAAGCCGGAGGACACCGCGGAACTGAACGGGCGCCACCGCAACCGCACCTGCGGCCAGCCCCCGGGCCAGGAGCTGCTGGGCGAGCAGCCCGCCGAAGGCATGCCCCACGAGTACCGGCGGCCGGGGCAGCCTGCCGATGAGTTCTTCATAATGGCTCAGGGCCTCGGCCACGCCGGTTCCGGCCATGGGACCCGGAAAGGCATTGGCGGCCGGAAGGCTTTCCGGTTCACCCGGCCAGCCGGGAGCCCACGGCGCATAGCCGCGTTCCTCAAAGAGCTCCACCCAGGAATCCCAGCTGGTGGCGTGCAGCCACAGTCCGTGGATGAAGACCACGGGGGTGCGGTCCTCGGACTGGAGGCCGCCCCGGTCCAGGGCTGCCAAAGTCCTCGGCAGGGATCCCACTGGAGTCATGGTCAGTGCTCCTCGCATCCGCAGTGATCCGGGTTGCCGGCTGGTGATGCTGGCAAGTCTGCCATTTGCAGCGCGCCGAACGGTAGGCCTCAGGCACCGATTCGCCGCACGGGTCCGGTCAGGAAGCCCGCAGGTTCGCGCACCCACCACACGCCGTCGGCCCGGCGTTCCGCGGGAGTCGAAAACCGGTAGCGGTACACCCTCGCCCGCACCCACCGGGGCGGCGTCCCGGCAAAGGGGTCGGTGCGCAGCAGCGCCAGGGTGCGGCGGTCGCCGTCGAGCAGTTTCTGCAGCAGCACCGGAAACCAGGAACCGCCGGAGGCACCCAGCGCCAGAAACCACATCAGCCAGTCCAGCCGCAGATGGTACGGGGCGAATTGGCGCGGCCGCCGTGACGGGTCGCCGGGCTTCCCCTTGAACTCATAGGCCAGCCAGCGGGCGTCCGCGCCGGGATCATCCAGGGTTCCCTCGATCACGACCTCGTTGCGGGATCGGGTAATGCTGCCGAACGCGCCGTACGCGTTGGACAGGTGCCAGCGGTTGAAGCTGGCGTTCATCAGCTGGTTGCGGCTGAACAGATTCCGCAGCGGCTTCCACGCCCAATAGAGCATCAGGGCCGTCACGGCCAGTACGACGACGGTGAACCAGACAGGGTTGGCGGAAGGGTCCGGGCCGGCAAAGGACACCGCAGGAAAGAGCACCGACAGGTTGGAATCGGCGACTGCGCTGAAGGCGAGCAGGATGGTCAGCACGTTCAGCCAGGCGAAGTTCCCGGACAGCACCAGCCACAGCTGGGTGAGAATCACCACGGCCGCGGCAATCCCCGCCACCGGCTGCGGAAAGAAGAGGAAAAACGGCACCACCAGCTGGGCGAAGTGGTTGCCCAGCACCTCGGCCTTGTGCAGGGGTCTGGGCAGGTGGTGGAAGTACCAGCTGGCCGGATTGGGCATTGGCTGGGTTTCATGGTGGTAATACAGGGCGGTCAGGTCCCGCCACACCCGGTCCCCGCGCATCTTGATCAGCCCGGCTCCAAACTCCAGCCGGAAGACCAGCCAGCGGAAGAGGAAGAGCACCGTGACCGGAGGAGCCACCTCGTTGGAGCCCAGGAACGCCGCCAGGAAGCCGGCCTCGAGCAGCAGTGATTCCCAGCCGAAGCCGTAAAACGTCTGGCCGATGTTCACGATGGAAAGGTACAGCCCGAACAGCAGGAGGAAGGCTGCCATCGGCAGCCACGGGGGACCGGTTTGGGGAAGCCCGGCAACGAGCAGGGCGGCGACGGCGGCGCCGGTCCAGGCAACAGCCAGCAGGAACCGGTCCGAGTAATGCCAACGGAACAGGGTGGGGATGCCGCGGCCGGCGGTCCGGGCCAGAAACCGGGGTGCGGGCAGCAGTCCGCGCTCACCCAGCAGCGCCGGAAACTGGTTAGCGGCGGAGATGAAGGCGATCAGAAACACGGCGGCGATGCCGCGCTGCAGCACCTGCCGCGCAAATTCGTATCCCTCGGCGCTGAAAAGATCCATGGCACATCCACCGTAGCCGGTGAGGTCCTGCGCCGGGAGGGCCGTTAGAACAGCGGCCAGGGCACCGCGGGCATTCCGCCGCTCGGCGCCGGAAACTGTCCGGCCGAGCGCAGCCGCGCGCAGCGCGCGGCTAGCGAAGCAATTTCCTCGGCCGTGAGCAGCTCCGACAGCTCCGAGCCCAGCTTCCCCCGCAGTCCCTCGAGGATCCGGTCGATGCCCTCGAGTTCCTCGGCGGTCAACTCTTCGCCGATCCAGCCCCACAGCACCGTCCGCAGTTTGTGGTCGCTGTGGAAGGTGAGCCCGTGGTCCACGCCGTACCGGTGGCCGCCGCCCATGGCGAGGATGTGGTCGCCTTTGCGGTCGGCATTGTTGACCAGCACGTCGAACACTGCCATCCGTCGCAGCGCCGGCGTGTCTTCGTGAATGAGGGCGACGATCCGTCCGTTTTGGTCCTCACCCTCAAGGACCTCTTTCCAGCCGGTTCCGGGCACGTCGTCCGCAGCCACCAGGTCCACCGCGGTCTGCTCCGGGTCCGTGTGCTGCCAGAGCTGCACCATTCCTTCGCCCAGCGGGCCGTCCCGCAGGAAGGTGCGCGGCACGATGTTCCAGCCCAGGGTCTCCGACACCAGGTAGGCGGCCACCTCCCGGTGCGCCAGGAACCCGTCGGGAAAGTCCCACAGCGGCTTCTCGCCCGCCATCGGTTTGTAGACGACGGCGGCACCGCCAATGGAGCCCAGAAAGGTGGCGTTCGACGCCGTCGTGATGCGGCCGGTAAGCGTCAGCTCAGCGGTTCCCAGGTCCGACGCCGGCATCAGGCCTCGGGGAAGGTGCAGGTATGCCCGTCGGCGTCGATCGGCTGACCGCAGATCACGCAGATCGGACGCCCGGCGCCCACCACTTCCCGCGCGCGCTTCGCGAAGGCCCGGGCGGTGCCCACCGGCATGCTGACCCGCAGCACCTCGGCGGGATCGGCGTCGTCATCCTCTTCGAGGAAGCCGTCGTCGTCCGGGTCAACCTCTTCGAGGGGATAGGCCTCGATGACGAGCTGGGCCGTGGTGGGATCCCAGCCCAGGCTCAACACCCCGGTGCGGAACTGCTCCTGAACCGGCTCGAGATCGTCGTTGTCGACGAGCTCGATGGGTGTGCTTGCGGGAACGTGAAAGGGATTGCCTTCGATGGTCATGAGCTGGTCGAGGATCTCGTCGATCTTCTCGGCCAGCTGGGCCGACTGCTGCTTCTCGAGGGCGATGCTGACGATCTGTTTCCCGGTGCGTACCTGCAGGTAGAACGTGCGCTGACCCGGAACGCCGACAGTGCCGACGACAACGCGGTCGGGCCAGGCGAACTCGTGAACGGTTGTAGGCATAGGACTACTCTAGGCTCATTGGGCCGGTGGCGCCGTATGTCCTGCGCCACCGCCGACCGGAGCGTCGCCCGGCGCCGTGCTGGCCGCCAGCCAGGACAGGTCCCCGGCGTCGGTGTTGGTCGCGAAAACCGTGGGGCGGCCCTTGCCGTAGTGCACGATCGACACGGAGGCCGGGCCCACGGTTATGCGCTGGAAGAGATCCAGGTGCATGCCGAGCGCGTCGGCCAGGACCGACTTGATGATGTCCCCGTGGCTCACCGCCGCCCACACCGCTCCCGGCCCGTGTTCGGCTTCGAAAGCCGCGTCGTGGCGCCGGATGGCGGCCACCGACCGGGCCTGCATCGCAGCCATGGACTCACCGCCGGGGAAGGTGACGGCGGAGGGCTGGGACTGCACCACCGGCCACAGCTCATCCTTCGCGAGATCAGCGAGCGTGCGGTTTTGCCAGGAGCCGTAATCGCACTCGTTAAGGTCAGCTTCAATCGGCGCATGCGGAGCGCCCTGCTGGCGGTCCAGAATGAGCTGTGCGGTCTGCCGGCACCGCTCAAGCGGGCTCGACACCACGCCGACCAGGGGTACGGCGGCGAGCCGGTCCCCGGTGACGGCCGCCTGGTCACGGCCCGTCTGGTCGAGGGAGACGCCGGGGGTGCGGCCGGCCAGCAGCCCGGAGGCGTTCGCTGTGGTGCGGCCGTGCCGCACGAGAATTACTGTTGCCATTCCCCCAGCCTAGTCATGGGTGTGGGGGAGGGGATGAACCGACCGGCGCGTCAGTTGCCTGGGGGGTGTGTTCGCTGGATGATGCGGTACACCGTGCTGCGGGCGACCTGGAAGAGTTCTGCGATCTCCGTGGTGGTGTGTTCTCCTGCGTTGTACAGCGAGACCACGTGTGCTTCCTGCGATTTGGAGAGTTTGGGCTGTTTGCCGCGAAGCCGGCCTTTGGCTTTGGCGATCTGCATGCCCTCCCGAGTGCGGGCCCGGATGAGATCGGATTCGAACTCGGCAACCATGGCGAGGACGTTGAACAGCAGCCGTCCGACGGGGTCCGACGGATCGTGGATGGATCCGCCGATGCTGAGCTTCACATTCTTTTTCGTGAGTTCTTCGAGGATGTCACGGGCGTCGGGCAAGGAACGGGCGAGACGGTCAAGTTTGGTGATGACGAAGGTGTCCCCGTCACGGACTGCCGCCAGGGCCTGACGCAGCCCGGGCCGGTCACGGTTGGTGCCGGTCAACCCGTGGTCGGTGTAGATCAGGTCTTCGGGGACACCGAGGGCTGCGAGTTGGTTCTGCTGGGCTGTGAGGTCCTGCTCGGTGGTGGACACGCGGGCGTAACCGACGATGTGGGCACTCATGGATCCGAATGTAGCGGTTGCGCTACCCTCACCGGGCATACGGTCGGGCGGGGTATACGCGAATCACGAGGTCAAGCAGGTATACGGCTACTTCGTGGTGGGTAAGTGCGGTCGGTCGCGTCGTGGTGGGGGACCGGCTTGCGGACATAGTCAACAGCGCGGCCGCGTATATAAACTTCCCGCTTTGGAGGCGTCGACCCGCAGAAGTCCGTCGCGACCTGGGCTGAACCGCAAGACCAGCTCCACAAATTAGCCCACTCCGCTTCAGAGCACACTCCTAAGCGCGTTAAGACGGTAATCAATAGGCCTCAGAATACGATGAAAGCATGACAACTGAACGCGCCGTCGCCTTCTCTGAGGATAAATCAGGTGCCTCACCAGTCGCGGACCAGGCACCGGCGCCTGAGGGCCGAAGTGAGGTAGCTTCTGGCGAAACAGCAGAGCCCCTGGCTGGAATCAACAGCAGTATCCGCGACGAAGTGGATCGGCAGTTTCGTTTGGTGCCCGTGATCGGTACGGGACGTCGGTGGTATGACGTGCCCTATTCGTTGCTAAACGTCTTATTCGTAGGCCGACGCTACTGGGCGAAGATGCCCAAGGCTGCACGGCGAGCAATCAATCGGCTGCAAAACTGGCTGCTTATTTTCAACCATTACGACCGGGAAAAGATTGCGCACCCTCATGACCCGTTGTACAACGTGGTTGTCCCCGAAGATGAGAAGGTGTCTCTCCCGTATTTCTGGCTGGTCGAATACTACTCACCCAGCCACGCTGAGGACCTCGCTCGACGGATCGGATCGCGCAAGTGGAGTCGGGCGGACTTCATTCGGACAGAGGGAGCCGACGATGCTGTTAGACAAGGACGCCAGCGAGACGGTTCCCTAGGTGTGCAAGACATTGCGACACTAGTCAGCCACGACTACCAGGGATTCTTTCCAAGCGCGGTGCGGATGCGTCTGCCCGATCCGTTCAAGACAATTTCTCTTAGGCTGCTGCCCCTTGGATCTGCTCTGACCGCAGTTGTCGCTCGTTTCGACTTGACCGATGCCGCCGCCGCATCGCTCGACGACGCTCTGCGGGCGGAGTACCGGCCCCGACTGTGCAGAGTCAAAGGGCGCCTGCACGTCCGTCAACGGATGTACGTCGCTCTCGAAGCCGTTCAAATGAAACGCGAGGAACTACATCAAGCTGGGCGAAATTGGCTTGCGAACGAGCTTCCGGGTCTTTTCGCCATTGAGGCAAGGGCCTCACACCCGGTACTCGACCTTTTATTCACTCAGAGATTCGATCCGTTCAGTCGAAAAGAACGGGACCGTAATGACATGAATTTTGATCGTGCCCTGGGACTTAACAAGAGCCCGCTCACTCTGATTCATTCGCCGGAGTGGAAACGCGTACGGGTCATGGACTACGCCTTTGAGACCTCTAACCGGGAGGTGCGCGATTCAGGCTTAGCGATGGTTGCCAAATATGATGATGCACTCGGACGTAAGAATGAGTTCAAATACAGGGGTGATGAGCGCAGCGAACAGGGGATCATGATCGACCTTGACTTTGGAGCCCCTGGATTGATCACTCGTTTCGGTTTGTTCGAGTTGCTGCGTATCAAGCAAATAGCCGTAGCCCGTGCTCGAGACCAGGCAAGCTCGATGCACTCCCGTCGACCGGTTACAAGTGCAAAGAAGCTGCGGGAATCTGTTCTCCGCTCAAGCCTCGACATGGCCACCGTCGCTCGTGACATTCAGTCCCTGGCAGCCAGCGCCAACCGCTATGAGTGGGTGGTACCCGAGCTGGCGACCCGCAGACGCGAAACCGATCGCTGGGGAAAGTCGAAGAAGGGCCTCTTAAAGGACTGGGCTAACCGACAGGCAGAGGATGCACGCAGGCTGGCTGACCTTGACCGTGAGCTTCTCAATATCCTCGACCTCTCCAGTAGTTTGAACGCATCCATCGAGGGCATTCGATCGCAGCGTTGGTCATTGTTTGTGGCACTTCTTTCGTTGGTCTCATCAGGTGTAGCCGTGTGGTTGGCATACCTGTCTCTGATCGCATCCAGTGCTACATGACGACGAGGTTAGCGAAGTCCCTGCAGACGGAATGCTCTGAAATATCCCTCATTGCTGCATTGGCCCGCCCTCGAAAGCGCCCGGTGATGGATCCCGTTGGAGGACGCCTGGATGCCCCTTCGGCCATCGTTTTCTGAGACGCCCGTCCAACGGGCCGCCAAGCCCACTCCAACCGCGGATTACAGGGGGGAATCCCCCAAAGAGCGCGGGGGATTATTGGGGGGGGTTGGCTCCGAGAAGCAGTTCTCCTGCACAGAGAAGGGGCCCAGCCCGGACAACTGCCGGAACGGGCCCCTGGAGAATCTGGTATCGCTACCGCTGGCGGAAGAGCTTGCTGTGCTTGCGGATCAGAGCAATATGATTCGGGTGCAGCTCAGGGCTGCGCGGGCCGAGCAGGTTCACCACCGGCTCGTACCATCTCATGACGCAGACCGCGTTGAGCCGTCCGAAGGAGATGATGTCATCCTTGGAGAGGTCCTCGCCGTTAATGAGGCGAACAACGGCGTCTTCGGCTTGCGCAGTTTTGATTGCCAGGGTCAGGTCGGCGCCGGCGAGCTGGGTGTCCTCCCATGGGCGCAGAGGCTCGCCTGGGCGATGGTTGGAGGATACTTGAATGCCTTCAGGAAGATTATCCATGCCTAATCCTAGCAATCGTCCCAACCTTCCTGGGTGTAGCCGTTGACGGTGACGGTCACGTACACGCGGGTCCCATTGGGGCCAGCGTGCCCGGTCGAAGTACCGCTGGAACCGATGCCATAAATTCCCGTAGTCAGGACTCCCGCATAGTGGGCAGCAGTGGTGCTGGCAAGGGGGTCTGAGAAGGAGCCGCCGCCCCCGTCGAATCCGCCGCCTGTTTCATACCGGTAGTCAGCGTAGACCGCATATGTGGTCTCAGGGGCTCCGGCATTGTAATTCACATTCCATTGGTAATGCTTATCTTCATGGCAGGTGACGTTTACCGACAAAACGTCGTCCGAAAGCGGCGCGACGGCTTCAGTCTCTGTGCCGGCCTGCGGTGTGGCTTGGGTCGGTGCTGCGGACGCACCGGTAAGGGCGGCCATGGCCGATGCATGCGGCTGCGAATGTTCCGATTCGTCCGGTAATTGCTGGTCATATTCTTTTGCCGGATGTGCCGCACCGGCTTCGTCATCAATAGCGGAGACATCAGCATCGGCACAGTCTTCAGCGCAGAATTCTCCGGCTTCAGCTGCGCCGGCGACCACGCTCACTAAAGCTGTGGGCACAACGTAGTGTGCGGACAGCAAAGGTCAGAGCTGCAGAGCCCGGTCGGGAGGAAATCGTGATCAAGCGGGGGAAACGTCGTTTGAACTGGCTACTACTTGCTGTTGCCGTCGCGGGTTAATGCAGTTTTGGGGCGTCGCCGTCCACCATGATCTTGGCGGGAGTCCTATGGGGTCTGGCGGTGTGGCTCATCTACGTATGGCGGCGCGAAGACCGGCGAGCATAAGGCCAGGCCATGGAACGCGGGGAGTGCCGAGGCGGACAGATGACGTGTCCGGCCAGGGATCCCCAGGGCGTCGTGGCGAGAGACGGAGTTACGCCCAATTCGTTAGAGCAAGCAGTTGGGCCGCCACCTCTGACGGTTGGAGCTGGTCGGTATCGATCCGGTGCACGGAGGCCGGAGCTTCCTTATCGAGCAGGTTCGCCATAAAGGCACTATGACCGATCAGAGAGGGGTCGATTGCTCCGTGATTTCGGCGCTCCAACCGTGGACGAGCGTATTCGTCGCTGCTGCGCAGCAGAACCGCCGTGACGAGTGGATCATCGCCCAGAGCTGCCACCAAGCTGGACAGTGTAAGGACGGCCGCCGTATTGGTGTAGATGAGTCGGTGGTAACCCAGTGATCGGTAGGCGGTCCACATCGCGGCCAGGTTCTGCTCGGCGAGGCTGTCTGCGGGAAATGCCACATGTGGTGCGGGATGGGCTAGGTCGAGGTAATCGCCCTCGATGACGGCGTGCTGGACGTCGTGTCCAATGAGTTGTTCGTGCAGGGCCAATGCAGCGGTGGACTTGCCGACGCCGGAACGGCCGCTGATGAAAAGGACGTGGGAGCGCATTCGCCTAACTGTTCTATCCGATACCTCGCAAATGCAAGGACCGTCCGATCTAGGATCGGCTTGCGGACAGGTCTATCAAAAATCAACGTGGTGATTAGACTCCTGGTATGCGTGAGCCCCAGCGGCAGGTCAGAACTTGAGCCCGTCATCCTCGTCCCGTTATGGAAATAGGTTCCAAGCTTGGTGTGGAATCCTTGTCGGCGTATGCATTTTTCTCCCGCCCATCCTGCGCCTAAGTTATGAGGGATGGACGGGGCCAAACATATTTTTCGTAGCTATTGGTGCCATCTTGATCCTCGGGTGGCCATTTCGGCTGAATTTCATGAATCGGGGCAAACAAGAGCGGACGCCATTGGGGCCAGACGAAGGCAAAAGACACTAGCGACGGGATCCTGAGCTCGCCTTCACGCTCGCCGATCGTCGCTCCACCATACGTAGAAAAGCGATACCGCTAGGCTCCCAGAGGAGTACCGCCACAATGATGGTGGACAGCGACGGCCCAAGACTGCATTCACCCGCCACAGCAACAAAATCAGTACAGGTGCCCGACCGCGAGAATATTGCCACAACGCCTGCCACACCGCCGCAATGGCAGCAAGTAGTAAGACGAAACGATCACTGAGGGATCAGCTAACGGACACTGGCTTGGTCGAACCCGGTGAAGTCTCTACGATCGCGATATGACTAATCCGCTGCCTCCATCCGCGCAGATCGTTTCAGAGATCGAGCTGGTACTAGTCGACCACGCGAGAGAAACTATATCGATGCGACCACCGACGCCGGTCCTGGTGAAGATGGCATACACACCATGGGTGCTGCCGTGAGAGCTGCGGACGGGCGGATATTCACGGGTGTGAACCTCTATCACTTCACCGGTGGGCCTTGCGCAGAGCTGGTCGCGCTCGGAGCTGCCCGCGCCGCGGGAGCAACAGAACTGACACACATTGTTGCAGTGGGGAACCATGGGCGTGGCGTGAAGAGCCCTTGTGGGCGGGATCGGCAAATCCTCGCCGATCACTACCCTGAGGTGCGTGTGATTGTGCCGTCGTCTGAGGGGCTCGTGAGCGTTCTTGCCAGCGACCTGCTACCGCTAGCCTTCGATTATCACGCCGAGCAGGTCTAGCCGAAAACCCGCGAACGTCCCTCGACAGCACCAGTCATGCGCCCATTCAGGAATCCCTTGAGGAACGACCCATGATGAGGGCGAACTCGTGTGGTTAATACCGTCAGCACAATGAACAGGAGGTTGCGGAGTCCGCGGCGCATTCCGACCCGTATGCGTTCGCATCTCACCCTCCAATTGGGGTTGATCTCGCCGCGCTAGTATCCACCCATGACCATTGCGAAGAATTACCGGCGTTTCGCGGAACTCGAAGCACACGGCGTTTCCGACATTTATGAGGACTGGGCCCTCGGCGTCGCCGAAGATCCGTCGGTGCAGGCACTGGTGGGCGGGCTTCCGCCGGCTAAGCGGCAACCGAACCTGGTCTTCGCCGCTGCACGGTCCCAGGGCGCACCCCTCGGAGACTACGAGAACTTCCGAACCTGGCTTCTCCGCAACTGGCAGAACGTGGACCCGGTCATCCGCACCCGCTCCACCCAGACCAACGAGGCCGGTCGGTGCGCGGTCCTCCTTCCCGAACTAGCTGTACCCGGCCAGGACGTTGGTAACGGCGTGTCTGGTTGAACGAAGGAGAACCTCCGGATGGGATGTGGCTTGTCAAAGGCCCACTCCAACCCGGAGGTTCTCGTGTCCCACAGTAATGCCCGTTTGACCGTTTATGGCCGGCTGCTGATCGTCCATCGCCACCAGTCTGGCTGGAAACAGGCCCATATCGCGGCCGCTATGGGTGTCTCACGCAAGTGCGTGAAGACCTGGATCGACCGCTACGACGCTGAAGGCGAAGCAGGGCTGGCCACACGATCCTCCCGGCCGCACACGATGCCAACGCGCACCAGCACCGAGGTTGAGCAGAAGGTTCTCGCTGCCCGTGCCGAGCATCGCGCCGGGCCCGACGTGCTCGGACCGATGCTGGGCGTCCCGGCGCGAACGGTGTCCCGGATCCTTCGCCGCCATGGCACGGCCTTCCTGCGTGACTGCGACCCGATCACCGGAGAGGTGATCCGCTCATCGAAGGCCACTGCCGTGCGGTACGAGCGCGAAACGCCCGGCGAGCTGGTGCACATGGACGTCAAAAAGCTCGGCAAGATCCCCGACGGCGGCGGCTGGAAGGCCCACGGGCGGCAAATGGGCTCCACGAACGCGCGCAAGCAGATCAAAGTCGGCTACGACTACGTCCACTCCGTGATCGATGATCACTCCCGGCTGGCCTACAGCGAGATCCTGCCCGACGAGAAGGGACCGACCTGCGCGGGGTTCCTGGAACGTGCCATCACCTACTTCGCTTCACACGGCATCACACGGATCGAGCGCTTGATGACCGACAACGCCTGGGCCTACCGCTACTCGCTGCGTGATCTCTGCGCCGCCTACGGCATCACGCAGAAGTTCATCAAACCGCACTGCCCCTGGCAGAACGGCAAGGTGGAGCGCCTGAACCGCACCCTGGCCACCGAATGGGCCTACCGACGGATCTTCACCAGCAACGACGAGCGGGCAGCGGCACTTGCGCCATGGCTCGAGCACTACAACAATGAACGACGCCACAGCGCACTCGGAGGCAAACCACCCATCAGCCGCCTGCTACCAACCTAATGGCCGGGTACAACTAGCCGCCATCGAAGGACCGGTCGCATTGCTGGAAGTTGGAGCCTCAGCCGGGCTCTGCCTTTACCCGGACCGATACAGCTACACCTACCAGCGGGGGGATGGACAGGTCCGGGTGGATCCGCCGCAGGCTACGGATGTGGTGCTCGAATGCGAATGGCGAGGCAATGCCACTGTCCCAACGAAGGTTCCCGAGGTGATCTGGCGCGCGGGTATCGATATAAACCCCATCGACATCAGCGACCGGGAGAACCTGCAGTGGTTGGAGACGCTCATCTGGCCTGAACACGAGGCCAGGCGCCAGCGCCTCCACGCCGCCGCGGCTGTGGTCGCCGCTGATCCGCCGATGCTCGTGGCCGGTGACCTGAACCAGGAGATCGGGAGGCTGGCACGGTTGGCGCCGCCGGAGGCCACTTTGGTCATCTTCCACAGCGCTGTGCTCGTATACCTCACGCGCCCTGAGCGGCAGCAATTCGTGGACCAGGTGAATGCCCTTGACTGCGTCTGGCTAAGTAACGAAGGCCTGCCGGTCTTGCCCGAGATCACCGCCCGGATCCCTACCCGGACGATGCCAAAAGACGGTGCCTTTGTTCTGGCCAGAAACGGTTGCCCGATCGCGCTCACCGGGCCCCATGGACAATACTCCCAGTCCCTAACCTGATTTTCCCTTGTCCCGGGGAGATCATTAGAGTGCTTCGTTGGCCCCGCCCGCGAAGGCGCCCGCTGACCATCCCCTTGCGTGCGGACGGCATTGCGCAGGGCGTACTTAGGCAGCACCTATGGCAGCGAACCGATGGTCGCATGAGGTCCCGGCGCGCACATTGCCTGCCCGCAGGGATGATTAGGCCCTCCAGGGAAGTCTTTGGTGCAAGGTATGCAGGGTCACGGTTCCGCCGTAAATGAGGCAGGTTCCAAGTTCCGAGAAACCCCATCGTGTATACATTTCTTTGACTTGGGGTGCTTGCCCAAAAACGCCTAGGACAGCATCGTGTTCGGTTCGGCTCGAGAGAAGTTCGCGGATGCACTGTTTGGCTATCCCATGGCCTCGAAAGCTCTCGCGGACAGCTAGTTCCTGGACGATCACGGTCCTCGATGGCATGATTGCCGCGTCTCGCGCTGGCAGCATTGCGTCTAGTCGTCGCCGCCAGGAGATATCTTGGTCAAGCCTTTGTGAGAGCGCAAAGCCGATCACCTGCTTGTCGTGGCTCGCCGCGACGAGTCGTCCACCAGGACTAGCGAGTTGATCGGGTCCCCATTGGGCGATGCTGTGTAGGTCGCTTGGTGATTCGTTGTAAGGAGGGGCCGCGAAGCTCGAGACGAAGAGATCCGCGATCTCACTCCAGACTTCATCCGGGGCAACGTTCTCAAACCGGACGTAATCAACTTCCTGATGGATCTCTCTCATGGTGGCTCAGACTATCTCCTGCAACCCCGGAGAGGGTTTACACGCAGCGGCACGCCTCATCGTTAGACCATCGGCTACCGCCATACGACACTCGAAACTAATCGCTTCTGGACGATCGCTGAGGCATCCTGTATCGCGACATTTCCCAGATGACTTAACGTTCCGATTCAGACGGTTCCTTCTGCGTCTTTGCCGTCCAAACGAGTGGGTGTGGCACGGTTCTGGAGAGTCCTGAGGACTTTCTGAACGGCTGTTCGGTACAGGCTTTCGGGGCGGCAGAGGATGTCGACGTGTCTGCTGAGGTGTACATCGCGCAGTGGTTTGAGGACTATGCGGCTGCCGGGCTGAGGTGCTGCGGTGTAGCGGGGCATGAGCGCGACGGCGGGACTGTTAGCGATAATCGCGGCGGCAACGAAGAACTCGTTGATCCGGTGCGTTATGTTCAGGGACTTGCCTGCATGCACGGCGATGCTGTGCAGAGCTGATACCAGTGGAAATCCATCCTGAACAGACACCCATTCCTCATCGATAAGCTCCGCGACACCGACGGTGGATTGACCGGCCAGAGGATGTCGATCCGACATCGCGACGTCCAAGGGTTCACGCACCAGGGGTAGCACTGTCAGGGACGACGGCCAGGGCGCGCTGTGCTCGAGGCGGTGAGCGATCACGAGGTCATAGTCAGCTGCGAGGGCGGGAAAGGCATCTTGCCCTACGTCCCGGTCGTGACAAACAAGGCGGGGATTCCCCTCACCAGCAAGGTCTCCCAGAAGTGGGCCGAAGTAGGTCAGGGCGGCGCTGTTGAATGCGCAGATCCTCACTGTCGCGGTCGGGTCCTGCACGTACCGGCTCACGGCCTGCTCCGCGGAGCTCATAGCGACGCTGATCTGGGTGGCTGCTTCGGCCAATGCCTGCCCGGCACCGGTGAGGACCAAGTTTCGACCTCGGCGTTCTGTCAGGGGCACCTCGACCCGGCGCTGTAACGCGGTGAGCTGCTGGGACACAGCAGATGGTGAAACGTGGAATGCCCGCGCCACAGCAGCCAGACTCCCGCGCTCTCCCAGCTCCCTAAGCATTCGCAATTGATTCACATCCATAAGTGAACGCTAAACCATCACTTCAGAAATTGCCCTCTCGTCTAATTGATAAGGACCGGGGACACTCGAAAAGTGCCATCTTTCCTTTCACCCCTAACCTCACCGAACTCCTTCGCCCAGCGTTTACGACAGGGCTCGCATGGTCGTTTCCTGACCTTGATCATTACGCGACGCGTCGATGTCCTTCTCCTGCTGGTCGCCGTGGTGTGGGGTAGCAGCTACCTGGCAGCGAAAACTCTCACAGACACCGTCGGCGTCACCGTAATCCTCTCCCTGCGGTTCCTCATCACCACCGCTGCGCTGGTCGTAATCGCGCTCATATGGAACCGGCGCAAGGCGGGACTGCGTGAGAGTGTCATCGGCGTCGTGCTCGGCCTCACTCAGGCGGCCGTACTGATCCTGGAAACCCATGGGATCGCCGGCACCAGTGCCACGAATGCCGGCTTGATCATCAGCCTCGTCGTCGTTTTCACCCCAGTCGCCGAGAGCATCGCCTTCCGGGTGAAGCTACCGCGCATGGTACTCGGCGCCGGCGTGATCGCCGTCGTCGGTGTGTGTCTGCTCGTTTCCGAGGATGGGCTCGCTACCCCGACTCCTGGCGACACACTGATGCTCGCCTCCGCGATCGTCCGTGCAATCCACGTCACCGCTGTCTCCGGCCTTACCCGAGGACGGGACTACAGCCCGCTGACTCTGACTCTGGCACAAAGCGCCGTCTGCGCCGTCGTCTACACCGCCGCGGACCATACCGGCGTCCTTGCCGCTATCAGAACCTTCAACCCGGCACAGTGGCTCGGTGTCCTCTACCTGGGCTTGGCCTGCAGCGTCTTCGCGTTCCTCGTCCAAACCTGGGCCATCCAGCAGACCTCTGCTTCACGAGCCAGCCTCCTCATGGGCACCGAACCCATCTGGGCAGTCCTCATCGGACTCACCGTCGGACAGGACACCCTCGCCCTCATCGGGCTCCTCGGCGCCGTACTCATCATCACCGGCACCTACCTCGGATTACGAGCCGAAACCCGCCACCGAAACCAACAAGAAGCGACGCTCCCGTATGCAAGCGGGCCAATCTAGTCCTCACCAAGGACGCCGACCACTCGGTCCGGCGAATGCTGCTGCGCAAGACACGAATCTTCGGTGAGGGCTGCGCCGCGGGTCCTGGGGCGGTTACTCTGGCGAGATGTTAAAGGGATTCAAAGACTTCATCATGAAGGGCAATGTCCTGGACCTGGCGGTTGCTGTAATCATCGGCGCAGCGTTTACGACCGTCGTCAACGCCCTGGTCAACTCCGTGCTTATGCCGTTCATCTCCGGACTCGTCGGTTCGCCGAACTTCGACAGTTTCGCGGCGGTTACCTTCAACGGGAACCAGATTCAGTTCGGGGTCCTGCTGACCGCCGTCGTGAACTTCCTGCTCGTCGCGGCTGCCGTGTACTTCGCGATCGTGCTGCCGATGAACAAAATGATCGAACGGCGCAACCGCAGACTTGGGATCTCTCCGGAACAGAGCGCGGATCCGCAGGTGATGCTGCTGACCGAGATCCGGGATGCGCTCACTTCGCAGCCGCCGAACGGGACAGCACAGTCCCCGGGCGGGCCGAAAAACTAATGGGGTTCCGGCCGGGCCGGAACTAGAGGAGAAGGTCTACCGCTCGTCGTAATCCACGGATTCGGCGTCGATCATCGGATCAGGCTGCCATTGGAGGATGCCCTCGACGGATCCGGCTGGCAGCGCATCTTAAAAGCTGCTCCGTGAGATGGCTTCCTCTATCGGAACGCATGGAAATGCTCTTGCTCTCACACTGTTTCGTTCCCATTGAATCCTGGCGCCAATAGGGTGACTTCATGACACTCAAATTAGGCATGGTCACGATCAACACCACAGACGCCGAACTGCTCGCTCGCTGGTGGGCCGAGCAGACCAATGCGGAGATCACCCAGACCAACGAGGGCTGGTTCGTGGTCCTCGAGGGCGGCGGACTGCCGGTGATGCTCGCTTTCCAAAAGGTTGACGACCAGTCCGTCGGAAAGAACAGCATCCATCTCGATCTGGCCGCTCCCGACCTCGACGCCGAGGTCGATCGCTTGCTCACTGCCGGGGCGACCCTGGTCGAGCGCCGGGGCGAGAAAAGCTTTCGGTGGGTCACGCTCGCTGACCCTCACGGCAACGAGTTCGACGTAGCCGAACAGGCCTGAGTGCTATAGGCCCGGTCGACGTCGGTCAGGCTCGTCCCGGCACTCCCATTGCCCGGCCTCTGCTCGCCGATCGTCGCTCCACCATGCGTAGAGAAGCCACACCGCCAAGCCCCAAAGGAGTACCACCAAGATGATGGTGGACGGCGACGGCCCAAGACTGCATTCACCCGCCACGGCAACAGAGTCAGTACAGGTTCCCGACCGCCAGAACATCGCCACAACGCCTGCAATCGACGCCGCAATGGCAGCAAGTAGCCAGTTGAAACGACGTTTCCCCCGCTTGATCACGATTTCCTCCCGACGAGGCCCGCCGCTCTGACCTTGCTGTCCGCACACTACGTTGTGCCCGCCGCAGGGTCCACGCAGCCGACCTTGCATGCTTCCGAGATCACTCGAAAGTAGTCGTTCTAGGTAACCACCGAGGGGCCGGCTTACGGGCAGGACCGGGGCCGTGACCAGTAGGATCAAGCGGTAAATATGGCCGAGAAAAGTTAAGGAGCTGTGAAAGGTTTGGGTCATGCGTGTTGAGCTAACTAGATTCCGTGTTCAGGCTGGGAAACAGGAAGAGGTAGCTGAATGGATGGAGTTCTTGCGGTCGCATATGGAGGCTGTGCAGGAGACCCTCGAGCCAGAGCAAATGTACGTGGAAACGATTTTCTCGGAGACTCTCGACGGCATCGACTATCTCTATTGGTACAGCGTGCGGGGCGAGGGTGGTACTGACCTTTATGAGTCTTCGCACTGGCTTGATGCCAAACACATCGAGTTCTGGAAGTCCTGCATTGATCCTGCTTTTACTCCTGTCGACCTCACTGCGCAGGTGACGATGATGCCCGCCCGTGTCATCGACTCCATGCATCCGCTGCCGCAGAAGCAATCTCCTGGGTCCTTACCAGAGCGGAAACACTGAGCGTATGAGCCGGTCGCAGGCCTGCGTCTCGCTGGAGGATCCTGGTGGAACGCCAGCATGTCTGCGCGCCAGATGAACAGTGGGTTGCTGTGGACTTCTACCCCCTTAGGCAGAAATACACCATCCCGAGTACGCCTCGGTAGCCCTCTTCATATGCAGCGCGCTGTTCCTCATATTGCCGACGGACCTGCCCTGCGGCGGGATGGTGGGCATCATGTGCTTCTAGCCAGCGGGTAAACCTGTCGCGATATCCGGCCTCGAAGGCGTCCCACTCCTGAACGCTTGCCTGGTCGCCGTCCACCACCTCGAAACCAACGGCACGGATCTGCTCGCGTAGCGCATCCGCTGTCAGGTACTCGTCATCACGTCCAGCCAGAGGGGCGGTAGCAGCCGGATGAGGTGTTGCTGACCAGATCGCCTCGCCGTAGACGAGTCGGCCGCCGGGGAGCACCAGGGCTCGAAGGGCGCGCAGGGCTGCGGCGTAGTCGAGCGGCTGCGCGTCCTCTACCGGCGGCCCCCAGATCTGGCTCGCGCCGATGCAGATGACGGCATCTGCGGGGCGAGCCTCAGCTTCTGCCCCGTGCGTCGAATCAAACGTCGCTCTGTTGTGCAGCCCACGAGCCAATGCCTGTTGCTTCGCCCGGTCGATGGTTGCGGAAGCACTGTCCACTCCGCGTCCCCGTGCCTGCGGGGCCGCCGTCAAAACCCGAAGCAGCAGTTCGCCCCATCCGCACCCCATGTCCAGAACCTCAGCCGGCGCCGGGTCGGACAAGAACGCCACAAGGTGAGCGGCACGTTCCTCGGAAAGCGGAGTGAGCCAGGTCAGGGACTCATATAGGGGCGGCAGTTCAAGCAAAGTGTCGTCGGTCACTCAGTGATGTTCTCACGATTCATAGAAGCGGCTGCTTGGGATATCCGCTCGTCCGGCAACGGACCTCTGAACGGCATGACACCGAGGCGATGGGTAACTTGGACGGCTCGAGAGTCAATTAGCCATCGGGCGGCGATGCGGCGGCTCTACTTACGGGCATCCTCGGGACCCTTCAAATCCATCATCTGGTCCAGGACCAGGGAGCTCATGGCCGCGATGACCGCCATCACACGCCGCGGCCGAGCCACCCCGCGCCGGAGCAACCATGTTTCAAGCCGCTCATCCAGCACCAGGCTCACTGCCAAGACCCCGCTCACGGTGATGCCCACCGTCGCCGCCAGCACGGCCAATCCGATTGCCGGCAGCCTTGCCGGGCGGGCGTCTGCGCGCACATAGGAAGGGAGGGGTGCGGTGCCCGCAGCGCCGTCGGTGGAGCGGGAAGCGGCCGGAGTGACAAGATCGATTCTTCCGGCGGAAGCCTTCTCCCTCCCTTTCTGACTGCCCTTCCACACGGCTGCCCCGGCGATGATGCCAATGGCGGCGCCGGGCGCAAGAACGTAGGAGCGGCGCACCCCCGGGGACCAACCGGCCGGGCTTTTGAGGGTGAGCACACCGGATACAGCGGCAAGCGTGAGCGACAGCGGAAGATTCTTCATGGCCAACACGGTACATGGCGCACGGCCAGGACGAAGTGATCCCACATCCGTACACGGGTCCTTCTATCGCACGGGTTTGATGGTAATCAGTTCGGCTGGAGTGGCGTCCAAGACGTCACAGATTGCCGTATGAGTGGTGAATCGGATGGCTTTGGCCTCGTTTGTGCGGTTCGTTGCCGGCGTGGTCAGCTCCCCGGAATTGAGGCTCAGGCGGTCCGGGCCGCGAACGGACGCCGTGGGTGGCGGAGCGGGAGTCACGTGGCTGGTCCGTTCAATCAGGTGTCGGATTGATCTGGTTCGGACGATCCGGATGCCGCTGAACGGAGCCGCGCCCAGTGGGCCAGCCGTTCGGCAATGGCCCGCTCGTACCCGCGCGCAGTGGGTTGGTAGAAGGTTTCCCTCGGCATGCCGTCGGGGAAATAGTTCGCGCCTGAGAATCCGGTTTCGGTGTCGGGGTCGTATTGGTAGCCGTCGCCGTAGCCCAGGTCTTTCATCAGCCGGGTGGGGGCATTCAGGATGTGCGCCGGCGGCATCAATGACCCGGTTCGCTTCGCAGCAGCACGCGCCTTGTTGAACCCGCGGTACACGCCGATGGACTTCGGCGCGGTGGCGAGGTAGACGACGGCCTGCGCGATGGCGAGTTCGCCTTCGGGCGAGCCGAGGCGTTCATACACGTCCCAGGCTGCGAGTGCCTGCTGTACGGCTTGGGGGTCGGCCATGCCGACATCTTCGTTTGCGAACCGGGTAATGCGGCGGGCGATGAACAGGGGGTCCTCACCGCCGTCGAGCATCCGCGCCAACCAGTACAGTGCCGCGTCCGGGTCCGAGCCCCGCATGGCCTTGTGCAGGGCGGAGATCAGGTTGTAATGACCTTCCTGCCCCTTGTCATACAGAGGCGCACGTTTCTGCACCGCCGCAGCAAGGGCCGCCGAATCCACGGGCGCCGGAAGGGCCTGGACCTGCTGGATCATGTTCAGCAGATAGCGGCCGTCACCGTCCGCCATCGCAACCAGCGCCTGCCGGGCCTCATCCGTCAGCGGCAGAGGTGCGCCGAGGAGGTCCTCGGCACGGGCGATGAGGGTCTCAAGTGCGCCGTCGTCGAGGCGTTTCAACACGAAGACCTGGGTTCGGGAAAGGAGCGCCCCGTTGAGCTCAAAGCTCGGGTTCTCCGTTGTTGCACCGACGAGGACGACGGTGCCGTCCTCGACGTAAGGCAGGAACGAGTCCTGCTGGGCGCGGTTGAACCGGTGGATCTCATCGACGAACAGCATCGTGCCCTGGCCGACCTCACGCCGGCGTTGCGCCGCGGAGAACACCTTGCGGAGGTCAGCGACGCCCGAGAAGGTGGCTGAGAGCGGTTCGAACGCCAGATCGGTCTGCTCGGCGAGAAGCCTGGCGATCGTGGTCTTTCCGCACCCCGGCGGACCCCACAAGACCATTGACACAAGCCGGTGCGCATCCACCATCCGGCCGATCGGAGCATCCGGTGCGAGCAGATGGGCCTGCCCGACGACGTCCGCCAGGCTGCGGGGCCGAAGCCGGTCGGCCAAGGGCCGGGAGGCGTCGTCGACCTCGAAAAGAGATGGCGTGTCGTCGTTCACGACCCGCGCACTTTCCACGCGTCCAGGTGCGGGGTGAACGGACGCCCGTGGCTCACGTCGTCAAGCGATGCCGCTGTGTCGGAAAGCTCGTGAATCCTTGCCCGCGCGTGCTGCTGCAATTCCCCGCCAATCATCCGATCTCCTCCGTCCAGAGATACATTACGAGGAAATCCGCCACTGCGGGGACTCTAACCCGAAGGAGGAAGACCCCGAAGGCGCAGACCCATGCCTGACATGATGCGCGCAATCCGGAGGAAGGGTCTGGTTAGACTCGGGGCATGAGAATGGGGATCGATGATGTTCTGGTCGGCGGACAGGCTGGCTCTCTGTGATGGCAGGGCCTAGTGGACAAGCCGGCTCGGTGACTGCGGGTCTGGTGCTCGGTCTCGGACTAGCGGTCGCCGGCTGGTTTGCCATAGGACCCGACCACCTCGTCTACGCGTTTGTTGTCCAGGGCGCCTTTCTCTTCATGGCGCTCCTGACTGGTCCGGTACTGGTGGACGTTGCCCGCCAGCGCTACCGGGTCAGACCATTCGAGCCCCGGATCTACACGCTGCTGGGAGCGGAGGCATTCCGGCGCTTACTCGACGTCGTCGGCTGGAACAGGATCATTAAGCAGATGCGTCGGACAGAGCAAGGAACGTCAGGAAAAGCCCGCTTCCTTAGAGGGACCGAGCAGTCCGAAACCGGTCACCTTCTCGGCTTTTCCGCTACCGCAGTACTGGCCATCATGGCCGTGGCGACATCACACCCTCGAGGTGCTGCACAGATTCTGTTGATCGGGGTAATCCTGCACTTGTATCCCGTCATGATCCAACGCATGACCCGCTTCAAAATCACGAACCGTCGAACCAACATCGAGGAAAGCGGACGCTGAAGGGTTGGCTTGCGAACGCAGTGTCAGGACTGCGCGAGTGTCAAGGGCGGGCCTGAGCATCCGGCCTCGGTATGGAAGGCACGGGCGGCAGAGAAGAACTCATAAACCCCGGAAGTCTCGCAGTTGCTGGCGATTAAGTAGCTGTAACCCATGATTGCCACGGTAAAACCGACGACGATGATAGCGAGCAGGATCCAATTGCGCTGATTACGGCTGATGTAATCCGTCATAATTCCCCCTAGTCGATGATTCTAAAGGTTTCACTATATGCACCGATGGATCACAAGCTCCGCCATGTTGCGATCAATGCACCCACTAGGGGGGCAATGCAAACGTCAGCCGCCGCTGCTGGGTGCTACGCCGTCGCCGGGTCCATGCTCGACGAGCGGGCCTGACGCGCCGTTCATGCGGGTACCCTGCTCAGTTGTAGCGGCCATTACCAGCACACCAAACTCGAAGCCTGAATACCGGGTCCGTCTAAACAGGCCGGCCTTCGGTTCAGCGTACGCACCGGGCCCGATTGCAGATACGAAGACGTCGTTCTCCTCGTCACCACTGGCAATGAAGGTCACCCGGCGCTCGAATATTTCCGACTCGAAGCGGGCGCGTAGCTCAACCACGAACTCGCCACCGATTTCCACATCAGGATGCAGAGCACCCAAGTCGCCCAAGGTGACTTCGCCGGAGGGCTTCAGAGTCCCGTCTGCCTGCCGGATTAATATCTCCGCGCGACCTTCTCGAACCTTGCCATCTTTCACCCATGAGACGTCGTCACGCGGATAAGATCCCAGGGTCACCTCGCCTACCTGCACAACACCGTCTCCTTACCGAAGCTAGAGGGCACAACGTTACGACGGTATCGGAGGTCCGATCCAATATGTAAAGCGGCCCTCGGAACCCACCGCTCTCAAGCGGACGGTGGCGGAAGCTGAAAGATGAAGCGGTCGGAGGGTGACCACACATGCTGGTCGTCGCAGCTGTAGCCACGCAGCCACGCGCGCCCGTCTACGACGCGGAGATAAAAGCCCTGCACGACCAAGACGGATTTACTCGGACGAATCGGGTTAATCAGCTACGGTCACTTCTCGACCGAGGATCATTGTTATGAGGTCGTCCAGAGTTCCGTGGCACTTCTCCACTTCAGGGAGGTGGTAGAACGTGCTGGTGGTCCCAGGGTCATCTATGACTGCGGCCGGGGAATGCAGGATTATTCTTCTGCCTTGAGCGATCGCGATGCCAAGCTCAACATGCGTGCCCTTCCCTCCCGGAAGGAGGACCACGACGAGGTCGGCGCCAATTACTGCATCTCTCTCTTGCTGGCCGATGGAGCGCAGATCGCCGATGGTGACTGAACTCCCGTCGAGTGCGGACGCGTTCTCGGTCCAGTCGTACGTGTTGACGTAGCCCATGTTTTCCAAGGTTTGGGCGATGTACCGGACGTTGACGATATTCCTGAAGCTCGACGCTACATAGAATCTTTTCAAGCTTTCTGCCTCCTGGTTGTCTACAGTCACTGACATGGATTTCATGGATATTGACGGGGCAAAGATAGCGTTCAGGGTTACGGGTTCCGGTCCTGCGTTGCTTGCACCGGAATGTAACTACACGTGGTTTCCCGAGCTGGTGGAGCTGATGGCGCGTCGATTCACCGTCATTATTGCCTCGCCCCGCGACGTCGGAGCCAGCACGCGAACTCGCGGACCATACAATCCTGACCGCTGGGCCGAGGACTTGAGGCGTGTTGCTCTGAACCTCGGGTTTCCCCGTTTTCTGTTCTTCGGCTATTCGTTCACCGGCGCATTCGGCCCCTGGGTGGCACAGCGGTTGGCCGAGCATGGGTCTGTTGTGGCCGTTGCCGCTGGTGGTTTTCCCCTGCTTGGAGACTACGGGATCACCTCCCGCGACGTTGATGCGCAGATGGCGGAAATGGAGCAGGACGAAGCTATCTGGACGCAGATTGATCAAAGGTTCGATCCTCTGGCCGGTGCCATTTTCTACCGTGAGCTCGCCAGATTAGCCCCGAATTCCCTGGTTGATCGTGCTCCCAGTCCGCTCTATTGCTTTTGGGGCGACCAGGATCATGATGCTGTCGGGATGGTCCTGCCTCATGGTGAGTTGGCTCAGGGTTTGAGTTCCCGGGGTGTCCCGTGGAAGCAGTATTCAGGGTACGACCACGAGGGCCTCAGCGGTGAGTTGCAGGTTGCATGGCCAGATGTCGAGACGTGGCTCCTGGAACAGGCCCGTGAACAAGCCCTTTGAACGGGTGTGCCTCATGGGCGTGGTTGGGGATCTGATCCTCTTTCACGCAACCAGCTGGTTTGCGTTTCCATGAAGTAGTGCCGGCTACTGCGCGCCCCGTCGGTAATCAAGAACGGAGCATGTGAGGAAGGCAGAAGCAGCTACGAGCATGATGATGATCGACGCTGGCCCCCACCATTGGGGCAGCTGTTCAGCGAGTATCATCGTGCCCACCCCGAAAACCATCGAGACACCGAACAGGTAGCGGCTCCAAGCAGTCATATGCAGAGCCTAACCGCCGCATGCTCGGACGACAAAGGTCTCCCGGCAGGAGGGTCCTAGCCACGGACACGGCACTTTCGATGAAATCGAGCAGCGTCTCGCGGTCGAACGAGTGTCCCGGGTTAGCGGGCGTCCACGCGTTCCTGGTGTTTGCGTCCGGCCCGGGCAGCGAGGAACAACAGGGACCCGATCACTACATACACAGCGGCGCTGAGCCAGATGGTTCCGGTTTGCTGGGTGAGGAGTGCGATGCTCGCAATGATCGCGAGGATTGGCATGATGCGGGGGGCTGTGAAGTGGTCGTGGTCGACTTTGTCCTTTTTGAGGACGAGGACGCTGACGTTGGCAGAAAGGAACACCAGGAGCAGGAGCAGCACTGTGGTTTCCGCCAATGTGGCGACATTTCCAGTGAGGGTAAGGACGATCGTCAAACCGGCAATGACGACGATGGAGACCCAGGGGGTGCGGCGGCCCGGCAGCACGCGGCCAAAGGCGCGGGGGAGCAGCTCGGCTTCGGCTAATCCGTAGCCAACACGGCTGGCCATGACCATGAACAGCAGCGCCCCGTTGGAAATGGCGATCAGGGCGATGATGCTGAATAATCCGGGCGGTATGCCGACGCCGCTGGCGGCAACAACGTCGAGCAGAGGTCCGGTGGATTCGGCCAGGTCCGTCGGAGGCAGGACAATCACCGCGCCGACAGCGATGAGGAGGTAAACAACCCCGGCGGTGCTGATGGCGCCGAACAGCGCGCGGGGGTAGGCCTTGGACGGGTTACGTACTTCCTCGGCCATGTTTGCTGCCGCCTCGAAGCCGAGGAAGGAGAAAAAAGCGACGATCGATGCGGCGAAGGCACCTTGAAGGGGCGGTACGTCCGGTGCGAACTCGAGGAGGCGGGACGGGTCCCCGTTGCCGGAGGTGAAGACGATGGCGGCGACGACGATGACGATGACGAGACCGGTTACCTCGATGATGGAGGCCACAAGGTTCGCGCCGAGGGACTCCCGGACGCCGCGAAGGTTGATCAGAGTCAGCAAGATGATGAACACAATTGCTGCGGGGGCGGCCGGCACGTCGATGATCGCTGTCAGGTAATCGCCCGCGAAGGCATTCGCGAGGGCAGCGGCTGTGGTGATTCCGGAGGCCATCATGAGGAAGCCAACGAGGAATGACACGTAGGGGATGCCAAAAGCCCGGTCAGCGTAACGTGCGGCTCCGCCGGCGTGAGGGTACTTGGTGATCAGCTCCGCGTATGTCGCGGCGGTGAGCAGTGCGACGACCAGTGCGATCAGCAGGGGTATCCAGATCGCGCCGCCGACATCGGCGGCCATGGTACCCACAAGGGTGTAAATGCCGGCGCCGAGGGTGTCGCCCACGATGAACGCGAACAGCAGCGGTGCACCGATTGCCCGCTTCAGTCCGGTTGGTTTATTTGATGTGGTGGCGCCGGGATCTTTGGTCACGGGACTATTGGAGGCCGTTTGCTGTCCCCGCGCAACTACTTGGGCGAAATTCAGGGTACGAGAAACAATAAACAGGTAGGTGACCGTCTACCGGTTCACAGGGCCATCTTCATTCACCCCGGTGATGTGGAGATCGTCGAACATTAGCCCACGGCCCAGCTGGCGGTCATCCTCAGAATTCTCCGAGTGCCTTGCTGAACAGCACATAGTCCCCGTCCTGTCCCGTGATTTCATAGGTTGCGTCCTCATAGAGCAGGCGGGCCTGGTTGTTCCGGTGAACGCCGAGTTTCGCTACGCGGGCTCCGCGTTGGCTGGTTTCCTGCTCAAACGCAGCCAGGAGGAGCCGCCCGAGCCCGTGGCGACGATGGCTGTCCGAGACATGGATCGAGACCAGCGTGGCGCTCTCACCCTCGACAGCCCACATGGCATACCCGAGCGGCTGCCCGTCTTCGTCGACACAGACCAGCGTGTTTGGGAGGTAGTCGATCCAGTCTGCGAGGTTCACCTCGATGGCGGACATCCAACCCGGGACCTCATCCGGCTCGATGGTTTCCATGTACTCGAGCTCCTTGCTGAAGATGAACGGCAGATCCTTTACTTCGGCGGGTCGAAGGCGCGTTGACGTGGTCATGGACCCGAGCATCTCACGGCGGGTCATCGGCGGAGGCGCCGCCACATCGGTGAGCTCTTAGAAGACCGTGGTGTCATCTCCGAGCAGGGATGATCTGATGTTCGCCAGCGCTTCGGCTTTGACGCCGGCACCGCGCAACCAGTCGTCCGTGACTGCAGCCATCGCACCCTGGATGCATTCCAAGGCGGTCGTCCCGGCTCGTTGCAGGGCAGCCTCCCCCTTTTCCACGGCGGACGGTTCGCGTGCTTGAAGGTTGCGGGCGCTTTGCAGATAGTCCTCGGTGATCCCTTCTCCTGTCGCGCCGGCGAGGGCGAGCAGGAGCAACGACATGATGCCGGTCCTGTCGTGGCCGCGACCGCAGTGCACCAGAACCGGCCTCTCCGCTGTTCCAAGAACGTTCAGCGCTGTGCCGTGCAGCTCGGGCCAGCGTTCCAGCGCGTCTTTGAAATACAGGGGAGTGCCCCACAAGCCGGTCCGTGCCCAGCGTTCCATGAAGTCGTCGTCGGCGCCGTCTTCGATCGGTACACGAAGCAGCTCCGCGGATATGTGCTCAGGGGCTTCGACGGGACGGTTCGCCCGAAACGCGGCTTCTCCTTCCAGGCCTCCCGTCTCCAGCGATACGACGGTGCGGATACCGTAAGAAGCCAACTGATCCCATCCTGCCGGTGTGAGCATTTGAGGATGGTCTGAGCGCGCAAAAGCGCCTGCAACTGTATAACCGCCGTTTCCCAGCGGGATTCCACCAAGATCCCTGGCATTGGCCAGTCCGGCCCATTCGAGCTTCATCGTCATGTTTGTCCCTTCAACGTGGCGGTGGATTGGTCACGACCATACAGGGGTCATCAGTTACTCCCGACCAGGCCTGGCCCGTTATGTCCGTTGTGCCCGTCGGACCTTGGGAACGCGCTGAGATATGGTCATGATCACGGCCACCATTTGGAGCGCCGTCGGTGTCGGACTGATCACCGGGCGGCAGCCGAACAGTGACTCGGGGGAACAGTGAAAACGCGTGAAGCGATAACGACAGTGCTGCTGATAGCAGGAGTGCTTGTGTCGAGCGGCTGCAGCATCGAAAGCGGCGCGGCCGCGAAGCCGGAACCTTCGCCCTTGGAAGAATCCGCTATGGGCTATGAGGGATGGTGGAACGCAACTCCGGTTTCAGGCGACGCCACAGGGCTGCCTGACGAAACGGTCGCCGTTCGCACGGACACCGGTGACATTGTGGATGCTTCCACCCGGGACGCCAGCGGAAAGGCAGAGGCGGTGAACCCGGACGACGTCGACTACACAGTGGTGGCGGACCCGGCGTGGCCTCGGCAGTCAGTCGTCATCATCGACACGGAAACCAACGAAGTCATCGAGAGTTTCCCCATCGATTCAACGGGCACACCCGTTGGCTGAGCCGATCGGTCGGGGTGTTGACATGAATGTTGACGCCCCGGCCGGTGCTGTGGCGGGCCGTCCGTCTTCCCGTGGACGTATCGGGAGCACAATCGCAATCCTCGCCGGCACGGTACTGTGCCTGCTGCCCGCCGCATTCTTCGGAACCGCTCTGGGCACCTACCCGAACCGCATGGTCTGCACTCCGGAGACCGGGTATGGTTCCGGCTGTTATGAGGGCGAATTGATGCTCAGCGGTTTAATGTTTGGATTCGTTTTCCTCTTTTGCGCGGCATTCTGCTTCGCATTGACGATGGCTTACCGTGACACTCTTCCCAAATGGCGGAAGTGGCTGCCCTTCGAGGTATTTGCCGGCGTCGTGCTCATGACCGTGGCAGCACTGGCGTTCACTGTTGGAACGACTTCCGGGCAATACCTGTGATATTTGATGACGCTCAGGAAATGTCTTCCAAACGAAATCCTCAGGTGATTGTGCTGAACGGAGGCTCGAGCTCCGGGAAGTCCTCAATCAGCCGGGCTCTCCAGGAAATACTGCCGGGCCTCTGGCTGACCTTCGGCGTCGACACATTCATTGAGGCACTTCCCAACGGGGGTGATAGTCCACGGGCGGGGATTACCTATGAGCGGGACGGCGGGATCACCCTTAGTGCTGAGTACCGTGCCCTGGAGCGCAGTTGGTACACCGGGCTGAGAAGTATGGCGACGGCGGGGGCCCACCTGATTCTTGATGAGGTTCTCCTGTCCGGCGGAGCCGGCCAGGAGCGTTTACGATCAATGTTTGGCGACGTGTTCATGATGTGGGTGGGAGTGCGCTGCGCCCCTGAGGTGGCCGCGTCCCGGGAAGCACAACGGCCTGACCGGGTAGAGGGAATGGCGCGGGAGCAAGCCCTGAGCGTGCACAACGGAATGGTCTACGACTTTGAGGTCAACACCACGAATCGTTCGATCAATGACTGTGCGCACGACGTCGCGGGCTGGCTCGCGCTCGACCCCGGGTGAGGGCTTTAAAGCTCCCCGCTGCTCTTATTTCACTTCGGTGAAACGTGTGCCAAGCGGTTCAGACAGGGCTGACAGATCCAACGGTTCAGGATCGGTGGTGCCGACCCCCACCTCGGAGAAATCAACGACAAACCAGTTCCTGCCCTCGGCAAAATAGACGGACCCCTCGGATCCCGCGGCATCGCCCATCACGTTGTATGCCTCGTCGCGCGCCTCTGCTGATTCAAAGTAAAAGATCTCTACGGTTTGTGTACACTTCACGGATTCGGCGGGGATCCGCCCGGTGCTGCCCATGACCGCGGTGGGGGAGGGTGGATCCTCCAGACAGTCGAGCTGGTTGGCCACAGCCTGCCGGGCATCTTCCAACGAGCTGAACGAGGACAAATCATCCGTGGATGGCTGATCCGCGGCACAGCCGGAGCTTGCTCCGATGAGGAGCACGAACATACCTGCGGCAACTCGGTTTTTCAGAAGCATCGCATCCCCATCCCTGTAGTGCTGGCTATCCTTGCACACCCGGCGTTCCTGCAGCCTCAGAACCGGAAGAAGGAATCGATCTCCTGTTTGATGTCGTCCACGTAGACCTCGGTTCGTTCGTCGAAGAACGAAACCCTGTCCTGCAGTTGGGTGGAATCGGGCAGCACCTTCTCGTAGGACCAGGCCAGGTCCGTTCCCTCCGGCTTGCCCCTGACCGACCAGTAGGACGCCGTTCCCTTGTACGGGCACACCGATTGGGTGAGGGAAACGCCGAGGGCGTCCCAGTCGACGTCGTCCCGCGGGAAGTAGGTGCGCACCGGGAGCATGGTCTCGTAGACCAGGAGCGGCTCCCGGGTTTCCGCCAGCAACTGTCCGTCCAGATGTACCCGCACCGCGCGTGACGAGGGGCGGGCGTCCACCCGATGGAACGGATCGCGGGGATGGCCCTCAATCACCTGGTCCTCTTCCAACCAGGTATCAAAGGCATCAAAGTCCAGTAGGATGCGACCGTTCAGGTCCGGGTCCTCGGGGCGGAACGCCGCACCGGGAAGGTCGTGCAAGCCGGTCCGCAGATCCAGGCGCTCGCCCGGCGTGGTGTGCGCGGCAAAGGGATAGCGCGGGTCCATGAGCGCCTCCGGCGGCACCTCGGCGAGCGGATCTTTATCCGGGAGGTTCAAGGCGGGCGTCAGGACGCCTGCGATGTCCGCTGCCGGCACGGCGTAAAGAGGGGTGACCCGCCGTGGCTCATAGACCAGCAACGCGTCAGAAGAATCAACTGCTGTGTTGCCCCCGAGCTGAGCCCGGATGCGCCGCGGCGTGGGTTCGTAACGCAACTGCGGGATGAACTTCCAAAAGGCGGGGCTGATTTGGAGGGCCATGGCTCCAGTGTCTGGCGGCGGAATGCCGGAATCAAGGCCTGCAGGAATCAACCTGGAGAACGATTCTTTCCGCACGCCGGGGCTGATGCCTCCTCGGAAGGAAACACCAGCCCCGCAGTGCAGCGCAACAGGTCAGTGACCGCGGGCGATCCATTCCTCCAGCTGCGGCGCCTCGGCGCCGATGGTGGTGGCATCGCCGTGGCCGGTCAGCACCCGGGTCTCGGACGGCAGGGTCAGCAGCCGTTCGCGGATGGACTTGATGATGGTGGGGAAGTCGCTGTAGGACCGGCCCGTGGCACCGGGTCCGCCGCTGAAGAGCGTGTCACCGCTGAAGACCACCGGGGAACCGTCGCCGGGTGCGTCGGCGGCCAGCAGGAAGCACACCGATCCGGGGGAGTGCCCCGGGGTGTGCAGGGCCTGCAGGGTAATTCCGGCCACCTCGAAGATGTCGCCGTCCTGGATCTCGTCGTCGGGCCCTTCGTCCGGGAACACCGCATCCCAGAGCATCCGGTCCGCCGCGTGCAGGAACACCGGGGCGCTGAAGCGTTCCCGGGCTTCGCCGACGGCGCGGATGTGGTCGTCGTGGCCGTGCGTGAGCAGGATGGCCATGACTTCGCGGTCGCCGACAGCGGCAGCCACGGCGTCGATATCGTGCGCGGGATCAATGATGATCACCTGCGCATCGTCACCGACGATCCACACGTTGTTGTCCACCTCCCAGGTGCCGCCGTCGAGCGAGAACGTGCCCGAGGTGATGACGTTGTCGATGTTCACGCCCATTTAGAGGACCACCACCGAACGCAGGACCTTGCCGTCATGCATCTTGGTGAAGGCTTCCTCAATGTCCTTCAGGCCGATGCGCTCGGTGACAAAGGCGTCCAGATCCAGGCGGCCCAGCTTGTACTGCTCCACCAGCATCGGGAAGTCGCGCGAGGGCAGGCAGTCGCCGTACCAGGAGGACTTCAGCGAGCCGCCGCGGCCAAACACGTCCGCCAGCGGCAGTTCGATCTTCATCTCCGGATTGGGCACGCCCACCAGGACCACGCGGCCGGCGAGGTCGCGCGCGTAGAAGGCCTGCTTGTAGGTTTCGGGGCGGCCGACGGCGTCAATCACCACATCGGCACCGTTGCCGTCAGTGAGGGCGCGGATGGCCTCGACCGGGTCTTCTTCCTTGGAGTTGATGACGTGGGTGGCACCCTGCGCCTTGGCCAGTTCCAGCTTCTTGGCGTCGATGTCCACGGCGATGATGGTGGTGGCTCCGGCCAGCTGCGCGCCGGCAACTGCGGCAATGCCCACGCCGCCGCAGCCGATGACGGCCACTGATTCGCCGCGCTGCACCTCACCGGTGTTGATGGCGGCACCGATGCCGGCCATGATGCCGCAGCCGAGCAGGCCCACCGCGGCGGCGTCGACGTCGTCGTCCACCTTGGTGCACTGGCCGGCGGCAACCAGGGTCTTCTCGGCGAACGCGCCGATGCCCAGGGCGGCGGTCAGCTCGGTGCCGTCCTCCAGCGTCATCTTCTGCGTGGCGTTGTGCGTGTTGAAGCAGTACTGGGGCTCACCCTTGCGGCAGGCACGGCACTCGCCGCAGACGGCGCGCCAGTTCAGGACCACGCGGTCGCCGGGGGCAACCTCGGTGACGTCGGGGCCGACGGCGGAAACCACGCCGGTGGCTTCATGGCCCAGCAGGAACGGATAGTCATCATTGATGGCACCCTGCTTGTAGTGCAGGTCCGTGTGGCAGACACCGCAGGTGAGGATGTCCACCAGGGCTTCTCCGGGGCCGGGATCCGGAACCAGGATGGTCTCCAGGGAGACCGGGGCGTTCTTTTCCTTGACGACTACTGCCTGAACCTTGTGAACCATATGCGTGGTGCTGCCTCTCGGGGGTGTCCGGGCGGAACGCCGATGTCCGGCGCTCCGTCTTCCATCCTATGAAGGGGATGGTTGTGCGCGAAGTTGATGTGAGTGAATGTCGGAGGCTGGGGCGGGAATGCTAGAGCCCCAGGCGTGCCTTGACCTCTGCGGCGGACGGATTGGTGGCGGACGAGCCGTCAGGGAAGATCACGGTGGGGACGGTCTGGTTGCCGCCGTTGATTTCGGCTACGAGTTCGGCCGTGCCGTCCACGTTCTCGATGTTGACCTCGTTGTAGCCGATGCCGGCAGCGTCCAGCTGGGACTTCAGGCGGCGGCAGTAGCCGCACCATGTGGTGGAGAACATGGTGATGGAACCGGCGTCGGGGGTGAAAGCTTCTGCTGTGGCGGCCATGGATAGGCTCCTTTAGGGCTGGGAAATAGAGGGACTGTCGGGTACAACCGCTGCGCGCCGTGTTCAATTCCCCGCCCGTCCGGTTCCCGTGCCGCGTGCCGGACAGGGCAGACTGGAAGCATGTGCGGACGTTACGTAATGGCCAAGACGACGGCGGACCTGGTGGCGGAGGCCGAGGCGGAAGCTGAGGCGAATCTGGAGCTGCGCACGTCCTGGAACGTGGCCCCGACGTCGGACGTGCCGGTGGTGCTGGAACGGTTTGTGCCCGGGCCGCAGGGAAGCCGGCGCCGGGTCCGCCAGGTCCATGTGGCGCGGTGGGGTCTGGTGCCGGGCTGGGCGAAGGACGCTTCGGCCGGGGTGCGGGCCTTCAACGCGCGCAGCGAAACGGTGCTGGAGAAGCCGACCTTCCGCGACGCCGTCGTCTCCCGCCGGTGTGCGGTGCCGGTGCAGGGTTATTACGAGTGGAAAACCGGGCCGGGAAAAACCAAGCGCCCCTGCTATGTGCAGCGCGCCGACGGAGCACTCACGTTTTTTGCCGGACTTTACGAGTGGTGGCGCGATCCGTCCAAGGCTCCGGGCGAGGCGGGCAGCTGGCTGCTCTCGACCTCCATCCTCACCACCGCGGCTCCGGACCCCGTGGACATCCGCACCGCCGGGCAGCCGGATGTGCTCGCGGAACTGGGGGAGCTGCACGATCGCCTTCCGGTTCCGTTGAACCGGGAGGACATGGCGGCATGGCTGGATCCGGCGGCACCGGACGCCGCGGCACCGGACGCCGCGGCACTGGTACGCCGGGTCGTCACTGGTGCCCACGGCGAGGCGGCACGCTGGACGCTGAGCGAAGTGGGGCCAGCGGTGGGAAACGTCCGCAACGACGGGCCGGAACTGTTGGCGGCTCCCGCCCCGGAAGCGACTGAGCCGGCCCTCTTCTAGCGGGTCAGATTGTTCTGGCCGGTCAGATCGGACAGAGCCGCCTGCCCCGGGTCGGTGTCTATGGGGTCGCTGACCTCGAGAGTGACGCGACCGTTTGCATCGATGCGCATGCCCGGGTTGTGGCACACTTCCCAGCGGTAACCGTCCGGATCAGTGAAGTAACCGGAGTAGCCGCCCCAGCTCATCTGGGTACCCGGGGCGGTGATCAATCCGCCGGCCGCAGCGGCGTCGGCCAGGACGGCGTCCACCTCGGCTGCTGAACCCACGTTGTGGCCCAGCGTGATGGGCGCGGCCGCTGCTTCGCCCATGGGGCCGGCTTCGGCGGCCAGATGGTCCCGGCGGAAGAACGCCAGCAGCAGTCCGGGTCCCACCTGATAAAAGATGACTTCTTCAGGGACGTGCTGGACCGCTTTCCAGCCCAGCCGGGAGGAATAAAACGCGTAGGTTACCTCGAGATCCCGCACGCCTGCGGTGATCACGGACAAAGAAGGTTTCACCCTCCTGATCTTGCCATTGCCGGGCAAAAAAGTTCATGTCTTACGTCCGTGGTTTTACGCGGGATTCGGCGGTCTTGGGGGTCACCGGCAGTGCGGGGGCGTTGACGCCGGCGCCCGGCCGGGGCTGTCATGAAGTATGGACCGGAATGCTCCACCTCCCCGTCATCCTGCCGGAAGCCGCCGGGCCGGTGCCGGAGGGGATCCGCCGACCGACGGCGGACCGCGCAGGGACCGCTCAGGCTGGGCCCGTTTTCTGATACCCGTGGTGCTGATCATCGTCTGGTTCACGGTGGGCGGGATCGGCGGCCCCTACTTCGGCAAGATCAGTGAAGTGGCCGACAACAACCAGGCGTCTTATCTGCCTGCCAGTTCGGCATCCACCCAGGTTTCGGAGCTGCAGACGAAATTTACGGACAGCGACGCGATCCCCGCCGTCGTCGTCTATGTGAACAACGACGGCCTGACCGAAGCGGACCGGACCTTCGTCACCGATCGGGTGACGGAGCTCTCAAAGATCAGCGGCGTGGCCGGCGGAGTCTCCCCGCCCCAGTTCTCCACGGACGGCAAGGCAGCGGAAATCTTTGTGCCGGTGCAGGACGATGACAGCGCCACGGGCACCGTTGAGGATCTCACCAAAGCGGTGGGTGAAGGCGTCCCGCCGGGACTGGACAGTTACGTCACCGGACCGGCCGGACAGCTGGCGGACATCACCGAAGCCTTCGGCGGCATCGACACATCGCTGGTGCTGGTGGCGGCACTGGCGGTGCTGGTGATCCTGGTGGTGGTCTACCGTTCCCCTCTGCTGCCGTTCCTGGTCCTGCTGACCTCCATCTTTGCCCTGTCGGCAGCCATCCTTGTGGTCTATTACCTCGCCAAAGCGGGAACGCTCACCCTGAACGGCCAGGTGCAGGGAATCCTCTTTATCCTGGGCATCGGCGCCGCAACTGACTATTCGCTGCTGTACGTCTCGCGGTACCGGGAATCCCTGCGGGACCATGAGGGCCGGTGGGACGCCACCAAGGCAGCACTGAAGGGAACCTTCGAGCCGGTCCTGGCCTCGGCCGCCACGGTGACGGCCGGCCTGCTCTGCCTGCTGCTCAGCGATCTGAACTCCAACAAGGCACTGGGGCCGGTGGCTGCGATCGGCATCGGGTTTGCCTTCCTGGCAGCGATGACGCTGCTGCCGGCACTGCTGATGCTGACCGGGAGGGCGGCCTTCTGGCCGCGCCGGCCGAAGTTCGGTTCCGAGCATCCGGACCGGGACGGGAACTCCGCCAAGGGGATCTGGCCCCGGGTGGCCCGGGCGATCAAGGCGCATCCACGCCGGCTCTGGGTGATACCCACCCTTGTGCTCCTGGTTGCGGCGGCCGGCTTGCTGCAGTTGCGGGCCTCGGGGGTGCCGCAGAGCGATTTCGTGCTGGGGCAGACAGCCACCAAGGAAGGCCAACAGGTACTGGGCGAGCACTTTCCCTCCGGCTCCGGCAGCCCCGCGCTGATTATCGCCCCCGAAGGGAAAGTGGATGCCGTTGCCCGGGAAGTCCTCTCCGTTCCCGGCGTGGACGCCCTGGCCGTGAACGCTACGGGAACTCCTGCAGGCACCCTGCCCGTAACGGCTGACGGCGTGCAGGCCTCGCCGGTGCCGGGAACATCCGGTGCGCCGAGGGTAGTGGACGGAAAAGTCCTGTTGGAGGCCACGCTGAAGGATGCGGCAGAGTCCGACGCCGCTGAACAGGCGGTAACCGCCATGAGGGATAAGGTGGCCGGGATTGGGGATGTCCTCATCGGCGGAGTGACGGCCACCACCATCGACACCAATGCGGCGGCCGCCCATGACCGAAACCTGATCATTCCGGTGGTGCTGGTGGTGATCCTGTTCCTGTTGATGCTGCTGCTGCGGGCACTGCTGGCTCCGTTCCTGCTGATCCTTACCGTGCTGCTGTCCTTCGGAGCAACCATGGGCGTCTCGGCACTGATGTTCAACCACGTCTTCCGTTTCCCCGGGGCGGATCCGGCCGTTCCGCTGTTCGGCTTCATCTTCCTGGTGGCCCTGGGCGTTGACTACAACATCTTCCTCATGACCCGTGTCCGGGAGGAGAGCAAGCTGCACGGCACCCGGGAGGGGGTGGTCCGCGGGCTGATGATCACCGGCAGCGTTATCACCAGCGCCGGGATTGTCCTTGCAGCCACCTTCGCGGCGCTGGGCGTGATCCCCGTTTTGTTCCTGGCGCAGTTGGCCTTCATTGTGGCCTTTGGTGTCCTGCTCGACACGCTGGTGGTGCGCTCGCTGCTGGTGCCAGCCCTGTCCTATGACATTGGGCGCAGGATCTGGTGGCCTTCCAGGCTCTCCCGGCCGGCACCGGGGCAGGACCGGGAAGCATTTTCCGGCCATACGGGGTCCGGACCCATGGCAGCCGGAGACGCCGGAGGCCGCGGCCCGATAGGCTGAAGCCATGGAAAGCCCCGATCATCAACGATCCATGACCTCCCAGCTGGACGATATCCGCACCGCCATCGACGAAATCGATGAAGAAATTGTGGCGCTGATCTGGCGCCGGGAGCGGCTCGTGCGCCTGGCCGGTCCCCTGAAGGACAACGACGCCGAAGTCAAAGCCCCCGGGCGCGTCGAGGAAGTCCTGGAACATGTGCGGGCCACCGCCGAAGCCCAGGACGGTGACCCCACTGTGGTGGAGGCCACCTACCGGGCCATGATCGACGCGTTCATGGACTATGAGCTGAAAGTGCGCCACGACGCCGAGACCCAGGCCAAACTGGATGCCTTCTCGCGCAGCTAGTCGATCTGCCGGTGTGGGGTACGGTACTCACACGTCATAGATGCCATGCACCGGGACAGCAGCCAGGGGGAGTCAGGTATGGATCAGGAAGAGGCCGCACCGGAACAATGGAGGGCCGTCGCCGCTGCGCTCGCCGACGAGCGCAGGCTGAGGCTGTATGCACGGATCATTACAGCGGCCGAGCGGGGGACGCCGCTGGACGGCCAGGCCATGGACTCCAAGGAACGCAAATCACTGGCCGCATTGCAGAAGGCCGGCCTTGTCACCTCGGGTGCCTGTGATGTCCAGCCTGCGGGCGGAGTGTTTGCCCGGCTCCTGGCCAGCGGCAGGGAAGCGCCGGACACCTCGGCACGCAGGTTCCTGGTGAACGGCAAAATCTCCTCCTATCCCCGAAAGCAGGCCGACCGGCTGGAACTGCTCCACTACGTTGCAGGGCACATCTTCGAATCCGCCCCGGCAGCTCCGGGAGAGGTTCCGGCCCTGACGGAACGCGAAATCACCGGCCGCCTGGGCAGCTATTCCACGGATCCCGCCGCCGTCCGCCGCTACCTGGTGGATGAGGGAATCGTGGCCCGCAGCACGGATGGATCCCGGTACTGGCTCACGGCTCCGCGCCCGGCGGACGGCATGGAATTCGCTTAGCGTTTCCGAAGAACAGGCAGGTGAGTGCCGTTCCGATGGGCACGAGCGGGATGCGGTTGGCCTTCGCGCGCTCTCAGCGCAGACCGTTGACTTGGCAGGACCTCCGGCGTCGAATGGAAAGTGCTGTCTGGTCCGGCACTATTTCGAAAGACGACCCCTCCAAGGAGCGTCAATGGCCGCAAAGTTCACCGCCCACGGCGCAGAAGCCATCCACCCGGGAGCACGCGCCGCAACAGACCTTGGTTCACCGGCGTCGTCCCACCTTCTGACCTCCCCGACCGCCGCTCCGAATGCAACCCCCGCACACCCGGCCTCCCGGAGCCGCGGCGGCAGCGAGCCACCGTCCCGGCACAGCGACGGCGCTCCCGCACCGCACTCGCGGCGGCAAATTTCTCTGGTGTTTGCCGGCCTGATCCTGGCGGTGCTGATTTCCGCACTGGACCAGACCATCGTGTCCACGGCGCTGCCCACCATCGTGGGAGACCTGCAGGGCCTGGACCATCTGTCCTGGGTGATCACCGCTTACCTGCTGACCTCCACCATCGGGCTGCCGATCTACGGCAAACTCGGAGACCTGCTGGGGCGCAAGAACATTTTTGTGTTTGCCATTGCCGTTTTCCTGCTCGGCTCCGCCCTGTCCGGGCAGGCACACAGCATGACCGAGCTGATCACTTACCGTGCCATCCAGGGTGTGGGCGGCGGCGGGCTGATCATTGGCGCGCAGGCCATCATCGGCGACATTGTCTCCGCCCGCGAGCGCGGCCGGTATATGGGGCTGATCGGTGCGGCCTTCGGGCTGGCGTCCGTGAGCGGGCCGCTGCTGGGCGGCTATCTGACCGAATACTGGTCCTGGCGGTGGGTCTTCTACATCAACCTTCCCCTGGGCATCCTTGCACTGGCCGTCATCATCACGTCACTGCATCTGCCGGCACGCTCAGGACCGCGGCCGCCGCTGGACTACGCAGGCGCGGCTCTGCTGGCGCTCGTCAGCGCCGCGCTGGTGATGCTCACCAGCTGGGGCGGAACCACCTATGCCTGGACGTCCCCGACCATCCTGGGGCTGGGAGCCGCGGCCGCCGTCGGCATTGCCGTTTTCATTCCGGTGGAGCTGCGCGCCGCCGAACCGATGTTGCCGCTGCGGCTGTTCCGCAACCGCAACTTCTTGGTCTGCACCCTGGTGGGCCTGTCCGTTGGGCTGGCGATGTTCGGCAGCATCTCCTACCTGCCCACCTTCCTGCAGATGGTCAACGACGCTTCCGCCACCATGTCCGGACTGATGATGCTGCCGATGACCGCCGGCCTGCTGATCACCTCGATCGGCACGGGGCAGCTGATTTCCCGCACCGGCAAGTACAAGATCTACCCCATATTCGGCGCGGCCGTGATGATTGTTGGGCTGCTGCTGCTCTCCCGGATCTCCAACACCACGCCCTACTGGTTCACAGCGCTGGGCATGTTTGTGCTGGGCCTGGGCATCGGAGCACTGATGCAGAACCTGGTGCTGATTGTGCAGAACAGCGTTCCCTCCAAGGACATGGGCACCGGCGTCTCCTCCGCCAACTATTTCCGGCAGATGGGCGGATCGCTGGGAATTGCCGTGTTCGGTTCCTTCTTTATCAAGCGCCTGAACGACCAGGTGGCCGACGCACCGCCGGAGGCCTCCGGAGTGCTGCGCAACGGAGTGAACTCGATCAGTCCGTCTGAATTGAAGATGCTGCCTGAGCCGGTGCGGGACTTCATTGCCCAGGCCTTCGGGGATGCCCTGCCGCCGATTTTCCTGCTCGGTATTCCGGCGCTGGGCGCCGGCCTGATCATGACCCTGTTCATCAAGCAGACTCCGCTGTCCGAGACCGCCAGGGTGCGCCTCGGAGACGCGGAGCAGGAAACCACAACCCCGTAGGCATCGATCAGCAACGGCAGCACGGCCAGGAGGCCGCTCCACATGTCCCATAAAGCACTTTCACCACGTATTGCGGCAGGCACGGCGGCAGCGCCAACACCGAACCTGGCCCTGGTGTTCACCGGGCTGGTGCTCTCCGTGCTGCTGGCAGCCCTGGACCAGACCATCGTGGCCACCGCCCTGCCCACCATCGTGGGTGACCTCAACGGGCTGGAACACCTGTCCTGGGTGGTTACCGCCTACATCCTGGCCGCAACCATCGGTCTGCCGATCTACGGAAAACTCGGCGACCTGTTTGGCCGCAAGAGCATCTTCCTCTTTGCCATCGTGGTGTTCCTGATCGGGTCCGTGCTCTCCGGACTGGCGCAGAACATGGGTCAGCTGATCGGTTTTCGCGCCCTCCAGGGCCTGGGCGGCGGCGGACTGATGATCGGGGCCCAGGCCATCCTGGGAGACCTCGTCTCTCCGCGTGAGCGCGGCAAGTACATGGGACTGATCGGAGCAGCCTTTGGACTTGCCTCTGTGTGCGGGCCGCTGCTGGGCGGCTGGATCACCGATGCCTGGTCCTGGCGGTGGGTCTTCTACATCAATCTGCCCATCGGGGCGGTGGCGCTCGCCGTCGTCGTCACCTCCCTGCACCTGGCCAAGCCCCACGGTGCTCGCCCACGGCTGGACTATGCCGGTGCCGTTTTGCTGGCCGTTGCGAGCGCCGCCCTGATCATGCTCACCACGTGGGCGGGCACCACCTATGCCTGGTCAAGTCCGCAGATCCTGGCCCTGGCCGCATTGACCCTGGCTGCGGGTGCGGCATTTGTGCGGGTGGAACTGAACGCCCCGGAGCCGATCATGCCGCTGGGCCTGTTCCGCAACCGGAACTTCACCGTGCCCGTGCTGGTGGGCATTTCCGTTGGCATCGCCATGTTCTCCACCATCTCCTACCTGCCCACCTTCCTGCAGATGGTCAACCGCGCCACTGCCACCCAATCCGGACTAATGATGCTGCCGATGATGGGCGGGCTGCTGCTGACCTCAATCGGCTCTGGACAGCTGATCTCCCGGACCGGGAAGTACAAGATCTATCCCATCCTGGGCTGCGCGGTGATCATTGCGGGGCTGGTGCTCCTGTCCCGGATTTCCGATACGACGCCGTACAGCTTCACGGCTCTCGGCATGCTGGTGATGGGTCTGGGGATCGGCATGCTGATGCAGAACCTGGTGCTCATTGTGCAGAACAGCGTGCCGGGCCGGGACATGGGCGCGGCGATCTCCGCGGCGAACTATTTCCGCCAGATCGGGGCATCGTTTGGCATCGCACTGTTCGGCTCGATCTTCATCCACCGGCTGGGCAACGAGATGGCCGCGTCGCCGGCAGGTCCGGGAGGGGCAGGGGAGGCCCTCGGCGGTGACATCAATTCCCTGAGCCCTGCGATGCTGCGCGGACTGCCTGCGCCGGTGCAGGATTTCGTGGCCTCGGCGTTCGGCCATGCCCTGCCGCCGATCTTCCTGCTGAGCGTGCCGGTGGTGGCGGCAGCGCTGGTGCTGTGCCTGTTTATCAAGGAAACGCCGCTGTCCACAGCGGTACGGACGGAAGCGGAGGAAGAAGTGTGAGCAGTCCCGGGCAGACAGCCCGGGAGGGAGGTGCCTTTTGTCGGAGGCTGGCCGTACACTGGAAGCTGTTCGAACATATGTTCTAACGTGTTGACGTCCACCAACCGATTTTGGCCGCTGCGGCCGGTGCGGGTGCGGGGCAGGCCTGTGCGGCGGAGAGGAAAACTGAAATGGGTGTTTTCAGTGAAGCGATAGAGGTGGTGTGCTCGCCTGCGGGCCAGCCGCTGCGGCTTGTTCACGGCGGTCACACCTACAAGGTGGCAGCGGATCCCGTGCGCTGGTACGAGCGCCGGAACTGGTGGGATGAAGAGGCCCGGGCGGAACGCGGGCGCGGCCCCGGACTGGTGGACTCGGAGATCTGGCGTGTCCAGGCACGGCTCACCCCCCGCTCGCCGCTGCGCACGCTGGATCTTTCGCATGACATCAGTTCCGACCGCTGGCGCCTGATCCGCATCCATGACGCCCTGCGGGAAAGCGCCTAGGAACCTCCCGACATGAGCTTTACCCATCTGCATGCAGCCACAGCCTTCAGCGCGCACTACGGAGTGTCCTGGCCGGAGGACATGGCACAGGCTGCCGCAGCTGACGGCGCCGACGCGCTCGCCTGCACCGACCGGGACGGACTGTACGGAACGGTCAAGCACCTGCGCGCCTGCATGGACGCCGGCATTGATCCGATCGTGGGGGTGGATCTGGCAGTGCTGGGGGAGCCGGAGGACAACGGCGTCCAGCCGGTCACCGGCAGGGTTGTGGTGCTGGCCCGCGGCCGGCGGCACGGAGCCGGCTACCGGGCGCTGTGCCGGCTGATTTCCGATGCGCACGCCGGCACCTCCGCGTCAGCGGCACGCAAGGACAGCAAACCGGTGGGAGTGACCATGGCGCAGCTGGCCTCGCGGGCAGCGGGCGACGGCGGCAAAGGGAGCGGCGGGGATGGAGACGGCGGCGGCAGCAGTGGGGACACCGGCAGCGAACCGGTCCTGACCGTGCTGGTGGGTCCCCATTCCGACGTCGGCACCGCCATGCGCAGCCGCAGCTACGCCGTCGCCCGTACGCTTTTTCGCCGCTGGCAGGCTCTCCTGCCCCGTGAAGCGCTCGCCGTCGAGGTGGTGGCCCACCTCAGCGCCCCGGGGACCAACCTCAGCCTGGCCCACGCCGTGCGCATGTTCCGGCTGGCGGATGAAATGCAGATGCCGGCCATCCTCACCAATGCCGTGCGTTACGTGGATGCCGACGGCGCCGCCACCGCCGACGTCCTGGACGCGGCCCGGGCGCTGACCTCCATGGCCCGGCTGCCGGACCTGCAGCCCAACGGACAGGGCTGGCTGAAGAGCGCAGCGCAGATGAAGGCCCTGGCCCGCGAAATCAGCGCCGAGGCCGGCTACGGAGCTGCCGGGGCCGCCCGGATGCTCCGGGACACCGAGGCGCTCGCCGATGACTGCCGGATGGACCCCGTCTCTGACATGGGATGGAAGCAGCCGGTGGTTCCGGAGGCCTCCGTGATCGGCATCAACACCGCACCCATGGCTGAGCTGGTGAGCCGCTGCGAAGCCGGCATCGGCCGCCGCTTCCCCGCACAGGACTCTGCAGCCGAAGCGCGCCTGCGCAACCGGCTGGCCCATGAACTGGGCATCATTGAACGGCTGGGGTTTGCCTCCTACTTCCTGACCGTCGCAGAAGTCTCCGCCATGATCACCGGGATGGGCGTGCGTGCCGCAGCCCGGGGCTCGGGAGCCTCCTCCCTGGTGAACTATCTGCTGGGCATCAGCCACGTGAACCCGCTGGCCCATGACCTGATTTTTGAGCGGTTCCTGTCCCGGGACCGTTCCACCCTCCCGGACATCGACATCGACGTTGAAAGCGCGCAGCGGCACAACGTCTACCACCGCATCTTTGAACGATTCGGGGCCGAACGGGTCACCCTGATGAGCATGCAGAACGGTTACCGGGCGCGCGGAGCGGTGCGCGACGCCGGCATGGCCCTTGGCCTGGCCGAAGAGGACATCGGAGCCGTGGCCAAACAGCTGTGGCGCTTCTCCGCCCGCAAGTTCCGTGAAGCGCTCGCGGAAAAGCCCGAGCTGCGGGACATCGCCGAACGGGTCGAGGGCAACCGGCAGCTGGATTTGCTGGTGGACCTGACCGAACGCCTGGACCGGCTGCCCCGGCACATCTCCATGCACCCGTGCGGCGTGATCCTGGGGGACACCTCGCTGCTGGACCGCACACCGGTGCAGCCCTCCGGCCTGGGCCTGCCCATGTCCCAGTTCGACAAACACGACATGGATCCCATGGGCATGCTCAAACTCGACGTGCTGGGGGTGCGGATGCAAAGCGCCATGGCCTACGCGCTGCAGGAAGTGCACAGACTGCATCCCACCAAGGAGGACACCGTCCGTGCCGGCGCACACCCCGCCGGGCCTGCGGGGCGGGGTCCCGACTATGTGCTGGCGGACGGCTCCATCGACCTTGACGCCGTGCCCCTGGACGACCCGGCCACGTATGACCTGATCTGCAGCACCTATACGCTGGGATGCTTCCAGATCGAATCCCCGGGCCAGCGGGAACTGATCGGTAAGTTGGCCCCGCGGGAGTTCAACGACCTGATCATCGACATTTCGCTGTTCCGGCCCGGACCCATGAAATCCGACATGGTGCGCCCGTTCCTGGAGCACCGGCACGGCTGGTCTCCGGAGGTGTATCCGCACGAAGCCCTGCGGCCGGTCCTGGCGGAAACGCACGGGGTGACGGTGTTTCATGAGCAGGTGCTGCGCACCTTTGACGTGTTTACCGGCTGCGGACTGGCCAAGGCCGACGAGCTGCGCCGGCTGCTGGGCAACGAAGATGCCGAACCGTCAGTGGAGGACTTCTTCCGCACCGAGGCCGGCAAGCGCGGATACGGCTCCGAAGTCATCGACAAGGTCTGGGGAACGCTGAAGGCTTTTGGCAGCTTTGGTTTCTGCAAGGCCCACGGGGCAGCCTTTGCAGTGCCCACTTATCAGTCCGCCTGGCTGAAGACCCACCACCCCGAAGCGTTCCTGGCCGGGATCTTCGAACACGATCCGGGCATGTATCCGCGCCGGCTGCTGGTGGCCGAGGCCCGGCGGATGGGGATCCCCATCCTGCCGCTGGACATCAACCGCAGCGGTGCGCAGTACCGGGTGGAACGGGTGCCGGCGGTTCCGGCAACTCCCGGGCATCCGGCCCGGCAGGAAAAACTGGGCATTCGGCTCAGCCTGGCCGGGATCTACGGATTGTCGGCGGCTGAGCTGCGGCGCATCACCGCCGGCCAGCCCTACGATTCCCTGGCCGACCTGCGCGCCCGCGCCAGGGTGGGGCGGGCCACACTGATGCGCCTGGCCTCGCTGGGAGCTTTCGACTCGCTGGCCCGGGAAGCCGGAACCGGTGCCTCCCGGGCTGACCTGCTGCACCATCTGGACACGGCGCCGCCGCGCCCGGCCCCGCGGAAATATGACCCCATTCCGGGACAGCTGGCGCTGCCGCTGGGGGACACCGAGCTGGAGAACCTTCGGCCGGAACTGCCTGAACCCACGCTGCGCGAGAAGGTGCGCACGGAACTGGACCTGCTGTCCGTGGACGTCAGCGCCCACCTGATCGACAGCTACGGCCCGCTGCTGGCAGAACTGGGCGTCACCAAGGCCCGCGATCTGATCGGGCTGCGCAACGGCTCAGAAGTTCTCGTGGCCGGCATCCGCGTGGCCACCCAAACGCCGCCCATGCGCGGCGGCCGCCGGGTGGTGTTCATCAGCCTCGACGACGGCACCGGGTGCGTGGACTGCACCTTCTTCACCGAGGCGCAGGAGAAAACCGGTCCGCTGCTTTTCGGCACCGAGCTGATGCTGATCCGGGGGCTGACCCGCCGCACAGGGGAGCGCGGCATGAGCCTGCAGGCCCTGGAAGCATGGAACCTGGCGGACACTGCCTCGCTTCCGCTGCCCCGTCCCCAGCGCGGCAGGTTGGTAGGGCCCAACTCCAGCGGATAACATCAAAGGGGCGCAGAAAGAGCCGGCCGTGTCCAGGCCGTGCCGCAGACGCCATACAACGAAATCTAGGAGACAACCGTGTCAGTGCCAGAGAAGTTCACCCTCATCGTCAACGACGAGGAGACCACGGTGGATACTGGCACCACAGGTGCACAGCTGTTCTTCGACCGCCGCGACGTTGTCGTGATGCGCGTGGACGGTGTCCTGAAGGACCTGGACACCGAGCTGGCCCCCGGCCAGGCCATTGAAGCCGTGACCATCGATTCCGAAGACGGCCTCAACGTACTGCGGCACTCCACCGCCCACGTGATGGCCCAGGCCGTGCAGCAGCTGCGCCCGGATGCCAAGCTCGGCATCGGCCCGTACATCAAGGACGGCTTCTACTTCGACTTCGACGTCGCCGAGCCGTTCACCCCGGAGGACCTGAAGACCCTCGAGAAGATGATGCAGAAGATCATCAACTCGAACCAGAAGTTTGCGCGCCGCGTGGTCACCGAAGAAGAAGCCCGCGAAGCCATGGCCAACGAGCCGTACAAGCTGGAACTCCTGGGCAAGAAGGACGGCGCCGACGAAGCCGGCGAGGGCGCGAACATCGAGGTCGGCGCCGGCGAAATCACCATCTACGACAACGTGGACCGCAAATCCGGCGACGTCGTGTGGTGTGATCTGTGCCGCGGCCCGCACCTGCCCAACACCAAACTGATCTCCAACGCCTTTGCGCTGACCCGTTCCTCCGCCGCCTACTGGCTGGGCGACCAGAAGAACCAGCAGCTGCAGCGCATCTACGGCACCGCCTGGCCCACCAAGGACGCCCTGAAGGCCTACCAGGAACGCCTGGCCGAGGCCGAGCGCCGCGACCACCGCAAGCTGGGCACCGAGCTGGACCTGTTCTCCTTCCCGGACGAGCTGGGCTCGGGCCTGCCGGTGTTCCACCCCAAGGGCGGCATCATCCGCAAGGCCATGGAGGACTACTCCCGCCAGCGCCACACCGAAGCCGGCTACGAGTTCGTCTACACCCCGCACATCACCAAGGGCCACCTGTACGAGGTTTCCGGCCACCTGGACTGGTACCGCGACGGCATGTTCCCTCCCATGCACGTGGATGAGATCACCGACCCGGAAACCGGCGAGGTCACCAAGCCCGGCCAGGACTACTACCTGAAGCCGATGAACTGCCCCATGCACAACCTGATCTTCCGCTCCCGCGGACGGTCCTACCGTGAACTGCCGCTGCGGCTCTTCGAATTCGGCTCCGTGTACCGGTACGAAAAGTCCGGCGTTATCCACGGCCTGACGCGCGTGCGCGGCATGACCCAGGACGACGCCCACATCTACTGCACCCGCGACCAGATGAAGGACGAGCTGACCACCACGCTGAAGTTCGTCTTGGACCTGCTCAAGGACTACGGCCTGGATGACTTCTACCTGGAACTGTCCACCAAGGACCCGGAGAAGTACGTCGGCTCCGACGACGTGTGGGAGGAAGCCACCCGCACCCTGGCCGAGGTTGCCGAAGAGTCCGGCCTGGACCTGGTCCCGGATCCGGGCGGCGCCGCGTTCTACGGCCCCAAGATCTCCGTCCAGGCCCGCGACGCCATCGGCCGCACCTGGCAGATGTCCACCATCCAGCTGGACTTCAACCTGCCCGAGCGCTTCGAGCTCGAGTACCAGGCCGCCGACGGCACCCGCCAGCGTCCGGTCATGATCCACCGTGCGCTGTTCGGCTCCGTGGAACGCTTCATGGCAGTGCTGACCGAGCACTACGCCGGCGCGTTCCCGGCCTGGCTGGCACCGGTTCAGGTGGTTGGCATCCCCGTGGCCGAGGCGTTCAACGACTACATGTTCGACGTCGTCGACAAGCTCAAGGCCGCCGGCATCCGCGCCCAGGTGGACACCGGAACCGACCGCTTCCCGAAGAAGATCCGCACCGCGTCCAAGGACAAGATTCCGTTTGTCCTGATTGCCGGCGGCGACGACGCCGATGCCGGTGCTGTTTCCTTCCGCTTCCGCGACGGCAGCCAGGACAACGGCGTGCCCGTGGAAGAGGCCGTCAAGCGGATTGTCGAAGCCGTCCGGAACCGGGACAAGTAAGGCGGCCGAGGCAGGAGTGCAGATGGAAAACAGCAGCCAGGACGACGGCGGCAGTCCCTATCCCGGGGATGCCGCAGTCACCGACTCATTCGAGCTTGCGGGCGTGCCGGATTCATTTGCACGCCTGTGGACCCCGCACCGCCTGGCGTACATCAAGGGTGGGCAGGAGCAGGTTTCTTCGGAGCACAACTGCCCGTTCTGCGCCGCACCGGGCCGTTCCGACGAGGAATCGCTGATTGTCCACCGCGGCAAGTACGCCTTTGTCATCCTGAATTTGTTTCCGTACAACGCCGGGCACCTGCTTGTCTGCCCGTACCGGCACGTGCCGGACTACACGGACATTGACGAGCGGGAAACAGCCGAGATTGCTTCCCTGACGCAGACCGCCATGCGGGTGCTGCGCAAGGTCTCCAATCCCAGCGGCTTCAACCTGGGCATGAACCAGGGCGTGACCGGGGGAGCGGGAATTGCCGCCCACCTGCACCAGCACATTGTGCCGCGCTGGGGCGGGGATGGAAACTTCCTGCCGATCATCGCGCAGACGAAGGCCATCACCCAGACCCTGGGCGATGTCCGGCAGCAGGTGGCCGATGCCTGGCCGGAAAACGGCTCCGGCCAGGACAGCGAGGACTGACCCGTGCTGAACAAATACGCGCGGGGATTCTTCACTGCCGTTTTCACCCCGCTGGCCAGCTGGCTGCTGCGCCGCGGGATCACCCCGGACATGGTCACCATTGCCGGGACGCTGGGCGTGATGATCGGCGGGCTGGTGTTCTACCCGCTGGGACAGTTGTTCTGGGGAACCCTGTTCATCACCGCGTTCATCTTCTCGGACGTCATTGACGGCATCATGGCCCGCCAGCAGGCACGGACCGGAAAATGGGGCGGTTTCCTGGACTCAACCCTGGACCGCTTCGCCGACGGCGCCCTGTTTGCCGGCGTCAGCATCTGGTTCTTCACCGGCGGCAACAACGACGCCATCGGCATCTCCGCCATCATTGCGCTGGTGCTGGGCATGCTGGTTTCCTACATTCGGGCCAAAGCGGAGTCACTGGGATTCAACGCCAACGTTGGCATTGCCGAACGTGCAGAACGCCTCGTCTCCCTGCTGGTGGCCACCGGACTGGTGGGCCTGGGAGTCCCCGAGATTCTGCTGCTGGTGGTCCTGGTGCTCCTGTGCGCGGCCAGCTGCGTCACCATTGCGCAGCGGATGCTCGCGGTCCGGCGGCAGGCACTGCCGAAGGCCCGTTAGCCACAGCATCGTCCTCAGCAATACAGCCAATTCCCAGCGGCCCGTCACCGGAAGCAATCCGGCGGCGGGCCGCCTGTTTAACAGGACGTTGAACGCCTAGGCTGGAGCCAACAGCGAACGCTGCATCGGTTTCCCCGCGAAGGTGAGAAATTCCATGAACATTCCAGAGCCCCAGGGCACGTCCGTGCCTGTTTCCATGTCCGGTTCCCTGTCTCCGGTCACCGGCAGCAGCCGGGTCAAGCGCGGCATCGCCGAAATGCTCAAGGGCGGGGTGATCATGGATGTGGTCACTGCTGAGCAGGCACGCATTGCCGAGGACGCCGGAGCCGTGGCCGTCATGGCGCTTGAGCGTGTGCCGGCGGACATCCGCGCCCAGGGCGGTGTTTCCCGGATGAGTGATCCGGACATGATCGACAGCATCATCGACACCGTCTCCATTCCGGTCATGGCCAAGGCCCGCATCGGACATTTTGTCGAGGCACAGGTCCTGCAGTCACTCGGCGTTGACTACATTGACGAATCCGAGGTCCTGACCCCGGCCGATTATGCCAACCACATCGACAAGTGGAAGTTCACTGTTCCCTTTGTCTGCGGCGCAACGAACCTGGGCGAAGCACTGCGGCGCATCAACGAAGGCGCGGCCATGATCCGGTCCAAGGGCGAAGCGGGCACGGGCGACGTTTCCAATGCCACCATGCACATGCGCGCCATCCGCTCCGAGGTGGCCCGGCTGTCCTCGTTGCCCGAAGATGAACTGTACGTCGCCGCCAAGGAGCTGCAGGCACCCTATGAGCTCGTCAAAGAGGTGGCTGCGGCCGGCAAGCTTCCGGTGGTGCTGTTCACAGCCGGCGGCATCGCCACACCCGCTGATGCTGCCATGATGATGCAGCTCGGCGCGGACGGCGTGTTTGTGGGCTCGGGCATCTTCAAATCCGGCAACCCCGCCCAGCGTGCGGCGGCGATCGTCAAGGCCACCACCTTCTTTGACGACGCCGATGAAGTCGCCAAGGCATCGCGCGGACTGGGGGAGGCCATGGTGGGCATCAACGTGGACGAGATCCCGCAGCCGCACCGGCTGGCCGAACGCGGCTGGTAACCGGCTTATGAGGTGAACGCCTGGCCGGGCGGGAAGCCCCGCCAGGCGTTCACTTAACGCAGGTCCAGGAACAGATATTGTCCGCGGCCAATCAGTTCGAAGCCGCGGGCCGCGCAAAGCTCGGAGCCGGCGGGTGCGGCGTTGATGGCAAGCCGGTCCGCGCCGGCAGCGGCTGCCACTGCGGCAGCGCGGCTCAGCAGCGCTGTTCCGTAACCCCTGCGCCGGCTGGAAGGTCCAACGGACAACCCGAAAATTCCGGCCAGGGACCCCTTTCGGGGTTTCCGTGCCGGAGCCGCGGGAATTCCGGGCCTGCCGGAAATTGGATCCGGTGCGTGGGGCGGCCGCGCGGCGACGGACGGGTCGTACACCCAGGCCCGCCCGGTCAGCTTCCCGTCGCCCCGTGTGGTCAGGTGCCACGCACTGCGAGGGTGGGCACGGCCGGCGGCGAGTTCCTCGGCGTCGGGCCCGGTGACCTCCGGCGGATCCGGGTCGATGGCCGCCGCGGCCGCGCTGTACTGCTGCGGTGCCGTCACGGGGGCGCTCATCCACAACGGCTGCGGTCCCCGGCGGAAACCGAAGGCCTCCAGGGGTGCGTAGCTTGCTGCGTTGTTCATCCACACGGACACGCTCTGCGCGCCGAGCCGCATGCCCTCGGCGAGCCCCGGGCGGATGCCGGCGGGTGAAATCCGCTGCGGATACAGCAGCACCAGTTGCCGCCGCGCCGGCAGCCACACCCAGTCCGACTCATGCGTGGAGAAGGTGCGGCCGCCGGTGGCGCCGGCCAGGTTTTTCAGCCAGTCCTGATGGAGCTCCTGGCAGGCGGCAATGGTGACCATTGCGGATTAAGCCAGACCGCGGCGGTGCAGCAGGGGATCAATGGCGGCTTCCCGGCCGCGGAAGTTCCGGAAGGCCTGCAGCGGATCAATGCTGTTGCCCCGGGCGAGCAGTTCGCGGCGGAACCGGTCTCCGTTCTCCCGGGTCAGCCCGCCGTTTTCCTTGAACCACTCCACGGTGTCCGCGTCCAGGACTTCACTCCAGATGTACGCGTAGTAGGCGGCCGCGTAGCCGCCGGCGAAAATGTGCTTGAAGTAACCGGACCGGTAGCGGGGCGGCACCAGATCCAGTGCGACGCCGGCACGCTCCAGGGCCGCTGCCTCGAACGCTTCGGGGTCCTGCACCGTTTCGCCCGGTGCGAGCTCGTGCCAGGCGAGGTCAAGGAGCGTGGCGCCCAGGTATTCCGTGGTGCCGAAGCCTTCGCCCCAGGTGGAGGCTGCCTCGAGCCGGTCGATGGCGTCCTGGGGGAGCGGTTCACCCGTGACGTGGTGCTTGGCGAAGTTGGCGACGACCTCCGGCCACAGCATCCACATTTCGTTGACCTGGGAGGGATACTCCACAAAGTCGCGGGGAACGGACGTTCCGGAGAACTGCGGGTAGGTGACATCCGAGAACAGGCCGTGCAGGGCATGGCCGAATTCATGGAACGCCGTCACCACTTCGTCGAAGGAGAGCAGGGTTGGCTCCCCGGCCGGCGGCTTGGCGATGTTCAGGTTGTTGATGACCACGGGGGAGGTTCCCAGCAGCGAGGACTGGTGCACGAGAGAGTTCATCCACGCCCCGCCGGCCTTGGTGTCGCGGGTGTAGTAGTCGCCCAGGAACAATCCCAGCCCGGAACCGTCCTCGTTTTTCACTTCCCAGACCCGGACGTCCGGGTGGTAGCCGGCGAGGTCCGGACGTTCGGTGAACGTCACCCCGTACAAGCGGTTGGCAGCATAGAAGACGCCGTCGTGCAGGACCCGCTCCAGCTCAAAATAGGGCCGAAGCGCAGCGCGGTCCACGCTGAACTTTTCGCGCCGGACCTGCTCGGAATAGAAGGACCAGTCCCAGGCCTGCAGGTCCTCGACGCCGTCGCGGGCGGCGGCTTCACGCAACAGTTCCGCCTCGGCGTGTGCGTTGCGGACCGCCGGCGGTGCCAGCTTTCCGAGCATCGCGTGGATGGCTTCCAAGGACGGAGCCGTCTGGTCGTCGGTGGCGAACTCGGCATGGTTGGCGAATCCCAGAAGCTCGGCGCGCTCGGCACGCAATGCAGCCATCTCGGCGGCGAGACCGAGCGTGTTCTCTTCGTTGTTCCGGAAACCGCGGTTCAGGGAGGCCTCAAGAAGCCGACGGCGGGTGTCCCGGTTGGTGAGGGAGGCCAGCGCCGGCTGCGAGGTGGGCAGGACCAAGGACAGCAGGTACTGTTTCTTGCCTGCCTCGGCCCCGCCTGCCTCGGCGGCCGCCGCTGCCGCGGACGCGATGTCGTCGTCGGACAGGCCGGCCAGCTCCGCAGCGTCGGTCACCAGCAGGGCCGATTGGTTGGTGTCCTTGAGCAGCTTCTGCGCATATTCGGTGCCCAGGATGGACAGGCGGGCATTCAGTTCGCGCATGCGTGCCTGCCCCTCGTCGTCGAGCTGGGCGCCGGCCCGGATGAAGCTGCGGCGGTACTCGGACACCAGACGGGCGGATTCATCATCCAATCCGTCGGTGGAGACGGCGTTGACCCGTTCGAAAAGGGCCTTGTTGAGGTGGATGCTGTCGTCATGCGCAGCCAGCTGCGGTCCGACTTCCTGCTGGATGGCCTGGATCGGCTCGGTGGCATCCGCTGCCGTGAACGTGAAAAAGACGTAGGCCGTGCGTGCCAGCGTTTGACCGGCCCGTTCCATCGCGGCGATGGTGTTCTCAAAGTTGGGGGGCTCGCTGTTTGCCACAATCGCGTCGATTTCCGCGAGGTGTTCCTCGAAGCCCGTCTTGAAGGCGGGAAGGAAATCATCGGGCGTGATCTCCTCAAACGGCGGGAGCTGGTAGGGCAGGGTGCTGGTGCGCAGGAAAGGGTTACTCATAAGGGTCAAGACTCGCACAAGCACAGTGACGCGAACAACAGAAACGCCGTCGTACGCTTGGCGGGACTGCGCGGGGCGGTTTTTAGACCGAATGTGTGACACCAGGAGCACTCCATGGGTATACGCAGCAACGGATTTGCCTCCACAACCGGAGCAACGCGTCGAACAGGGTCCGGAATCAGGATGGCCGCCGCGGTGTTCCTGCTTGCAGCAGTTGCCGGATGCGCCCCCGTGGCGCCTTCGCCGGACACGGAGGCACCGCCGTCGAGTTCCGATCCGGCTCCCGGGTCCGCTTCCGGTTCGCCCGCAGGCCCCGGCCAGACGTCCCCGGGCGCGGTTCCCACCCCTACCCCCACGACCGGACTGGGGGCGGAGTGCGCGGCGGCACGGTGCTTCTCACTGATGGTTGCCGGAGATTTGCTGGTGCATCCGCAGCTGTGGACTCAGGCCGGTGCCGACGCCGCGGTCTCCGGGAAGATGCCGCTGGACTTCACGCCGTTGCTCGAAGGCAAGCGGGCCTATCTGGACTCCGCAGACCTGGGCATTTGCCACATGGAAACACCCGTCGCGGAAACGGATGGACCCTACACCGGCTATCCGCTGTTCAATGTTCCGCCGCAGATCCTCACCGCGGCAAAGGACGTGGGCTACGACGCCTGCACCACCGCCAGCAACCACACGGTGGACGCCGGAACCGCCGGGCTGAACCGGACCCTCGGGGTACTCGACGCACTGGGCCTGCCGCACACCGGCTCGTATGCCTCGGAGGCGGACGCTGCGGAGCCCTTCATCCTGCAGACTCCCGCCGCCAGGGTTTCCGTTGTGGAGGCCACCTACGGATTGAACGGCATGACCGCGGACTTCGACTGGCAGGTGGACCTGCTGGATCCTGCGGTGATGATCGCCAAGGCCAAAGCCGCCCGCGCCGCCGGTGCCGACGTCGTGGTGGGAGCGGTGCACGCCGGGGACGAATACGCCTCCGTTCCCAATGCGCAGCAGATCGAGGTAGCCCATGCCCTGGCTGACAGCGGCGAGTTCGATTTCATTTACGGCCATCACAGCCACTCCGTGCTGCCGATCGAAAACTACAACGGAACCTGGATTGCCTACGGCCTGGGCAACGCCGTTACCGAGCTTTCTCCCTGGTATGACGTGAATAACGAGGGCCTGATCCTGCGCGCCCAGTTCGGCCAGGACGACGACGGCGCCTGGACCGTCACGGACCTGGCCTGGGCGCCTTCCGTCATCGTCCGGGACCCCTACCGCTGGTGCTCCGTTGCTGCGGATCTGCCGCAGGGTGCCTGCGCATCGCCGGATCACCAGGCTGAGGTGCGGGCGCGGACCATTCCCGTGGTCGAGTCCATGGGTGCTGCCGATGCCGGTGCGCACGAATGGCTGGTGTCCACGGATCCCGTGCGCTGACTCTTACTGCAGCGCAGCAACCCGAAGATCCCTTTCCGGATTCTTCGTGCAGTTGACGGGCCCAAAATCCTATCTGTGGATTCCTTCGTGCAGATAATGCGCCCAAGAGCGCGCCTCCAGATTCCTTCGTGCAGATGACGGGCCCAAAGGGGCGGAATCCGCTGGTTTGAGCCCGTTATCTGCACGGAGGATTGAGGCAAGCCCCGTTATCTGCACGAAGAATCCGAGCAGTAGATCGGGCTAGGGTAGGCCGGATTGGGGAAGGCTGCCGGCACGAGCGCACCCGCCGGAGGCAGATTCGCCCGGTACTCCGACGGCGGCTAGGCTGCGTGCATGAACACAACCCGTGAGTACCGCCCGGCGTTCTTCATTATTGGTGCAGCCTTGCTCGGAGTGCTGGCCGTCATCCTGACGCCGGGACTGTTCGATGAATTCGGGACCGCCAGGCTCGTGGCCGTCCTGGCACTGACGGCAGGTGCAGTGTGTTTTGCGGTCGCAGCCGTGCGGCTCCGGCGCGCCGGCACGGAGTAGAGGAAGTGCGGGGCTGGTTCCGGACTCGGCTCTACCTCGGACGCTGCGAGGCGTGCTGCCGGGCCAATTCCGAGAGCTTGGCCAGCTCCGCCAGATCCTTGGCTGACGACGGCCGCGGCTCAAAGGAACCGAACTTTCGGATCACGGCCTGCTGAAGCAGGAAGTCGGCAATGGCAGGGTTCTTGGGCAGCAGGGAACCGTGCAGGTAGCTGGCCACCACATTGCGGTAGCGGGCACCCTCCCAGTTGTCCTTGGAGTTGTTGCCTTCGCCCTTGCGGACCTCGGCCAGCGGACGCACGCCCGAACCCAGGAACGTCTGGCCGGAGTGGTTCTCGTAGCCGTGGATTTCGCCGAATTCCTCGCTGACCGAGAGCACGTTGCCGATCAATCGTTCGGTGCCGCCGTGGGTCTCCAGGTCCAGGAGGCCGATGCCCGGAATCACGGTCCCGGTGTGCGTCTTGAAGAAGTTGCCGAAGAGCTGGTAGAGCCCGCAGATGGCGAGCATCGGCAGGTCGTCTTCGGCCATGGCGCGCAGGGTCGGAGCAATTGTCTGCAGGTCGTCCTGGATGACCACCTGCCCGCTGTCCTGTCCGCCGCCGCCCACCAGCAGGTCCACGTCCGCCGGGAAGTCGTCGCCCACGTTGTACTCCAGGACGTTGGCGTTGTAGCCGTGCCACTTCAGGCGCTGCTTGAGGACCAGGACGTTGCCCCAGTCCCCGTAGATGTTCATTTCCCGCGGGTACAGCTGCAGGATGTTGATGGTCCGGTCTTCGCCGGCCGTGGGGTTGTGCGCCTCGCTCATGAGACCACCTCTACTGTCGTGATCTTGGAAAGTTCCCGCCGCACGGCCAACATGGCCGTATACGTGCAGAAGATGCGCATGGGCGAGGACCCGGAGGACGCGATGAACTTCTTCAGCGCATCGGTGATGTCCGGGTCAATGGCCGCCACCGGCACGTCGTCGTACTTCAGCCGCAGCGCCATGTCATAGGCACGCACGCCGGTGACCATGTCCACGCCGTTCTCGGCGAGGGTTTCGAAATCCACGTCCCACAGCCATGACATGTCCCGGCCGTCGGCGTAGTTGTCGTTGATCGCGATCATGGTGGAGTATCCGTGGGCCGCGAAGGACTTCAGGCCCAGCCGGAAACCGCTGGGGTTCTTCACCAGCACCAGTTCCAGCGGCTGGCCGTTGACCACCAGCGACTCGCCGCGGCCAAACGCGGGTTCCACGTTGGACAGCGCCGTGAAGAGGGCCTCGGAATTGGCCTGCGGACCGGCGATCACGCGGGCCAGCGCCAGCGCGGCGGCCGCGTTGAAGATGTTGTAGACCCCGCGCAGCTTCAAACCGGTGGTGACCACGGTGTTGTCCACGCGGAAGTCCGCGTCGGTTTCGGCCACACGCTCCAGCACGACGTCGGCGGGCAGCACAGCGGCTGCGGCTTCGGCCGAAGTGCCGCGCATCTCGTCGTCGTTCGGGAAGGTGCTGCGCAGGGACTCGTGGAGGCCGAAGTAGCGGACCTCCTGCTTGTCCAGAGAGGCTGCGATGCCGGCCACGCGCGGGTCTTCGCGGTTCAGGACCACGGTGCCGGTGGTGGCCTTGGCAATGGCCTCCAGCAGGCGGGTGGTCTTGTCGATCTCGCCGAAGCGGTCCAGCTGGTCCCGCAGGACGTTCAACAGCAGCGAATAACGCGGCTGAATCAGCTTCACGAAGTGCACGGCATGCGCTTCGTCCAGTTCCAGGACGGCGACGTCGGCATCGAGGCGTCCGCGCCAATCCACTTCGCCGAGCAGGGCCGCGGCAACACCGCGGGTGAAGTTGCTGCCCGTGCGGTTGGTGAAGACCTTCAGGCCCTGGCTTTCGAGCAGCTCCACCACCATTTTGGTGGTGGTGGTCTTGCCGTTGGTGCCGGACACCACGGCAACACCGAGCGGCAGGTCAGCCAGGGTGCGGCGGATGAAATCGGGGTCGATTTTCTCCACCACCAGGCCGGGCAGTGCGGAGCCGCCGCCGCGCAGTTTGGAGGCACTGCGGACCAGCTTGCCTGTCAGGACGGAGAAAGAACTCATGGTTTATGAATATATCGCAAGGAGGTCCGCGGACCTTCTTCGGGTTGCCCTCCGCCGGGGCGTTTGAACCGTAGACTGGCCCGATGACAAGCGATGGTTCCCTTCGGGTGGGTGTGCTGGCGCTGCAGGGCGGGGTCCGCGAGCATGCGGCTGCACTGGCGGCAGCGGGAGCCACTGCGGTTCCGGTTCGTCGTCCCGGGGAACTGGACGGGCTCCATGGGCTGGTGCTTCCGGGCGGCGAGTCCACCACCATCGACAAGCTGATGCGCACCTTCGGCGTCTATGCGCCGCTGCAGGAACGGATCCGGAACGGGTTTCCGGTCTACGGATCCTGCGCCGGAATGATCCTGCTCGCAGACCGCATCTCGGATCCGGCGCGCAACGGAAGCGGTGAACCTCAGCAGACCCTGGGCGGGCTGGACATGGATGTGCGCCGCAACGCGTTTGGCCGCCAGCGGGAGTCCTTTGAAACCCTGCTGGATTTCAAGGGCCTGGAAAACCTGCCGTCCGCAAACGGTGCTCTTTCCGCGCCTCCGGTGCACGCTGTTTTTATCCGTGCGCCCTGGGTGGAAAAGACCGGTAATTCAGTCGAGGTCCTGGCTCAGGTTCCGCCGCGGGAGGGTGGTCATGCGTCTGCTGCGGAATTCGTCGCTAGAATTGTGGCAGTGCGTTCTGGAAACCTGCTGGCCACCTCGTTCCATCCGGAGGTAACGGGGGAGAGCCGGATCCATGAACTTTTTATCCAGATCATCAGAGGAGAAGCGTAGATGTCGGGCCACTCTAAATGGGCAACCACCAAGCACAAGAAGGCCGTCATTGACGCCAAGCGTGCAAAGTCGTTTGCCAAGCTGATCAAGAACATCGAAGTTGCGGCCCGCGCGGGCGGCGCCGACATGGCCGGAAACCCCGGCCTGGAACTCGCGGTGTCCAAGGCCAAGAAGACCTCTGTGCCCATCGACAACATCAACCGCGCCGTCAAGCGCGGCGCCGGCCTGCTCGGTGAAGCCGTCGATTACCAGACCATCATGTACGAGGGCTACGGCCCGCAGGGCACCGCCCTGCTGATCGAGTGCCTCACGGACAACAAGAACCGTGCGGCCTCGGAAGTGCGCCTGGCCGTAACCCGCAACGGCGGCAACATGGGTGACCCCGGTTCCGTGGCCTACATGTTCACCCGCAAGGGCGTTGTCACGCTGCCCAAGAAGGACCTCACCGAAGACGACCTGCTGATGGCCGTGCTGGACGCCGGCGCTGACGAGGTCAAGGAATCCGGCGAGAACTTCGAGATCATTTCCGAAGCCGCGGACCTGCGTGCCGTTGTTGCCGCGCTCGAAGAAGCCGGCATCGAGTACGACACGGACGAGGCAGAGTTCCTGCCCTCCATGCATGTGGAGCTGGATGCCGACAATGCGCGGAAGTTCCTCAAGCTCGTGGACGCTGTGGAAGATCTGGACGACGTGCAGAACGTGTACTCCAACGCGGACATCCCCGCCGAGGTCTTTGCCCAGCTCGAAGACGACTGAGCAGTAGGTGAGCCTGCGCGTCCTGGGCGTTGACCCGGGCCTGACCCGCTGCGGGCTGGGAGTTGTTGACGTTGAACGCAACCGCCGCGCCACCCTGGTGGCCGTCGGAGTGGTCGGAACGGAGGCAGGAACTGCCCTGGATGCCAGGCTGCTGGTGATCTCCAACGCCATCGACCTGTGGCTGGACACCCATAAACCGGATGTTCTGGCCGTGGAACGCGTCTTCAGCCAGCTCAATGTCAGCACGGTCATGGGTACCGCCCAGGCCTCCGGCGTCGTTATTGCGGCTGCGGCGCGGCGCGGAATTCCCGTGGCCCTGCACACGCCCACCGAGGTCAAGGCGGCGGTCACCGGTTCCGGCTCGGCCAACAAGGACGCGGTGGGCAAGATGGTCACCAAGATCCTGCGGCTGGACGCTCCGCCCAAGCCCGCCGACGCCGCCGACGCCCTGGCGCTGGCCATCACTCACGCCTGGCGGCGGTCAGTGGCCGGCCCGGGGCAGACGACGGCGGGATCGGCCTCCGGGGCGCGCGCCGTAATGAAGCCGCCAACCAATGGGCCGACACCCGCGCAGCGTCTCTGGGCCGAGGCCGAAGCCCGGGCCCGGCGCTGAGCGCAGCGCGCCGGAACCGGGGATCGGCGCCGGCACACAGTAGGCTATTCGTAGATATGTTCTACACAGCCCCTGGAGTTTTTTCATGATCGCTTCCCTGCGCGGGACAGTAACGCACGTCGGCCTGCATTCGGCGGTGATCGACGTCAACGGCATGGGCATGCTGGTCCAGGCCACGCCGCAAACGCTGAGCTCCCTCCATGTGGGGCGTGAAGCCCTGGTGCAGACCGCCATGATTGTCCGTGAGGACTCCATGACCCTCTACGGGTTCACCGACGCGGACCAGCGGGAAGTCTTCGAAACGCTGCTGAGTGTCAGCGGCGTCGGCCCGCGCATTGCCCTCGCCGTGCTGGCCGTCCACACCCCCGAAGCCATCCGCGTGGCTGCCTCCACCGGAGATGACAAAGCATTCAGCAAGGTCTCCGGCATCGGCCCCAAGGGCGCCCGGCGGATTGTGCTGGAACTGGCGGACAAGCTGGTGCCCCTGGGTGCCGCGGACAACCCGGCGGCGGCACGCTGGCAGGACCAGGTCCTGGCCGCCATGACCGGGCTGGGCTGGTCGGAGAAGGACGCCAACGCAGCCATCGACGCCGCCGTCGCCGAAGCTCCGGACATTGCCGCCGGCGGCAATGTGGGCGAAATCCTGAAACTCACGCTCCGCCGGCTGGGTACCGACGGCGCCCGCGCCCGCGCTCCCCGCCGGCAGGTGAGCTGACGTGTCCATCCTGCCCGGCGACGGACTGGTTGCCCCCACCGGCGACCCGGATGACAAAGCGATCGAGGCCGCGCTGAGGCCCAAGAACCTCGATGACTTCGTGGGACAGAAGCGGGTGCGCGAACAGCTTTCCCTGGTGCTGGAAGCGTCTCGCCTGCGGGGACGCAGCGCGGACCACGTGCTCCTCTCCGGGCCGCCCGGACTGGGCAAGACCACCCTGTCCATGATCATCGCCGCCGAAATGAACGCACCGCTGCGCATTTCCTCCGGTCCGGCCATCCAGCATGCCGGAGACCTGGCCGCCATCCTCTCTTCCTTGACCGAGGGAGAGGTGTTGTTCCTCGATGAGATCCACCGCATGTCCCGGCCCGCCGAAGAAATGCTCTACATGGCCATGGAAGACTTCCGGGTGGACATCATTGTGGGCAAGGGGGCCGGAGCCACCGCCATTCCGCTGGACCTGCCGCCGTTCACCCTCGTGGGTGCGACCACGCGTGCCGGACTGCTGCCGGGTCCGCTGCGGGACCGCTTCGGCTTCACCGGACATCTGGAGTTCTATTCCACTGACGAACTGGAACTGGTACTGCGCCGCTCCGCCATGCTGATGGACATGAAGGTCAACTCCGCCGGCTTCGCCGAAGTGGCAGGGCGTTCCCGCGGCACTCCCCGCATCGCCAACCGGCTGCTGCGCCGGGTGAGGGACTGGGCGCTGGTGCACGGCGTGGACCAGATCGACGCGCGGACCGCAGGGGCCGCCCTGGACATGTATGAGGTGGACGCCCGCGGACTGGACCGGTTGGACCGGTCAGTGCTCCGCGCGCTGATCACCAAGTTCAACGGGGGACCGGTGGGCCTGTCCACTTTGGCCATTGCCGTTGGCGAAGAGCCGGAAACGGTGGAAACAGTCGCCGAGCCCTACCTGGTGCGCGAAGGGCTTCTGGGACGGACCCCGCGCGGACGTGTTGCCACCCGGACCGCCTGGGAGCACCTCGGGCTGGAAATGCCGGAGAACGTGGCGGCGAGCCTGCCCGAAAACATGTTCTCGGGACCTGGAACCAATACCTCGGCCGATCCGGTCACCGGGGAACTCTGACAGTTCGCACCGGCGGATTCCTCACCGCAGCCGGTTGAGGATACCGGCGCGAAGCGGGAAAATGCAGAGCAGAGCGAAACTTATCCGCCGCTGCGGACGTTTTACCTCTAGACTGGTCATTCGTTGACCGGGGCCTCCTGCCCCGGGATACCTGCACACCATCTCCACAACAGAAACGGAACCACTCTGTGTTCTTAAACGTCATGGCCCAAACCACCGCCGATCAGAACGCCGGAGGTTTCAGCTTCGGCAACCTGCTGCTGCCCATCCTGCTGGCCTTGTTCATCTTCATGATGTTCCGCAAGCAGAAGAAGACGCAGAAGACGGTTCAGGAGCAGCGGACCCAGATGGTTCCCGGCACCGAGGTTATGACCCAGTTCGGTCTGTTTGGAACCATCCTGTCGATCAATTCCGAGGAGAACAAAGCGGTCCTGGAGCTTTCTCCCGGCAATACCGCCACCGTTCACCTGCAGGCACTGACCAAGGTTGTCACCACGGAGCCCGCCGTTGAGGAAGAGGCTTCCGTGGTTCCCGATGACGCTTCGTCGCTCACCGCTGCGGACCACGCCGACGACGACGCCTCCCGCACGGCTGATCCGGTTCGCCGCGACGACTCGGCTGCGCATCCCGATGAGACGCCCGAGGAAACACTCGAACGCCTGAACCGCGAAAACAAAAAAGAGAACTAGACTCTCCACGGGCCTGCGGATGAAGACTCTCCGCGGGCCCCTCCGGAGTCAACCTTGCCTCCGGTGTGTCTCACGCTAAAAGGACTATCCTCTATGCCTCGTACCGGCCCCGGCTCGGCCGCTAAAAAGACGCTCCTCTGGTTGGGCGTCATTTTTGCTGCTCTGGCCCTTCTTCTCGGCGGCGGTTCCATGTGGAGCAACGCCAGCTGGACCCCCAAGCTTGCCCTCGACCTGGAGGGCGGCACCGAAATGATCCTGGCCCCCAAGGTTCAGGGCGGTGCCGACATCACCCAGGAACAGCTGGACCAGGCCGTGGAAATCATCCGCCAGCGCGTGGACGGCAGCGGTGTGTCCGAGGCGGAGATCACCACGCAGTCCGGGCGCAACGTCGTGGTGTCGCTGCCCGGTGTGCCGTCGGCTGAAACCCGTCAGCTGATCCAGGCATCGGCGCAGATGGAGTTCCGTCCGGTGCTCACCATCGCCGCCGGCGGTCCCGTTGAAACGCCGCTTCCGGAGGAACAGCTGCCGCAGCCTGCCGGTGAGCCGGCCAACGCGTCGGACGACAACTGGATTACCCCTGAGCTGTACCGCGAATTCGAAAGCACGGACTGCACGGATCCGGCCACGCTGGAAGCATCCACGGAAGCGGCCCCGGCCGACCAGCCGCTGATCACCTGCGAACCAAGCACCGGAGCCAAGTACATCCTCGGCCCGGTGGAAGTCCCCGGCTCCAACATCGCCGATGCCACCTTCGGCCTGTCGACCAGCAGCCAGGGCGCCTCGATCAACGAGTGGGGCGTGAACATCGAGTTCAACGGTGAAGGCACCCAAGTTTTCAAGGGCGTGACCGAGCGCCTCTTTGCCTTCCAGCAGGGTGACCCGCACAACCAGTTCGCCATTGTGCTGGACGGCCAGGTCATCTCCGCTCCCACGGTGCAGGGGGTCATCACCGACGGAAAGCCCCGCATCACCGGCAACTTCACGCAGGAGTCAGCGAAGGCACTGTCCGAGCAGCTGAAGTACGGCGCGCTGCCGATCAGTTTCGACATCCAGAGCGAGCAGCAGGTCTCGGCCACCCTTGGAGCTGACCAGCTCAAGATGGGGCTCATCGCGGGCGTCATCGGCCTGGCCCTGGTGGCGGTGTACTCGCTGTTCCAGTACCGGGCCCTGGGCTTCGTCACCATCATCTCCCTGGTGGTTGCCGGTCTCCTGACCTACCTCGCCATCTGCCTGCTCGGCTGGTCGCAGAACTACCGGCTCTCCCTTGCCGGCGTGGCCGGTTTGATCGTGGCCATTGGCCAGACGGCCGACTCCTTCATCGTGTACTTCGAACGAATACGTGATGAACTGCGCGACGGGCGCGGACTGGTCTCCGCCGTCGACAACGGCTGGAAGCGTGCCAAGCGCACCGTGCTGGCATCCAAGGCAGTCAACGTGCTCGCCGCCGTCGTGCTCTACTTCGTAGCCGTGGGCAACGTCCGCGGATTCGCGTTCACCCTGGGCCTGACCGCCATCGCCGACCTCATTGTGGTGTTCATGTTCACGCATCCCACCATGGTGCTGCTGGCCCGCACCAAGTTCTTCGGCGAAGGCCACAAGTGGTCCGGTTTGGACACCACCCGCCTGGGTGCCGTGCCGCTGTACCGCGGAGCCGGCCGCATCCGTGAACCCGGAACAGCCCCGGTCCGCACCAAGAACAAGGCCGCCTCCAAGGAAGCGGAACGCCGGATGACCATTGCCGAGCGACGCGCAGCCGAAAAACAGGAATCAATGGCCGGATCCGGCCCCAGCACAGAGAAGGAGGGCTAGGAATGAGCAAGCTCCCTCGCTTTGCCACTTTCGGCAATGAGCTTTACACCGGCAAGCGCTCCTACCCGTTTGTGCCCAAGGCCAAGCTCTGGTTCATGATTGCGGCAGCGGCCGTCATCCTCTCCATCCTCATCCCTGTTGCCAAGGGCGGATTCAACCTCGGCATTGATTTCCGCGGCGGCTCCGAGTTCACCGTGTCCGGCGCCGCCAACACCGACATCTCCGCCGGTGAAGAAGCCGTTGGCGAGGTGGCCAGCGAGGCGCGCATCACCAACATCGCACCCGGTACCGTGCGGGTGCAGACCGAGCAGCTCAGCGATGACCAGACCCTTGAAATCAAGGACAATCTGGCACAGGCCTATGACGTCGAAGCAGACCAGGTGACGTCCACGTTCATCGGTCCCACCTGGGGCCAGGATGTGAGCCGGCAGGCATTGATCGGGCTCATCGTCTTCGTGGCCCTGGCCGCAGTGCTGATGGCCCTCTACTTCCGCACCTGGAAGATGTCAGTGGCTGCTATTACTGCACTGCTGGTGGTCATGGTGACCACGGCCGGCCTGTACTCGCTCAGCGGCTTCGAAGTCACGCCGTCGGCCATCATCGGGTTCCTGACGGTGCTCAGTTACTCCCTGTATGACACGGTGGTGGTTTTCGATAAGGTCCGGGAAAACACCAAAAACCTGGACAAGAGCACCAAGCGCACCTTCATGGAACAGGTGAACCTGGCTGTGAACCAAACCCTGGTCCGGTCCATCAACACTTCGGTGGTGGCAGTCCTTCCGGTGGCGTCCGTACTGTTCATCGGTGCGTTCCTGCTGGGAGCCGGAACGCTCAAGGATCTGTCTCTGGCGCTGTTCATCGGCATCATCCTGGGCACCGTGGCCACGGTGTTTATTGCCGCCCCGATGTACGCCTGGCTGCGCCGGAACGAACCGGAGATTGTCCGGCAGGCCAAGCGCGTCAAGGAACGCCGTGCGCAGGAAGCCAAGGAAGCTGCTGCGGCAGCGCCTGCCGGCACCGCTGAGGTATCGGCCGGAAGCTAGCTCTGCCGCGGCGGCAGTACATGCCGCTGCATGCACAGGCATAGACTTGATCCGAAGACTGCTCCGCTTAGGCGCTGCCGTGACGTGGGGGAACGGCAGCGCCTAAGGTGGTAAGGGTCGATAAACGTCTCAGAGAGGGCAGCAGTGGGCGAGATCGCGAAACCGGCCGAAACGGCAGGCGTAGACAGGGCCCCGGGATCGCCCGTCAAGGCAGATCCCGGAGCTCCGGTTCCTGCTGCGCCGCCGGTGGCCCAGACTCCGCGCCCGGGCCAGCCGACCAAGAAGGTCCACACGCCAAAACCGGCGCCTGACGCCGACGGAAAGACAGCCCCCGGCGGAAAGGCTGCCGCCGGCGGCAGCCCCGTTCCACCGCGCCCGGCGCCTGGCCGCAGGACGTCCACCAGGGCACGGCTTGCCCGGCTGGCGGGCCGTGGCAGCTCCGGCTATTCGCCCATGCTGGAGCCGCTGCTGCGCACCGTGCGGGTCAACAATCCCAAAGAGGACCTGGACCTGATCCAGCGCGCCTACCTGGTGGCAGAACGCAGCCATGAGGGCCAGAAGCGCAAGAGCGGCGATCCGTACATCACGCATCCGGTGGCGGTGGCCACCATCCTGGCCGAGCTCGGAATGACGGGAACCACGCTCGCCGCAGCCCTCCTGCATGACACGGTCGAAGACACCAGCTACACCCTCGATGAGCTGCGCCGCGAGTTCGGCCCCGAAGTGGCCATGCTGGTTGACGGCGTCACCAAGCTGGACAAGGTGACCTTCGGTGACGCTGCGCAGTCCGAAACAGTGCGCAAAATGGTGGTTGCCATGGCCAAGGACATCCGTGTCCTGGTCATCAAGCTGGCTGACCGGCTGCACAACGCCCGCACCTGGCGTTTCGTTTCGCAGGAATCCTCCGCCCGGAAGGCCCGCGAGACCCTGGAGATCTTCGCCCCGCTGGCTCACCGGCTGGGCATGAACACCATCAAGTGGGAGCTGGAGGACCTGTCCTTCGCCGCCCTGCACCCAAAGGTGTACGACGAAATTGTCCGCATGGTCGGCGACCGCACTCCCGAGCGGGAAAAGTATCTGTCCACCGTGCGTACGCAGATCGCCGATGACCTGCATGCGGTGAAGATCAAGGCCACCATCACCGGCCGGCCCAAGCACTACTACTCGATTTACCAGAAGATGATCGTGCGGGGCAAAGACTTCGACGACATCCATGACCTGATGGGCGTGCGGGTCCTCGTGGACTCCGTGCGTGACTGCTACGCCACCCTTGGCGCCCTGCATGCACGGTGGAATCCCCTGCCCGGGCGGTTCAAGGATTACATCGCGATGCCCAAGTTCAACATGTACCAGTCGCTGCACACCACGGTGATTGGTCCCGGCGGCAAGCCCGTGGAAATCCAGATCCGCACCCATGACATGCACCGCCGCGCCGAGTACGGCGTGGCCGCGCACTGGAAGTACAAGGACGGGTCCAAGACCCCCGGCGGCGCCGATAACAATGACATGGGCTGGCTGCGTTCATTGGTCGACTGGCAGCAGGAAACCTCGGATCCGGACGAGTTCCTGGATTCGCTGCGCTTCGAGATCAATGCCCGCGAGGTCTTCGTCTTTACGCCCAAGGGCGAAGTCATGGCCCTGCCCGCCGGTTCCACTCCGGTGGACTTTGCCTATGCGGTGCACACCGAAGTGGGCCACCGGACCATCGGTGCCCGCGTCAACGGCAAGCTGGTGCCGCTGAACAGCGAGCTGGAACACGGCGACTGGGTGGAGATCTTCACGTCCAAGGCCGAGGGGGCCGGTCCGAGCCAGGACTGGCAGGGCTTCGTCAAGAGCCCGCGTGCCCGGAACAAGATCCGGCAGTGGTTCACCAAGGAACGCCGCGAAGAGGCCATCGACAAGGGCAAGGACCTGCTGACCCGGGGGATGCGCAAGCAGAACCTGCCGCTGCAGCGCCTGATGACCCACGACGCGCTGGTCACCGTGGCCCAGGAACTCCACCATCAGGACATCTCCGCACTGTATGCCGCGGTGGGTGACGGGCACACCTCCGCCCAGAACGTGATCGAACACCTGGTCGCGCTGATGGGCGGGCACCAGGGCGCCGAAGAGGACCTGGCGGAAACACCGGTTTCGACGGCGGCCCGCCGGCCCAAGTTCACCGACTCGGGCGTGACCGTGCGCGGTGTTGGAGACGTGTGGGTCAAGCTGGCCCGCTGCTGCACCCCGGTGCCGCCGGATCCGATTATCGGCTTTGTCACCCGCGGTTCCGGCGTCTCGGTGCACCGCAGCGACTGCCGCAACGTATCGGAACTCCGGGACCAGCCGGACCGCATTGTGCCGGTGGAATGGGCGCCGACCCAGTCTTCGGTGTTCCTGGTGGAGATCCAGGTGGAGGCGCTGGACCGAAAGAGCCTGCTGTCCGACGTCACCCGGGTGCTGTCGGAGAACCACGTGAACATCCTCTCGGCCAGCGTGAACACCTCCAGTGACCGGGTGGCGATGTCCAAGTTCGTGTTCGAAATGGGCGATCCGAAATACCTGGACCACATCCTCAGCGCCGTGCGGAAGATCGACGGAGTGTTCGACGTCTACCGGACCACGGGTTCGCGGCGCCGCGTCTGACCGTCCGCCTGGCTGATCGCCAGGTCCACCCTGCGCAGGGCAGCTGATTTGCCCGGCTGCCGCGGCCCTTCGGAAACCGCCTTGCGGACCGCGGCAAGCGGACAGCGCAGGACCGGATGTGCCGCCATGGCCGTCAGCGCCCGGACGGCTTCCTCCTCCGGGCCGTGCCTGGCCAGATCCGCGGCTGTGCGAAGGGGAGTGGTGACCGCGATGCCTGCTATGTCCATGCCGTCGTCACTGTCCAGCTGCACCTCGTGCAGGACGGCGGCGCTGAACGGCGGCAGCGCGGTGGTGCGGCTGCGGTGGTCAATCAGCAGCTGCAGCTTCCGTGGCGCCGGCGCACAGCCGTACACCCAGGCTGCGGTGAACCGTCCCAACATGATTTTTTGCCGCAGCCGTGCAGGCAGGGCATGCGCCGCGGCCAGGGCGCGGCACACCGGATCCGGCTCAATGTCCCAGCGCACGTAGGTGTCCGGGTAGACCCGGCGCAGCAGCCCGTCCCGCTCCATGGCCTGCAGCTCGACACTGGAAAAATCTCCGCCCGCAAAGAACAGGGCACCACCGGTCGAGGTGAAGGCCGGCAACACACCGGGACAGGGAAACAGTGTGGCGGGCATGGACCAACGTTCGCCGACCCGGGAAAAAAACAGAAGGCCCGGCTTCCCCGTTGTGGACAACGGAAGAGGCCGGGCCTTCTGTGGAGAAAAGCTAGGAGAAGTCCTGTGCCGACTTCTGCAGCATGGCCAGCCACTGCTGGCGGGCTTCCAAGGCTTCGCGGGCATCTGCGATCTTCTTCGCGTTGCCGTTCTTTTCGGCTGTAGCCAGGTCCTCCTCGAGGGAGGCGATGGTGGCTTCGAGCTGGCTCAGGGCACTGTTGGTGCGTGCCTTGGTTTCCGGATTGCTCTTCTGCCAGTGCTCGTCCTCGGCAGCCTTGACGGCTTCCTCGATGCGGCGGATGCCGGCTTCCATTCGGCCCATGTCGGCGCGGGGAACCTTGCCGGCCTCTTCCCAGCGGTCGCGGATGGAGTTCAGCGCCTTGCGGGCTGCCGTCAGATCGCGGACGGGAAGGATGCCCTGGGCTTCCTTGAGCAGTTCCTCCTTGACCGTCAGGTTGGCGGCAAACTCTTCATCAATAACCTCGTTGGCTGCCTGGCGGGCGGCAAAGAAGGTGTCCTGCGCGGCGCGGAAACGGGCCCACAGGGCGTCGTCGTCCTTCCGGCTGGCACGCTTGGACGCTTTCCACTCGTCCATCAGCTGCCGGTACTCCGCAGCCGTGTTGCCCCAGTCAGTGGACGTGGCGAGCTCCTCGGCACGGGCAATCAGGGCTTCCTTGGCACGCTTGGCCGCGGTGTTTTCGCTGTCCAGCTGCGAGAAGTAGGCACGGCGGTGGCGGTCAAAGACGGTGCGGGCGGAACGGAAACGCTTCCAGAGGCTGTCTTCGTTGCTCCGGCCGAGCCGGGGACCGTTCTTCTGGGCCGTTTTCCAGGCTTCGAAAAGCTCATTCATCCGGTTGCTGCTGGTCTTCCACTGGATGGTGGCGGGATCCTTGGCGGCAATCTCTTCGGCTTCAGCAACAATGGCTTCGCGGGCGGCAAGCTCGCGTGCGCGAACGGCCTCGGCTTCGGCCCGTTCAGCGGCTTCGGCTTCCTTGATGCTGCTGCGCAGGGCTTCGATCTGGGCATCCAGGGCCAGCACATCACCGACCATCTTGCGCTCAGCCACCTGCTCGCCGATGTGCTTCAGGGTCTTCAGCATGTCCGTGGTGGGCGCCTTGGCCTGCACGCGTGCCTCCAGCAGCGCAAGCTGGCTGGCGACGTCGTCGTACTTGCGCACAAAGTAGGCAAGAGCTTCGTCGCGGCTGGCATCCGGATACTGCCCAACGGGGAATTCTTCTCCGTTGACGATCAGGAAGACATGGCCGTCCTCCTCAACGCGGGCGAAGCGGGCAGCCTCCTCAAGGGAAGTGGAGCGCGCCGCGGGTGCAGCGATGACCGGCATGGGTGCAGCCGAAGGAGCCTGGCCTGCTGCATCGGGTGCTGCAGGCGCCGGACGCCGGGCTGCCAAGGCTGCCGGGCTGGGCGTCGCGGGCCGTGGGGATTCGGGTGCCTCCGGGACGGGCTTGGAAACTGTTTCGTCGGATTTCTGACTGTCTGTCACCGCTAAAAGTCTTTCACTCGAGGTTTGGCAGTGCGCGAAGCCCGCGCTGCCTTTACTTCAGGGTAAACGAGTCTATCGTCACCGGGGTTTTCGGCATGCCGTCCTGGACTTCGGCGCCATCCTTCACAGCTCCCTGCGCGGCGACCGATTCCAAAACATCCAGCCCTGACGTTAGCTTACCCATGATCGTGTAGCCGCCCGTATCCTGCGGAATAACAGAGTCTTTGTAGACGATGAAGAATTGAGTCCCGTGACTGTCCGTGGCGGCGGCCCGGGCCACCGCGATGGACCCCGCAGGATAGACCCCGTCCGCGGGAGTGTTCTCCACCGGACCCCACTGATACGCCGGGTCCCCGGCCCCGTCGCCGTTAAGGGAACCGCACTGAAGGACCCCCATGGTTTCGGCCGTGGTGAGCCGGTGGCAGGTTTTGCCCGTGAAGAAACCCGACTCGGCGAGGGACGCGAAGACCGCCACGGCCTGCGGGGCGGCGTTTCCGTCCAGCTCCACGCCCAGGTCGCCGGCGCTGGTGGCCAGCGTTCCGGAGAACACCTTCCCCTCTGCGGTGGACTTGTCCGGGATGGCCGCAGCAGTGGCCTGATCGGGAGCCGGGCCTGTGGGCGAGGCTGCCGCAGCCGCCTGCTGCTCAATGAGCCGCGTCTGCTCCGGCGTCGGGTTGGAAGAAAACCAGGCCACCTGCAGGGCAACGGCAAGCGCCAGCGACAGGACTCCGGCCGTGCCGGCGAAAAGATTGTCCCGCCTGCGGCGTTTTGCCTGACTGAGCAGCAGGATGCGTTTGGCCTGCATCCGGGCAATGCGCCGGCGGGTTTCGCGGTCCTGGCGGATGGCGGCCACAGTGTCTCCTGACGTCTTGGACCGGCATTGGCGGCTGAGGGAGGCGCCGGTCGGGGCTGTGCTGGTCCCTCCGGTTCGCCTTGGCGCGCGCGGACGACCTAAAATGAGTGCCGCACTTAGTTTAGGCATGCCGTCAGGCGTTTTCCCTGCAGCGGTCCGCCCATATCCCCAGAAGGAGCTCGCCCCGCATGGCACGCAAGGCCTCACTGTCCGGTTTCCCTGAATGGCTGCCGCAGGAGCGCCTGGTCGAACTCCATGTCCTGGACGTCCTGCGGCGCACCTTTGAACTGCACGGGTTCACCAACATTGAAACGCGCGCGGTGGAGACCGTGGGACAGCTGCTGCGCAAGGGCGAGATCGACAAGGAAGTTTACGCGCTGAGCCGGCTGCAGGCCGAAGAGGGGGAAGCCGGCGGCAAGCAGGATCCCAACCAGCTGGCGCTCCACTTTGACCTGACCGTCCCCTTCGCCCGTTACGTGGTGGAAAACGCCGGGCACCTGGCGTTCCCGTTCCGCCGCTACCAGATTCAGAAGGTCTGGCGCGGGGAGCGCCCGCAGGAGGGCCGCGCCCGCGAATTCACCCAGGCTGACATTGACGTGGTGGGCGACGGCGACCTGCCGTTCCGGTACGACGTCGAGCTGGCGCTGGTCATCGCCGAGGCGCTGGGCGCCCTGCCCATCCCGGACTTCAAGATTCGGGTCAATAACCGCAAGCTCGCCGAGGGCTTCTACCGGGGGATCGGGCTGGAGGACACCGCCGGTGTGCTGCGCAGCATCGACAAGCTGGAAAAGATCGGTGCCGCACGCGTGGCTGAGCTGCTGCAGGAAGAACTCGGCGCCACTGCCGAACAGGCCGACGCCGCCCTGAAGCTGGCCTCCATCCGCACCGAAGACATGTCCTTCGTGGAGCAGGTCCGCGCGCTGGGCGTGACCAACGAGCTGCTCGAGGAAGGCCTGGACGAGTTGTCTCAGGTCATCGCCGAAGCGGTCAAGCGTGCTCCAGGACGCGTGGTGGCGGACCTGAGCATTGCCCGCGGCCTGGACTATTACACGGGCACCGTTTACGAAACCGTCCTCGTGGGACACGAGTCCCTGGGCTCGATCTGCTCGGGCGGCCGCTACGATTCCCTGGCCTCCAAGGGCAACCGCAAGTTCCCCGGCGTCGGGCTGTCCATCGGCGTAACCCGCCTCGTCATGCGCATCCTGAGCCAGGAGTTTGCCGCAGCGAACCGCAGCGTTCCCACCGCCGTCCTGGTGGCTCTCACCGACGATGAGTCCTGGTCCGCCGCTCAGGACATCGCCGGGGACCTGCGGGCCCGCGGCATTCCGGTGGAAGTGGCAGCGAAGGCGGAGAAGTTCGGCAAGCAGATCAAGTACGCGGACCGCCGCGGCATTCCGTTTGTCTGGTTTACGTCCGAGGACGGCAGCCACGAGGTCAAGGACATCCGCTCCGGCGAGCAGGTGCCGGCCGATCCGCAGACCTGGACGCCGCCGGCCGAGGACCTCTTTGTGCAGGTGAATCCCGCTTAGCTTTCGAGGCGTTCCCGGGAACCTGCAGTTTCCCGGGAACCCGCAGTCTGCCGGTAGGCGGCACTCTCGCGGTAGGCGAGGGCGGCCTGCACCCGGGAGGAGACACCCAGCTTGGCCAGCACGCGGGAGACATGGGTTTTCACAGTGGTTTCCGCGATGCCCAGCCGGCGCGTGATCTGCTGGTTGGACAGCCCCTCGCCCAAGCACGCAAGGACGGCTTCCTCGCGGGCGGTCAGCGGCTCGGCGAGGCGGCCGGCGGACGGCGGATTGCCGGTGGGCGGTGCCGCCGACACGGCAGCAGCGCCTGTGTCCTGCCCCTGCACAACCTGTCCCTGCACAAACGCCGCAATCAGCATTCCGGTGACCTCGGGGGAGAGGACACTGTCGCCGCGGGCCACGCTGGAAACCGCCCGCACCAGTTCGGCCGGCTCCACCGACTTCAGCAGGAACCCGGCGGCTCCGGCCCGCAGGGCAGCGTACACATAGTCGTCAATATCGAACGTGGTCAGCACCAGCACGGCGGAAAGCCCCTGGCCGGTGATCTCCGCGGTTGCCGCTATGCCGTCCATTCCCGGCATGCGCAGGTCCATGAGGACGACGTCGGGACGCAGCGCCCGTGCCATCCTCACCGCTGCCGCACCGTCGGCGGCCTCACCCACCACTGAAAAGCCGCCCACCGACTCCAGGATCATGCGCAGGCCGGCGCGGATGGCGGAGTGGTCGTCCGCCAGCAGGACGGTAACCGGCTCGTGTGTGTTCAATGGATCTCCTGGGTGAGGGGTCTGTCAGCGGGGCTGCCCACCGGGAGGAGCGCCTGAACCAGCCACTCGGCGCCGTCTTCGCCTGCGTCGGCAATTCCTGCACTGAAGCTGCCCTGCAGCGCTCCGGCACGCAATGACATGTTCCGCAGCCCTGATCCGTTTCCGCTGCGGCAGGGGTCGACGCCAGCAGCGGCAGCGGGCACACCGTCCTGCGGAACACTCTCCCGGGGCAGGGCATTGCGGATACTGATGTCCAGCAGGTTCTCAGCCTCCCGTACCCGGATCGTGACGGGGCGGCCGGGCGCGTGCCGGACGGCATTGGAGAGTGCCTCCTGGACAATGCGGTAACAGGTACTGCCCACCAGCACGGGAACCTCGAGGCCGGGTTCCATGTCCAGGTCCACCGGATTGCCGGCCAACCGGGCGGAGCCGGCCAGTGCCGCCAGCTGGTCCAGTCCGCCGGACGCCGTGTCCAACGGCACGGCATCCGGTCCGTCGTCGGCCTCCAGAAGGTCGATCATTGACCGCATCTCGCGCAGGGCCTGCACGCTTTCCGTCCGTACCTGCGCCAGTACACGGCGGTCCAGGTCAGGGTTGCCCGCGGCCAGGGCGGCGGCCGACTGCAGCGCCACGGCGGAAAGGTGGCCGGCAATGGCGTCATGGAGTTCGCGGGCCATGGCGCTGCGCTCGGCGGCCACGGCAACCCGAAGGTTCAGTTCGGCCAGCTCCTCGGTGCGTTCGGCACGCAGGCGCTCCGTCTCCGCCCGCTGCCGTTCCTGTTCCGCACGATCGCTTTGCCGCCGGACGGAACCGGCCCACCAAAGCGGAATGAGACAGATGAGAACGGCCTGAAGCAGTCCGAAGAAGGCCGCCGGCCAGCCCCCGTAGCTCAATCCCGACACCACCGGCAGGATCACGACGCCGGCCACCGCGGCGGTTTGCGCGGCCCGGCTAACCTGCGGCGAGCCAAAGAGAATGCCGGCGTAGAAGAGTTCAAACAGCAGCAGGTAGGTGATGATGCCGCCGCCCAGCAGCATGCTGGCCACAACAGCGGTGCCGGTTACCGCCAGCATCACCGGAACGCTGCGCCGCCGGAATACCAAGCCAATGCACCCGAGCAGGAGGACGGGGACCCATGCCCAGCCCGGAGCGCCGGGCAGCGGCGGCACCAGGTCCGCCCCGTTGACGCCAATGAGCACGAGGACGGAGCCGCCAAGAAGATATCCAACGGCAGAGGCAATACCGGACTCCCAGACGCCGTCCAGGGAATAGCGGCTGTTGGGTGCGGGCATGCCTCCAGAATAACCACCGGGGCGGCCCGCGACGCCTCCTTGACGCGGACAATCCTCCGAAGGGATGACAGCGGGGAATCCAGATGGCACCAATTGCCGACGACGGCGGCGGGACCAGCGGGCTTAGCTGGGGCCATGGATCTTTTGGTATATCTCATCATCGGCTGCGAAATTGGCTTCTGGGTTCTTCTCGCAGCGGGACTCTGCACCCGTTATCTGCTGCACCGGAAGCGTCTTGGACTGGCATTGCTGGCCTGTGTACCGCTGCTGGACGTGGTGCTCCTTGCCGCGGCAGGCGCGGATCTGGCCCGGGGCGGCACTGCCGGGAGCGTCCACGGGCTGGCTGCGTTCTACCTGGGCTTCAGCGTGGCGTTCGGCCACACCCTGATCCGCTGGGCCGACGTCCGGTTTGCCCACCGTTTCGCCGGCGGGCCGGCTCCGGTAAAACCCGCCAAGGGCACGGCACCCTACCGCCGAGGCCTTTGGATCGAATACGGACGGGTCCTGATTGCCATGAGCATTGCGGTTGCCGTGCTGCTGGCCATGATCGCGTTCCTCGCCGCTCCCGGCGAAACGGGCGAGCTCTGGGATTGGGTGAAACGGGCCGGCCTGGTGGCCGGAATCTGGCTGGTGGCCGGTCCGGTCTACGGAATGTTCGAACAACCGGGGGAGACCCGGACGGTGCAGCCCGGTGCGCCGATCCGGAGATGAGGCTGCCGTTCACGATTCTCCGGGATCCCCTACGCTTAAACCATGCCCACTGCACCGGACGAACTTCTGCTGCCCTGCGCCGAACTGCACCTTCACATCGAAGGCACCCTCGAACCCGAGCTGATCTTCGAACTGGCGGCGCGGAACGGAACAGCACTTCCCTACGCCAATCTTGAGGAGCTGCGCAGCCGGTATGAGTTCACCGACCTGCAGTCCTTCCTGGACCTTTACTACGCCAACATGGAGGTGCTGCGGACCGAAGCGGACTTCGCGGACATGACCCGGGCCTACCTGCGCCGGGCCGCCGCTGCGGGGGTGCGGCATGTGGAGATGATGGTTGATCCGCAGGCGCACCTGCTCCGCGGAGTTCCGCTGGCGGACTGCATCAACGGGGTGGCGTCGGTCCTGGCCACCAGCCTGGAGGATTTCGGAATCTCCGCTGAACTGATTGCCGCGTTCCTGCGGGACCGTCCGGCTGCCGAAGCCGAAGAGGTCCTGGAGCAGCTGCTCGAATCCCGTGCGCCGATCGTGGGAATCGGACTGGACTCCGCCGAGGCGGACAACCCGCCGGAAGGCTTTGTGGCTCTCTACCGCCGAGCCCGCGAAGCAGGCCTCAAATGCGTGGCCCACGCCGGCGAAGAGGGTCCGTCGCACTACATTGAACAGGCACTGGATCTGCTGCTGGTGGACCGGATCGACCACGGCGTCCGCTGCCTGGATGATTCCGAGTTGGTGGACCGCCTGGTGCGGGACCGGGTTCCGCTGACGATCTGTCCGCTGTCCAACGTCCGGCTGCGTTCGGTGGATACCCTCCTTGATCATCCGCTGCCGCAGATGCTGGCCGCGGGGCTGAACGTGTCGGTGAACTCCGACGATCCGGCCTACTTTGGCGGCTACGTGGATGACAACTTCGCGCTGCTGCGCGACACCTTTGACCTGTCCGCGGACCAGCTTGCCCAGCTGGCCGTCAACTCCGTGGAAGCATCCTTCGCGCAGCCGGCCCGCCGCGCGGAGCTGCTGGAGCTGATCCGGGCCTGGCGGGCGGCGCAGGGCTAGCACCGGTCAGGACGGCGGAATCGAAACTCCGTCCGGCGGGGGAGCAGCCCCGGGCCGGCGGAAGGTCAGCCGCACCACCAGCCCGAACACGAGCACGATCAGCATCAGCACGATGGCTGTCGGCGGCAGGCTCAGCGCCGTGACCAGGGCGCCGGCCAGTCCCGCCAGGTTCACTGCCCGCGGGGTGTACCAGCGGCGGTGTTCCAGCGAGTAGCCGCACAGATTGGTGATGGCAGCGTGGAGCAGCAGGGCAAAGCAGGCCAGGGCCAGCAAAGTGCCCAGGCTGACGGTCAGCACCAGGACGACGACGACGGCGCCCGCCGCGGCAGCCGCAGGCCATGCCACCTGCCGCTTTCCGCCGGTATGCGCAAAAACGCGGGGAAGGTCGCCGTCGCCGGCCATCGCCGCGGCAGTGCGGGCGCTTCCCTCCATCAGGATCCAGACTCCGGACAGGCTCGCAGCGCCGGCGGCAATGGCCACCGCGCCGGTGCCGATGCCCAATCCCACCGTTGCCACCGGCTCGCGCAGCGGGGCGATCGACGCCGCCAGTCCGGCAGGTCCCTGAAACCAAGTGACCAGGGACAGTGCAACCAGCAGGTAGAGGACCAGCGCCACGATGATGGACGCCGGAACGGCACGGGGAATGTTGCGCTCCGGAGCGCGGACCCGGAAGCCGCCGGCAGCCAGGCGGGCGTACCCCGCGAACGCAAAAAAGGCGAAGCCCGCACCCTGCAGCAGCCCCGCGGTTGATCCTGTCTCCTCCAGCACGCCGGGCTGCGGGGGTGGCCCGCCGGCCTCGTTGAAGGCGACCACGATGCCGAAACCCAGCATGCCAAGCACGAAGGCCAGCACGAAACGGATCACCCAGGTGCTGCGCTGCAGCCCGAACAGGTACAGGGCGGTTCCCGCCACGGCTGCTCCAGCGGCTGCGGGCCGGGCTTGCCCGGGCACCACATACAACCCGAAGGTCAGGGCGAGCACGGCAGCAGACGTCACCAGGGCGCAGACCATCGTCCAGCCCGTGAAGAAACCCATGTAGGGCCCCATGAGGACCCGGGCCGCGGTACGCGCTGTACCTCCGGCGTTGCGGTGCCCGCTGATGCGCAGCCCGGCGCTGAGCAGGAAAGTGGACGCCGCTGTGCAATAGGCCACCAGTGCGGCAAGGGCCAGGGACGCGGCGAGTGCAAAGCCGGCAGCGTCCGCAACCAGCGGCAGGACCACAAAAATGCCGCCGCCAACCATGCAGCCGATTCCCACAGTGGTGGCGTCAAAACCGCCCAGCGGGAGTTTCTCTGAGGAGCTTCCGGACACGCGTCCCTCCATTCGGTCGGGCCCGGGCGGTGCCGCGCCCGCACCGGGCTGCGCAGCCGTGCCCTTGGCTGGGAAAGGATGTGAACACCGGTAAACTCATGAAGAGACCTTGTATTCACAATGAGCGGGAACAGTGTTTTCCGCAAGCAATCTTGAAAGGACTGCTGTGCTGCGCACTCATGCCCTTGGTTCCCTAAGGGCCGAGCATATTGGACAGACCGTCACCCTCGCTGGCTGGGTGGCCCGACGGCGGGACCACGGCGGGGTTGCTTTCCTCGACCTCCGTGACGCCTCCGGAGTGGCCCAGGTGGTGGTCCGCGAAGAGGACGTCTTCCACGGGCTGCGCAACGAATATGTCCTTCAGATCACCGGTACCGTGCAGAAGCGCCCGGAAGGCAACGAGAACCCCTCGCTGGCCACCGGTGAAGTGGAAGTCATCACTGACGACGTCGTGGTCCTGAACACCTCAGACCCGCTTCCGTTCCAGATTGACGAGCACGTGGAGGTTGGCGAAGAGGCCCGCCTGAAGCACCGCTACCTGGACCTGCGCCGTCCGGCTCCGGCCCGGAACATGCGCCTGCGTTCCGAGGCCAACCGCATTGCCCGGAACCTGCTGCATGACGAAGGTTTCGTGGAAATCGAAACCCCCACGCTGACCCGTTCCACCCCCGAGGGTGCCCGCGACTTCGTGGTTCCGGCGCGTCTGGCCCCGGGATCCTGGTACGCACTGCCCCAGTCACCGCAGCTGTTCAAGCAGCTGCTGCAGGTGGGCGGCTTCGAGAAGTACTACCAGATCGCCCGCTGCTACCGCGATGAAGACTTCCGCGCGGACCGCCAGCCGGAGTTCACTCAGCTGGACATTGAGGCGAGCTTCGTCGAGGAAGACGACATCATTGCCCTGGGCGAGTCCGTGGTGAAGGCCCTGTGGAAGCTGATCGACGTCGAGATCCCCACCCCGATCCAGCGCATGACCTACCGGGACGCCATGGCCCGCTTTGGTTCGGACAAGCCGGACCTGCGGTTCGGCCTGGAGCTGACCGAGCTGACCGACTTCTTCAAGGACACCACGTTCCGCGTGTTCCAGGCCCCGTACGTGGGCGCCGTCGTCATGCCCGGCGGTGCCTCGCAGCCCCGCCGCACCCTGGATGCGTGGCAGGAATGGGCCAAGCAGCGCGGCGCCAAGGGCCTGGCTTACGTGCTGGTCCAGGAGGACGGCACCCTGACCGGTCCCGTTGCCAAGAACCTCACCGACTTCGAGCGTGAGAACCTCGCGGAGAAGGTTGGCGCCAAGCCCGGCGACTGCGTCTTCTTCGCTGCCGGCGAGACAACCGCCTCCCGTGCACTGCTCGGCGCCGCCCGCGTGGAGATCGGCCACCGCACCGGTCTGATCGATCCCAACGACTGGGCCTTCGTGTGGATTGTGGACGCTCCCATGTTCGAGCCGGCGTCGGCCGCTGTGGCAGCCGGTGACGTGGCAGTGGGCGGCGGCGCCTGGACGGCCGTGCACCACGCGTTCACGTCTCCCAAGCCTGAGTTCATGGACACGTTCGACACCGATCCGGAGTCGGCCCTGGCCTACGCCTATGACATTGTCTGCAACGGCAATGAAATCGGCGGCGGTTCCATCCGTATCCACCAGCGCGACGTGCAGGAACGCGTCTTCAAGGTCATGGGCCTTTCGCAGGAGGACGCGCAGGAGAAGTTCGGCTTCCTGCTCGAAGGTTTCAAGTACGGCGCACCGCCCCACGGCGGCATCGCCTTCGGTTGGGACCGTGTGGTGGCCCTGCTGGCCGGCACCGAGTCCATCCGCGACGTCATAGCGTTCCCGAAGTCCGGCGGCGGCTACGACCCGCTGACCGCGGCACCGGCTCCGATCACTGCCCAGCAGCGCAAGGAAGCCGGCGTGGACTTCAAGCCTGAGAAGAAGCAGGACAAGCCGCAGGAAAGCTAAGTCCCGGCGGACATGCAGCCCGGCTTGCCCCGGTGAGCCTGGCGGATTGTACAGCCTGACTGGTTGCAGAGCCTGGCGGGTTGCACAGTCTGACAGGTGCACAGTCTGACAGGCCCAAGCGGTGCACGGAGCCCGGTCGTCTTTTATGGCGGCCGGGCTCCGTGCTTTCCGGATGTAGGGCTTTGTTTCCCTCCGTTTTGTCCCGTTCCCTCCGTTTTGGGAAAAAGTGACCGGTCCGCAGTGGCAGGGATTTCCCAAACCGGAGGGACTTCCCAAACCGGAGGGAAACGGCGGCCCGCGGCTGTCAGGCGAAGGCGGGAACCCCCAAATGCCGGAAGGCTGAGCCGTGGAAGACCAGCGGTTCGTGGGCGTCCTCGTGGGAAGCATGGCCGTGGACGCGCAGCAGCACCACCGCATGGTCGCCGGCCGGAATCTCCTTTTCCACAGAGCACTCGAGCCACAGGGCTGCCCGGTCCAGGAAGAGTGAACCGGAGGTGTCAGTGTGCAGGCTCAGCCCGGCAAAGCGGTCGCCTGTATTGGAAGCAATCTGCTTGCAGACGCCCTCATGATCGGATCCGAGAACCGACACCCCGATCCGTCCGGCACCGCGCAGGACGGGCCAGGTGCGGGACGTGTTCTGCACGGCGAACATCACCAGCGGCGGATCCATGGAAACCCCGACCGTAAACGAAGACGCGACAAGGCCCTGCGGCTTTCCGTCGATGACCGCGCACAAAGCCGCAACGCCGGAGGGGAATCGGGAAAAGGCCCGCCGCAGCGCAGCGGGCTGAAGGTCGGTCAAAAGTGTCATGCGCATAGGTCCTTTGCCTCAAGCGCCAGGCCGGAAAGAAGCAACGGCGAAGCGCAGTACTTGCCGCGCCGGAATGGGTTCGGGCGGCCGAATCGTCACCTGGAGCACCCCGCTACGGCGAGAGGGTTGCCGTCCAGCCGGCCAGGGCCCGTGGCTGGAACTCTTGATTCCTGCTCCAACGTAGGCCGGGCAGCACCGGGACACAAACCCCCGCCACAGTTCGTAAACTCCGCTTCATAAAAGTCATGGGAATGAAGGGATACAGTGTGAAGAATGAGACAGCGGTGGTTTAAACAGGTGGACGTTTTCGGCAGCGAACCGTATTTGGGCAACCCACTGGCAGTGGTGCTCGAAGCGGAAGGGCTGACGGATGCCGAGATGGCATCCTTTGCCCGGTGGACCAACCTTTCCGAGACCACCTTCGTCCTGCCGCCCACCGTGGACGGGGCCGACTACCGGGTCCGGATCTTCACCCCCGGCGGGGAGATTCCCTTCGCCGGACACCCCACGCTGGGCACGTGCCACGCCTGGCTGGAGACCGGAGCCAAGCGCCGGTACCCCGACGTCGTCGTGCAGGAATGCGGCATAGGGCTTGTGACGCTGCACGCCAATGCCGGGATCGCGGCGTTTGCCGCTCCGCCCCTGCTGCGCTCCGGTGAGCTGGAGGACGACGTCCTGGACCAGGCCCGGCGGGCACTGGGCCTGGAAACGGAGCAAATCCTCGCCTCCAACTGGATCGACAACGGACCGGGCTGGCTGGGACTGCTGCTCCCGGACGCCGCAACCGTCCTGGCGCTGAACCCGGACCCGACGATCATGGGCAACCTGCGCGTGGGCGTCATCGGTGCGCAGCCGGCGGACGCGGAAACGGACTTTGAAGTGCGCGCCTTCGTACCGGGTCTCGGTATTGCAGAGGATCCGGTCACCGGCAGCCTCAATGCCGGACTCGCCCAGTGGCTGATCGGAGCCTCACTGGCACCGGAACGCTACGTCGTCACCCAGGGCACTGCCGTCCAGCGCTCCGGCCGGGTCCGGGTCTTCACCCGGGACCGCAAAATTTGGGTGGGCGGATCCACGGTCACCTGCATTGACGGCACCGTCACGCTGTAATCCGGCACCATGTTCACCCTAAAGTCCCTCGCCCTTCCGGTTATCGGTGCGCCCATGGCCGGAGGGCCTTCCACCCCGGAGCTGGCTGCCGCCGTGGGGGAGGCCGGCGGGCTCGGCTTCCTGGCCGCCGGCTACAAAAGCGCCGAATCCGTGGCGGACCAGATCACCCAGCTGCGCCGGCTGAGCGGCAGGCCCTTTGGCCTGAACCTCTTCGTACCGGATGCTGCCAACACCTACCCGGTCGCCGCGCAGGATCAGGCCGCGGCGAAGGCCGCAGCCCAAGCCCGAAGAATCGAAGCCGCCCTGACCTTCCGTGAGGACCTGGTCGCAGCAGCAGGGCAGGGGCCGGCTGGAACCACCGTCCCCGAACCCGGGATGCCGGATCCCACCGACGACGACGGCTGGCAGGCCAAGCTGGAGCTGGTCCTGCGGGAGCGGGTCCCGGTAGTGTCCTTCACCTTCGGACTGCCGGAACCGGCGGTCTTCGCGGAGCTTGCGGCGCAGGGAATCTGCAGCGTGGTGACGGTCACCGACGCCGGCGAGGCCCGCGCGGCCGCGGAGGCGGGAGCGCACATCCTGTGCGTGCAGGGCCCGGAGGCAGGCGGACACCGGGGAACGCTGGACAGCGGGAAGGTCCCCGGCGAGGTGGCGCTGACGGACCTGCTGGGCCAGGTTCGAGAAGCCTGCCCGCTCCCGTTGGTTGCAGCGGGAGGGATTTCCACCCCGGAGGACGCGTCCGCAGCTCTGGCCGCCGGGGCGGGTGCCGTCCAAGTGGGAACACTGCTGCTGCTCAGCGACGAAGCCGGGACCAGCACAGTGCACCGCGGCGGGTTGATGGACGCTGTACAGGGCCGCAGGGATCCTGACACTTCGCTGACACGGGCCTTCTCCGGCCGTCCAGCCAGAGGGCTGACCAATGACTTCATGCGTGCCCATCCGGATGCCCCGGACGCCTATCCGTACGTCAATCACATCACCGGCCAGCTCCGGGCCGCCGCCGCGGCGGCAGGCAATCCGGAAGGAGTCAGCCTGTGGGCCGGAACAGGGTTCCGGCACGCCGCTGAAGGTCCGGCACCGGTGATTCTCCGCCGGCTGTTCGGACTGGCCGATTGAGGTCGGTCGCGGGACAGCACAGGGCTCGGTATCTGAACGGGTCAGGGCACAGTAATTCGGATGAAAACGGAGCAGGCATCCTTGGCAGCCTGAGTTAGCACCGCCAGTTTGGGGTCCTGAACATCGAGCGGACGCAGCCGGGCCAGGTTGCTCCACCGCGCGAAGATCTTCTGCCGCGCCAGCACCTCGGTCAGCGCGCGGTCTCCGCCGAACACCAGATACTCCGGCGGATGTTCGGTGAAGATCCGCGCCGCCTGCTCGGCGGCCGTCTCCACCAGTGCGTCGGCCTGGTTGGCCCGCCGCCGGGCAAAACGCTGCTGCGATCCGCCGCCGGCAGCCGTCCGGGACTGCACGTAGCGGTTGCCGGCCTTTGACGCGAGCAACCGGCCCTCCCGGGCAACACCCACGGCGTAACCGCCGCGGCGCAGCAACACAATCCCGAGCGTGCGGGACTGGCCGGCCAGCGAGACCAGGCGCTCGACGTCGTCGGCTCCCCGCCCGGGGCGTCCGTCGTCCGGCCACGGCGCCAGCAGGTCCGCTTCGGTGCCGTTGGCCGCGGACACATGCAGGCCGCCGTGCTCGGGCGTGATGCTTAGCTGCCCGGCGCCGGCGGCCAGACGGTCCAGCCAGCCGGGCAGCCGCTGCGCAGAAACAAAGGTGGAGCGTGTGGCGGGCATTTGGTTCTCCTGGAGAGTCTGCTCACCAAATGCGAACAGCACCCGGCGTCCGCCGGGCCAATCCCACGCTACGGCACGAGTAGCCTTGATTGGTGAGTGATTTGTTCAGCAGCGACAGCGACACCTCCAACGCGGACGACGACGGAGCCGGTTTCGGCGCCGACGCCGACGACGCCCGGAAGCGCCCGCGCAGCCCGCTGGCCGTGCGGATGCGCCCCCGCACCCTCGACGAAGTGGTGGGCCAGCAGCACCTGCTCGGGCCGGGATCCCCGCTGCGCACCCTGGCGGAGTCCGCCGATGACCGCGGGCCGGCCGGGCCGTCGTCAGTCATGCTGTGGGGTCCACCCGGCACGGGAAAAACCACCCTCGCGCACGTGGTGGCCCGCGGCTCCGGCCGGAAATTCGTGGAGCTCTCCGCCATAACCGCCGGCGTGAAAGACGTCCGCCGCGTCATGGAAGAGGCCCTCACCAACCGCGACCTGCACCGCATCACCACCGTATTGTTCCTGGACGAGATCCACCGGTTCAACAAGGCACAGCAGGACGCCCTGCTGCCGGGCGTGGAGAACCGCTGGGTGGTGCTGGTGGCCGCCACCACCGAAAACCCGTCCTTCTCCGTAGTCTCGCCGCTGCTGTCCCGCTCCCTGCTGCTGACGCTGAAACCGCTCACCGAAGAGGATATTGCCGCACTGCTGCAACGCGCTGTCGAAAATGAACGCGGACTGGCCGGACGGGTTCGGCTCAGTGACGAGGCGCTCGAGCATCTGGTGCGCCTGGCCGCCGGGGACGCCCGCCGCGGCCTCACCGCGCTGGAGGCCGCCGCCGGCGTCGCCTACTCCGAACGCACCGAGGGCGAGGCCATCCCCGAGGTCACCCTGAGCGACGCGGAAAAGGCGCTGGATGTGGCAGCGCTGCGCTATGACCGTGCCGGAGACCAGCACTATGACGTCACCAGCGCCTTCATCAAATCCCTGCGGGGTTCCGACGTGGACGCCGCACTGCATTACCTGGCCAAGATGCTGGAGGCGGGGGAGGACCCGCGCTTCATCTCCCGGCGGCTGATGATTTCCGCCGCCGAGGATGTGGGCATGGCTGATCCCACCGCCCTGCAGACCGCCGTCGCCGCGGCCCAGGCGGTGCAGATGATCGGCATGCCCGAAGGCCGGATCATCCTGGCCGAAGCCGTGGTCCACATTGCCACCGCACCGAAATCCAATGCGGCGTACAACGGGATCAACGCCGCCATCGCGGATGTGCGCGCCGGCCGCGGGCAGGGGATTCCCGCGCACCTGCGGGATGCGCACTATCCGGGGGCGAAGCAGCTCGGCCACGGCAAGGGCTACATCTACTCCCACGACGAGCCGCACGGCGTGGCCCGGCAGCAGTATCCGCCGGATGATCTGGTGGGCCGCAACTACTACGAGCCCACGGCTAACGGCATCGAACGCGACATTGCGGCGCGGTTGGAGCGGCTGCGCGGCATCGTCCGCGGAAAGTAGCCCGGGAGGCAGCGGCCGGAGATCTGCCCGCGCCGTGCGTGCTAGCATTGATGGTTGACTGGCAAGTGCGACGCCGGACCCCCCTTTCCGCTTTTACCGGCGAAAAGTTGTGCCCGACGCCGTGTCTGTAGCAGAAGGCAGCGGTTGGCCGGAGCTCTCCCTAATGGAGGCCAGTACTTACGTATCAGTCATCTCGGTATCCCGGTGAAAGCCAGGGCTGCGGTGGCCAAACCGCCAAAACAGTGAAAGGTGAACGTGGCTAACAACACACGTGCACGCCGTCAGGCCCGCGCTTCGCGCGCCCTCGGCATTGCTTTGACCCCCAAGGCAGCCAAGTACTTCGAACGTCGTCCTTACCCCCCGGGTGAGCACGGCCGCGCACGTCGCAAGCAGGACAGCGACTACGCTGTACGCCTGCGCGAAAAGCAGCGTCTGCGCGCACAGTACGGCATCCGCGAAGCACAGATGACCCGTGTCTTCGAGGAAGCCCGCCGCACCGCCGGTCTGACCGGTGAAAACCTGATCGAGCTGCTCGAGATGCGTCTTGACGCCCTCGTGCTGCGCGCCGGCTTTGCCCGCACGATCGCCCAGGCCCGCCAGCTTGTTGTGCACCGTCACATCATGGTTGACGGCGCCCGCGTGGACCGCCCGTCGTTCCGCGTTTCCGAAGGCCAGCTCATCCATGTGCACCAGCGCAGCGAGACCATGACGCCGTTCCAGGTTGCCGCTGCCGGCGCCCACCGCGACGTCCTGCCCGCCGTTCCGGGTTACCTGGATGTTTCCCTGGACAAGCTGCAGGCACGCCTCGTGCGTCGCCCGAAGCGCTCGGAAGTTCCCGTGACCTGCGAAGAGCAGCTCGTCGTGGAATACTACGCACGCTAATTTCGAGTCTTCTCGATTTTTCTGGACAGCCCGCGGCCCCGTGCCGCGGGCTGTTCGGTTAACCGGCCCCTTTGGCGGCTGTTTCCCCTCGGGGACACGTAGGGCGCCGCCCGGGACAAGTAAGTGCTGTGGCCTTGAAGTGGGTAAGGTACATAGCGGAAGTTTTAGTTTTCAATCCAAGAGGAGAACCATGTCGGGTGGAGATATTGCCGGTCTGATTGCGGCCGGTGTGTTTGCGGTGCTGGTGGTGCTGCTGGCCGTCCCGATCTGGAAGCTGGGCAAGGTGTTTGATGAGCTGCGCGGCGCAATCCGTACCATCAGCGACGAAACCACCCCGCTGATTGAGGAAGTCACCACCACGGTGTCCACCACCAACCTGCAGCTGCAGAAGGTGGACGGCATTTCCTCCAATGTCTCGGATGCGACGGCAAACATTTCCGCGCTGTCCTCCCTGGTGGCTGCAACAGTCGGTTCGCCGCTGATCAAGGTTTCGGCCTTCAGCTACGGCGTCCGTTCCGCACTTACCACCCGCGGCAAGAGCCGCGGCCGCCGCAGCCGCTAAACCCGCCACCAGCACAGGAGCGAACAGAATGATCAAAAGAGTCTTTTGGATGTCCATCGGTGTCACCATCGGGGTCATCGCCGTCCGCCGCCTCTCGGACGCCAAGAACACCCTGGGTCCGGCCGGACTCAACAAGGCCGTCGGCACCGCCGCCGAGGCCCTGCAGAATTTCACCGACGCGTTCCGGGAAGGCATGACGGAACGCGAAGGCGACCTGCGCACCGCACTGGGCCTGGAAACCGCTGACACGGTGGCCGGCACCATGACCGCCGTGCGCCGCTGACCCACCACTGGCCCGCACCACCCGTCACCCTGTGCCTGCAGCTCGTTGCTGCGCAAGATTGAATTACCGAAAGGGTAAAAGCACCATGAAGTCCCACGAGATCGCACGCCGCTGGCTGGATTTTTTCAGCAAAAAGGGCCACACGGTGGTTCCCTCCGCGTCGCTCGTCACCAATGATCCGTCGCTGCTGTTCACCGTGGCCGGAATGGTGCCCTTCATCCCGTACCTGACGGCCCGCGAAACGCCCCCATACAGCCGGGCCACCAGCGTGCAGAAGTGCATCCGCACCGCGGACATCGAAGAAGTGGGCAAGACCGCACGCCACGGCACGTTTTTCCAGATGGCCGGCAACTTCTCTTTCGGCGACTACTTCAAGGAAGAGGCCATCACCTTCGCCTGGGAGCTGCTGACTTCCGACGTCGAGAAGGGCGGCTTCGGCCTGGACCCCGAGCGCCTCTGGGTCACCGTCTATGAAGACGGCGACGAGCGCGACGACGAAGCACGCGCGATCTGGCGCGACAAGATCGGCATCCCGAACGAGCGCATCATCGGCACCGGCAAGGCCGACAACTACTGGAACACCGGACAGGCCGGCCCCGGCGGCCCCTGCTCCGAGATCTACTACGACCGCGGACCGGCCTACGGCCTCGAAGGCGGCCCCGCCGTTGACGAGACCCGCTACATCGAAATCTGGAACCTGGTCTTCATGCAGTACCAGCTCTCCGCCGTCCGTTCCAAGACCGACTTCGACGTTGCCGGTGAACTGCCGCAGAAGAACATCGACACCGGCCTCGGACTCGAGCGCCTGGCGATGATCCTGCAGGGCGTGGAAAACATGTACGAGACCGATCAGGTCCGTCCCGTCCTGGACAAGGCAGCCGAACTTTCCGGCAAGACGTACACCTCCGCCGAAGATCCCTCGGATCCGCACCACGCCGATGACGTTAAGCTGCGCGTCGTCGCGGACCACATCCGTTCCGCGCTGATGCTCATCTCCGACGGCGTGAGCCCCTCCAACGAAGGCCGCGGCTACGTCCTGCGCCGCCTGATTCGCCGTGCCGTGCGCAGCATGCGCCTGCTGGGCGTGGAAACCGCTGTCCTGCCGGAGCTGCTGCCTGTCTCCCGGGACGCCATGAAGGGCACCTACCCCGAGGTGGAAACCGACTTTGCGCGCATCAGCCGCATCGCGTACGCCGAGGAAAAAGCCTTCCTGCGCACCATCGCCTCCGGCACCGAGCGCCTGGAGGAAGCAGTCAAGATTTCGCAGGCCGCCAACAAGCCGCTGTCCGGTGAAGACGCCTTCACCCTGCACGACACCTACGGTTTCCCGATCGACCTCACGCTGGAAATGGCTGAGGAAGCCGGACTGAAGGTCGACGAGGCCGGATTCCGCTCCCTCATGCAGGAGCAGCGCCAGCGCGCCCAGGCCGACGCCCGAGGCAAGAAGCACGGCCACGACGACGTCTCGGTGTTCAACGAACTCCTCGCCGCCGGCCAAACCGTGTTCACGGGCTATGACGAGCTGACCAGCGAATCCTTGGTCCGCGGCATCATTTCCGGCGGCTCACGGGTTCCGTACGCCGGCCAGGGCACCGAGATCTCCCTGGTGCTCAACGAAACGCCGTTCTATGCGGAAGCCGGCGGCCAGGCCGCTGACACCGGCCTCATCACCGGCGACGGCTTTGTCCTGGAGGTTCAGGACGTGCAGCGCCCGGTCAAGGGCCTGAGCGTCCACAAGGCGATTGTCCGCGAGGGCGAAATTGCCGAAGGCGCCAACGTACTTGCCGCCGTCGACGCCCAGCGCCGCCATGAGGCCGAGCAGGCGCACTCCGGTACGCACATTGTGCACGCCGCCCTGCACCAGATCCTCGGCCCGGAGGCACTGCAGCGCGGTTCCTACAACAAGGCCGGCTACCTCCGTTTCGACTTCTCCTGGGGCGAAGGACTCTCCGACGCCGCGAAGTCCGAGATCGAGGAAGTGTCCAACCTCGCCATCCGGAGCAACTACCAGGTCGAGACCAAGATCATGTCCCTCGCCGAGGCCAAGGCCCTGGGCGCCACCGCGCTGTTTGGTGAAGCCTACGGCGACACCGTGCGCGTGGTGGAAATGAACGGCGACTGGTCCCGTGAACTCTGCGGCGGCACCCACGTGGCCTCGACGTCGCGCATCGGCAGCCTCACCCTCCTGGGCGAGCAGTCCGTGGGATCCGGCAACCGCCGGGTGGAAGCGTTCGTCGGCATGGACGCCTTCCGCCACCTCGCCGCCGAACGGGCACTGGTGAACGAGCTCTCCGAAATGCTCAAGGTTCCCTCCGTGCAGCTGCCGGACCGGCTGGCCGCCACCCTGGCCAAGCTGAAGTCCACCGAGAAGGAACTGGAACGGCTGCGCCGCGAGCAGCTGGCTGCCTCGGCGGCCGCGCTGGTCTCCACTGCGGTTGACGTCGACGGCGTCCGTGTCCTGATTCACGACGCCGGCACCGGGGCAGGTGCCGACGACCTTCGCACCCTGGCGCTGGACCTGCGCTCCCGGCTCGGCAGCGGTGCTGCCGTTGTTGCCGTCGCGGGCGTTTCCAACTCCCGTCCCGTGGTGATTGTTGCCACCAACGAGGAGGCCCGTGCCGCCGGTGTGAAGGCGGGCGCTCTGGTCAAAACCGCAGCCGGCATTCTCGGCGGCGGCGGAGGCGGCAAGGACGACGTCGCCCAGGGCGGCGGCTCGGACGCAGCCAAGCTGGGTGCTGCGCTTACCGCCGTCAAGGCAGCTGTAGCCAACCGGGGCTGAAACGGTGCCGCAGGAGTACCCCCGCGGGGTCAAGCTGGGGGTGGATGTCGGTCAGGCCCGCGTGGGCCTGGCCGTCTGCGACCCTGACGGCACGCTGGCAATGCCCGTCAAGACCCTGAAACGTGACGCGAAAAAGAACAGCGACATCCGGGTCCTCGTCCGCGAGGCAGCCGACCGCAATGCCGTGCAGGTATTTGTCGGACTCCCGCGCAGCATGCGGGGCACGGAAACGGCGTCCACTCAGATGGCACGGGACTACGCGGACGCCCTGCTGGCGGCGCTGGAACGCAGCGGAACAGGCATCCCCGTGTCACTGGTGGATGAGAGACTCACCACCGTGTCTGCTCACCGGTCTTTGCACGAAGCTGGCTTGAACAGCAAAGAACATCGTAGAGTGGTTGATCAAGCAGCAGCTGTGGCGATTCTGCAGCATGCTATTGACATGCAGCGTTCCCTTGAACGCGACGTGGGGGAGCCGGTCACAACTCGCCGGCAGGAGCGCCAACCCGGCGCGCTGCCGGCCCCGACACAGGAGCCAACTATTTCCCAGGACAACTTGCGCGGAAACGGGTCTGCGCTGTGAGCCACAGGTACCCGGACTATCCCGTCATGGGCACGGAACCGGAGTATGAACCTACAGCACACCTCGAAACGGGCTATGTGCCGGAATCGGAGGCCCCTGTGGCCAACTTCTTCGAGGAAGAGTCAGACACGCGCCGGAGCCGGCGTCCGTCACGTGAAAAGCAGCGGCGCCGCCGCCGCCGCACCATTGTGATGCTGGTTGTCCTGGTGTTCTTTGCCGGTGTGGTCTTCGGACTGACCATTTTCCTGCGGGACCTGCTGGGCATGAATGAGATCAAGGACTATGAAGGGTCCGGAACCGGCAGCGTGAGTTTCACCGTTGCCGAGGGTGACGGACCGATGGTCATCGGAGGAAAGTTGGAGGCGGCTGACATCGTTGCCACCTCCAAGGAGTTCCTCAACGCATTCCAGACGGAGTCGGAAGGCCGGGAAATCCAGCCCGGCTCCTACGAGATGAAGCAGCAGATGTCTTCCTCCGCAGCACTTGACGCCCTGCTGGGCGACCAGGGCGGAGCGGTGCATTACGCCGCCGTCGCCCGCGACCTGCGACAAAGTGAAGTCTTCGAGATCCTCAGCACGTCCACCGGCATTCCTCTCGCCGAATTTGAGGCCCTGGCGAAAAACCCGCAGGCCTTTGGCCTGCCCGCCCAGGCCGTGAGCCTTGAGGGGTACCTGCACCCGGGCGAATACCGCTTCCCCCTGGACCAGGATGCAACGTCAATCGTCACCGAAATGGTGGACGGCACGTTCGCCGTTCTGGAGGACGCCGGCATTACGGATCCCGCCGAACAGTACCGGATCCTGACCAAGGCCAGCATCATCCAGGCAGAGGCGGGGGAGGCCGACTACGCCACGGTGGCCGGAGCAATCCAGAACCGCCTGCGGGAGGACAACGTCGAAACCTCCGGACTGATCCAGTCCGACGCGACGGTGACTTACGGGCTGAACCGCAAGAGCTACGACCTGACGCCCGAAGAAAAGGCTGACAAGTCCAACCCGTACAACACATACGCCAATCCGGGACTGCCCGTGGGACCGATCGGTTCCCCGAGCACGGAGGCCGTTGAGGCCGCCGCCAAGCCCGCCGACGTGCCGTACTACTACTGGGTGACCGTCAACCTGGACACGGGGCAGACCGAGTTCTCCTCCACCCTGGCTGAGCACAGCAAGTTCGTGGCCCAGTACCAGGAGTGGTGCGCCACGCAGGAACCGGGCAGGTGCGCGTAGTTGACTGAAACCGCCCGGCGGGCAGCCGTCCTCGGGCATCCCATCGGCCACTCGAAATCTCCGCTCCTGCACCGGGCTGCCTACGAATACCTCGGCTTTCACTGCGCCTATGACGCCCTGGATGTTCCCGAGGAGAACGCCGCCGCCTTTGCGGCGGCGCTCCGGCACCCGGATCCGACGGACCGGCAGTGGGCCGGGTTGTCCGTGACGATGCCCCTGAAGGCAGCCCTGCTGCCTGCCATGGATCGTCTGACAGAGATGGCGGCGGCCCTGCGGGTGCTGAACACCGTCACCTTCGAGTACACGGATGCCGGTGTGGTGCTGACCGGGCACAACACCGACGTCGCGGGGATCGTCCGTGCCCTGCGGCATGCGGGGTCCCGGACGGACCCCCGAATCGCTGTCCTGGGCGCCGGCGGGACCGCCTGCGCCGCCGTGGCCGCCGCGGGCATGCTCGACGCCGCCGCGGTGGACGTCTACGCCCGGGGTTTCCGGGCAGCAGCTGATGGAACCGTCGCCGTGCAGGCTGCAGGCAGCCGCACCGGAACATCCGTAGCCCTGCACCCGTGGGAAGAAGCGGCAGCCGCCTGCGCAACCGCCGACGTCGTCATCTCCACCCTTCCGCCGCGGGCCGCGGATCCGCTGGCGGAATCGCTTGCCGCAGCTGCCGTGGACCGCACGGGCGCCGTGCTGCTGGACGTTGCCTACGACCCCTGGCCCAGCCGCATTGCGCAGGAGTGGTCGGAGGCCGGTGGCCGGATTGTGCCCGGACTGGAAATGCTGCTGTACCAGGCGGTGGAACAGGTTCGGCTTTTTGCCGGGAACAAGTTCCGCGACGAAGCCGCCGTCATAAACGTGATGTGTGACGCAGTGGGAGCACCGCGGCGCTGAACGCACGCACCGGACATGGCAGTATTGAAGGCATGTTGCGATGGTTGACCGCCGGTGAGTCCCATGGGCCCGCGCTGGTAGGAATAGTTGAGGGCGTCCCCGCGGGCGTCGAAGTGGATACCTCCCTGATCCAGGAGGCACTGGCACGCCGCCGGCTGGGCTACGGCCGCGGCGCCCGGATGAAGTTTGAACAGGATGCGGTCCGCATCCTCGGCGGAGTCCGCCACGGTCTCACCCAGGGCGGACCTGTGGCCATCGAAGTGGGCAACACCGAATGGCCCAAATGGCAGCAGGTCATGTCTCCGGACCCGGTGGACCCCGCACTGCTGGCCGAATCTGCCCGCAACGCCCCGCTGACCCGCCCGCGTCCGGGCCACGCCGACTTCACCGGCATGCAGAAGTACGGCTTCGATGAAGCCCGCCCGGTACTGGAGCGCGCCAGCGCCCGGGAAACGGCCGCCCGCGTGGCCCTGGGCGCCGTCGCGTCCTCTTTCCTGAAATCCCTGGGCATTGAACTGGTCTCCCACACCGTGAGCATTGCCGGTGTTGCAAGTCCCGAGGGTTCTGCCCTGCCGCGTCCCGCCGACGTTGCGGCACTGGACGCCGACCCGCTGCGCTGCTTCGACACGGAAACCTCCGCCGCCATGGTTGCCGAGGTGGACGCCGCCCACAAGGACGGCGAAACCCTGGGCGGCGTGGTGGAAGTGGTGGCCTACGGCCTGCCGCCGGGACTGGGCAGCTACGTCCACTGGGACCGCCGCCTGGATGCACGGATCGCCGGAGCCCTGATGGGCATCCAGGCCATCAAGGGTGTTGAAGTCGGTGACGGCTTCCTCACGGCCGCGCGCCGGGGTTCGGCGGCCCATGACGAAATCCTGCAGGACGCCGACGGCCGGGTCATCCGTTCCGGGAACCGTGCCGGCGGCATTGAGGGCGGCATGAGCATCGGAGAGGTCCTGCGCGTCCGGGCTGCCATGAAGCCGATTGCCACCGTGCCGCACGCCCTGCAGACCGTTGACGTCAGCACCGGCGAACCCGCACGCGCCCACCACCAGCGCTCCGACGTATGCGCCGTTCCGGCAGCGGGCGTGGTGGCCGAGGCCATGGTGGCGCTCGTGCTCGCAGAAGCGGTGACGGAGAAGTTCGGCGGCGACTCGGTTGCCGAAACGGCACGCAACCTCCGGACCTACCTTGAGAACATTCCGAGCGCGCTGGAATCGGCTGGCACCAGTGTCCGGCAGTCCTGAGCCCTCCGCCCCTTCCACCTCTGCCGGCCTCAAACACCCGGGCCGGCTGAAACCGGCAGCCCACATTGTCCTGGTCGGGTTTATGGCGGCGGGAAAGTCGGTGGTGGGGCGCGAGCTGGCTGCCCGAAACCGGCTGAAGTTCCTGGATACGGACCAGCTGGTGGCTGACGCACACGGTCCGATTCCGGAGATCTTTGCCGCCCGCGGCGAATGCGGATTCCGCGAACTTGAAGCCCGGTGCGTCGCCGCCGCACTGGCGGAGAAAACTCCCGCCGTCATCTCGCTCGGCGGAGGTGCGGTGCTGGACACCGGCACCCAGCAGCTGCTGCGCCGTGCCACCGTTGTGTTCCTGGACACCGATCTGGAAACAGTCCTGCCCCGCATCATCCGTTCCGGACACCGCCCAATGCTCGCCGGAGACCCCGTGCGACGCTGGGAGGAACTGGCGAAAGCCCGGCGTCCGGTCTACGAATCCCTGGCCGACATCACCATCGACACCCGGGGACTTCCCGTCCCGGTGGTCATCGACCGGCTGACAACCATCCTCAATGAAGGAGCTTAACCACATGGCCTCCGATCCCACCGTTATCCCGGTGACCGGCGAAAGCCCCGCAAGCAATTACGACGTCGTTATCGGCAACGGGCTGCTCGACCGCCTCCCGGCCATGCTGGGGGAGCGGGTGCGCCGGGTACTGGTCATCCACCCGCGCGCGCTGCGCGCCACCGGAGACACGGTGCGCGACGAGCTGGCCGCCGCCGGACTGACCGCCGTGACCGCCGAGATCCCCGACGCCGAAGAGGGCAAGCACATCCAGGTTGCTTCGTTCTGCTGGCAGGTGCTGGGCCAGAACGACTTCACCCGCTCCGACGCCATTGTTGCGGTGGGCGGTGGCGCCGTCACCGACCTCGCCGGTTTCGTGGCCGCCACCTGGCTGCGCGGCATCAAGGTGGTGCACATTCCCACCTCGCTGCTGGGCATGGTGGACGCGGCAGTGGGCGGCAAAACCGCCATCAACACCGCCGAGGGCAAGAACCTGGTGGGCTCCTTCCACCCGCCCGCCGGCGTGCTCGCGGATCTTGATGCACTGGCAACCCTGCCCAAGAATGAGCTGCTCAGCGGCATGGCCGAGGTCATCAAATGCGGCTTCATCGCCGACCCCGCCATCCTGGACCTCGTGGAGGGGAACCCGGAGGCCGTTGGCGACGGCGCCTCCGACGTGGTGCGTGAACTCGTGGAGCGCTCCGTCGCGGTCAAGGCTGAGATTGTCTCCGCAGACCTGCGCGAAGCCGGACGCCGTGAGTTCCTGAACTACGGCCACACCCTGGGCCACTCCATTGAGCTGGCCGAACGCTACCAGTGGCGGCACGGCGCCGCCGTCTCCGTGGGGCTGGTCTTCGCCGCCGAGCTGGGCCGCACTGTCGGCCGGCTCGACGACGCCACCGCCGACCGGCACAAGAGCATTCTGGAGTCGCTGGGACTGCCCGTCACGTACCGGAAGGACCGCTGGTCAGCTTTGCTGGACGGCATGCGGCGGGACAAGAAGTCCCGCGGCGACCTGCTGCGCTTCGTGGTCCTGGACGGGCTGGCCAAGCCCTCCATGCTGGAGGTCCCGGACACCTCGCTGCTGTTTGCGGCGTACCAGGAGATCGCCTCCGAGCCGCAGGGCGGGATACGCCTCAGCCTGTAGGTCCCCGGAGCGGGTAGAATGGTCGACGGACTTAAAACGAAACCTGGCGAATCAACGAAAGAGAAACTGTGGCGACGACCAACGACATCAAGAACGGCACCGTGCTGAAGCTTGAAGGCAACCTTTGGAGCATCATCGAGTTCCAGCACGTGAAGCCGGGCAAGGGTGGTGCGTTTGTCCGTACGAAGATGCGCAACGTGCGTTCAGGCAAGGTAGTGGACAAGACCTTCAACGCCGGCATCAAGATCGAAACGGCTACCGTTGACCGCCGGGATTACCAGTACCTGTACCAGGACGGCGAAGACTACGTCTTCATGGACACCTCCGACTACGATCAGCTGACCGTGCCGGGCACCATCGTGGGTGACAACGCCAACTTCATGCTCGAATCCATGATGGTGACCATCGCCATCCACGAGGGTTCGCCGCTGTACATTGAGCTGCCCCCGTCCGTGGTCCTGGAAATCACGTACACCGAGCCGGGCCTGCAGGGCGACCGTTCCACCGGCGGCACCAAGCCCGCCACCGTGGAAACCGGCTACGAGATTCAGGTGCCGCTGTTCCTGGAACAGGGCACCAAGGTAAAGGTAGACACCCGCAACGGCGATTATTTGGGACGCGTTAACGAGTGAGCGCACGCACTAAAGCCCGCACCCGGGCACTGGAAGTTCTGTTTGAAGCTGAACAGCGTTCAGCATCAGCCTTTGACATGATCAAGGCCCGCAGGGAACAGACCGATCAGACGATCAACCCCTACACCATGGATTTGGTGGAGGGTGTGGTTTCCATGCAGGAGACCATCGATGAGTTCCTGAGCACCTATTCTCAGGGCTGGCCGCTGGAACGGATGCCGTCAGTGGACCGCATCATCCTGCGCATCGGCACCTGGGAACTGCTGTATAACGACGACGTTCCGGACAAGGTGGCAATCAGCGAAGCCGTTGAGCTTGCCAAGACCCTGTCCACCGACGAGTCACCGTCCTTCGTCAACGGACTGCTGAGCCGGCTTCACCAGCTCAAGCCTTCGCTGCTGGCCTAAACCGGGCGGCAGGAAACTGCTCCCGTTTTTGCGTTGCGGCAGCAATAAAGCCCGCTCCGGCTCTCCTCTTGGGTGAGTCGGAGCGGGCTTTTTGCTGCCCGCCTTACGCTGCGGAGCGAGCCAGCATCATTGAGCGCGTTCGGGTGACGTCCTGCAGGAGGGCGCGTTCAATGGCCTGGTTGGCCCGCAAATCGCGACCGGCCGCAATCTGCTGCCGGGTGAGCGCGAGCCGGGTGGCGTCGGCAATGAAGGTCTTCATGGTGCTGCGCGCACCGAACCTTCCCGCCCACGCCAGTGCCTGGTGCCGGCCGGCGCGGGTGGAGAGCATCAGCACCTCCTGGGGCGTGAACCAGCCGGCAGCGGCATACTCTCCCAGCCGCTGCCGGGTGAGCCGCTGCTCGGCACGGCGCAGCAGGACGACGCCGGTGACCGCCAGCGCGAACAACGGCACCTGAAGCAGGAAATAGAAGACGAAAAAGCTGCCCGAGACCAGTGCCGTTCCGCCGTTCCAGAACATGTGGCCCACGATGGCCGCCAGCAAGCCCAGGAAGAAGGCTCCCATGATGCGCGCTTTGCCGCCGCGCCGGACGGCCAACCCCAGGGCCAGGCCAATCGCGGACGTGAAGAGCACATGCGCAAAAGGGGAGAACAGGCCCCGGAGCACAAAGACGAACCCGAGCTCAACGCCGAGTCCGCCGCTGGAAATCAACGCCGAACCGAAGTACAGGATGTTCTCCGTGAAGGCGAACCCGGCGGCCACCGTTCCGGCGTACACCACGCCGTCCACCGGCCCGTCAAAATGGCTGCGCCGCGCAAACACGAGGATCAGCACGCCCAGGCCCTTGGCGATTTCCTCCACGATGGGCGCTTCGAGGACCGGGCCAATGAACTCCGGCGCGAATCCGGGCAGGAGCAGGTAGAGGGCGCGTGCCACGTAGGGGCCGGCAAGCAGCGTAATACCCACGGAGATGCCGGCACCCCAGAGAAAGGCAAACAGCAGCGCTGAGCGCGGTTCCGGTTCCCACCGGTCCACCCAGCGCAACCCGAGCAGGCAGATCCCCAGCGGAACCAGGGCCAGGATCCCGCAGAGCGCAAAGGCTACGGTGCCCAGCTGCGACCACAGGAACCACGCCACCAGCAGCAGCGCCACCGACGCACCGGCAATCAGCAGGACGGTGAGGGCGGTTCCCGTGCCTTCCTTCGGCTGTGCCGACCAGAGCGGCTGCACCGGCACGGGTCCGGCGCCCGGAGGTTTCTCCCGGGCCGGCTGCGGGGCTCCCGGAGGCCGCGCCGCCGGGACACGGTCCGGAAAGTCCTCTGGGCCGCGGCTGGTCATAAAGTTGCGCCTGTCATATGCCCACCATATGAGGAACAGGTGCTGCTGTGGCGGGAATGACATTGTCGGAGGGCCGGGCGGGTCCTTTTTGGCAGGCGTTCCGGGTCCGCTTGGGCGGCCGTAACAGTCCCCGTCACAGTCGGTGGGCGGGCCGGCTGCTGTGATAACTTGAACACGCATTCACTCACCCTTTAAATTCCGTCCTGTGAGGCGGGGAAGGAGGAGGCAGAATATGGACTTGTCCAGCCCGCCGGGCGCATCCGCGCCCGCACGCACCGTTCTGGCTTCAGCTGACATTGACCGCGCGCTTACCCGGATTGCACATGAAATCCTGGAAGCTAACAAAGGCGCCGCAGATCTCGTCTTGATGGGGATACCGCGCCGGGGCTACCCGCTCGCCCGCCGGCTCGCCGCGAGAATCGCCGCCGCGGATCCGTCAGTGGATCCCGCCGCCATCGTGGGCCAGCTCGACGTCACCATGTTCCGTGACGATCTGGCCCGCCAACCCACCCGCACCCCGCACGCCACCGAAGTTCCGCTCTCCGGAATCGATGACAAAGTGGTGGTCCTGGTGGACGATGTGCTCTACTCCGGGCGCACCATCCGCGCCGCGCTGGACGCCCTCACGGATCTCGGAAGGCCCCGCATTGTCCGGCTCGCCGTCCTGGTGGACCGGGGCCACCGTGAACTGCCCATCCGGGCGGACCATGTCGGCAAGAACCTGCCCACTGCCTCCACCGAAAAAGTCCGGGTGCATTTGCAGGAAACCGATTCCCCGGCCGTGGACGAAGTGGTCATCGAGGGCACCCTGTGAAGCACCTGCTCTCCACCCGGGACCTCAGTCGCACAGATGCACTGGCCATCCTGGACACCGCCGAACAAATGGCGGCTGTCTCCCAGCGCGAGGTCAAGAAATTGCCCGTGCTGCGCGGACGCACGGTGGTGAACCTCTTCTTCGAAGATTCCACCCGCACCCGCATCTCCTTTGAAGCCGCTGCCAAGCGTCTGTCCGCCGACGTCATTAACTTTTCCGCCAAGGGGTCCTCGGTCTCCAAGGGCGAATCCCTCAAGGACACGGCGCAAACCCTCGCCGCCATCGGTGCCGACGCCGTGGTCATCCGCCACGGCTCTTCGGGGGCACCCGCCCGGCTGGCAAGCTCCGGATGGATCAACGCAGCCGTCCTGAATGCCGGCGACGGCACGCATGAACATCCCACTCAGGCCCTGCTGGACGCGTTCACCATGCGCCGGCACTGGGCGCGGCTGCACGGCACGGCCTCCACCGGAACCGACCTCACCGGCATGCATGTGGTGATCGTGGGTGACGTCCTCCATTCCCGGGTGGCCCGCTCCGATCTTTGGCTGCTGCGGACCCTGGGCGCAACAGTCACACTCGTGGCCCCGCCCACCCTGCTGCCGTTCGGCGTCGAATCCTGGCCGTGCGAGGTCAGCTACGACCTGGACGCGGCCCTGGAAACCCGGCCCGACGCCGTCATGATGCTGCGCGTGCAGGGCGAACGGATGAACTCGGCGTTCTTCCCCTCCGTCCGGGAGTATTCACGGCGCTGGGGTTTCGACGACGTCCGCCTCCGCAGGCTGGACACCCTCGGCCTCGAGGACACCATCCTGCTGCATCCGGGCCCGATGAACCGCGGCCTGGAAATTTCCTCCCGTGCGGCCGACTCGCCCCGGGCCACCATCCTTGAGCAGGTCAGCAACGGCGTGTCCGTCCGCATGGCTTCCCTCTACCTTCTGCTGGCAGGCGGGAACACCCCTGCCGCCACCGCCACCCTGGAGAACGCACAGTGACATCTGTCCCCACCCCCGCCGAACCTTCGGCCCCTGGAACCTATCTGATCCGCAACGCCTCGCTCCTGGGGCGCGAAACCGCAGACATCCTGATGTCCGGCGGCCTGATCACCGCCGTCGGGTCCGCCCTCGAAGCGCCGGAGGACGCCGTCGTCATCGACGCTGCGGGCCTGATTGCTCTGCCGGGCATGGTGGATCTGCACACCCATCTGCGCGAGCCTGGCCGTGAAGATGCCGAAACCGTGGAAACCGGCACCCGCGCCGCAGCACTGGGCGGTTTCACCTCAGTCCACGCCATGGCCAACTCCAATCCGGTGGCGGACACCGCCGGGGTGGTGGAGCAGGTCTGGAGCCTGGGCCGCCGGTCCGGTTGGGTGGACGTCCGCCCGGTGGGCGCCGTGACCGTGGGCCTGGAGGGGGAGCGCCTGGCCGAACTGGGCGCCATGGCTGATTCCCGCGCCCGCGTCCGCGTCTTTTCCGACGACGGCAAATGCGTCTCGGATCCGGTGCTAATGCGCCGCGCCCTGGAATACGTGAAGGCGTTCGACGGCGTCATCGCCCAGCATGCGCAGGAGCCCCGCCTCACCGAGGGCGCCCAGATGAACGAGGGCGACGTCAGCGCCGTCCTGGGGCTGGCCGGCTGGCCCGCCGTAGCGGAGGAGTCCATCATTGCCCGCGACGTCCTGCTGGCCCGGCACACCGGTTCCCGGCTGCACGTCTGCCATGTGTCCACCGCAGGTTCCGTGGAGATCATCCGCTGGGCCAAGGAACGCGGCATCAACGTCACCGCCGAAGCCACCCCGCACCACCTGCTGCTCACCGACGACCTGGTCCGCAGCTATGACCCGGTGTACAAGGTCAATCCGCCGCTGCGCACTGCGGCCGACGTCGAGGCGCTGCGCCGGGGACTGGCTGACGGGACCATCGACATTGTCGGCACCGACCACGCCCCGCACCCCTCCGAGCACAAGGAATGCGAGTGGGCGCAGGCCGCCATGGGCATGACCGGACTGGAAACCGCGCTCTCCGTGGTCCAGCACGCCATGATCGAGACCGGACTGATGGACTGGGAGGGCTTTGCCCGCGTGACTTCCATCACTCCGGCTGCCATCGGCGGCGTGCAAACCCAGGGACGTCCGCTGGCAGCGGGGGAACCGGCCAACGTCATATTGGTGGACCCGTCTGCGCGACGCACCGTGGACCCTTCTAAGATGGCTTCAAAGGGACGCAACTCACCGTTTGCCGGGCTGGAACTGCCGGGCGTTGTGCAGGCAACCTTCTTTGCCGGCCACCCCACGGTCCTTGATGCCGTCCTGAACACACCTCACCCCGTTTCCGCAGAGGAGTCCGCATGGATCGCGTGATATTTGGCCTGGGCACCCTTGCCCTGATCCTGGTGCTTCTGGGTCTTTTCGCCTGGAGCTGGCGCGGACGCCAGCAGCGCCAGCAGAACGTGCAGCGGCCGGTGCCGATGCCCGACGGCCTTGAAGTGCCGCGGTACCAGGCCCTGGGCCAGTATGTCTGCACCACCACGGCAGGGGACTGGCTGGACCGGATCGCCGTCTACGGCCTGGGCGTGAAGTCCAACGCCACCGCCGCCGTCTTCGATGAAGGCGTGCTGCTGGTGCGCAGCGGCGCTCCCGACGTGTGGATTCCCCGCGGGGACCTCGAAGGGGTCCGCCTGGAACGGGGCATGGCCGGGAAATTCGTGGAAAAGGAAGGCCTGGTCATCATCACCTGGAAGCTGGGATCCGCCTCTGTGGACACCGGCTTCCGCAACCGCACCCCCGAAGAGAAGACACCGCTGGTATCAGCCATTACCGAAATCCTGCCGGCCGAGCCGTCAGAAACAAGCGAGGAACAACTGTGACCGTCTCCAACACCTCCGCCTCCACCGCAGCTGTCCTGATGCTTGAAGACGGCCGCACCTTCCGCGGCCGCAGCTACGGCGCCTCGGGAACCGCCCTGGGCGAGGCCGTCTTCGCCACCGGCATGACCGGTTACCAGGAAACCATCACCGATCCGTCCTACGCCCGCCAGCTCGTGGTGCAGACCGCGCCGCACATCGGCAACACCGGAGTGAACACCGACGACGCCGAATCCCGGCGCATCTGGGTGGCCGGCTACATTGTGCGCGACGCCGCCCGCCGCCCGTCCAACTGGCGCTCCGAACGGACACTGGACGAGGAACTGAGCGTGCAGGGCGTCGTCGGCATCTCCGGCGTGGACACCCGCGCCGTGACCCGCCACCTGCGCGAGCGCGGCGCCATGAAGGCCGGCATCTTCTCCGGCGCCGACGCCGACCGCCCGGACTCCGAACTGCTCGCCGACGTCCTGGCGCAGGAATCCATGGCCGGCGCCCGCCTCGCCGAAGAAGTCAGCGTGGAAGCCTCCTACGTCATCGAGCCCGAGGACCACGGCTGGCAGGGGGAGCCCCGCTTCACCGTGGCCGCCCTGGACCTGGGCATCAAGTCCATGACCCCGGTCCGCTTCGCCGAGCGCGGCGTGCGCGTGCATGTGCTCCCCGCCTCCGCCACGCTGGCGGATGTCACCGCCCTGAATCCCGACGGCGTGTTCATGTCCAACGGGCCGGGCGACCCGGCCACCGCCGACGTGCAGGTGGAGCTGCTGCGGAACGTGCTGGACGCCGGCCTTCCGTTCTTCGGCATCTGCTTCGGCAACCAGATCCTGGGCCGAGCCCTGGGCTTCGGCACCTACAAGCTGCGCTACGGCCACCGCGGGATCAACCAGCCGGTCCTGGACCGCCGCACCGGCAAGGTGGAAATCACCAGCCAGAACCACGGGTTCGCCGTCGATGCACCGCTGGACGGTCCCGTCACGGCCCCTGAAGCCCGGTTCGGCAAGGTTGAAGTCAGCCACGTCTCCCTGAACGACGACGTCGTCGAAGGCCTCGCCTGCCTGGACATCCCGGCCTTCTCGGTCCAGTACCACCCCGAAGCCGCCGCCGGTCCGCATGACTCGGCGTACCTGTTTGACCGTTTCGTGGACCTCATGGCCGCCGACAAGGCCGGCACCAGCAAGAGCAAGGAAAGCATCTAATGCCCCGCAGAACCGACCTCAAGTCCGTCCTGGTCATCGGCTCCGGGCCGATCGTCATCGGCCAGGCCGCGGAATTCGACTACTCCGGCACCCAGGCCCTGCGCGTGCTGAAGGAGGAGGGCCTGCGGGTCATCCTGGTGAACTCCAATCCGGCCACCATCATGACCGACCCGGAGTTTGCCGACGCCACCTACGTGGAACCCATCACCCCGGAGGTGGTGGAAAAGATCATCGCCAAGGAACGCCCCGACGCCATCCTGCCCACTCTGGGCGGGCAGACCGCGCTGAACACCGCCATTGCCCTGGACAAGAACGGTGTCCTGGAGAAGTACAACGTGGAGCTGATCGGTGCCAACATCGCCGCCATCGAACTCGGTGAAGACCGGGAGAAGTTCAAGGGCGTCGTGGAACGCTGCGGCGCCGAGTCGGCCGACTCGATCATCGTCCACAGCCTGGATGAAGCCTTCGCCGCAGCGGACAAGCTCGGCTATCCCATGGTGGTCCGGCCTTCCTTCACCATGGGCGGCCTGGGGTCCGGCCTGGCCTACAACGCGGAAGACCTGCGCCGCATCGCCGGTGCCGGCATCCAGTACAGCCCGACCTCCGAGGTGTTGCTCGAAGAGAGCATCCTCGGCTGGAAGGAATATGAGCTGGAGATGATGCGGGACAAGAACGACAACGTGGTGGTTGTCTGCTCGATCGAGAACTTTGATCCGGTGGGCGTGCACACCGGCGACTCCATTACGGTGGCCCCGGCCATGACGCTGACCGACCGTGAGTACCAGAAGCTGCGTGACATCGCGATCGCGGTGATCCGCGAGGTGGGCGTGGACACCGGCGGCTGCAACATCCAGTTCGCCATCGAACCGGACACCGGCCGCGTCGTCGTCATTGAAATGAACCCGCGCGTCTCCCGTTCCTCCGCTTTGGCTTCCAAGGCCACCGGCTTCGCCATCGCCAAGATCGCCACCAAGCTCTCCCTCGGCTACACCCTGGACGAGATCCCGAACGACATCACGAAGAAGACCCCGGCGTCGTTCGAACCCACCCTGGACTACGTGGTGGTGAAGGTTCCGCGTTTCGCGTTCGAGAAGTTCCCGGCCGCGGATCCCACCCTGACCACCACCATGAAGTCAGTGGGCGAGGCCATGGCCATTGGCCGCAACTTCACCGAGGCCCTGCAGAAGGCGCTGCGCTCCCTGGAGCAGAAGGGCGCCTCGCTGTCCTTCGCCCCGGTGTCCGCCGACGCCGTGCCCGGGCTCATCGAAGCCGCCAAGCGGCCCACCACGGACCGGCTCAAGCAGGTCCAGCAGGCGCTGCTCGGCGGTGCCGCGGTGGAGGACCTTTACGAAGCCACGGGCATCGATCCCTGGTACCTGGACCAGCTTCAGCTGATCAACGAGGTGGCAGCGGAAATTTCCGGCGCCGGCACCGTCAACGAGGAGATCCTGCGCCTGGCCAAGCGGCACGGGTTCTCCGACGAGCAGATCGGCGCCCTGACCAACACTCCCGAGGCGGTCATCCGCGGTGTCCGGCACGCGCTGAACATCCGTCCGGTCTACAAGACTGTGGACACCTGCGCGGCCGAGTTCGCCGCCTACACCCCGTACCACTACTCCTCCTATGACGAAGAGGATGAGGTGGCGCAGCACGAAAAGCCGTCCATCATCATCCTGGGTTCCGGGCCCAACCGGATTGGGCAGGGCATCGAGTTTGACTACTCCTGCGTGCACGCCACCATGGCCCTGCGCGAAGCCGGCCATGAAACGGTCATGATCAACTGCAACCCGGAGACGGTGTCCACGGACTATGACATCTCCGACCGCCTGTACTTCGAGCCGCTGACGCTCGAGGACGTCCTGGAGGTCATTGCCGCCGAGCAGCGCACCGGGGGAGTGCTGGGCGTGTTTGTCCAGCTCGGCGGGCAGACGCCGCTGAAGCTGGCGCAGTCCCTGGCCGATGCGGGCGTGCCGATCCTGGGCACCTCTCCGGAAGCGATTGACCTGGCCGAACACCGCGGCGCCTTCCAGCATGTGCTGGACGAGGGCGGCCTCATCGCCCCGAAGAACGGCACCGCCGTGTCCTTCGACGACGCGCAGAAGATCGCCGACGAGATTGGCTACCCCGTGCTGGTCCGCCCGTCCTACGTCCTGGGCGGACGCGGCATGGAGATCGTCTATGACGAGGCGAACCTCTCGCGCTACATCGCCAATGCCACGGAAATCACCCCGGACCACCCCGTGCTGGTGGACCGGTTCCTGGAAGACGCCATCGAGATCGACGTCGACGCCCTCTTCGACGGCACCGACCTCTACGTGGGCGGCATCATGGAACACATCGAAGAGGCCGGCATCCATTCCGGCGACTCCGCCTGTGTCCTGCCGCCCATCACCCTGGGCACCGACGTCGTCGACCGCGTCCGTGAAGCCACCCGGATCATTGCCGCCGGCGTGGGCGTGCGGGGCCTGATCAACATCCAGTTCGCTCTCGCATCGGACGTCCTCTACGTCATCGAAGCGAACCCGCGGGCCTCCCGGACCGTGCCGTTTGTCTCCAAGGCCACCGGCGTGCAGCTGGCCAAGGCCGCTGCCCTGATCGGCACCGGCCACACCATCGCCGACCTGCGGGCGGCCGGCAAGCTGTTCGCCGTCGGCGACGGATCAGTGCTGCCGCTGGACGCTCCGGTGGCCGTAAAGGAAGCAGTCCTGCCCTTCAGCCGCTTCCGGACCCCCGAGGGCACCGTGGTGGATTCCCTGCTCGGCCCGGAGATGCGCTCCACGGGTGAGGTCATGGGCATCGACAAGTATTTCGACACGGCCTTCGCCAAGTCCCAGGCGGCCGCCAACTCGGCACTGCCCACGGAGGGCAAGATCTTTGTCTCCGTGGCGAACCGGGACAAGCGGTCCATCATCATGCCGGTGAAGCTGATGGTGGACCTCGGGTTCGAGATCCTGTCCACCGGCGGCACCGCCGAGGTCCTGCGCCGCAATGGCATCACTGCCACCACTGTGCGTAAGGTCAGCGAAGGCGCCGGACCCAACGGTGAGGGAACGGTAGCGGATCTGATCACCGCCGGCGAGATCAACCTGGTGGTCAACACGCCCTCCGGCGGCCAGGCCCGCGGCGACGGCTACGAGATCCGCGCCGCCGCCACCTCCATCGGCTGCCCGGTGGTCACCACGGTGTCTGAATTCGGTGCCGCCGTGCAGGCCATTGAGGCGATGCGCTCCTACGAATGGGATGTCACCTCGCTGCAGGAACACGCCGCCAAGCTCAAAGCTTCGTCGGGTGTCTGAGCAGCCGCCTGTGGCGATGCCCGATACGGTGCGCCGGTCTTTCGGGGCGCGCCTGCAGCTGGCCATGGACACCCGCGGCCAGCTCTGCGTCGGCATTGACCCCCATCCGGCCCTGCTGGCGGCCTGGGGACTGAACGACGACGCCGCCGCGCTGGAGCGCTTCTCCCTCACCGTCCTGGAGGCGGTGGGGGAGCAGGCCGCGGCTGTGAAGCCGCAGGTGGCACTCTTTGAACGGCACGGATCCGCCGGCCTGGCCGCACTGGAACGGGTGCTGGCCGCCTGCTCCGAGGCGGGAGTGCTCAGCATTGCCGATGCCAAGCGCGGGGACATCGGCTCCACCATGGCTGCGTACGCGGACGCCTGGCTGCGGGACGGGTCGGCCCTGGCGGCGGATGCGCTCACCGTCAGCCCGTACCTAGGGTTCGAGTCGCTGCGCCCCGCGCTTGACCTGGCGCAGGCCTCCGGACGCGGCGTGTTTGTCCTGGGACTGACCTCCAACCCCGAAGGTGCCTCGGTGCAGCATGTGGGCGGGGACCATTCCGTGGCGGCACGGATCGTGGACGCGGCGGCGGCTGAAAACAGCCGCGAGCTGGGGCGGGCGGCTGCTGCCGGCAGCGGCAGCCTGCCGCTGGGCTCCACCGGGCTGGTCATCGGCGCGACGGTGGGAACGGCGCTGACCGAGCTGGGGATCCATTTGGCTGCCGCCCACACACCGATCCTGGCCCCGGGCCTGGGAGCGCAGGGTGCCACCGGGGCTGACCTGCGGACCACCTTCGGTGCTGCTTATCCCACCGTGCTGGCAACCTCCAGCCGGGACATCCTGAAAGCGGGTCCGTCCAGGGATGCTTTGCGGGACGCCGCCGGGCAGACACTGGCGGGGCTGGCCGGCTAAGGATCGGGTAGTGCGGCGCATTGCAATTACGGTTCGGTTACGGATAGGTTCGTTCCGTACCCCCATACACCAGCACCGCCCCAGCACCGCAGCTGCGTAACGTGTAGCCGTGCCGGGCCAGTCCTTGCCCGGGAGGGTCTTTTGAACCTCAAACCACTGACAGACGATGAACGAACCAAGGCCAGGGAGAAGGCGACAGCCGCCAGGTCCGTTCGAGCCGACATCAAAGCCAAGATCAAGACCGGTGAAATGTCCGTCGAAGAGGTCATTTTGTCCCGCTCTTCCGAGGAAGCAGTGGGACGTTTGAAGGTCATGGACCTGCTCCGTGCCCTGCCTGGCGTCGGAGAGCGCCGCGCAGCTGGAATAATGGCTACCGTGGGCATCGCCCCGACCCGGAGGGTTCGCGGTCTGGGCGTCCACCAGCGCAAGGCGCTGATAGAACTTTTGGCATCCGACTAGGCCGCTTTCGCTGCGGCCGCACCGTCGGGGCCGAACCATCACGAGAGTAAAGAAGGTCCTCAGTGTCGCAACCGCGGCTGACAGTTCTTGCAGGTCCAACCGCAGTTGGCAAAGGCACGGTCTCCACGTTCATCCGGGACAACTACCCGGAAGTCTGGCTGTCCGTTTCAGCCACCACGCGTGCTCCGCGCCCGGGAGAGGAAAACGGCGTCCACTATTTCTTCGTCTCCGCCGAAGAGTTCGATTCCCTGGTGGAAAAGGGCGAAATGCTGGAGTGGGCCGTGGTTCACGGCCGCAACCGTTACGGCACGCTGCGCAGCACGGTAGAGTCGGCCATGGCCGAGGGCCGGTCCGTGCTCCTGGAAATTGATTTGCAGGGTGCACGGCAGGTCAAGAAGTCCATGCCGGAGGCAAATTTCGTGTTCCTTGCGCCGCCGTCGTGGGATGAAATGGTCCGCCGACTGGTGGGGCGCGGCACCGAAACACCCGAAGAGCAGCAGCAACGGCTGGAAACCGCTAAACTGGAGCTTGCTGCCGAGCCCGAGTTCGATCACACCGTGGTAAATGATGACGTCCAGCGGGCAGCAGCTGAGCTTGTATCACTCATGGGAATCAGTCCGCGCCCGCGCTGACGTACCGCTATATCCCGTATCAAGAATTTTGGAGAATCTGTGTCTACTGTGTCTGAAGGCATCATCAACCCGCCGATCGACGACCTGCTGAACGTAGCCGACTCGAAGTACGCCCTGGTCATTTACGGCGCCAAGCGCGCACGCCAGATCAATGCCTACTACTCGCAGCTGCACGAAGGCCTGTTCGAGTACGTTGGCCCGCTCGTGGAAACCAAGCTGAACGAGAAGCCGCTGTCCATCGCCCTGCGCGAAATCAACGAGGGCATGCTCGTCAGCCGCCCCGTGGAATCCGCCGAATAATTCGCCGGAAAACATCGTAAAAGCTGACCCGCGCGGTCAGGGTCAGGAGCAGCAGCGGTGCGCATAGTTTTGGGTGTGGGAGGCGGAATCGCCGCCTACAAGTCCGCGTCGCTGCTGCGTCTTTTCACTGAGGCCGGACATAACGTCTCGGTGATTCCCACGGAAGCCTCCACGAAGTTCGTGGGAGTTGCCACTTGGGAAGCACTGTCCGGCAACACTGTCTCCGGTTCGGTGTTCGACGAGGTGGAGAAGGTCAATCACGTCCGGCTCGGCCACGAGGCGGACCTCATCGTGGTGGCTCCCGCCACTGCGGACCTGCTGGCCCGTGCCGCAACAGGACAGGCCAACGACCTGCTGACCAACACTTTGCTCATGGCCCGGGGGCCGGTTCTCTTTGCTCCCGCCATGCACACGGAAATGTGGTCCCATCCGGCCACCCGTGCCAACGTCGACACCCTGCGCAGCAGGGGAGTGCTGGTGATGGAGCCCGGTGTGGGCCGCCTGACCGGCACGGATTCCGGCGCCGGCCGGCTTCCCGACCCCGAAGACATCTTTGCCGCGGCCATGGCTGCGGCTACACCGCCGGCGTCCTCCATCCTCCGGACCGACGCCGAGGCTGACCGGCCGGGCCCCCTGCACGGCAAAACCGTCACGGTCACCGCCGGAGGCACCCGCGAGCCCCTGGACCCCGTTCGGTTCCTGGGTAACCGCTCTTCCGGCAAGCAGGGCGCCGCCCTCGCGCGCGCGGCCCTCGATGCCGGAGCGCACGTCCGCTTCATTGCCGCCCACATGGACATTCCCGCCCCCGAGGGCGTCGAACTCACCCGCGTGGAGACAGCGCTGGAACTCCGTGAGGCCGTGCACGCCGCAGCCCCCGGATCCGATGTGCTGATCATGGCGGCAGCGGTGGCGGACTTCCGTCCGGACACCCACTCCGACACCAAAATCAAAAAGCGCGACGACGGCACAGACCCGGTCATCACCTTGGTCCGCAACCCGGACATCCTGGCCGAAGCCGTGCAGCGGCGCGATGCGGCAACGGGCAGTGGTGCCGTCGGTGATGCCGGTGATGCAGCCCAGCCGTCGCTGATCGTTGGTTTCGCTGCGGAAACCGGTGACGGCAATGCCGACGTGCTGGATTACGGGCGGCAGAAACTGGCACGCAAGGGCTGCGACCTTCTCATTCTCAACCGGGTGGGCACGTCCCTGGTGTTCGGCCAGGACAGCACGGAAGTGACCTTGCTTTCACCGCAGGATTCCGCCGATACCGTCCCGCCCACCTTCACCGGCAGCAAGACGGATGTTGCCCGGCGGATTATCGCCCGCGTGGCGCAGGAACTTGAGACCGTCCTTCCCGTCCGCTGACCGCTGCCCGGCGGGCTTTGCCTGCGCCCCGCCACCCACAGCCGGAAGTTGCCCATTCGGGGACCCGGCCCGGACCCAGTAGAGTAAAAGACGTGACTTTCCCAGATACTTCAGCACTTTCGGCTGCCCGCGACGGGCTGCGACTTTTCACCTCGGAATCCGTCACTGAAGGTCATCCGGACAAAATCTGTGACCAGATCAGTGACGCCATCCTCGACGGCATGCTCAAGGTGGACCCCGAGTCCCGTGTGGCAGTGGAGACATTGGTCACCACCGGACTGGTCCATGTGGCCGGCGAAGTCACCACCGAGGGCTACGTCGAGATCCCGCAGCTCGTCCGCGACACCATCCTCGGCATCGGCTACGACTCCTCCGCCAACGGCTTCGACGGCGCACGCTGCGGCGTCTCCGTTTCCATCGGCCAGCAGTCACCCGAAATCGCCTCGCGGGTGTTCAACTCAGTGGAGAACCGCTCCGGCAACACGGCTGATCCCCTCGACGCGCAGGGTGCCGGCGACCAGGGCATCATGTTCGGGTACGCCTCGGATGAGACAGCCGTCTTCATGCCCACGCCCATCTGGCTGGCACACCGGCTCTCCGAACGCCTCACGGCCGTCCGCAAGGACGGAACCCTGGGCTACCTCCGCCCGGACGGCAAGACCCAGGTCACCATCGGATACGACGGTGACCGCCCGGTTTCCGTGGACTCGGTGGTCATCTCCTCCCAGCACGCCGTCGACGTCGAACTCGAACAGCTGCGCGCTGACCTGTCCACCCACGTCATCAAGCCGGTGCTGGCCGGCACTGATCTGGACACCTCCCGGGTCAAGCACATCGTCAACCCCGGCGGCACGTTTGTCATCGGCGGTCCGGTGGGCGACGCCGGCCTGACCGGCCGGAAAATCATCGTGGACACCTACGGCGGATTCGCCCGCCACGGCGGCGGCGCCTTCAGCGGCAAGGACCCGTCCAAGGTGGACCGCTCAGCGGCCTACGCCATGCGCTGGGTGGCTAAGAACGTTGTTGCCGCCGGTCTGGCCCGCCGTGCGGAGATCCAGGTTGCCTACGCCATCGGCATGGCCCATCCCGTGGGAATCTACGTGGAAACCTTCGGAACCGAGACCGTGGATCCGGCCCGCATTGCCGACGCCATCCAGGAAGTCTTCGACCTGCGGCCGCTGGGCATCATCAACGCCCTGGACCTGAAGCGCCCGATCTACCAGAAGACCGCCGCCAACGGCCACTTCGGCCGTGAAGACGACGAATTCACCTGGGAGCGCAAGGACAAGGTCGGGGACCTCCGCAGCTACTTCAACGCCTAAGCGGACCGATGTCCCGCGAACCGGACAGTGACAACGGGCAGCTGTCCCTGCTGCACGGCTTCGTGTCGCCGGCCCGAAGCCTGGGGACGCAGCCGGCGGCTCCTGCCCTGCCGGTAGCGCGGGTGCTGCTGGATTCGCCGCTGCCGCATCTGGACCGTCCGTTCGACTATCTGGTGCCTGCGGACCTCGACGCTGACGCCGTTCCCGGTGCCCGGGTCAAGGTGCGGTTCGGCGGCCAGGAACTGGCCGGCTTCATCACGGAGCGCACGGCGGAGGCAGATACTTCGGCCCGGCTGGTTCCGCTGGGCAAAGTCGTTTCGCCGCAGCCGGTCCTGGCGCCGCAGATCCTGCGTCTGGCCGAGGCGGTGGCGGCCCGTTACTCCGGCACCGTCCATGACGTGCTCCGGGTGGCCATCCCGCCGAGGGCGGCACGGGTGGACAAGGAATTCACTGTGCAGGCCCGGGAAGCGGACGTGCCGGAGGAGGAAACCCTCGAGGGCCCTGAAGGGTTGGGTCCCAACCCCTGGGTGCGGTATCCGCACGGCCCGCGGTTCCTGACACATCTGGCCGCCGGGCACAGTCCGCGCGCTGTGCTCTCCTCGCTGGGCGGGTTTGGGCCCGGAGCCTGGCCGGAGGAAATCGCCGCCGCCGTTCACTCCACCGTCCTGTCCGGACGCGGCGCCGTCGTCGTTGTTCCCGATGCCAAGGACCTGACACGCGTTGGCGAAGCGCTGGCCGCCCGCATCGGGACTGATGCCTTTGTGCGGCTGACTGCGGATGACGGGGCCACGCCCCGGTACCGCTCGTTCCTGAAAATCCTGCACGGGGACGCGCAGGTCGTCATCGGCACCCGCTCCGCTGCCTATGCACCGGTGCGCAATCTGGGGCTGGCGGTGCTCTGGGATGATGCCGATGATCTCCACGCCGAACAGCGGGCCCCCTACCAGCATGTGAGGGATGTCCTGCTGCTGCGTTCCGCCGAGGAGAACTCAGCGCTCCTGCTGGCCTCCCATTCGCGCAGCACCGAAGCACAGCGGCTCGTGGCCAGCGGCTGGGCCGCGAGCATCACCGCCGAACGCAGCACCGTTCGAGCCCTGGCCCCGCGCGTGGTCAGCACCGTGGACTCCTTCAACATGGAACGCGATCCGCTGGCGGCCCGCGCCCGGATTCCCCACGCGGCCTGGAAGGCCGCGCAGGAGGGCCTGGCCCGCGGTCCGGTGCTGGTGCAGGTGGCCCGCAGCGGATTCTCTCCCGCGCTCTCCTGCCAGGAATGCCGGGAGCCGGCACGCTGCCGTGCCTGCTCCGGCCCGTTGGGGCTGGCCAGCCGCAACGGCATTCCGTCGTGCCGCTGGTGCGGGCGGCCCGAACCGGTCTGGAGCTGCGGCAACTGCGGAGGAACCCAGCTGCGCGGATCTGCCGCGGGCGCGGGTCGCACCGCCGAAGAACTGGGCCGGGCCTTTCCCTCCGTCACTGTCATTTCTTCGGCCGGAGACCATGTGCGGGCCGAGGTGCCCGACGCTCCCGCACTGGTGGTGGCGACGCCGGGAGCCGAGCCGGTGGCGGCCGCCGGCTATGCCGCGGCCATCCTGCTGGACGGCAACGCCATGATGTCGCGGGAATCGCTGCGGGCGGGGGAGGAGACGCTGCGCCGCTGGTTCAGCGCCGCAGCCCTGGTCCGTCCTGCGGGAGACAAGGGCCTGGTGGTGGTCACCGCCGATGACACCACCACCGTGGGCCACCTGCTGCGCTGGGATCCGGCCGGAGCCGCTGAACGCGAGCTGGAGCTGCGCCGGGAGCTGGGCCTGCCTCCCGCCGTGCGGTACGCCGAGCTCACCGGATCCCGTGAGGCTCTCACGGCTTTTGTTCCCCGCCTGGACCTGCCGGCGGAAACCCGGCTGGTGGGGCCGGCGCCGCTGGAGGACCCGCCGGGACCGGCCCCGGTCCACCGAGATGGCCAGCTGGGCGGCTCCGGCGGACGGTACCGCACGCTGCTGTTCTTCTCCTACGCCGCGGCGCCCTCCGTGACCGCGGCCCTGCGGGCCACCAAGGCCGCAGTGTCAGCCAAGCGCACCGGGGATCCGGTGTACGTGCGGGTGGACGGCACCGACGTCCTCTAACCGGAGTCGTACCGGACGGGGATCTTCCGCCGCCGGCGGTCTGGATCGACCGGCAGCAGGACATTAAGGACGCCGCAGGTGTAATGCGCGCTGATGGCTGAGGCCCTGATGTCATCGCCCAGCAGGATGTGCCGTTCAATCAGGCCGCGGCGGCGGTCCCGGACCAGCCACTTCGCTCCGGGAAAATCCCCGAGGGTACGGTGACCCCGAAGGGTGAGGAGCTGTCCTTCCACATCGAGGGTCAGCGAGCCGGGGTCCAGCCCCGGAAGGTCGGCGTGCAGGATGTAGTGGTCATCTTCGCGGTACAGATCCACCGCCATTCCCGCTTCCGTTTCCCCCAGCGGATCGCCCCGCCCCACCATGCCCATCAACTCCCTCACGGTGCCTTTTTGCCCACACCGGCCACCAGCTGCTGCCGGAATATCAGTAGTTTAGGACGGGGGAAGGCGCGTAAAAAAATCGGCGCTGTGTCTTCCCCGTGCCTTCCCCGTGCTGACGCCTCAGGCTGTGCGGCGGCGCAGCGTGACGGCGCCCAGGACAACAAAGACAACCGCGAAGGCAGCCAGGATGCCGATCTCACGGAGGATCTCGGCCGTGGAACCGCTGCCGTCGGCGACAAGGTTCAGCGCCTCCACGGCGTGGGACAGCGGAAGCCAGTCGGACACCGCTTCCAGGACCGCCGGCATCCGGTCCCGGGGGATGAAGATGCCGCCCAGCAGGATCTGGGGAAACACCAGGGCGGGCATGAATTGGATGACCTGAAACTCGGTGCCGGCGAACGCGCTGACGAACAGGCCCAGGGTGGCACCGAGCACCGCATCGGCCACAGCCACCGTGACCAGCAGCCAGAGGCTTCCTTCGACGTCGAGCCCGCAGACCCAGACGGCGAAGGCCGAGGCAATCAGGGATTGGACCATGCCCAGCAGCCCGAAAGCGAGCGTGTAGCCGGCAATGAAATCGAACTTCCCCAGCGGCAGCGTCATCAGGCGCTCCAACGTGCCGGAACGGCGTTCCCGCAGGGTCGTGATGCTGGTAACCAGAAACATGACCATGAAGGGGAACAGCCCCAGCAGTGCCGGTCCCAGGTCGCCAAACACGCCGGTGTCCTGGAAAATCCAGGCCAACAGGCCGATCAGCAGGCTCGGCACCAGCAGCAGCAGGACCACGGTCCGGGGATCATGCCGGATCTGCGTCAGTACCCGTGCCGCCGTGGCCAGCGCCAGGGGCGGATTCATGCCGCGCCCAGCAAGGTAAGGAAAGCGCTGTCGGCATCGGGGGCGCCGGTGCGTTCCAGCAGCTCCGCCGGCGTCAGATCGGCCAGCAGACGCCCCTCATGCAGCAGCAGGATCCGGCCGCACCGATTGGCCTCGTCCATCACATGGCTGCTCACCAGGAGGCTCACGCCGCGTGAGGCCAGCGTCGCGAAAAGGTTCCACAGATCCCGCCGCAGGACCGGGTCCAGTCCCACCGTGGGCTCGTCGAGTATCAGCAGCTCCGGGGCGCCCAGCAGGGCCACGGCCAGCGAGACCCGGCGGTGCTGGCCGCCGCTGAGGCTGCCGGCAAGCTGTCCGGCCTGCCCGCCCAGACCGGTTTCCCGGATCACCCGGTCCGTGTCAGTGGCAGGGGCTCCCACGATCCGGGCGAAGTAGCGCAGGTTTTCCAGGACGCTCAGATCGTCATAGACGCCGGCTCCCTGCGCCAGGTAGCCGACTTTGCGGCGCAGTCCCGGACTGCCCGCGGGGGAACCGAGCACCTCAACCGAACCGTCTGTGATCCGCTGGGTACCCACGACAGCCCGCATAAAGGTGGTTTTGCCGCTGCCGCTGGGACCTAAAAGTCCTACGACCTGTCCGCGGGGAACAGTGACGTCCAGGCCGTCCAATGCGGTGGTTCCGCCCCGCCGCACCAGGAGTCCGGCCGCGTGGATGGCTGGAGCGTCTGTTGGCGAACCTGCCGGTGTTGGAGGCGGATCTGTCGGGTTTGGAGGCGGCATGTGGCCGACTCTGCCCCCGGAGCCGGATGCAGTCAACGGGCCGGGCCATCCTGCAGGCATCCGGCGGGAAACCGGAACGCAAACGTGAAAACCGATCCCCAAGATTGGTTGTGCACAACTCAATTGTGGGCTACGTTGGGCGGATGAGTGATTCCCTCCACCGGCAGGTCTGCTTTGCACTGTACGCGGCGTCCCGGGCTGCCACCGCGGTGTACCGGCCGCTGCTGGAGCAACTTGGCCTGACCTATCCCCAGTACCTGGTGCTGACGGTGCTGTGGGAAAACGACGGCGTGACCGTTCGGGACCTCGGACGATCCCTCGAGCTTGATTCGGGCACGCTCTCGCCCCTGCTCAAGCGGCTCGAAGCCGCCGGGATGGTACAGCGCCTCCGTTCGGTTGCCGATGAGCGCCGGGTCGAAGTCCATCTGACGGAGGAAGGCCGCGCCCTGCAGGAGAAAGCCCGGCACCTCCCGCAGCAGGTGGCCCAAGCTGCCGGACTGGAGTCCGGAGAATTGCGCGCACTGCAGGAAACACTCACAAAAGTGACCAAGGCCCTCCGAACAGCGGCACGCTGACCACTGAAATTTCCCTACTCCCACCGGGCCCCCGGGCCCAGCAAAGGAAGGTACGTCCATGACGAACTACCCCCAGACCAGCCGCGAAATCCAGCTCGCTTCCCGCCCCGAAGGCTGGCCCACTGACGAGAATTTCCGCCTCTCCGAAACGGACGTACCCGAGCTGGAGGAGGGACAGGTGCTGGTGCGCAACCTGTACATGTCCGTGGATCCGTACATGCGCGGGCGCATGAATGACGTAAAATCCTACGTTCCTCCCTTCCAGATCGACGCCCCGCTCGACGGCGGTGCCATCGGTGAGGTGGTGGAGTCCCGTTCCGAGGGACACCGGCCCGGCGACAAAGTCCTGCACGGCCTCGGCTGGCGGGACTACGCCGTCCTGGACGGCAAGCGCGCCCGCGTCATCGACACAGAGGCGGCCCCCGCCTCCGCCTACCTGGGCGTGCTGGGCATGACCGGCCTGACGGCATATGCAGGGCTGACCAAGGTTGCAGAGTTCAAGGAAGGCGACGTCGTCTTCGTCTCCGGTGCCGCCGGCGCCGTCGGATCACTGGTGGGCCAGATCGCCAAGGCCATGGGCGCCAAGAAGGTCATCGGCAGCGCAGGATCAGCGGAAAAAGTGCAGCACCTGCTGGACCTGGGCTTCGATGAGGCGTTCAACTACCACGACGGACCCGTCAAGGAGTCACTGAAAAAGGCCGCCGGTGCGGACGGCATCGACGTGTACTTCGACAACGTGGGCGGCGAGCACCTCGAAGCAGCCATTGCGGTGCTGAACAAGTACGGCCGGATTGCCATGTGCGGCGCCATTTCCCAGTACAACGCCACTGACGCACCCACCGGCCCGCGCAACCTCGCCCTTGCCATCGGCAAGGAACTGACGCTGCGCGGTTTCATCGTCGGAAGCTACAACCAGTACGCCGATGAGTTTGCCGGACTGATGTCGGGTTGGCTTCAGGACGGCAAGGTCAGCTACGACGAGACCTTCGTGGACGGACTCGAGAACGCTCCCCGGGCCTTCATCGACCTGATGAAGGGCGCCAACAAGGGCAAAATGATCGTGACACTGCAGGCCTGATCTGCTGCGGTAGCCAAACCCTTGGTGCCAGCGGGAAGGGGCGGGACTTTCGGGTTCCGCCCCTTCCCTGTTTCTGTGCCCGGGACCCGTGCGAGTGAATGAGCCTTGGACTGTCCGGAGCCGCGTGATTCAGGCGGTTGCCGCACTCGGATTAACCTTTTTAGTGGGGAAGTGATCCCTGGAAAGGAGCCCTATGACCGACAACGTCACCACCGGCCTGGCACTGCTGGCCTTCTCCGGTCTGCTCACCGGTCTGTACGTCCTCGTCACCGGCCGGCGGTCCTGGGCCCGGATCCCTGCCGGACGGCGTGGCGGAGCCATCGCGGTGGCCGCATCGGTCGTAACGCTGATCGTGGCCGCCACCCTTGCTCCCACCGCCGAGCTCGAGGATCCTTCGCCGGCCTCTGATCCGGCACCTGCTTCATCGCCGTCGGCTTCGGCAACACCGGCCCCGGTCCGAACACCTGAACCCGAGCCCACCTCCCAGCCGACTCCCGAGGTGACCACCGAGGCGGTGCCCGAACCGGAGCCTGAGCCTGAAGCGGCTGCACCGGCGCCTGCAGCGGCCGGCACCGCCCTGGCCCAGCTGGACACCATCCCGATCAAGGGCCGGGCTCCGAAGACCGGTTACGACCGGGAACTGTTTGGGCCCGCGTGGAAGGACATTGACCGCAACGGCTGCGACCAGCGCAACGATATCCTCCGGCGCGACCTGGAATCGGTGAGCGTCAAGCCGGGGACGAACAATTGTGTTGTCGCCGCCGGCACCCTGCTGGATCCGTTCACGGGGTCTGTGATCAACTTCGTGCGCGGGGAAGGCACTTCCAACGCTGTCCAGATCGACCATGTGGTGGCTCTCTCCGACGCTTGGCAGAAGGGGGCCCAGCAGATGGCACAAAACCAGCGTGAAGCATTCGCCAATGACCCGCTGAATCTTCTCGCCGTGGACGGCCCCGCCAACGGTGCCAAGGGCGACGGTGACGCTGCAACGTGGCTTCCACCGAACAAGGGATTCCGGTGTGAGTACGTGGCCCTTCAGACTGCAGTGAAGGCCAAATACGGGCTGTGGATGACACAGGCTGAATCCGACGCGATCCGCGGGATCCTCACCTCATCGTGCCCAGACCAGCCGGTTCCTGCCGACGGCGGTGTCATCGTCGCACCGGAACCTGCTCCCGCGACAGTGCAGGTCCCCGCAGAAGCCCCCGCACCTGATCCGGCCCCCGCACCTGATCCGGTGCCGGCCGCCCCGGAGGATGTCCACTATGAGAACTGCGATGCCGTGAAGGCTGCCGGTGCTGCACCGATACGGGCAGGAGACCCGGGGTGGCAGTCCAAGTTTGACCGCGACGGCGATGGGGTCGGCTGCGAGAATTGATCGGTTCAGGCAGGTAAGCCGCCGGGCGGACTACCTGCCTGAACGGCCGGCCTGATGCTGCCGGACGGCCTCCTGTGCTGCTTCCACCAGCTGCACGGCAGAGGTGTCCCACGAATACTCCGCGGCGCGCCGCAGTCCGGCCTCCGAGACCTGCCGCCAGCGCTGCGGATCCGCCAGCGTGAGCACTGCATCCGCAAACTCCTTGGGGCTGTCCGGATCCGCCAGCAGGGCTGCCCCGCCCGAAACTTCACGGAAGATCGGAATGTCGCTGGCCACCACGGGCGTTCCCAGCGCCATCGCCTCGATCATCGGCAGCCCGTACCCTTCGGCCCGGGACAGCGTCACCAGTGCGGTGGAGGTGCGCAGCAAGTCCTCGTATTCCTCGTCGCTGACCCCGTTGTGGAACACGACGTCGGTCCCCGGCGGCACGAGTGCTTCGAGCTCACGGCGCCGTTCCGGGGTGATCCGGCTCAGCAGGTGCAGCGTGTAGCCGGGCAGGTGCTCCATGCCGCGGATCACGGTTTCCACGTTTTTGTAGGGCATGAAGGACCCCATGTAGAGCAGGCTCTTGTCCGGGGCTTCATCGGGATCCCGGACAAGGGCACCGGGCTGGGGAGCGTTGCCGACAATGCGGACCGGACGCCGGGTGAGCCGGTGCTGCTGCATGAGCGCGCGGGTGGTGTCGCTGATGGTGGCGACGACGTCGGCCCGGTTCAGCAGCAGCCGCTGCGGCCAGTACGCGAGGTGGTACAGGCGCCACAGTGCCCGCACCGGCAGCGGCAGGAAACCGGGCGGCGTCGGATTCGAATAGTAGATCAGGTCATGCAGGGTCAGGATCAGCGGATACTGTCGTCCCCAGCTGCCCATGGTCTGCATGGGAGACACGACGACGTCGGGGCTGTACCGGTTCACGCGCAGGGCCACCAGGAGCTCGGCGGGGGAGAGCGGGCTGTTGATTTTCACCCAGGGCAGGTCCGGCAGCAGGGCCAGCTGCCGTTCATCGGAAATCAGCATCAGTACAGAAGCGTGCCGGGACACAGCTTCGATCAGGGAGGCGCCGTAGCGGCTGATTCCGTCATGGTGATCGATGCGGGTGAAACGGGCGTCCACGGCTATGCGCAGTGTCATGCGTGTCTCCGGAGCAGGAAATCGGAAATCAGCCGTGCTGCTTCGGCCGGCGCTTCGTAGTGGACCAGGTGGCCAACGCCGGGAAGGACGTGCAGCTCGGCATCAGGGATGAGCGCGGCCAACCGCTCCTGTCCGGCCACGGAGCCGAGGTCGTCGCGCTCCGCGGCGATCAGGAGGACGGGCATGGCCAGCTGTTCGGCGCTGTCCCGGACGGTCGTGGAGATGGAGGCACGGAAGGCGTCCAGCACCACGTCGCGGTTGGCGAAGGCACTGAAGTAGGCGGAGTGCTGTCCGTGGATCCAGCTCCGCAGTGCAGGGTCCCGGGTCTTGGCCATGAAGATGCTCATGCCCCGGACAATGGCCGGGTGCTGCAGCAGGGCCATGCCCAGCGACTCGGGCAGGCGGGCAGCGGCCAGATAGTAAAGTTCGGCGGCTTTGCTGGTGATGCCTTTGGGGCCTTCCAATGCCGGTTCGCAGATGGGATTGACCAGGACCAGTTCGCTGAGCAGCTCCGGGTGTTCCGCGGCCACCCGGGACGCGATGATGGAGCCGAAGGAGTGGCCCAGCAAAACCGTATCCGGGCCGAGGCCAAGTATCTCGGAGGACAGCGAAGCGGCAACAAAGCCGGCGTACGCCCCGACGTCGTGCGTTCCCGGCAGCGGCTGCCCGGATCCGAAGCCCGGCAGATCGGGCACCAGGATCCGGTGTTGGGGAAGTGCCTCCACCACGCGCAGCAGGCCGTGATGGTCGCCGCGGAACCCATGGACCATGAAGATCGGGGAACCCGAGGGGTGTCCGGGGACTGCCGGAAAGTCCCAGCAGCGCTGGAGGGTGCCGTCCACCGCAAGGGTGCGGACATCCGCGCTGCGCGTCAGCCTAATGTCTGCCACCTGCCTGTCCCGTGGTGCTGTGCGCATTAGTTGACCTTGTCCGGATGGGATCCGGAGCGCTGGTTCCGGTCCAAACCGGCGATGGCGGCCTGCTGCTCGGGTGTCAATTCGAATGAAAAGACGTCCAGATTCTCCGCGATGCGCTCGGCGGAACTGGCCTTGGGAATGGCGATATTCCCCTGTTCCATGTGCCAGCGCAGGATCACGCGGGCGGGCGAGACTCCCAGGTCTGCGGCGATGGAGGTGATGACCGGATCGGCGAGGACGGCACCGCGGCCCAGCGGGCTCCAGGCAACGGTGCGGATGCCCAGCTCCTGGTGCAGCTTGGTCAGCGGACGCTGCTGCAGCCAGGGGTGCAGTTCCACTTGGTTGACGGCAGGGACCACGTCGGTGGCGTCCATCAACTGCTGCAGGTGGTCCGGCTGGAAGTTGGACACCCCGATGGCGCGAACCCGGCCGGAGCGGTACAGCTCCTCCAAAGCCCGGTACGTGTCAATGAACAACCCCCGCTCGGGGCAGGGCCAGTGGATGAGGTACAGGTCAAGGGTGTCCAGACCCAGGCGTGCCATGGTGGCGTCGAAGGCACGCAGGGTGGAGTCGTAACCTTGGTCCGTGTTCCAGACTTTTGACGTGAGAAATATCTCATTACGGTTGACATTCGCGTTTGCGACAAACTCTCGTACCGCCTCGCCCACGCCCTCTTCATTGCCGTACAACGCCGCCGTGTCCACATGGCGGTATCCGGTGCCGAGGGCCAGAGTGACGAGATCCGCCGCGTCAGGAGCGGGTACCTTGTAGGTGCCGAAGCCCACCTGATCCATGCGGACGCCGTTGTTGAGGGTAAGTTTGGGTGCCGGTTCCATGCACAAGACTCTACCGAGGATGATGGTTGCCGAGTGAATTCAGCCCGAGTACGGTTGGCCGGTAAGTCTGACCGCGGAAACGTTCTGTCTTCGCGCACCGCCTCCCGATCCGGCAGATACGGTGTGTGGGGCAACGCTGGAACGCACTAATGCAGAACAGCAGTATTTCGCAAATGCGACGGCGGCGCTGCTGCCGGCTGTGGGTCCACCCGGGGAGGGAGCCATGGCACAGTTGAGACAGGCCAGCGGGCAATCGGCTGGTTTCCAATCAAAGGATGGAGAAGTCAATGGTGACTCTCGGTGAGGTATTCCTCAGTGAGTTTGCGGGAACGGCAATGCTGATCCTGCTTGGTTGTGGTGTGGTCGCGAACGTGGCCCTGCGCAAGACGAAGGGCAACGGAGGAGGGTTCCTCCTGGTGAACTTCGGCTGGGGACTTGGCGTGTTTGCCGGTGTGTTCGTGGCGGTTCAATCAGGCGCGCATCTGAACCCGGCAGTGACGATGGGTCTGCTTTTCAACGGTTCAGACCTGGCACCCGGAGTGGAGACCAGCTTTGCCTCCGTGATGGTCTATCTGGTTGCGCAGCTGCTTGGCGCAATGCTGGGTGCCGTGCTGGCCTGGCTGGCGTACAAGAAACAGTTCGACGACGAACCCGATGCAGAGAACATCCTGGGCGTGTTCTCCACCGGCCCGACCATCCGCTCCTACGGCTGGAACGTCGTGACGGAAGTTATCGGCACGTTCGTGCTGGTGTTCGTCATTCTGTCCTTCGGTGGAACCCCCAATGAACTGGGCCCGCTGGCCGTCGCCCTCCTGGTGCTTGCCATTGGCGCTTCCCTGGGCGGCCCCACCGGCTATGCCATCAACCCTGCGCGTGACCTCGGCCCGCGCATCGTCCACGCGCTGCTGCCCATTCCCAACAAGGGCAAGAGCGACTGGGCTTACGCATGGGTGCCGGTTGTCGGGCCCATCATTGGCGGGGCGCTGGCCGGCATTGTCTTCAACGGCATTCCGATGCCTGCTGTCTAAGGCTTTTCCCCGGGCGGTCTGTTTCCGCCGCATCCCTGTACGTCCCCCTGTAAAAGGAGCGAACCATGCCTGACCAGAGTTACATCATTGCGATTGACCAGGGCACCACCAGCAGCCGTGCGATCGTTTTTGACCACGACGGCAACATTGTCTCTACCGGCCAGAAGGAACACGAGCAGATCTTCCCCCGCGCCGGCTGGGTGGAACACGATCCCGAGGAAATCTGGACCAACGTCCGCGAAGTCGTCGGTACCGCACTGTCCAAGGCGAACCTGACGCGGCACGATATTGCCGCCGTCGGCATTACCAACCAGCGCGAAACGGCAGTGGTCTGGGACAAGACCACAGGCAAGCCGGTCTACAACGCCATTGTCTGGCAGGACACCCGCACGCAGCCCACCGTGAACGAGCTGGCCAATGACGGCGGCCTGGACCGGTACAAGGACCGCGTTGGCCTGCCGCTGGCCACGTACTTCTCGGGCACCAAGATCAAGTGGATCCTGGACAACGTTGAGGGTGCACGGGAACGTGCCGAAGCCGGCGACCTGCTCTTCGGCAACACCGACTCCTGGATTGTCTGGAACCTGACCGGCGGAACCGACGGCGGCGTGCACATCACCGACGTCACCAACGCCTCGCGCACGCTGTTCATGAACCTGGACAGCCTGACCTGGAACGAAGACATCCTCAAGGACTTCGGTGTTCCGCTGTCGATGATGCCGGAGATCAAGTCCTCCTCCGAGGTCTATGGCACGGTGCACACCTCGCAGTTGCTGCGCGAAACGCCCGTTGCCGGCATCCTCGGCGACCAGCAGGCCGCCACGTTCGGCCAGGCCGCCTTTGGCCAGGGTGCCGCCAAGAACACCTACGGCACCGGCTGCTTCCTCATCTTCAACACCGGTGAGGAGATTGTCCGTTCCGAGAACGGCCTGATCACCACCGTTGCGTACCAGATCGGCGATTCCAAGCCGGTGTACGCACTGGAAGGTTCCATCGCCGTCACCGGGTCGCTGGTTCAGTGGCTGCGCGACAACCTCGGCATGATCCAGAGCGCACCGGAGATTGAGCGTCTGGCCAACGAGGTCACCGACAACGGCGGCGTCTACATTGTTCCGGCCTTCTCCGGGCTCTTCGCTCCGCACTGGCGTTCCGACGCGCGCGGCGCGATTGTCGGGCTGACCCGCTTCGTGAACAAGAACCACATCGCCCGTGCGGCCCTGGAAGCCACGGCTTTCCAGACGCGCGAGGTGCTCGACGCCGTCAACGCCGACTCCGGAGTTCCGCTCACCGAACTGCGCGTGGATGGCGGCATGGTGGCCAATGAGGCGCTCATGCAGTTCCAGGCCGACATCCTTGGGGTGGACGTGGTCCGCCCCAAGATCGTGGAGACGACAGCCCTGGGTGCTGCTTACGCGGCAGGCCTGGCAGTGGGCTACTGGAACGACACCGACGAGCTCGAGACCAAGTGGGCCGAAGACAAGCGCTGGACCCCCCAGATGGAAGACAGCGAACGCCAGCGTCAGATGCGCCTGTGGTCCAAGGCCGTCACGCGGACCTTCGACTGGGTTGACGACGACGTGCTGTAACCAGCACGCGGCGTCTTCGGACGGCAACTGGGCGTCTCCGGACGCCAAGTGAGGATTGGGCCCCGGCGGGCAAAACGCCGGGGCCCTTTTCATGCGTCAAGGGATCTGCCGCCGGCCGGTGAGGCGGTTTGACCCGCTGTGAACACTTCGGTAGCGTTCCAGCAGCATCAAAGGTGATGCAGGTCACGAAAGCGGGCGCGGGTATTGGAATTCTCCACAGCAGCAGGGGGCGGCGGACTGCCGGTCGCTGTCATCGGATCCGGACCGAGCGGTCTGGCCACCATGCGGGCACTCGCCCGCCAGGGGCTGGACTTTATCGGCTTTGAACAGTTCACGGACGTGGGTGGACTGTGGAACATCGACAATCCGGCGAGCACGGTCTACGAATCGGCACATCTCATTTCCTCAAGATCCACCACCGAGTTTGCCGAGTACCCCATGCCGGCCGGCACACCGGACTATCCCGGCCACAGCCATCTGCGGCAGTACTTCCGCGGATATGCGAAGACCTTCGGCCTTCAGCGCCGCATTCGCTTTTCCACTCGGGTCACCAGCGCGGTTCCCTCCGGGGACGGAGAATGGACTGTTGCCTGGGAAGGGCCGGACGGAGCGGGCCGCGGGAGGTTCAGCGCCGTCGTCGTTGCCTCCGGCACCCTGCACACACCCTTCCTGCCTTCCTTCAAGGGGGAGTTCGCCGGCGAAATCCGGCACTCGGCACAGTACAAGAAGGCCACCGATTTTGCCGGCAAACGCGTGCTGATCGTGGGCGCCGGAAACAGCGGCTGTGACATTGCGGTGGACGCCGTCCACCACGCCGCCGCCGTGGACATCAGCGTCCGCCGCGGCTATTACTTTGTGCCGAAGTACGTCTTTGGCCGGCCCACTGACACGCTGAACCAGGGCAAACCGCTGCCCCGGCCGCTCAAGCAGTTCATCGACAAGCGGCTGCTGCGGATGTTCACCGGGGACCCGGCCCGGTTCGGCTTCCCGAAGCCGGACTACCGGATCTACGAATCCCATCCGGTGGTCAACTCCCTGATCCTGCACCATCTCGGTCATGGCGATCTTGCCGTAAAGCCGGATATTGACCGGCTGGAGGGCAGCACAGTGCATTTTCGGGACGGCAGGTCGGAGGAGTATGACCTGCTGCTCTGTGCCACGGGCTACATCCTGGACTACCCGTTCCTGAAGCCGGAGCTGCTGGGCTGGCACGGCCCGTCACCGGATCTCTACCTGAACATCTTCAGCCGCGCGGCCAAGAACCTGATGGTGGTGGGCATGGTGGAAGCTTCCGGCCTCGGTTGGGAGGGGCGGTACCGCCAGGCCGAGCTGGTGGCTGCGTATCTCGCTGCGCAGCGGGACGCGCCTGTTGCCGCCGAGGCTTTCGGCAACACCATCGGCGGACCCTCGCCGGATGTCACCGGCGGCTACCGCTACCTTGGCTTGGACCGGATGAGCTACTACGTCAACAAGGATGCCTACCGGGCGGAGCTGGCAGCACATCTGGCCCAGCTTTCCGAACCTGGCGGACCTACCGAACCTGGCGGAACAGGCGGACCCGCCGGAACTGCCGGGGCCGCCGTGCCCGCCATGGCGGAGGTGCAGCGCTGATGCCCATTGACGACGTCGTACTGAACTTTTCTCCCGGCTCGCTGGTGATCCTGAACGTGGTCCTGGCCGTCATCATCCTCGGGATCGCCCTGGAGGTCCGGCCGTCGGATTTCCGCACCGTGCTGCGCAGCCCGAAAGCGGTGGTGCTGGGCATCGCGGCACAGTATCTGCTGCTGCCGGCGGTCACGGTTGGCATAGCTCTGGCCCTGCAGGTCCCGGCGTCCATTGCGCTTGGAATGATCCTGGTGGCCTGCTGTCCGCCGGGCGGAATTTCCAACGTCCTCACCCACCGGGCACACGGCGATGTCGCGCTCTCGGCGTCCATGACTGCGGTGTCCAACCTGGTGGCCATCATCGTGATGCCCCTGAATGTGGCTTTCTGGGCGGCGTTGAGTCCGTCCACTGCCTCGCTGATGCGCGACTTCTCGCTGGACCGCGGCGGAATGCTGATTCAGGTGCTGCTGATTATCGGAGTTCCGTTTGCCGTGGGAATGCCATTGGCCCGCCGCTTCCCCGGGATAACGGACCGGTTCCGGCCTTGGGTGCAGCGGATCGGGCTGATAGCTCTCCTGGCCTTTATCCTCGCGGGAACGGCCAGCAATCTGGAACCGCTGCGAGAACATCTGGGAACGATCTTCCTGGTGGTGCTGCTCCATGACGCCATCGCGCTGGCCGTTGGCTACTGGAGCGCTGCGGCCGTCAGGCTGGATGAAGCCAGCAGGCGGGCTGTCACCTTCGAGGTGGGCGCCCGCAACACCGGGCTGGGACTGGGACTGACCCTAACGTTTTTCTCCGGGTTGGGCGGCATGGCCATGGTCGCAGCGTGGTGGGGGATCTGGGACATCCTGGCCGGGTTGCTGCTGGCCGCATGGTGGCGGCGGAGGGATGCCCGGCGGGCTGCTGCCGCGGGGGAACCCCGGGAGGCGGCACTGTGAACCGGGTGTGTGTGACCGGCGGCAATGGATTCCTGGGCAGCGCCGTCGTTGCCCGGCTGGCAGCGGACCCCGGGATCGGCTCCGTCCTGAGCCTGGACATCCGCGAACCCGCCGCTGAGCGCCGACTCGACGGCGTTGACTACGCGCTGGCCGATGTCTGCTCGCCGGACGTCGGCCGGCTGCTGCAGGCGCACCGGATCGACACCGTGGTTCATCTGGCGGCCATCGTGAACCCGGGCAAAGACACCAGCAGGGAACAGGAGTTCCAGGTGGACGTGGTTGGGTCGCGGAATGTCCTGGCCGCCTGCATTTCCGCCGGGGTTCAGCATGTGGTCATTTCCTCCTCGGGGGCGGCCTACGGTTATCACCCTGACAACGCCCCCTGGCTCGCCGAAGGGCATCCGCTGCGCGGCAATGACGAGTTCGCCTACTCCCGGCACAAACGGCTGGTGGAAGAGGAGCTCGCCCGGGTCCGCAGCGACCATCCGGAACTAAAGCAGACCATCTTCCGGATCGGCACCATTCTGGGGAAGCGGGTGAGTAACCAGATCACCGCCCTTTTTGATGCACCCCGGCTGCTGCGGGTGGCCGGCAGCGACTCGCCGTTTGTCTTCATCTGGGATGAGGACGTCGCTGACGCCATGGTGCGGGCCGTACTCACCGGCCGCAGCGGGATCTACAACGTGGCAGGCGACGGCGCACTGACGGTCCGCGAGATTGCTTCGCTCATGGGAAAGCGGACCATCAGCGTGCCGGCCCCGTTGCTGGCCGCCGGGCTGTGGCTGGGACACAAGCTGAAGCTGACCGTGCACGGACCGGAGCAGCTCCGTTTCCTGCGCTACCGGCCGGTTTTGGACAATACGGCACTCAAGAATGAGTTCGGCTTTACGCCCTCGCGCACCAGCAGGGAGGCCTTTCTGGAGTTCCGGGCCGCGAGGGACGCTGCCGCTGCCGAGGTAAACGCCGACGAGGCTGCTGCCGGCCGCAGCTAGATTCCGCGGCCGGCAACAGGTCCGCGGCTGAGGCTAGAAGTAGCTCACCCCGTTGGTCTTGAACGGCAGCCCCAGCCCGCCGGCCACCTCGGCCAGAACTTCGGGGCAGAAGAAGTACCACTTCAGTTCCGCGATGAGCGGCGCACCGTGGGCAGCGCGCACGCGCAGGACATCCGCCACCACCCCGGGGGCCTCCGGCGTTTCCTTCGGCCGCTCCCACAGCAGGATGATGTCCTCACCGCCGAAGTGATGGACAGTTGCCCGGTAAAGTTCGGCGGCGTCCGGGCCGAACGTGTGGGTCATGGACCCGGTGCGGATCTGTTCGTGTCCGGTTTCACTGACATTGCCGATTACCTCGGACCGCCCGCCCGCCAGGAAGAGGTCCACCATGGCATCAATGTCATAGGCGTTGAAGGCCTCCGCCAGCCGGCGCAGCAGCAGCGCGTGTTCCGCCGGCTGCACGGCGCCGGTTTCAGTCCCGGGATTTGCGGAAGAAGACGCACCCAAATCCGAACCGCTGCGGGTTTCCTGGAGGGTGGTGCGCCCGCGGTGCAGGGCAGACTTCACGGCGCCCGGAGTCGTCTCCAGCATGCCGGCAATCTCGGCCAGGGAATAGGAGAACACTTCCTTGAGGACCACGCACGCCCGCTCCCGCGGGGGCAGGAGGTGCAGCAACTGACGGAGGGCAGACTCTACGTCCAGGTTCGCCAGCGGATCAGGAGCGGTCTCGTCCGGGAGTTCCGGGGCGGAATCGGTCCACTCCAGAGCCAGCCGGCTGCTGCGGCGCAGTGAATCTATCCAGGTGTTCGTGGCAATCCGAACGAGCCACGCCTGAGTGTCCAGGATGGGTTCGTGCCGCTGGGATGCTTCCGCCAGGGCCTTCGTCAGGGTTTCCTGCAGCAGGTCTTCGGCATTCCAGACGGTGGAGGTCAGGCTGCGGCAATACGCGTATACGGAGGCCCGCGCAGGCTCCAACTCCACCAGGAAGTCGCGCCGGGCCTGCCGCAGACGGCTCCTGTTGTCCGCCAATGCCGGTGTCTCTGTTGCTGTGCGGGCTTCAAAGGCCGTTGCCGATTCGACTTCCGTGCCTGTCCTGAGTGCCATTGCCGTTTCCCCTCGTTCTCCCCGCCCAAGGCGGTGCCTGGATAAAAAGCATGGCATTGCGCCATGTCCTTACCCGGTAGACGCACGGGCACGCCCAAAAGATACGTCGCGGCCGAGAATACCGCCTGGATACGGCAGAATCAGCGGATGGAACTGCACACGCCCCGCCTGCTCCTGCGCAGCTACCGCCGCGGAGACTTAGCTGCCGTGCACCGCTTTGCATCCGATCGGCGATTGACCGAATACGTCGAATGGGGTCCCAACACCGCGCAGGACAGCCGGGATTTCCTCGCTGCCTGCCTGGCGGAGACACAACAGGATCCCCGGCGGGCGTTCACTTTTGCCATCACCGCGTCCGATACCGTGTCCGACCACGACGGCGGGGGACCGGCTGCGGGTCCGCCCTTCGGTTCCGTGGGGCTGACACTTGACGACGCCGGCACCGGCGAGGTCGGCTATGTCATCGCCGCAGACCGCTGGGGCTGCGGCTACGCGACCGAGGCGGCGGCCGCCGTCGTGCACTTTGGTTTTACAGTGCTGGGACTGGACCGCATCCGCGCCACCTGCCGGCCGGGCAACGCCGCTTCGTCCCGGGTGCTGGAGAAAACCGGAATGGCGCTGGAAGCCCGCCTGCCCGCGCACAAGCTGATCCGCGGCCAGTGGGAGGATTCGCTGCTGTATGCGATCAGTCCGTCATGAGGCTGTGGCGCGGCTGCCGCAACGGGGCGGCTGTTGTAAAGTGGAAAGATGAACGCTTTCCTCCTCCTTAGGTAGCCGCGCACCGTCCGTGCGTGGCTCAGCCCCTTGCCTGCCGAGGGGCTTTTGTGTGTCTGGGGAAGAGCGTGGCGAAACTTGAGTTTTAAGCGGCGGGACCGGCACGGACCGGCAACCGCGGATCAACAGGATTTCTTTGAGGACAGAGGCGACAACAGTGAGTACGCAGTCACAGACGGATGAGTCTGAAGAGGCCGTATACAGTTTTGCGGACATTGAGCAGAAGTGGCCGGCGGTCTGGGACGAGCTCGGTGTGTTTCAGCCCGCCGACGACGGTTCCAAGGAACGCCGCTACGTCTTGGACATGTTCCCGTACCCTTCCGGTGACCTGCACATGGGCCACGCCGAAGCGTTCGCCATGGGCGACGTCGTCGCGCGCTACTGGCGCCAGCTCGGCTACGACGTGCTGCACCCGATCGGCTGGGACTCCTTTGGCCTGCCCGCTGAAAACGCGGCCATCAAGAACAACGCGCACCCCAGCGACTGGACCTACCGCAACATCGACACCCAGGCCGCGTCGTTCAAGCGCTACGCCATCAGCGTTGACTGGTCACGCCGGATCCAGACCTCCGATCCGGAGTACTACCGCTGGACCCAGTGGCTGTTCAAGCGCTTCTACGAGCGCGGCCTGGCCTACCGCAAGAACTCCCCGGTCAACTGGTGCCCCAAGGACCAGACCGTGCTGGCCAACGAGCAGGTTGTCAACGGCGCCTGTGAGCGCTGCGGCACGCAGGTCACCAAGAAGTCGCTGAACCAGTGGTACTTCAAGATCACCGACTACGCCGACCGGCTGCTGGATGACATGGACCAGCTCAAGGGCCACTGGCCCGAGCGCGTGCTGGCGATGCAGAAGAACTGGATCGGCCGCTCCGAAGGCGCGCACGTCCGGTTCACCATCGAGGCCGACGGCGACAAGCCGGCCGAGCAGGTCACCGTCTTCACCACCCGCCCGGACACCCTGGCCGGCGCCACCTTCTTTGTCGTCGCCGCCGACGCCCCGCTGGCAGTTGAGCTGACCACCGACGAGAATATGGACGCCCTGCTGGATTACCGCGAGCAGGTGAAGGCCCTCTCGGACATCGAGCGCCAGTCCACCGAGCGCACCAAGACCGGCATCTTCACCGGCCGCTACGCCGTGAATCCGCTCAACGGCGAGAAGCTGCCCGTCTGGGCCGCCGACTACGTGCTGGCCGATTACGGCACCGGCGCCATCATGGCCGTGCCCGCGCATGACCAGCGCGACCTGGACTTCGCCAAGACCTTTAACCTGCCGGTTAAGGCCGTCCTGGACACCGGCGAAGAGGATCCGGCGGAGACGGGCATCGCGACCACCGGTGAAGGCACACTGATCAACTCCGGCAAGCTGGACGGGCTGCCCAAGTCCGAAGCCATTCCCGCTGCCATCGAAATGCTCGAGGAACAGGGCACGGGCGAGAAGTTCGTGAACTTCCGCCTGCGCGACTGGCTGCTGTCCCGCCAGCGCTTCTGGGGCACGCCCATCCCGATCATCCACTGCGAGACGTGCGGCGAGGTTCCGGTTCCCGATGACCAGCTGCCGGTCACGCTGCCCACCGGGCTGAAGGGTGAGGCACTGGCGCCGAAGGGCACCTCCCCGCTGGCTTCCGCCGAGGACTGGGTCAACGTTTCCTGCCCCAACTGCGACGGCCCGGCCAAGCGCGACACCGACACCATGGACACCTTCGTGGATTCGTCCTGGTACTTCATGCGCTTTGTTTCCCCGCACTACACCGACGGACCGTTCGATCCGGAGGCCGCGAAGAACTGGATGCCGGTCGGCCAGTACGTGGGCGGCGTGGAACACGCCATCCTGCACCTGCTCTACGCGCGCTTCTTCACCAAGGTGGTCCATGACATGGGCCTGCTGGAAACCAGCGAACCCTTCAGCTCGCTGCTCAACCAGGGCCAGGTCCTCAACGGCGGCAAGGCCATGTCCAAGTCCCTGGGCAACGGCGTTGACCTGGGCCAGCAGCTGGACAAGTACGGTGTGGACGCCGTGCGCCTGACCATGATTTTTGCTTCCCCGCCGGAGGACGACGTCGACTGGGCGGACGTTTCGCCGTCGGGCTCCGCGAAATTCCTGGCCCGCGCCTGGCGCCTGGGCCAGGGCGTCACCAGCGAACCCGGCGTCGACTTCGCCGCCGGCGACAAGAAGCTGCGCGCCCTGACGCACCGCACGGTGGCCGACGCCACCGAGCTGCTGGAGAACAACAAGTTCAACGTGGTGGTGGCCCGGACCATGGAACTGGTCAACGCCACCCGCAAGGCGATCGACTCCGGCGTCGGCGGAGCGGACCCCGCGGTCCGCGAAGCCGCCGAGACCGTGGCGATCATCCTGAGCCTGTTCGCCCCGTACACCGCCGAGGACCTGTGGGCGCTGCTGGGCCGTCCGGCCTCCGTGGCGAACGCCGGCTGGCCTGCCGTGGACGAAAAGCTGCTGGTCCAGGACACGGTCACCGCCGTCGTCCAGGTGCAGGGCAAGGTCCGCGACCGCCTGGAGGTGCCCGCCGACATCAGCGAGGAGGAGCTGCGCGAACTGGCCCTGGCCTCGGACGCCGTGCAGAAAACGCTCGACGGCCGCGGCATCCGCACTGTGATCGTGCGCGCTCCGAAGCTCGTGAACATCGTTCCGGCGTAGGCTGGCGCTCACGACAGAACACCGTGCACGCCGATTCGGGGGACCTATGAACGTGGACTGGCTGGACAAGCTGTCCGCGCGCGCCAAACGGGGGCGGCTTCGGGAAACCGGGACCGCCCCCGCACCCCGGGTCGGCGTGGTCACAGACTCCGCCGCTGCGCTGCCGGAAAACTGGGCTTCTTCCGCCGAGGTCACCGACCTGGTGCGCGTGGTGTCCATGCCGGTCATGATCGGCGACCAGATTTACAGCGAGGGCACCGACCGCATGATCGGCGCCCTCGCGCTGGCTCTGGCGCAGGGGTCCGACGTACGGACCTCCCGTCCCGCGCCGGGACAGTTCGAGACGGCCTATGCAGAGCTGGCTGCGGCGGGCTGTTCCTCGATTGTCTCGCTGCATCTCTCCGGCCACTTGTCCGGAACCGTGGATTCCGCCCGGCTGGCGGCCCGGACCGCTGCCATTCCCGTGACCGTCATCGATACGGCCAGTGTGGCGATGGGCGTGGGTTTCGCCGTCGCCGCCGCTGCGGAAACGGCGCGCGACGGCGGAACAGCGGCGGCCGTGGCCGATGCGGCACGCGCCGCGGCGAAGTCCGCCAGCATACTTTTCTACGTTCCCAGCCTGGAGCAGCTGCGCCGCGGCGGCAGGATCAGCGCCGCCGCCGGCTGGTTTGGCACCCTGTTTGCTGTCAAGCCGATCCTGGTGGTGCGTGAGGGCAAGGTGGTCCCGCTGGAGCGGGTGCGCTCCGCGCCCCGGGCGCTGGCCCGGCTCACCGAACTCGTGCGGCAGAACATCACCGCACGCACCGGGCGGGTGCGGGTGGCGGTGCATCACTTTGGCAATGAAGTGGAGGCCGAGCGTCTGGCCGGAGCCATTGCGGACGCCGCACCCGATGTCGAGCTGATGATCTGCTCGCTGCCCGCGGTCTTGGCCGCACATGCCGGCCTTGGCGTGTTGGCGGTGGCAGTGAGCGGCGATTCCGGAGCTGCGCCCCAGGTGCAGGTTTCCGGGCCGGAGGCCGGACCGGGAAGCAGTTCCGGCGGGAACTAAAGCCGGGCCTGGACAAGATTGGCGAACGGCAGTTTGCCGTAAGCCTGCAGGAACTGCGCGTGGTATGCCGCCAGCGCCGGGTTGAGCTGTTCAGCCGGCCGCTCCTTCCAGGCCAGGAGAAGGTCTTCCGAGTCCGCCAGCTGCCAGATCAGCCGGCCGTCCCAGTGTCCCGGCGGCAAGCCGTTTCCGAAGTCCACAAATTCAGAGATCTGGCGCCGGAGCCCGCGGTTGCCTGTGCTGCCGGGGCTGGCCTTGCCAATAAACAGTATGTCCGCTTCCGGCACCCACTCAGCGGCGAGCTTGTCCTTGGGCAGAGAAGGGTTTTTCTTTTTGAAGACGCCGGCCGTGCTGGTACGGAGGAACCGGGGTTCAAAGCCTTGCGGCCTCACAACAGCGAAGAGTCCCTGCCGCTGCGGGATCCGATTGATGTCCAGGGTGTTCACGGACCGGAATCCGGTGAACCCGTCGGTCTGGAGGGACTTCTTATTCAACGGGTTCGGGCTCCTGGATAGGGGTGGGGGCGTACGCAGGCCCGGAGATCGGGTCATGCGCACCGTCAATCTTACCGGGCCGCTCCTTGGGCACACAGCAAGCGAACAGTGGCCGCCGGCGCAATAGGCGGTAGATTATTTCAAGCATCATCCGGGGTGGAACTGCTCCCGCTCCCCGGACACACGAACGATAGGCAGATCAAGGATGTCCCTGGAGGCCGCTCTCAACATAGCCATGACCCTGGCAATTGCAGCACTTGCCTGGTGGGCGAGGAAGTTCCCCAACCGAGCCAAGGATTATCCGGAGCGGGTGAGGATGCCCAAGTTCATTGCCTTTATTGGATGGCTCTTCGTCTTGGTGGGGCTTCTTATGGGGATATGGGCCTTTGGCTCGTCAGAGGGCCAGCTCGATGCCCGAATCGCTTCGGCGGCGACTCTTGCAGCCGGAATCGGTTTCATCGCCATGTACCGCAATTTCTACATGGTGACTGGACCGTATCAGGTGGTTTTCCGCAGTGTGCTCGGCAAGGAGCAGGTCATCCACTACCGGGAGATTGTGCATTACAGCGTGTACCGGTTGAGAGGGCAGCAATTCGTGGACGTGAGGTCCGTTCACGGAGTGAAGCTCAGCATGAACACCACCGCCTACGATCTGCGGCCCCTGTTGCGGGCCATTGATTACCGTGAGGCCACCGGCCGCTGGCCCGTCCCTGTTGATGCCCCGACTTCGGAATCTTCTCCGTGACCCCATTGCGGTAATCCGCTGAACCTTCCTGCACAGGGTGGATGGAAAGCGCGGAGCAGCAGCAGTTCTGCACAGAGCCAGGAGGTTCTTCCGAACCCGTTCCGGCGCTGCGTTAGCTTTTGTCTCATGGCAGAACACCGCTGGGACACGGCATCCTCCACCGCAACGCGAACGCCCCGGCGGCGCTGGCTCATGTCCTTGCGCGGTGCTGTCCTTGCCGTCTGTCTGCTGATCGGCCTCACGGCAGGCGTCACCGTGCTTCGTGGCGGTGGAACAAATGTGGAGGTCGGCAGCGTCGAGCTGGCTGAGGGAGGAGCGGACTCCACCGCGCATCCTGAGTCCGGACGCGATGAAGGCCCTGAGCCAGAAGGGCCAGGTGTTGCCGGAGGACACGGCACGGACGGTAGTGTCGCTGACCGGACCGACGGCGGTCCGGGGTCAGAGACCGCCTCACCAGGCACTTCGGATCCTGCTGCGGCACCCTCGGTCCTGGTTGTCCATGTGGCCGGTGCCGTGGTCCGTCCGGGCGTGGTGCAGGTTCCCTCCGGCAGCCGGGCCGGTGACGCAGTGGATGCAGCGGGAGGAACGGCAACCGACGCCGATCTTGCCTCGGTGAACCTGGCGGCTCCACTGCAGGATGGCATGATGGTGGTTGTTCCCCGGATCGGAGAACCTGCTGGAAACCCGCCACCGGTGTCGGGCCCGGATCTGGGTGCGGGGACGGCGGGAAACGGGCAGAATGCCGCCGGGTCCAGTGGCGGTGGAACAACCGGCTCCGGGGGAGCAGGCAGTCCAGGAGCGCTGCTCAACATCAACTCCGCTTCACTGGAGGAGCTGGATTCCCTGCCCCGGATCGGACCCGTCATCGCCCAGCGCATTATTGACTGGCGCGAGGAACACGGCAGCTTCTCCCGGCCTGAGGATCTGGACGCTGTGCCCGGTATCGGCGAGACCATGCTCGCCGCCCTGCTGCCGCTTATTACCGTCTAGCCTCCGAAGGGAACGGATCCGCCGGCAGATTGTTCCGGCGTATCACGGCCATATTCGGTAAGCGATGTCCGGTAGGCGATGACCCACGGACCCGGGGTCAGGCTTCCGGATTGAGCATGGCGGCCGCTGTGGCCCGGTCGGTCTCAGCGCCCGTGGTCAGCGCATACATCGCATACCCGAGCGGCGCAGCCTCCCACAGGTGCCGGGCCTGGGCGGCCAGACCCGGGTGCAGGTGTCCACCGGCCTGCTCGTAAGCGGTGAGGGTAGCCTGCAGCATTTCCTCCCCGGCGGCGCCGTATTGGGCGGCCAGGTCCCGGGCGGGGTCGTCTACGCGGGCTGTCGTCCAATCCAGGATCCCCGTGATCACGCCGTTTTCGTCGAAGAGGACGTGTGCAGGGTAGATCTCCCCGTGGGTCATCACGGTCTCCTCCGGCCAGCAGGTATCGTCTTCGAGCCAGTTCTGCCATGCCGTGGACAAAGCCGGGGCGACGGTGAACTCTGCACTGACCCGGGAGATGTCGTCCCGCCATGCTTGGCGGACTTGCCCGGGCGATCGGACCTCTACGCCCGCAGCCCTGGCCTCCGCCGCACCCAGAGAGTGTAGACAGGCCAGCAGGGAGCCCAGACGGGCAGCGTAGTCCGGGCTGGCCGGATCCATGTGCCAGAGGATCTCCCCGGTCCCGGACAGGGTCAAGCCCGGGGCTCCGGGCAGAGCCGGGTAGGCAATCAGGTCCGGGGCTATGATCTGCCAATCCGGAACCGCTATCCCTTCAGCCGCGAGAACCGGTGCCACCAGATTGAGGATGCGGACCTCGCCGGCCATTGACTGGGACACGTCCGTACGACGCGGAATCCGCAGTACCCAGCGGCGGCCGGTCGCATCAGAGGCCATGACAACGCGGTAGTCCAAGCCCGCCTCGTTTAGGGTCGCACCGTCGGCGGACACCTGCAGGCCGTGGGAGGCGGCCAGCGCAATGGCATCTTCAAGCGTGTTCATTGGACCATCCTGTCAGCTGTCCGCCCTGGCGGCACCTGCAGCGATCGGTACCGCCCTCTCACGCAAGTCTCTTCGCATATCTCCCGACCTTTAAAGGTTATCCACAGTACGGTCGACCACCGTTGAGGCGGACCGGGCTGCACAGTTCGCTGTAGCAAACAGGGCACAGGGCGCTGAGGGAAGACCTGGCAGACCATGAAGATTGATCACACCGAAGAACAAGCCGAAGCAACAGGCGGCGCCCCCGTCCAGGCAGCGTTGGTCTCCTGATGGGCTTCGACTGCTCGACCCTCCTGCCGCTCATTACCGTCTAGCCTGACGATGGACGGGAGCGGATCCGCCGGTGGACCGGCATCAGAGCCTCCTCCGCGGATCGGACGGACTGCCGGGCAGGAGCGCGGATGGCACCGGTACACGGCCGCGGCGCTGCGGGGGAATTTTCAACCCGGCGGCGGTACCGATGCATCTGAGCGTGCCGGTTCGGGACAGGCACTGAATCCGGGGCAGCCTGGCAATCACCGGCATTCGACGGCGGACCACCCCGCCGCGCCTCCGCACGGACACCCTGCTGCCCGGGTCAGAGCAGTGGGAGAGCGGATCCGGGCCCTGGTACCGCAAAGACCCGTCGACGCGGGGATTCATCCGCTGCTGGAGTTCCGGCTGGTGCCGGTGGCAGCGGCATCGTGGGCCGCTGCCGTCCTGGCGGTGCGGGTCTCCGGCGGTGAAGCGGCAATGCTCGGGACCATCCTGGCTCTTTGCTCAATCGTCCTTGTGGTCCCGGCACTGCGGCGGATGAGAAAACGAGGGGGCCGGGGTCGGAAGTTCGCCGGGATGTTTGCCCGCGCGGCCGCGGTTCCTCTCGCCGCAGCAGCACTGGTAAGTGTTTGTGCCGGCATCCTGACCATGGAACGAACGGCCGGACCGGTCGCATCAGTCATCGCCGAAGGCAGGACGATCACCGGGGACTTCCTGGCCTCAACGGATGCCCGTGCCGTGGCTGCCGACCGCTTCAGCGGTGACTCCCGTTACGTCACCGAGGCCGTGCTTCTGGAAGCAACGAGTGATGGCCAACGGTTTTCCGCTGCCGCAACGCTTCTCGTAATTGGCGGCAGCGGCTATGCGGACGTGCAGCTGGGAGACCGGTTTTCTGCGGCCGGATCGCTGCAGCCCACCGAGCCCGGTGAGCGCTCGGTGGCCCTTCTGTACGCGAATGGTCAGCCTGAGGTCGAAGCCGCAGGCGGGTGGTACGGGGAAACCGCGCGCATTCGCCGTACCTTTTCAGCTGTGGCGGGTGAACACGCCGGGCTCACGGGCAAGGACGCAGCAGGTCTGTTGCCCGGAATGGTCCTGGGGGACCGCAGCACGCTGGACAACGCGGTGGAAACAGCCATGAAGAACACCGGACTGACGCATATTACGGCGGTCTCAGGGGCCAACTGTGGTTACTTATTGGCCTTCGTTTTCCTGCTGGCACGGGCTGTCCGGTTGCCGCGAGGCTGGGCCGCAGCGGCCGGGGTAGCAGCTCTGGTGGGATTCGTGCTGGTGGTGCGCCCCGACGCCAGTGTCCTGAGAGCTGCGGTCATGGGCAGCCTGGGGACCATCGCCGTCTTGTCCGGACGGGGGAAGCTGCCGGCGGCCCTGCTGTGTCTTTCCATCACGGTCCTCCTGGCGGTGGATCCCTGGCTCAGCGGAAGCTACGCCTTCATCCTCTCGGTGCTGGCCACATCCGGGTTGATCCTGTTGGGTCCGCGGCTGACGGAACTGCTGGCCAGACGGCTTCCCTGGCCTTTGGCAGCAGCTCTGGCCGTGCCGATGGCGGCACAGTTCTTCTGTTCACCGGTCCTGGTGCTCCTGCAGCCGCAGGTCCCGGCGTTCTCCCTGCCCGCGAATGTGGCCGTGGCGCCCGTCGTTCCTCTGGTAACTGTGGTCGGAATGCTGGCGGCCGTCCTGGCGGCCACGGTACCGGTCACCGCTGGACCGTTCGTGCTTATTTCCGGCGCCGGCGCGGCCTGGACGGCAGGCGTGGCCCGCTTCTTCGACGGGCTTCCCGGTTCACTGGTGCCGTGGCCGGCCGGAACGGCGGGCGTGATCCTGATGGTACTGGCTGCCGGCGCCGGCGTCTGGCTCCTGTGGCGCGTGGGTCCGCCGCCGGAGGGAACCCCAGCTGTCCGTCCTGCAGCAGGTCGGCGCCGATACTGGGTCGTGGCGGCGGCCCTGTTGATTCTGCCCTCCGGCGGAGCCGCTGCATGGATGCAGTTGCGGCCAGGTCCGGCGCCGGCCGGCTGGGCGGCCGCTGTCTGCGACGTCGGTCAGGGCGACGGGCTGGTGGTGCGGACGGCAGCACATCGTGCCGTGGTGATCGATTCCGGACCCGATCCGGACGCGATCGACCGCTGCTTGAAACGGTTGCAGGTGGAGACCGTGGACCTTTTCATCCTGTCCCATGCCCATCTGGACCACTACGGCGGCGCCGCTGGAGTGCTGCGCGGCCGCCAAGTGCAGCGGATCGCCTACTCAACGGCGGACGAGGATCTTCCCGAAACCCTGCAGTCAGTGCTGACGGCCTCCGGTGCCGAACTGATCCCGATGACCGAAGGAATGACCGCCCAAAGCGGGGCCGTGAGATGGGAGGTGTTGTGGCCGCCCGCCCGCGGCGGACAGGCCAATGAAAACGACGCGAGTTCCGTGATCCTGATGACGGTGGGCCCAGCAGCATCGGAACCTGGGCGGCCAGCGCCCGCCGGCCCCGGCTTCAGTATGCTGCTCACGGGTGACATCGAGGAAGATGCGTCCGGGGCATTGCTGTCCCGGCATGCGTGGCTGCGCGATGCCGGAGTGGACGTCCTGAAAGTGCCCCACCACGGAGCCCGTAACGGCGGTACTGCGCTGGTTGAGGAGCTCAATCCCCGCCTGGCGCTGATCTCGGTGGGCGCCGGCAACGACTACGGCCATCCCGCACCGGAAATCCTGGACGCGCTGCAGCGCTCCGGGACTGCGGTCGCGCGGACTGATGAACTTGGTTCCGTCACGCTGGGAATGAAGGGAGGCTCGTTGGCATGGGCTCGTCTGGACGGCGAGTGAGCCTCGGCCGTGATGCAGCCTGAACGGACGGCGGCCGGGGACAGGCAGGTAATGTTGGAGTGTTCCCAAACGTCATTCCGCTTGTTCTCATCCCAGGAGTTTGTTCACTGTGAATCCGGCCGTTCCGTCCAGTAAGCGCAGTGCCGCGAAGTCCACCGGCAAGTCCGCGGGAAAAATTGTCTCCTGGCGTGAGGTGGAACCCGCTCCGGTGGTCCTGCTCAGCGGCCCCGAAGACTATCTGGCCGGCCGCGCCATGGAACGGATCCGTGCCACCCTGCGTCAGGACCAGCCGGACACGGAAATTGTCCGCCTGGACGCGGCAACCTATGCCGCCGGCGAACTCATGCTGCATTCGAGCCCTTCGCTGTTCGGCGAGGCCAAGCTCATCGAGGCCTCGAACCTGGCCGCCATGAACGATGAGTTCCTGATCGATACCCTTGCCTATCTCACGGACACCGCACCCGACACGGTGCTGGTGCTCAGCCACGGCGGAGGCAACCGCGGCAAGAAACTCCTCGACGCTGCAGCTACCGAGCTAACTTATCCAAGGGTTCCGTCTTCCATGCGGTGATGCAGCCTCTGGACCCCTCGGCCACCAGCTGTTTGGCCATGGCCAAACCAATGCCCCGGCTGGCACCGGTGACAATGGCGGTGGGGCCTTCCAACCGACGGGTCCTAACATTCTTGCCACTGGAGGTGATGAGCTTAGTCATGAGATGCGTTTCAGCGCGGGCTAGGTATGACTATGAGAGAACAAGGAGTTCCTCCGTCGAATCTCTGTGGTCCGCGTCTTGCAGATCGATGATGATATGACTCCTGAAACAGCCCAATAGTGCTATCGCAACGGAGTAGGACGACCCAAAACCAAATTCCTTCCTCGATCTGCATGCTGGCGTGCGAGTTTTTCCGCTAGATCGCCATCGCCACTGTGGATTGCTTCAAGGATTCTCTCGTGTTCGTCCCATGCAAGATCGAACCCACTTAGAAGAATGATCTCGCCCATTACCCTTCGCACCTTGAGCAGAACCACATCCGCTATCTCCTCCAACACCTTGTTATTGGATAGCGAAGCGACGAACTGGTGGAATTCAATGTCTGCCGCAATGATCATTGAGAGAGACTCGTTCGCCAGTGCCCTGTCGCCGTTCATGAGTTGCAGTCTCCCTTCTTCAACTGCATTTGGATTAGCATTTTCTGCAGCAGAACGGGCGGCAAAGCCATCAATCACGGCTCGTGTCTTGTAGAGACTGTCCACTTCGCTTAAAGACATCGGAGCTACTTCGAGCCCTCTACGCCCCACTTCGCGGACGAACCCCTGACTACGTAGGAGCATAAGGGCTTGTTGGATTGGCTGCCTTGAGACTTGGTATTCATCGGCTAAAACTTCCTGGCGCAAACGGGTTCCAGTGGGCAGTTTGCCGGAACAGATGTCATTCACCATGACGTTGTAGACCTGATCTGTCAAGGATGGCGCTGTAACCAAGTTGCTCATATTTCATTCCTCCGCCTTGTTTCCCGTATCCCTGCATGAGCGACGCGTGTCACGGCTTTCGTACACGAGATATGGGACGAATATCGGGTGTTTAGCAAGAATACTCAAGAAATCATCGGTGCCCGACGCTCGAGGTGGGCAAACAATTTTCTCTCATCGACTACTCGCCGAGCTTTATGATCCGTACGCGGAAACGTTTGTGGAGGAACCGGATCGACGCCAACCCTCAGCCCCAATAGGCGTTGTAATTCGTCTCCGGTCCGACGGGAGAAGTCGTTGACTGCCGACTCAGAAGCAGTCGAGAGTTCGGAACTGTACTCTACCCTGACCACCAGCTCGTCCATGGATCCTTCTCGCGAAATTACTAGCTGATGTTCGCCTCCGTAGCCATCAAGTCCTGAAAGTACGTTGTCAATTTCTGAGGGGTATACGTTTTCACCCCGAATTTGGAACATGTCGTCGATGCGCCCGTAGATACCGTCGGGTAGCCGAGGATAGGTTCTCCCGCATGCGTTTTCAGTCATGTCCCATCTCGTCAAATCCCCTGAAGCCAGTCGAATCATCGGCTGTGATGTTCTTTCTAGGTGTGTATAGACAGGGGTTCCCTGGTCCCCGAAGGGAACTCGCTTGTAGTCGGATGGATTGCAGACCTCGTGGTAAACAATGTCCTGCCACAACAACATGCCTTCAGGTGACTCCGCAGTTCCTGCTGCGGACATGAAAGGTGTCATTTCGGCCATTGTTCCGGTATCAATCACGGTTGCTCCATAGAGCTTGGTAATTTTGTTTCGTACTGAGGGAATGGACGCACCAGGTTCACCGGAAAAGAACATGACGCGGATGCCGAACGACCGTGGATCGACCCCCGCTGCCTCTGCGACTTCGGCTAGTCGCAGCGCGTATGAAGGTGTTGCGTAGAAACCGGCAGGTTTGACTGTTTCAAGCCACTGTACGGCACGTGCAGTCATTCCTGGCGCGCCCGCCCCGAATGGGAAGGAGCGGCAGTGTAGCCTTTCTGCCCCGGCCAGTGCCCCCCACGAACCCAGATACAGGCTGAAAATTGCCGCAACAAAGATGGTGTCCCCTGGACGGAGACCCATTGCCCACAGGACCCGGGCGTGATTATTGGCGATTGCGTTCCAGTCATCCCGTCCAACACCAAACGCTGTCGGGCGCCCCGTCGTACCGGATGTTCCATGAATGTGATGGATGTCTGAGTCGGGGACACACAGATAGTCACCGAAGGGGGGATGTTCAGCCTGCGAAAGACGCATTTCGGCTTTGGTCATAACTGGAACAGATTCAAAGTCAGTCAGAGATTTGATGTCTGAAGGGTGCAATCCTGCGCTGTCCCATTTTCGTTGGTAAAAGCCTGAAGTTCTGTACGCATAATGCATTACATCGCGAATTCGTCCAAGAATATGTTCATCGCGCAGCTCTGGATCCATCGTTTCTCGTTCCCTGAACCAATAGCGTTCCGCTGGATCGGGGAAGTAGTTGTTGTCGTATTGAGCGGGAAAATTCCATGATTCCATTTGTGATCAACTCTCTTTTCTTCTTAAGTGCAGAGACCGGAAGCGGGTTCATCGGAGGAACGACGTCGGATTTCAGCATCGTTCCATGGCATTAGGGCTTGGTAGTCGGGCACGAAACCCAAGCCTTTCGTTGCATCCGAAGAAACCGCCTCACGGGTGACGACGACGTCCAGTACTGCCGGAGCGGCTTCCATGGCGCGGCGCAGAGCAGGCAATAGGTCCTCGGGGTTTTCAACCCTTTCGCCGTAGGCGCCGGCGGCTCGTGCCCAAGCTGCATAGTCAGTTGCTCCGAGTTCGGTTCCTACGACGAGGCCATAATTGGTTTCCTGGTCATAGCGCTCAATGTTCCAAGCTGAATTGTTGGCAACAATAAAAACGGCCCTAGCCCCGTGTCGGACGGCGGTGTCGAGTTCAATGGCATTGAAACCAAAGGCCCCATCCCCGCTGACGCACACCACTGGGGTGTCTTCGAACTCGAGCGATGCAGCGATGGCGTAGGGAACTCCCACACCCAAGCAACCAAAGGCTCCGGAATCAAGATACTTGCCGGAAGGCAAACCAATCCGCGCGAAGCTCAGTAAGTCCCCCCCGTCTGCAATCAGAATGGGGTTCTGTAGGTTTAATTTATGCAAGGCATCAAAAATTCGATTGGGATGCATCGAACCATCGGCCCCAGCGGGGCTGTCACCCAAGCTCGTCCTTGAACTTTCCACACGCCGGGCATGCTCGGTACGCATTTCGGCTGCCCATACCTCATCGGACTCCCGCTGCAAAGAACCCACGATAGCGGTGAGGCCGTCCAATGCAACGCTCACATCGGCTAGGATTTCGACTCCTCCCCGCCGGTTATCAATGAGTTCACTAGCGGTATCTGCGATCCGGATAAAGCGCGCATTCGGCCAAGCCGCCGGTGAGCCATATCCGAGCTGATAGTCGAGTTTCCGTCCCACAACCAAGACCAAGTCCGCTTCGGCCATGGCTCGGCCACGAACTGCACCTACATGAGCTGCATTTTTCTCTGATAGCAGGCCTTTCGTCTCCTGTGTATCCAGATAGACACAGTCGGTACTCTTCAAGAATGCTTCCAGAGCGTTGGTACTTCGTCGTGCTCCGCGGCCGGTGACGACAACAAGTCTCTTGGCCTCGCTTATCATGCTTGCCGCCGCCTTGAGGTCTTCAGGATTGGCGAATGATGAGCGGCGGTTTTTGGGGGCCATATGTTCATCCAAAACCAGCGCAGCCGGCACTGACTCGCGGAGGACGTCTGTTGGTATTTCCAGGTAAACCGGGCCGGGTTCCCCACCGTCACCGAAAGCACGTGCAACAGCCTCGTCTAGTTCCCGTATCACCTGCTCGCTTACTCGAGCTGTTCGTGACTGCCGGGTGATTGGACGAAGGATCTCTGTGTGGGCAACGTCCTGCAGCGGCCCCATATTGATTTGAGGTCGGGGTGGACAACCACCTATCAATAGGAGCGGGGTTCCGGAGATATGAGCATTGGCAATAGCCGTTACAGTATTTGTTACGCCAGGTCCAGCGGTGACCATGGCTACCCCAAGTTCACCGGACAGCTCGGCATGCGCTTGGGCCATATGCACGGCTGCGCGTTCGTCGCGTACATCGACGATGCGGATGCCTAATCGAGCCGCTTGGTCCCAGATAGGCTGAATGTGCCCTCCTTGTAGTCCAAAAACTGTATGTACACCTCTACGTTTCAAGAACTCAGCAATGAGTGTCGATACCTCTTTGGGTGGCGTGGAGAATGAAGACATGAGGGCTTCCCTTTCTATTGCATATGCGGGCTCGCCGGCACGATGAGCCAAACAAACAAAACTGACTGCTCACGAAATTTTTGAGGTCACCTGTACCAGAGCGACAAGGCCGGAAACGCATTGATGATGATAAGCACAGGGAGGGCGGCTGTTAGCAGGAAAAATCCGGCAGTTCCTATGATTTTGTGGAATGGCACTTGGCACGCCCGTGCGGCAACAAAGATGTTAGGTGCCATGGGCGGCGTTGCTAGACCCATTCCTAGGTTCAGGACCATGATCATGCCGAAGTGAACAGGATCGACGCCTATGCCTACGGCGATGGGGAGTAACAAAGGAGTAAGGATAATGATGGCTGTATTTTCCTCAACGAAGCATCCCACCAAAAGGAGAAGAATGTTCATGGCCACAAGGATTACCCAGGTAGGTGTATTGAGAGACTCGATCCACATGGTCAGCTCGGTAGTAACTCCTGAGAGTGTGAGGGCCCGTGAGAAGACGCCCCCCAATGCAATAATTAGCATGATCGGTGCGGCGGCGAGGATGCTGCGTGACAGGATCTGCGGTACATTGTTCGGTTTAATTTCACGGTAAATAAGCAGTCCAACAAGCAGCCCATATACGCACGCTGCGGCGCCGGATTCGGTGGGCGTCAACAGGCCCGAGTAGATTCCTCCAAGGATGATGATCGGCATGAGGAGCGCGGGTATGGCCACACCTATGCGATGCAGGGGGGACACCCGAACGCGAGTGGTGCCTGGGGCTTTTTGCAGGGTTCGGAGCGATCCTGATGGCTTTATCGTGCCACCAGTGGTTGTGGGCGATTCTTCTTGGTCTTCTTCCACCCGGTCTCGAAGATCCACGCGTTTGCGTGCCCACCAGAGGTTGACGATGGCCATAGCGAGGAACAGCAATATCCCTGCGCTTATACCGGAGAGGAATAGCTGACTGATCGATACATTTGCCGTCATTCCATAGACAATCATGGGGATGCTCGGAGGGATGAGAATTCCAAGCAGACCCGCCACGGAAGTGATGCCGCCGATGTAATTCCGAGGGTATCCCCGCTTGACCATTTCCGGTGTCATGATCGACCCTATGGCGGATACGGTTGCGATGGAGGAACCAGAAATAGCACCGAAGATTGCAGAAGCACCCAGAAGATTCAAACCCATGCCGCCACGAATCCAACCGGTAAAAATGGCGACAAAGTTAACCAAGCGACGTGTAACTCCCCCACTCTTCATGATTTCTCCGGCCAGGAGAAAGAAGGGAATGGCAAGTAGGGGATAGGAATCTATCGCGTGATAGGTGACTGAAGGGAGCTGAGATACATCCCCGAAAGACGCAAAGGCGAATAGTCCACCGATTCCAAATGCGTAGGCTACGGGGATTCCGAGCACGATCATGATCAGGGTCAGGGCCGCGGCAATAATCATGGCTTCATCCCTCCAACGTCTACCTGCTCCTCCAGCTCAGCCACGGAAGGCTGACCCGTTTTTAGGATTGATTCCAGAAGAAGTGCGGCAGTAACGGCTGCTCCAATCGTTGCTCCAGCGACAACCGGAAACAGTGGCCAAGACAACGGAATTCCCAGTCCAACGGATCTTTGGCCAGCCTCATTGGAAGCCAAGAACACCTCTATCGCCAAGCAGGCAAATATCACTAGAAAAACTAGTTCCACGGTCAGTAAGAGGCGCTGCAGCCAGATCTTGGCACCTCGGGGAAGGTAATGTGCGAGAGCATCTACAGCGATGTGATTGCGTCGTCGTGCAAGAACCGGGATTGCAAGAAAGGTAGATCCAGTCATCATGTATCTGGCTATCTCGTCCGGGCCGATGACGGTTTCTGTAGTCAAATGGCGGGCACCTACCTGCACCAACGCGGCCATAAGCATGACTGCCATTGCTGATATGAGCATCGCAGAAAGGCCACGATCTACCGTGTCGAGGTATTGACTAATAGTCTTCAGGGCTTTTTCGTGGTTCCCAATGACTTTCTTAGCCATTTTCATCCTCGGATACTGCGCGCAGTTCCTCTATCAACTCGGTTCCGAAAGTATCGGAATAATCGTTCCAGATATTCATGCTGTCTGTACGAAACGCATCCATCTGCTCAGCGGTGAGCTCTGTGACCTCTACCCCTGCATCCTCAAGTTCTTTAATACTTGAGGCTATGTCCCCCCTACTTGCCTCCCGCTGCTCTAGGCTGGCCTCTTCGGCAGCCTGCTTGAGGGCCGTTTGCTCCTCTGGGGTCAGCTTGTCCCAAGTTCCCTTGCTACAGGCGATGACTCCGGCACCATAAACATGGTTTGTGATGGAGACATGGTCCTGTACTTCCTGAAACTTTGAATCAGCGGTCAGGACTACGCCGTTATCTTGTCCGTCAACTGTGCCCTGTTGCAAAGCGGTGTAGAGCTCCGGGAGGGGCATGGCGAGAGGCTGTGCCCCCCAATTTTTGAAAGTGTCCAGCAGGACCGCGATCTCCGGCAGCCGGATTTTCAGTCCTTGAAGATCACCAGGAGAGGAAACCGCTTTTTCATCATTTGAAATACTGCGGAATCCGTTTTCAAAGAACTCGAGGGCTACTACTCCGTGTTCTTCCAGCACTTCGCGGTTTTGGTGCGCGATAAGGCCGTCGCCATAGAAGACCTTGTCCGCATCCTCAAATGAATCGACGATGTACGGAAGGAAACCAACGCCTAACCGTGGATCGATTCCCGCAGTCGTATGATTCACAAGGGCGCAATCGAGCGTTCCATTCACGAGGCCCTCATTAAGCTCAACGTCCCCCCCCAATTGCCCGGCGGGAAAGACTTTCGCTGTAAGGGAACCATCGGTGCTTGCCGAGATTGATTTGGAAATTGACTTGGCGGCGTCATTTACTGGGGATGATTCCGGCCAAACATGCGCGATTTTAAGTTCTGTCGTGTCGCTGGCGGTACCTGCGGCGCCCGCACAGGCAGTAAGGCCCAAAAGTGGAACACAAAGTGCCGCCGTGGCGAGTGTTTTACGTGATCTCATGTGAACATCCTTCGTGTTGAAGCGGCCCCATTGCCGCCTTCCGAATTCTGAATTCAATCATCGAGCTGCATGTGAGACTAGTCACACGTGCCAGGGGGTGTCAATCCTTTTGCGATCCGGGTTTCCCGGAACATGTCGCCCAGCGCGCCCCACCGGCCTCCCAGCGAACCACTGCGTCTACCGGGTCGCCTCAAGATGCGCGGCAGGCAGGGAGTGATGGCCCCGGCTCGCGCGACGTACCTCAAGGTAGGTGCCGCGCAGAGGCTGCATTTTTCAGTTCGCGAGGCGTTTGAGGCCGTGGATACCTAGCTTTTAAACATGGGGGCAGAATAACAACAAGAATGTCGAGCCAGTTCACCCCGATGCGTGACACCGGTAGGAGCAACCTAGATGGGCAGCCGGCCGAAACACGACGTTCGAACCAGCGGACGGGTAGTGTTGAAGAGTCGCCTAACCCGTTTTCGTTGCCACCACCCCAGGAGTCTGTTCGCTGTGAATCCGGCCGTTCCGTCCAGTAAGCGCAGTGCCGCGAAGTCCACCGGCAAGTCCGCGGGAAAAATTGTCTCCTGGCGTGAGGTGGAACCCGCTCCGGTGGTCCTGCTCAGCGGCCCCGAAGACTATCTGGCCGGCCGCGCCATGGAACGAATCCGTGCCACCCTGCGTCAGGACCAGCCGGACACGGAAATTGTCCGCCTGGACGCGGCAACCTATGCCGCCGGCGAACTCATGCTGCATTCGAGCCCTTCGCTGTTCGGCGAGGCCAAGCTCATCGAGGCCTCGAACCTGGCCGCCATGAACGATGAGTTCCTGACCGACACCCTTGCCTATCTCACGGACACCGCACCCGACACGGTGCTGGTGCTCAGCCACGGCGGCGGTAACCGCGGCAAGAAACTGCTGGACGCGGTGAAGGCCGCCGGAGCCCCGGTGGTGGAGTGCCAGCCGTTCAAGAAGGACGCAGAGAAGCTGGATTTTGTCGCCCAGGAATTTAAGGCGGCCCGACGGCGGATCGACCCGGCCGCTTCACGGGCCCTCGTTGCCGCAGTAGGTTCCAAACTGGCGGACCTGGCAGCCGCCTGCCGGCAGCTGATCAACGATGCCACCGGGGAAATCAGCGAAGAGCTCGTCGAAAAATACTACGGCGGCCGGGTGGAGGCCACCGCGTTCAAGGTGGCTGATGCGGCGCTGGCCGGACGCGGGGGACAGGCGCTGTCCATGCTGCGCCATGCCCTGGACACCGGCGTCGATCCCGTGCCCCTGGTGGGCGCGCTGGCCATGAAGGTCCGGGCCGTGGCCAAGGTGGCGAACCTGCGCGGCTCCTCGGCCTCCATGGCGAAGGAACTGGGCATGGCGCCGTGGCAGGTGGATCAGGCGCGGCGCGACGCCCAGCACTGGTCGCAGGAATCCCTCATCAAGGCCGTGCAGGTGCTGGCCGAAGCCGATGCGCAGGTCAAGGGGGCCGGACGTGATCCCGTGTACGCCGTCGAGCACGCGGTTACCGTGATTTCGCTGGCTGCGGCCGGCCGCTAAGAGGCTGCTGGACCGGCGACAACCGCCGGTCCTTGGTTCCGCCCCGGCTGAAGCTGGGGTGCCACGCCGCTTAAAGCAGTCTGGCCGGCCCCCGAAGGGACCGGCCAGGCCGATAAGACTAATGCAAGAACAACAGCTTAGAGCGCGTTGACCTTCTTGGAGATGGCCGACTTGCGGTTGGCTGCATTGTTCTTGTGGATAACACCCTTGCTGACAGCCTTGTCCAGCTTGCGGCTGGCAGTGGCCACCGCTGCGACTGCTGCATCCTTGTCGCTGGCCTTGACGGCAACGTCAACGGAGCGGATTGCGGTCTTCAGCTCGGACTTCACCGAGTTGTTACGCATGCGCGCCTTCTCGTTGGTGAGGATGCGCTTCTTCTGGGACTTAATATTGGCCACTTATATAAACTCTCTTTGTATTGCGGACTTGGTCGGTGAGGGAATTTCAGCCCAGACATTGACTGAGCGGCGTGGGGATACCGTAATGGCGCCTGAACTGAAGTGCCCGTCGACCTGCGCGGACACACAGCAATAAATGTTAGCAGAACTTCGGCCCGAAGGCCCATTGGCGGCGCCCATCGGCCGACGGCGCGGCTGTCCTTGGTGCGCAGCCGGGGTTTGGCGGGGGTTTGGCGGGGGAGCAGGAACTCAGTTCCGGGCGGAAAAGCGGGTGGCGACGCGCTGAAATGCGGCGGGAGGCATGACGGCTCCCTGCCGCCGCACAGTGGCAGGGTCCAGCTGCAGCACCCGGTCGAGCTTGACCTCGCTGGGCCGGCCCTGGCTGTCCCAGGGGCCGGTGCCCACATCCACATAGTCAGGATCGGACTCCCGGCCGTTGTTGCGGTCGCGGGAGGTCATCATCAGGGCCAGCAGCCGGGAGCCGCTGCGGCCAATCAGGAGCACCGGGCGGTCCTTGCCCTGCGAATAGTCGTCCTCATAGGGAACCCAGGCCCACACCACCTCGCCCGGGTCGGGGGATCCGTCCGGCGACGGAGCGTAAACGGGGGTGACCTTGCCCCGGTAGTCGCCGGGATAAGCGCCCGGTGCGGCAGGTTTCCGGGCGGAGGACGCCGGTGAAGACTTACGGGCGGGGGATTCGGCGGCAGAGGGGCGCGTCAGCAGTCGGATGGCCGTGCGGGCCAGGGAAAGAAGGGAGCGGTTGGAGAAGGACATGAGCCCACGCTATTACGTTCTGCGGTTCCAGTGCGGGCTGGCATTCGTGGGAGACTGTTAATTCAGCAGTTAAAACCACCAGGAAAAACGAAGAACCGCGCCTTGTCCGGTTCCGGCACGCGGCCTCCGCCGCTGCGGCCGCCGTGAAGTCCTGTGAACAGTAAAGGAACCGCCACAGTGTCACCTATGGCCCGCTTCTCACCGGTGCCTGCCGCGACGGATCCGGCGATCATCAGAAACTTCTGCATCATCGCCCACATCGACCACGGCAAGTCCACCCTGGCCGACCGCATGCTTCAGTCCACCGGCGTCGTCGAGCACCGGAACATGAAGGCCCAGTATTTGGACCGCATGGACATTGAGCGCGAACGCGGCATCACCATCAAGTCGCAGGCCGTGCGCATGCCGTGGGAGGTTGACGGCGAGTCCTACGCGCTGAACATGATCGACACCCCCGGCCACGTGGACTTCACGTACGAGGTATCCCGTTCCCTGGCCGCGTGCGAAGGCGCCGTGCTGCTGGTGGACGCTGCCCAGGGCATCGAGGCCCAGACCCTCGCGAACCTGTACCTGGCGATGGAGAACGACCTCACCATCATTCCGGTCCTCAACAAGATTGACCTCCCGGCAGCGCAGCCGGAGAAGTACGCCGAGGAACTGGCAAAGCTGATCGGCGGCGATCCGGCGGACGTCCTGAGGGTCTCCGGTAAGACCGGCGTTGGCGTCGAAGCCCTCCTGGACCAGATTGTCCGTGAGATTCCGGCACCGCAGGGTGACCCCAACGCTCCGGCCCGTGCCATGATCTTCGACTCCGTCTATGACACCTACCGCGGCGTGGTCACCTACGTCCGCGTGATCGACGGCTCGCTGTCTCCGCGCGAGCGGATCCAGATGATGTCCACCCGGGCCAGCCACGAACTCCTCGAAATCGGTGTCAGCTCGCCGGAACCCACCCCGTCCAAGGGCCTGGGGGTCGGTGAGGTGGGCTACCTCATCACCGGTGTAAAGGATGTCCGGCTGTCCAAGGTCGGTGACACCGTCACCAACCTGGCCAAGCCTGCCGCTGAATCGCTGCCCGGTTACGCCGACCCGAAGCCCATGGTGTTCTCCGGCCTGTACCCCATCGACGGCGCCGATTACCCGGTGCTGCGCGACGCGCTGGAGAAGCTGATGCTCAACGATGCCGCGCTCGTCTACGAACCCGAGACGTCGGCGGCGCTGGGCTTCGGTTTCCGCGTGGGTTTCCTGGGCCTGCTGCACTTGGAAATCACCCGTGAACGGCTCGAGCGCGAGTACAACCTGGACCTGATCTCCACCGCGCCCAACGTGGAGTACGAGGTGACGCTCGAGGACAAGAAGGTGGTCACGGTGACCAACCCCAGCGAGTACCCCGAAGGCAAGATCAAAGAGGTCCGCGAGCCGATGGTCTCGGCCACGATCCTGGCGCCGAACGAATTTGTCGGTGCCATCATGGAGCTGTGCCAGGCCCGCCGCGGCGTCCTGGGCGGCATGGACTATCTCTCCGAGGACCGGGTGGAAATCCGGTACCGCCTGCCGCTGGCCGAGATCGTTTTCGACTTCTTCGACATCCTCAAGTCCAAGACCCGCGGCTACGCCTCGCTGGACTGGAAGGCCGACGGCGAACAGGTCGCCGACCTGGTCAAGGTGGACATCCTGCTCCAGGGCGAACAGGTGGACGCCTTCAGCTCCATTACGCACAAGGACAAGGCCTACTCCTACGGCGTGATGATGACCGGCAAGCTGCGCGAACTCATTCCGCGCCAGCAGTTCGAAGTCCCCATCCAGGCAGCCATCGGCTCCCGCATCATTGCCCGCGAATCCATCCGTGCCATCCGCAAGGACGTGCTCGCCAAGTGCTACGGCGGCGACATCAGCCGTAAGCGCAAGCTGCTGGAAAAGCAGAAGGAAGGCAAGAAGCGCATGAAGATGGTGGGGCGCGTGGAAGTTCCCCAGGAAGCCTTCGTGGCAGCACTTTCCTCCGACGAGTCCAAGGACAAAGCCAAGAAGTGACACCCAGCGCACTGCCCCTCGGGGATCCGGCACCCGCCGATGGTCTGCTGCCCGCGCAGGCGGCGGAGGGAGCGGCGGAGCGGAAGTTTGGTCTGTACGTCCACATTCCGTTCTGCTCCGTCCGCTGCGGCTACTGCGATTTCAACACCTACACCGCCACGGAATTGGGCGGCGGGGCATCGCAGGCGGCCTACGGCGGCACGGCGGAACAGGAAGTACGCTTCGCCGCCCGGGCGCTGAAAGCCTCAGGGCTGCCCGACCGGAAGATGGGAACCGTGTTCTTCGGCGGCGGCACACCCACCCTGCTGCCCGCGGAGGACCTCGCGTCCATCCTAAAGACGGCCATTGACGCCTGGGGCCTGGAACCGGGCGCCGAGGTCACCACCGAAGCCAACCCGGATTCGGTCACTCCGCAGTCACTGCAGCTGCTGGCTGATGCCGGGTTCACCCGGGTCTCCTTCGGCATGCAGTCCGCCGTGCCGCACGTCCTGGCAGTGCTGGACCGCACCCACACGCCGTCGCGGGTTCCCGAGGCCGTGAAGTGGGCGCGCGACGCCGGCCTGAACGTGAGCGTGGATCTCATCTACGGCACGCCGGGGGAGTCGCTGGAGGACTGGAAGGTATCGGTCCGTGAAGCCCTGAGCTACGAACCGGACCACATTTCCGCTTACGCCCTGATCATCGAGGACGGCACCAAGCTCGCGGCCCGGATGCGCCGCGGCGAAGTTCCGCCGATCGACGACGACGACCACGCGGACAAATACCTCGTGGCCGACGAGATGATGGCCGCGGCCGGCCTGTCCTGGTACGAGGTCAGCAACTGGGCCCGGACACCCGCGGACCAGTGCCGGCACAACCTTGCCTACTGGCGCAGCGACGACTGGTGGGGAATCGGCCCCGGCGCCCACTCCCATGCGGGCGGCGTGCGCTGGTGGAACGCCAAGCACCCCACCGCCTACGCCCAGCGGATCGGGGCGGGGGAGTCGCCCGCCGTCGGGCGCGAAACCCTTGATGCCGAAACCCGGTATGTGGAGGACATCATGCTGCGCACCCGGCTGGCCGAAGGCCTGGAGCTGTCCCGGCTGAAGGAATCAGGCCGGCTCGCCGTGGCCGGTTTGATGGCGGACGGCCTGGTGGATGCCAGGGCCGCCCTGACCGGCCGCGTGCTGCTTACGACCAAGGGACGCCTGCTGGCGGACGCCGTCGTCCGCCGCCTGCTCCCGGACTGATTCCAGCCCGGCGTTACTGGATGCGGCGCAGGTTCAGCGGGTACCGGTAGGGCCGTCCGCGGTTGCACTCAATGCCGGCCACTACCGAAGAGACGGCGATGACAACCCACAGCATGGCGTTCAGGATGGCGAAGACCCAGCCGATCACCGGTATGAAGGACAGCAGCCAGGCCACCATGGCGATGATGGTGGGAGGCAGTGTGAAGTTCAGCGCTTCCTTGGATTCCTGCGCCGTGAACGGGCCGCGGTCGCGGAATACCAGGTAGATGATCATCGACGGGATGAATCCCAGGATGCCGCCAAAGTGCGCCATGGTTGCCCACTGCCGGTCCTCGGAAGCGGTCAGGGGCAGCGCGTTGGCCGGTGCACCCTGATAGGGGGGACGCTGGCCCGGACCCCGGTCATCGGGGCGGGGCTGGTCATTCTGACGGATGTTCGACACTGCTGTTTCCTTTTGCCTCTGGACGCCGTGGTCTTGCCTTAAGGTCACTTGCTTGTGACTTCCGGTACCCGGTGAGCCGGTGCGGATTGGGACCGTCCGACTGCTGCATATCTCATCTAGGGTACTGGGTTGAGCGCCCGCAGCCCGCAACGGCACGGCGGTGCAGCCCCTAAGGGACGGTCAGGAAGTCGATCACTTCCTCCACCCGCCCCAGCAGCGACGGCTCCAAATCAGCGTAGGAATTGACGCTGCCCAGCAGTTTCTTCCAACCCATGGCAACGTCGGTGTGGTCCCGGTGCGGCCACCCGAGGCCCTTCAGGATGCCGGTCTTCCAGTCTTCGTGGCGGGGCACCACGGGCCAGGCAGTCAGCCCGATGGTCTGCGGCTTGATGGCCTGCCACACATCCACGTACGGGTGGCCCACAATCAGCACGTTCCCCCGGGCTCCGGGGACGGCCATGGCTTCGGCCGCTATTCGGGACTCCTTGGACCCGGCCACCAGATGGTCCACCAGGATTCCCAGCCGGCGGCCGGGTCCCGGGCTGAATTCCCGCACCGCGGAGTACAGGTCGTCCACACCGTGCAGCGGCTCGACGACGATGCCCTCCACACGCAGGTCATCCCCCCACACCTTCTCCACCAGTTCGGCGTCGTGCTTTCCTTCAACCCAGATGCGGCTTGCCCTGGCGGTGCGTGCCCGGACGTTGTCCACCCGGACCGAGCCCGACGCCGTCCGCCGGGACACTGGGGCAGCTGCCTTGACCGCCGGAACCACCTCCACGGGCTCCCCGTCCAGCAGGAAGCCAAACCCGAGCTCGAAGGACTTCGTCTTGCCGCGCCGGTCCTCCAGCACCATCAAATGCAGCCCGCCGGACTTCTCCACCCGCACCACGGCGCCAACCCAGCCGCTCTGCACGTCTTCAAGCACCAGGCCTGCTTCGGCGCCGACCTTCGGCAGCACCCGCCGGGCCGGGGCGCTGATGTCCTGCGGTCCCCACGAAAAGTTCGACACGGGTGTAGTCCTCACTCTGGTTGCTTGGCTGGTGCACGCGCGGTTCACCGGTGGGCGGGCACGGGCTCCTCAATGCTAGCAACGCCGTTGATCCGTATTAGACTTAGCACTTGGGTATGGTGAGTGCTAACCAGCCCGGCGCCAATCCACATGCCTGTCCGGCACCGCAGTCAGGACATCACCGCCGCGCAGGACGTCAGCAAGGGAGGGAAAACCATGAGTGAACCACGCAGACTCGAGGTGCTCCGGGCCATTGTTGAGGATTACGTGCATTCGCGTGAGCCCGTTGGCTCCAAGGCACTGGTAGAGCGCCACCAGCTGGGAGTCTCCAGCGCCACCATCCGCAACGACATGGCAGCCCTGGAAGAAGAGGGCCTGATTGTTGCGCCGCACACTTCTGCCGGCCGCATTCCCACTGACAAGGGCTACCGCCTGTTCGTGGACCGGATATCGGACGTCAAGCCGCTGTCCGCCGCCGAACGCCGGGCCATTCAGACCCTGCTCGAGGGGGCCGAGGATCTCGACGACGTCATGGAGCGGACGGTCCGCCTGCTTTCCCAGCTGACCAACCAGGTGGCGGTGGTGCAGTATCCGCACCTGGGCAACGCCAAGGTCCGCCACATCGAATTTGTTCTGCTCGCACCCTCCCAGGTGCTGGTGGTGCTGATTTCCACCACCGGCCGGGTGGAGCAGCGGGTCATCACCGTTCCCGACCAGGTGAGCGAACCGGAGCTGCTGGAGCTGCGGCAGCATTTCCTGTCCACGCTCAGCGGTACGCCGCTGACCCGCATCACCGGACAGCTGGCCGACTGCCTGGCTCTGGTGCCGGCCCGGAAGCGGCGGAATGCCGGCGCGCTGGCCCACAGCCTGGAGCAGCTGGCCGGAATCAACCGTGAAGACCGCATGGTCATGGCCGGCACCGCCAACCTGGCCCGCTCCACAGTAGACTTTCCCCTGACGATCGGTCCCATCCTGGAAGCACTCGAGGAACAAGTGGTCATGCTTCGGTTGTTGTCGGAGATGGAGCAGGATGCCAGGGGCGTCTCGGTGCGGATCGGGCGGGAAAACCCGCACGGATCCCTTTCAGAGGCATCAGTCGTGGCCACCGGCTACGGGCCCGATTCTTCGGCAAAGGTGGGCGTCCTTGGACCAACCCGCATGGATTACCCCAACACCATGGCCACAGTGCGTGCCGTGGCCCGTTATCTGTCCCGGATACTGAACAACTAGACAACCGTTAGATGAATACACCAGCAGTACACCGGCTCCAGCCGCCAGCGGGCGGTCGCGGCCGGCGGACGCCCTCGGACGGAGGGTGCCGCGGACAACGCGGATACTGCGAATTACAGGAAGCGATGTGCACGAGTGAGCGATCACTACCAGGTCTTGGGTGTCGGACGCGACGCCACGGGCGAAGAAATCAAGAAGGCGTACCGGAAGCTTGCCCGCAAGCTTCATCCGGACGTTAACTCCGCTCCCGGAGCACAGGAAGAATTCAAGGCCGTCACCCATGCCTACGAGGTCCTGGCGGATCCGCAGAAGCGCCGCATTTATGACACCACCGGCAATGAGAACGGCAATGACAACGGCTTCGGCGGCGGCGCCGGGTTCGGCGGCCAGAACTTCGGCTTCCAGGACATCTTCGACACCTTCTTCGGTGGCGGCGGAGGCGGCGGGCGGGGTCCGGCATCACGGACGCGCCGCGGCCAGGACGCCCTGATCAATGTGCGCATCGACTTGAAGGACGCCGTCTTCGGCACCAACAAGAAGATCGACGTCGACACTGCGGTCACCTGCCCCACCTGCGACGGAAGCTGCTGCCAGCCCGGAACCTCGCCGCGGACCTGCGACATCTGCCACGGCTCCGGCCAGGTGCAGCGTGCGGTGCGCTCGATTCTCGGCCAGGTCATGACCACCGCTCCGTGCGGATCCTGCCAGGGCTACGGCACTGTCATTCCGGACCCCTGCCACGAATGCGCCGGCGAAGGCCGCGTCCGCAGCCGCCGCACCCTGAACATCAAGATCCCCGCCGGTGTAGCCACCGGAACCCGCATCCAGCTGGGCGGACAGGGCGAAGCCGGCACGGCCGGCGGACCGCAGGGTGACCTGTACGTGGAAATCCGGGTTAATGCCGATCCCACGTTCGTCCGTGAGGGCGATGACCTCCACGCCACGCTGACGGTGCCCATGACGGCCGCGGCGCTGGGCTCCACGATCAATTTCGAGACGTTCGACGGCGACCGCGAAATTGCGGTCAAGGCCGGCACCCAGTCCGGTGAGATCACCACCCTCAAGGGCCTGGGCGTGACGCATCTGCGCGGCTACGGCAGGGGAGACCTGCTGGTTCACCTGCACGTGGAGACCCCGCAGAAGCTGGATGCAGAGCAGGAAGAACTGCTGCGCAAACTGGCGCAGCTGCGCGGCGAGGAATACGCCGAAGGCCGCCTGGCAGGCAGCGGCACCGGCGTCTTCGCCCGGCTGCGGGACCGCCTGGGCAACCACTGACATGACCAACCCGATTTTCTTCGGCGACCCGGACGCTGTCCGGGCCGCCGGGGTTGGTTCCATTTTTGTGCTTGAAGGAGCCGAGGCTCACCACGCCGTCGCCGTAAAGCGCCTGGCCCCGGGGGAATCCGTGGATATCGTGGACGGGGCCGGACGCCGGCTCACGGGCTCGGTTATTGCTGCGGACCCCGCACGGCTGGAGCTCTCAGTGGAGTCTGTCGCCGAGGAAAATGAAGCGGCTGACACCCTGATGCTGGTTCAGGCCCTCGCCAAGGGCGGCCGGGACGAGCAGGCCATCGAAGCTGCCACTGAGCTCGGCGCGGACCGCGTCATTCCCTGGCAGTCCGAGCGCAGCATCGTCCGCTGGCGCGCCGACAAGGCGGCAAAGGGCCAGGCCAAATGGCAGGGCATCCTCACGGCTGCGGCAAAGCAGTCCCGCCGGTCGCAGGTCCCGGTGGCCGAAGAAATGCTGGATTCCAAAGCTTTGGTGAGCCGGCTGAAGGACGTTGACCTGGTGCTGGTGCTGCATGAAGAGGCCGACGGCGCACTGGTGCCGGCGCTGGCTGAAGCGCGCCGCCGCTGCGGCGGCAGACCGTTGAGCATCGCCGTCGTGGTGGGGCCCGAGGGAGGAATCAGCGGCGCTGAGGTCGAGCAGCTGCGCTCTTCAGGGGCGGTGGCGGTCCGGTTGGGCCGGCACATCATGCGTTCTTCCACGGCGGGGCCGGCTGCCCTTGCGGTCCTGAATTCCGCACTCGGCCGCTGGTAGGACTGCGGGCCGGACGGTTATCCGACTAGTGCGCGTCGGAGTACACGGTCACGCGTTTGGAGTCTTCATCCGCCCGGTCAGTTCCGTGAAATACGCTCACGCTGTATTCGCCGGGGGCCAGGTCAACAGCGAAACTGTAGAGGGACGTTCCGCCGGTGGGTGCTTCCAGTTCGGCGTAGCCGGTCTGGACGGCATCCTCGGCGGGCCGGCCGTCGACAATCGGTTCCACCCGCCAGGACAGCTGCCCGCCCTCCGACACCGCAGATCCGGAAACGGTGAGGACCGATTGGGTTCCGCCGCCTTCCTGCGGGTCAATGATCCAGATGGGGGCCACCAGGGAAGCGTCGCGCTCCAGCTGTCCTTCCAGGCGTTCCTGCCCGAAGGCCTGATAGCCGGCCTTGCCGTCCACCAGCAGCACCACGGAGGGTGCGTGCCCCACTGTGATGAGTCCGGCGTTTGACGCCGCCGCAGTGGCCGTATAAACCAGCTGCTGAACGGCGCGGTGTGCCATGCCGGCATCAAGTGAGGTCTTGAAGGCATCCGAGGAAATATCAACGGTGATGACGTTCTTGCCGGATATCGAGGCGGTGACGCTGCCGGCCTTGCTCCAGGGATTGAAGTAGTCCGGATCCGACGGCTTGCCCGCGGTCATCGCCGTGACCGCTTCAACAATGGGGTCGCCGCTCGTTTCGGACGGCTGGAATTCCCGGTAAAGGTGCACATTGGAACCGTTGATTCCGAGCCAGTAGACCGGGAGGCGTCCAGGCGCAGGCTTTCCTTCAGCGGGGGCGGTGACGCTCAGGGAGGCGGACAATGACCCTGCAGCCTCGTCGAACGGCGTGGGCATGGAGGTGGTGGGGGTGGCGGCCACTACGCCGCAGCCGCTGAGAAGAAGTGCAGAAACAGCAAGCAGGCCCAGGATGTTCCGGCGGTGAGGCAGGTGCCGGTGTTGCGGGGCTTCGCCCATTTCTGTCCTCCTTTCGCTGAAAGCTCGCTTCCCAGCTTGGCACACGGGAAACACCGGATTTGCAGTCTTAACCGTCCTGCTACCGGACTGAGACCCGATTGAGACCAGCCGCCGGACCCGGCGGGGCGCCCGCAGCGGCCCTCGGATGCACCGGATCCCGCAGGTGAGCGGGCGGAAACCGCCGCCAACGGAGCGAGACGGCCGCGGCGGCATCAAGTAATATTGAAGTGTCTGTCTTAACTCGCTCGGCCGCCGGCTCTGTGGGTGCAGACACGGAACTCACTCTGCAAAGGGGCGATGAAAGGCCTGGGAAGGCCGAATATATGACTGAATCCTCAGGAACCGGCACCATCGGGCTGGATCACCAGACCATCATCTTTGATTCCACGGAACACATGGTCCAGTCGCTGGGTGCCAACGACGAGGCGCTCAAGATTATCGAGTCCGCATATCCGCAGGCCAACCTTCATGTGCGCGGCAATGAGCTTTCCATTTCGGGACCGGCTGCGGTAGTTGAACTGACCCTCCGCCTTGTCGACGAAGTCCGGATCCTGGCCCGGAGCCAGACCAAGGTCACTCCGCAGCTGCTGGAACAGTTGATCACCATGCTGCGGGACCAGAGTGCCCAGCGCCCGGCTGAAGTCCTGACCCAGAACATCCTCTCCACCCGCGGCCGCACCATCCGCCCCAAGACGCTGAACCAGAAGAACTACGTCGACGCCATCGACCAGAACACCATTGTTTTTGGGATTGGCCCAGCGGGAACCGGCAAGACGTACCTCGCCATGGCAAAAGCCGTGCAGGCGCTGCAGCAGAAGGAAGTCAACAGGATCATCCTGACCCGCCCTGCCGTCGAGGCCGGAGAGCGGCTCGGCTTCCTGCCCGGGACGCTCAGCGACAAAATCGACCCGTACCTGCGGCCCCTCTACGACGCCCTGCACGACATGATGGACCCGGATTCCATTCCCCGTCTCATGGCAGCCGGGACCATCGAGGTAGCTCCGCTGGCCTACATGCGCGGGCGCACGCTCAACGACGCGTTCATCATTTTGGACGAGGCGCAGAACACCACTCCCGAGCAGATGAAAATGTTCCTGACCCGCCTGGGCTTCGGCTCCAAGATGGTGGTGACCGGTGACGTGACACAGGTGGACCTGCCGGGCGGCACGGCCTCCGGCCTGCGCATCGTCCACGACATTCTTGGCGACATCGATGACGTGGCCTTCTCCGAACTGCATGCCTCCGATGTGGTGCGGCATTCCCTCGTGAGCAGCATCGTGACGGCGTACAGCGAATGGGACGAGTCCCGGCGCAGTGCCCCGCCGGCAGGCAACCCCCGCACCGGTGCAGGACGGAGCTCCGCCAAATGAGCATTGAAGTGAACAACGAATCCACCATTGCGGTCGACGAAGAGGAGCTGTCCCGGCTGGGACGCTACCTCCTGGAAAACCTCTACGTGCATCCGGAAGCGGATCTGTCCATCATCCTGGTGGACGAGGAAGCCATGGAGAAACTGCACATCGAATGGATGGACATTCCCGGCGCCACCGATGTGCTGTCCTTCCCCATGGACGAGCTGCGGCCCGGAGTTCCCGGGCGCCCCACACCCGCAGGGGTGCTCGGCGACATTGTCCTGTGCCCGCAGGTGGCCACCGTGCAGGCAAAAACGGCCGGCCACGGCATGCAGGAAGAACTGCTGCTGCTGACCACCCACGGTGTGCTGCACCTGCTCGGGTACGACCATGCCGAACCCGAAGAGGAAAAGGAAATGTTTGGCCTGCAGCGCGACCTTCTGTCCGCCTACCTGGGCCGTGAGGCTCCGAAGGAGACGCGCAGTTGAGCGTGGCCCTGCTGATCTTTATGGCCGTGGCCTTCATGGTCCTGGCCGGACTGCTCACTGCTGCGGAGTCTGCCTACGGATACCTGCCGCGGCATGAGGCCGAAGCACTGCTGCAGGGCAAGGCCGGCAAGCCGCTGCGCCGGATTCTGCAGCATCCGGTGGCGCACATGCACGCCCTCCGGTTTTGGCGTGTCTGGTTCGAAATGGCCACCGCCGTCACTGTGGCCACCCTGTTCCAGATGCTCCTGGACAACATCTGGCTGGCAGGACTGCTGGCCACCGTGGTGATGGCAGGCATCGGATTTGTCCTGGTGGGAGTCTCTCCCCGCCAAATCGGCCGCAAGCACGTCACCGCCGTCGTCGTCCTAACCGCCGGTTTGGTGCGTTTCCTGCGTGTTGTCCTGGGCCCGATTCCCGGATGGCTCGTTCGGCTCGGCACCGCCGTCGCCCCCGGAACCCAGGGACCGGACGCCGCGTTCTTCACCGAAGAAGAGTTCCGCGAACTGCTGGACCGCGCTTCCGAGGCCGACATGATCGAGAATACCGAGGCCGAACTGATCCATTCGGTCTTCGAGCTCGGGGACACCAAGGTGCGGTCCGTGATGGTGCCGCGGACCGACATGGTATGCATCGAGGCCGGATCCACCCTGCGCCAGGCCATGTCCCTTTTCCTGCGGTCGGGATACTCCCGGGTGCCGGTAATCGAGGACAGCGCGGACCAGATTGTGGGGATCCTCTACCTCAAGGACGTGGCGGCGCAGATGCATTCCGGCTCCGGAGATCCGAGTACCCTCCGCGTGGAGGACTTCGCCCGCGGCGTCCGCTACGTTCCGGAATCGAAGGCGGTCAGTGAACTGCTGCAGGAACTGCAGCGGGAATCCACCCACGTGGCCGTGGTTATCGACGAATACGGCGGCACCGCCGGCCTGGTCACGCTCGAGGACCTGATTGAAGAAATTGTGGGCGAGATCGTTGACGAGTACGATTCCGAACGGCCCGAAATCGAAAACCTCGGCGGAGGCCGCTACCGCGTGAGCTCCCGTGCCGGCATCGATGACCTGGGCGAGCTGTTCGACGTCGACCTCGAGGACGACGAAGTGGACACCGTAGGAGGCCTGCTCGCCAAGGCGCTGGGCCGCGTGCCCATCGTCGGCAGCGAAGTGGTGGTTGACGGCATCGTCCTGCACGCCGAGCGCCTCGAAGGCCGCCGCAACAGGGTGTCCCACATCATCGCCTGGAAACAGCCCGACGACGCCGCCGAACCAGAAACACATTCCGACGACGGCAGGACATCATTCTCCCGCGTCTCCTCAACAGAATTGGTACCACGTAATGACTGATCCACAGTTCCGAGCCGGCTTCGTTTCTCTGGTGGGCCGGCCCAACGCAGGCAAGTCCACGCTGACCAACGCCCTGGTCGGCCAGAAGGTCGCCATCACTTCGGCGAAGCCGCAGACCACCCGGCACACGATCCGCGGCATTGTGCACCGCGAAGACTCCCAGCTGATCCTCGTGGATACTCCCGGGCTGCACCGTCCCCGCACGCTGCTGGGCAAGCGCCTCAATGACCTGGTCGCAGACACCCTGGCTGAAGTGGATGCCATTGGTTTCTGCCTGCCGGCAAACGAAGCCGTGGGTCCCGGCGACCGCTACATTGCCAAGCAGCTGGCGGCACTGAAGAAGAAGCCCGTCGTGGCGCTGGTGACCAAGACGGACCTGGTGGACCGCGCCGCACTGGCCAAACAGCTGATGTCGGTCACAGCTCTGGGCAATGAGGTCCTGGGCGAAGCAGGCTGGGCGGACGTGGTTCCCGTCTCCGCCGCCGACGGTTTCCAGGTGGACACCGTGGCTGAAGTGCTCGCCGGATTCATGCCGTCCTCTCCGCCGCTGTACCCGGACGGTGAACTGACCGATGAGCCGGAAGCCGTCATGGTTGCCGAACTCATCCGCGAGGCTGCCCTGGAAGGCGTCCGGGATGAATTGCCTCACTCCCTGGCCGTGGTGGTGGATGAAATCGTTCCCCGCGAGGGCCGTCCGGACGACAACCCGCTGCTGGACGTCCGGGTGAACCTGTACGTGGAACGTTCCTCACAGAAAGCCATCATTATCGGCAAGGGAGGCGCCCGGCTGCGGGAGGTCGGCACCAATGCCCGTGTGGCCATCGAAGCGCTGCTGGGTACGCGGATCTACCTCGACCTGCACGTGAAAATCGCCAAGGACTGGCAGCGCGACCCCAAGCAGCTGGTAAAGCTGGGCTTCTAGCACTGCACCACCGCAGCACCACTGGACACGATTCTCAGGGGCGCCGCGTACACTTTGAACTGCCGCCAACGGGAGTGCAACCGTTGGCATCACCTATTGAACTGCTGAATCACGAATTATTGAAGGGGACCGGCTCATGTCATCTCGCCGTGCCGACACAGGTGCCGGTCCCTCCGGGAACTCATCTTCCGTACCCTCCCGGGCAACCGCTCCGGGCGGACGACACCTCGGCCATGGAAGCGTCGGACACCCGGTGCTGCGGGCGATCGCCCTGACGCTGTCGCTGACCCTTGTCTCGGGTCTGGTCTTCGTGGCAGTGCAGGCGATCCGGCTGCAGCAGAACTTCGAGACCCGTCCGCTGAACCTTGGCTCGAAACAGGAGTCCGCCCTGCCGGTGGACGCCAACACCGATCCGCTGCAGATCCTCGTCCTGGGCACGGACAACCGCGAGGGACAGGACAGCAACAACTCCGACGTCATGATGCTCGTCAACATGGCAGCCGACCGGTCCCATGTAACGGTGGTGAGCTTCCCGCGCGACCTGCTGGTGCCGCTGCCTGAGTGTTTGGACCCGGAAACCGGTGCCGTCTACCCGGCCATGGAACTGGGGCAGCTCAACGGAGCGCTGGGCAACGGAGGTCCCGGGTGCACCGTGGCCGCCATCAACGAGCTCACCGGGCTGAGCATCGACCACTTTATGATGGCCGACTTCAACGCAGTCAAGGAACTGTCCAACACCTTGGGCGGAGTCGAGGTCTGCGTGAACCAGCCGGTGGAAGATGAGCTGTCCGGGCTGAGCCTTCCGGCCGGAGTCAGCAGCGTCCAGGGTGACCAGGCCCTTGCCTTCCTGCGGACCCGCCACGGCTTTGGAAACGGCGGAGATGAGGGCCGCATCCGTGCCCAGCAGAGCTTCCTCGCCTCCATGGTTCGCAAGGTCAACGAGGAGGGCACGCTGAACAACCTGCCCAAGCTGTACTCCATCGCGGAAACCGTGACCCGCAACCTCACGGTGGACAAGGAACTGACCGAAGTCTCCTCGCTGATTGCCCTGGCCGGCAGGATGAAGGACGTTGACTTGGGCCGCGTGGCCTTCGTGACGGCGCCGGTGGTTCCCTACGAATACGACAACAACCGCCTCGTCCTGGACGAAGCCCTTTCCGCACCGTTGTTCGCCGCACTGGCGGAGGACCGCGACATCACCGAACCCGCGCCGGAGCCGGAGAGCACGTCTCCGGATGGAACCACCGATCCGGCTGCGCCGTCCGACCCTGCTCCCGCCATTGACCCAGCGGCCATCCCGGTCACCATCCTCGATGCCACCGGAAGCACCTCAGACACCGGTACCGACAGCCGCGACCAGGCGCTGGCCGCCCATCTGCTCTCCTTGGGTTACGCCCAGGCATCCGCCGGAGGACAGACAGCAGCAGCCAGCCCGGCCACCCAGATCTTCTACGCGCCCGGCTATCAGGAGATGGCCGAGCAGGTGGCCGCCGCCCTCGCGGTTCCGGCTGTCCAGGTGGTTGCCAGCAACCTGGTCTACGGCGTGAGCGTGCAGGTCGGCCAGGACTTCGCCACCGGAAACACCATGCCCGATGCCGGCGACGTCGGCGGCCTGACCGGACAGACAGCCGCCCAGGTTACGTGCCAGAGCGCGTTCGGCAATTAACAATTGGGTTGCCCCCTGCCCCGCTGTTAGGGTGGTCACGTGCGCGCAGAGCTTCTTCTCCTTAGCTGCCGCGGCGAGGCCATGCTCAACATATAGGCCGACCCCTCGCTGCGGAGTTTGTGTTGCCCGGCCGCTCTTCTGAACTCCTAGAAAAGGCCATACCAGACATGCGAAATGCACAGCAGCCCTCGGGAATGCCCATCTCCAAATACGTTCCTTACTCCGAGCAGATCGCTTTTGAACTGCCGGACCGCACATGGCCGGACAAGCTCATCACCAAGGCCCCGCGCTGGTGCGCCGTGGACCTTCGGGACGGCAACCAGGCCCTGATCGACCCCATGAGCCCGGAACGCAAGCACAAGATGTTCGACCTGCTGGTGAAGATGGGCTACAAGGAAATTGAGGTCGGCTTCCCGTCCGCGTCCCAGCTGGACTACGACTTTGTGCGCCAGCTGATCGAAGGCGACCGGATCCCCGACGACGTCACCATCCAGGTCCTGACCCAGTCGCGGGAACACCTGATCGAACGCACCTATGATTCCCTCGAAGGCGCCGACCGGGCCATCGTCCACCTGTACAACTCCACCTCGGTCCTGCAGCGCAAGGTCGTCTTCAACACGGACCAGGACGGAATCGTTGACATTGCGCTCTCCGGCGCCCGGCTGTGCAAAAAATACGAAGAGCAGCTGCGCGGCATCGATGTCACGTACGAATACTCGCCCGAGTCCTACACCGGCACCGAACTGGAGTTCGCCCTGCGCATCTCCAACGCCGTCGCCGAAGTCCTGGAAGCCTCCCCGGACCGGCAGATGATCCTGAACCTGCCCGCCACGGTGGAGATGGCGACTCCGAACGTGTACGCCGACTCGATCGAGTGGATGCACCGCAACCTGGCCAACCGGGACTCCATCATCCTGTCCCTGCACCCGCACAATGACCGGGGCACCGGCGTCGCCGCCGCTGAACTCGGCTACCTGGCAGGCGCCGACCGCATTGAGGGCTGCCTCTTCGGCAACGGAGAGCGCACCGGCAACGTAGACCTGGTGACGCTGGGCATGAATATGTTCAGCCAGGGTATCGACCCCGAGATTGATTTCTCGGACATCGACCACGTCCGCCGGACCGTTGAATACTGCAACCAGCTGCCCGTCCCCGAGCGTTCCCCGTACGGCGGTGACCTGGTCTTCACAGCCTTCTCCGGCTCGCACCAGGACGCCATTAAAAAGGGCTTCGAGGCGATGGAAAAGGATGCCGCCGCTGCCGGCACCACCGTGGACGGCATCCCGTGGGCCGTGCCGTACCTGCCGATCGATCCGAAGGACATCGGCCGCACCTACGAGGCCGTAATCCGCGTGAACAGTCAGTCCGGCAAGGGCGGAGTGGCCTACCTGCTCAAGAACGAGCACAACATGGACCTGCCCCGCCGTGCACAGATCGAATTCTCCGGCGTGGTCCAGCGCCGCACCGACACCGCCGGCGGCGAGATCACCGGCGCCGAGCTGTGGAAGGTCTTCCAGGACGAGTACCTGCCCACCACCCCGGAGGCCGACGGCGAACCCTGGGGACACTACGCCCTCTCGTCGGTCAACGCGGACACTGCTGAGGACGGCACCTTCAAGCTGACGGCCTCGCTGATGAACGGCGGCTTGCAGCAGAAGCGCACCGCATCCGGCACGGGCCCGATTGCCGCCCTGCTGGAGATCCTCAGCGAGGACGGCATCGACGTGCGGCTGCTCGACTACACCGAGCACGCGCTTTCCGCCAGCGGCAACGCGGCGGCGGCAGCCTATGTGGAGCTGGCTGTGGGGGAGCGGGTGCTCTGGGGCGTCGGAATCGATGCGAACACCACCATGTCAGCGCTCAAGGCAGTCATTTCTGCCGTGAACCGGGCCATCCGCGACCGGGCCTGACGCACTCCCTGCAGCGGGCGCGCCCGGAGCCTGTGGGCCCGGGTGCGCCGCTGCAGCCTTTAAACGTGGGAAAATAGGGTCCGTGGCAGGAAAATCATTTGCATCCCGGACGTACCGGGACGAGGGCGTCATCCTGCGCACCCACAAACTGGGCGAAGCAGACCGGATCCTGGTGCTGCTCACACGCAGCCACGGACAGGTACGGGCGGTGGCCAAGGGTGTGCGCCGCACCTCCAGCAAGTTCGGTGCCCGGCTGGAACCTTTCATGGTGGCGGACCTGCAGCTCTCTTCGGGACGCAACCTGGATATCGTCACTCAGGCAACAACGCTGGGCGCCTACGGGCACGGCATTGCCTCGGACTATGCGCGCTACACTGCGGCGGCCGCCATTGCGGAAACTGCTGAGCGGCTGACCGACGTCGACGGCGAGTCAGCCAACGCCCACTATCGCCTGGTCATCGGCGCCCTGGCGGCACTGAACCGCGGAGCCCACGCTCCGGAACTCATCCTTGACTCTTACCTGCTGCGGGCCCTGGCCACCGCCGGCTGGGCACCCAGCTTCACCGTCTGCGCCCGCTGCGGTGCGCCGGGCCCGCACACTGCGTTTTCGGCCGCCCTGGGCGGGGCCGTCTGCTCCGCCTGCCGTCCGCCCGGATCGGCATCACCCTCGCCCGACACCATGGTGCTGCTGGCTGCCCTGCTCTCCGGGGACTGGCCAACCGCCGATGCCGCCGGACAGCAGGCCCGCCGTGAATCCGCCGGCCTCGTGGGCGGCTACCTTCAATGGCACCTGGAACGGGTCGTCAAATCCCTTCAACATGTGGAGCGTGTCTGAACGTGCGTTCAAAGTCCCCAGCACCGGTCCGTCCCGCACCGCACCCCTCCGGTGCGGTGCCCCCGGCCGTGCCCGCCGATCTGGTGCCCCGGCACGTGGCAATCGTGATGGACGGCAACGGACGCTGGGCCAACCAGCGCGGACTGCCGCGCACCGAAGGGCACCGGGCAGGCGAGGCGGCGCTGCTGGACGTGATGGCCGGCGCCGTGGAGATGGGCATCCGGCACGTGTCCGTCTACGCCTTCTCCACCGAGAACTGGAAGCGTTCCCCGGAAGAAGTCCGCTTCCTCATGGGCTTCAGCCGCGACGTGCTGCGCCGGCAACGGGATCAGCTCAGTGAGTGGGGGGTGCGGATCCGCTGGTCGGGGCGCCGTCCGCGCCTCTGGCAGTCCGTGGTGAAGGAACTGGAAATCGCCGAAGAGGCCACTAAAGACAACACCGTGTGCACCTTGAACATGTGCGTAAACTACGGCGGCCGGGCCGAAATCACCGATGCCGTGTCCGCGATTGCCGCCGACGTGGCGCGCGGCAAGCTGCGCCCCGGCTCCATCACGGAAAAGACCATCCAAAAATATCTGGATGAACCGGACCTGCCGGACGTTGACCTGTTCCTGCGGACCTCCGGCGAGCAGCGGCTGTCCAACTTCATGCTCTGGCAGTCCGCCTATGCGGAAATGGTGTTCATGGACACCCTCTGGCCGGATGTGGATCGCCGCACCCTCTGGGAAGCGGTGGAAATCTACGCCCGCCGGGACCGGCGGTATGGAGGAGCGGTGGATCAGGCCGCTCCGGCCTAGGCCTGCGCTGTTTTTGTCAGGACCGTGCGCTTCTCTCCGGCTTCAGGACAAACGCCCGCGCCCACTGCTCGAGCTTGCCGTACACCCGCCGACGCACCGGCAGCGAAGAGAGCAGCACATCGTGCAGGGCGTCGTCGAACCGGCAGACGGTAACCTGCGGCCCCAGCAGCAGTCCCCGCTGCACCATGAGGTTCACGTCCAGGACGCTGTCCGAGGTTTTCATCGTCTCAGTCCAGGAGACGGCCACCGTGGACGTGGCTGAGGCCAGCAGCAGGATCGGCACCCGGATATCCAGCCCCCGCGCCACCTGGGCATGCCCGTTGAGCACCGCACTGATCCAGCCGGCCCGGATCGGCCAGCTGGAGGGCGGCCTCAGCTGCGGATCCAGGTCCCATTCACCGTCGCCCTGGCGGCTGATGCTGCGCCAGTAATTGGTGAGCTCGGGCACCTTCAGCCGAGCCTTGGGCCGCAGGCGCGCCAGCGGCTCCAGCAGTCCGGCGGTGGCAGTGCGCACGATCCACGAACCCCGCAGCTCCAACCAGGGGCTGTTCAGGATCAGTGCCTCAATGCGTCCGGGGTGACGGTGCGCCCAGAGCGAGGCAACCAGCCCGCCGGTGGAATGGGCCATCAGGCTGATCCGCACCGGGGTGTCCGCTTCCCGGCTGGACCGTATGTGGTCCGTGAGGGCAGCCATCGCCGCCTCGATGTCAGCGTCGTACTCCTGCAGGTCAGTGATGTACCCCGCGGTCTGCCCGGGGCGGAGGCTGCGGCCGTACTTGCGCAAATCCAGTGCGTAGAACGCCACCCCCAGTCCGGCCCAAAAGTCCGCCAGCTCGGTCTGGAAAAAGTAGTCGGTCCACCCGTGGATGTACAGGACGGCCTGCACCGGTTCAGGCGCAACGGGAGCGCGCAGTCGGTGCAGGAGTTCCCGTGCGCGGCCGGCAACGGTGGGCGGAGGCGGCGGCTTGGGAGCGTGGGAGACCAGAGTGGCGACAATGGGACCTTCGTCGTCTTCACCCAGTTCCAGGGTCAGGCACTGGTAGCCTGTCCCCAGAAAATCCGTTCTCCACTGCGCATCCATCCCTCCATCTTCCTACAGGAGCCGGCGGCGTCCATCTGCGGCGGAGTGGTCCGGAGCGTAACCCGAGACGGTGTACCGACCCGGAATTTGGTGCAGCGTCCCCGCAGTGGAAGCATGAAATCATGCGCGTCTACCCCGCCTTCTTCCGTGTCGTTTTTGCCGGCATGGATCCCGAAAAGGCCCACAAAATTGGTTTCGACCTGATCAAGGCTGCGGCGTTCACCCCTGCCGCGCCGCTGATGCGCCGCCTGATGAAACCTTCGCCGGAGCTGCGTGTGCAGGCCCTCGGGCTCGATTTTCCCTCCCCGTTTGGTTTGGCTGCCGGTTTCGACAAGGAAGGCTCGGGCATTGTCGCGCTGGGCAACATGGGCTTCGGCCACGTGGAAATCGGCACCGTGACCGGGCGCGCCCAACCGGGAAACCCCAAGCCTCGGCTGTTCCGGCTGGTGGAGGACCGTGCCGTGATCAACCGGATGGGCTTCAACAATGACGGCGCCGCCGCCGTCGCCCCCCGCGTGGCGCGTGCCCGGCGCGCGCTCGAGCGGGCCTGGGGTGCCAAGCGGCCGGTCATTGGCGTCAACATCGGCAAAACCAAGGCCGTGGACCTGGCCGATGCGGTGGACGATTACCTGACCAGCACGCGGGAACTCGCCCCGCAGGCCGACTACCTCGTGGTCAACGTGTCCTCGCCCAATACGCCGGGACTGCGCCTGCTGCAGAACATTGAGTCGCTGCGGCCGCTGCTGTCAGCCGTGGCTGCCGCAGCCGACGACGCGGCCGGACGGCATGTGCCCCTGCTGGTGAAAATTGCGCCCGACCTCACCGATGAGGATATTGACGACGTCGCCCGGCTGGCCCTGGATCTCGGCCTCGACGGCGTGGTCGCCACCAACACCACCGTCACCCGCGAAAACCTGGTGACTGATCCGCACAAGGTCACGGACTGTGGAGTGGGCGGACTCAGCGGTGCACCCCTGCGCCGCCGGTCCGTGGAAGTGCTTCAACGGCTGCACGCGGCTCTGGGTCCCAACGGTCCCGTCATCATTTCCGTGGGCGGTGTGGAAACCGCAGCGGACGTGCGCGAACGCCTGGCAGCGGGGGCAACCCTGGTGCAGGGCTACACCGCTTTCCTCTATGAAGGTCCGTTCTGGGCCGCCCGGATCAACCGGGAACTGGCCCGCACCCGGAGGTAACGCCAAAGGCCGGAAGCAACACAAAAGGAAGGGCTGCTTCCCCTGGAGATCCGGGGGAGCAGCCCTTCCTGTGTTCAATCTTGAAGTACTGTGCAGTCCTAAACTGCCTTTGAAGGCAGTGCCTATGCGGGCTTTTCGCCGCGCTTGACCTGTGCCTTCGGAAGACGGAAGCGGCGCAGCTGCAGGGCGCGGGAGACGCCGTACCAGACGTCACCGGAATTGGGGCCGCCGAACTTGTCGGTCAGGCGGCGGCGGATGAGTGCCCGCAGGATGAAGCTGTCGAGGATGACCGCCAGGATCAATACCCAGAAGGCCAGCATGACAATGCTCTGCACGGTGAGGTTCTGGATAAAGCTGACCACCACAAACACGAGGGCGGCGATCATGACGAATTCGCCGAGGTTCCAGCGGGAGTCCACTACGTCGCGGATGAACCGGCGCTGCGGTCCCTTGTCACGCAGCGGAAGGTAGCGCTCGTCGCCGGTGTCGAGCGCGGCACGGGTCTTCAGGCGTTCCTCGCGCATGGCTTCGCGGCTTGCGTTCTTGGCCGCCTTGCGGTCCGTGGGAACCAGCGGGCGCTGGCGCGCTGCGACCTGGTCCCGGCGCTTGGGGGTGGGAACTCCCTTCCCCGCGGCCGTGCGGGCTGAGCTGGTCTGGGCTGCCGCAGCAGCCTGGTCCACAGTTTCCTGCGCGGTGGGCGCTTCATTCTTTCGTCCGAACACCCCTCTAGGATACCTTGACGCCGGCGGATGGTGGCCGCGTGCGGAGGCTGTTCACCGTCCCTGCGCGGCCCGGCGTTGCGCATGTACTGTTTTGTTATGACTTTGATACCAGAAACCCCTTCGCCGTCAGTCGATGTGGATGCCCTGCGCTCCGCCGTGGCGGCCGATTTCCCCCGCACGGTCGAGCAGCTCAAGTCCCTCGTCTCGATCCCGGGCATCGCCTGGGACTCCTTTGATCCGGAACGCCTCAATGAGAGTGCCGAAGCAGTGGCTGCGCTGATCCGCGGGGCCGGGCTCACGGATGTGCAGATCCTGCGGGTGGACAACAACGGCAAGCCCGGCGGCCCCGCCGTCGTCGCCCGCCGTCCGGCCAGGGACGGCTTGCCCACCGTGCTGCTGTATGCGCACCACGACGTCCAGCCCCCCGGGGACCTGTCCCTCTGGGAAACGGAACCGTTTGTCGCCACCGAACGCAACGGGCGGCTGTACGGTCGCGGAGCGGCCGATGACAAAGCAGGCATCATGGCCCACATTGGCGCCCTCCGGGCATTGGATACGGTGCTGGGGGAGGACTCCGGCGTCGGCATCACGCTCTTCATCGAAGGGGAGGAAGAAGCGGGATCGCCCACGTTCCGCGATTTCCTCGAAACCTACCGCGACCTGCTCGAAGCGGACGTCATTGTGGTGGCAGACTCCGGCAACTGGAAGGTGGGCGTTCCTGCGCTGACCACCAGCCTCCGCGGAGTTGTGGACGGAACCTTCGAAGTCCAGGTGTTGGACCATGCCGTGCATTCGGGCATGTTCGGCGGACCCGTGCTGGATGCGCCCACCCTGCTGGCGCGCCTGATTGCCACCCTCCACGACGACGCCGGCGACGTGGCCGTTGAGGGCCTGGTGGCCTCCGACACCGCCGCCGTGGAATACGAGGAAGCGGACTTCCGCGAAGATTCCTCAGTGCTCGACGGCGTCCGGCTGGCCGGCACCGGATCCATTGCCTCCCGGCTCTGGACCAAGCCCGCCCTGGCCATTATCGGAATGGACGTGACGCCCGTGGACGTTTCCTCCAACACCATCGCACCCAAGGCGCGTGCCAGGTTCAGTCTCCGCCTGGCGCCGGGACAGGACCCCGCAGCGGCCATGGCCGCCGTCGAGCGCCATGTCCAGGCACATGCCCCGTTTGGCGCGAAGGTCACCTTCACCCCGGGGGAGCAGGGGCAGGCGTTCGCCACCGACACCTCCGCTCCGGCGGCGCGCACCGCCCTGTGGGCACTGCGCGAAGCCTGGGGCGGCGTCGAACCGGTGGAATCGGGAATGGGCGGGTCCATTCCCTTTATCGCCGACCTGACGGAGCTGTTCCCCTCGGCGCAGATCCTGATCACCGGCGTTGAGGACCCGGATTCACGTGCCCACAGCGCCAATGAGTCCCTGGACCTTGGTGATTTCCGTAACGCCGTGCTGGCGGAGGCCCTGCTGCTGGCCAGCCTCGGACAGGCTTCGAAGGCCTAGCCCGTCATTTTGCACAGCGGCACCGCGGCCGGGCACGGAAATCTTTTTGTGCCCGGCCGCGTTGCGTCTGGGTGTAAGCACCGACGTACCATGGAGAAGGACCTGGCCCGGAGCCTTCGGGGGAGCAACTGCCCTCCCGTGCACGGTCCACGTGAGGAAAGAGAGAAGCAATGAGCACTTCCACCAGCGAAACCGGCACCGGCGTGGATGCCGCGGCAACCGCCCCCGAGGCAGAGCTGCCGACCCACGAAGTTGCGCTCTCCGAGGTTGCTGCGGGAAAGGTCCGCAGCCTCCTGGAGCAGGAAGGCCGGACGGACCTGCGGCTTCGCGTGGCCGTTCAGCCCGGCGGCTGTTCCGGCCTGATTTACCAGCTGTACTTTGACGAGCGTGTCCTGGACGGCGACGCCGTCCGCGACTTCGACGGCGTCGAGGTCATTGTCGACAAGATGAGCGTGCCGTACCTGTCCGGCGCCTCGATCGACTTCGAGGACACCATTTCCAAGCAGGGGTTCACCATCGACAACCCCAACGCAGGCGGATCGTGTGCCTGCGGAGACTCTTTCCACTAAGCTGCGTCCCGTGGCCCCGTTTCACTGACGGGGCCTTCGGCCGTTGGCCGTAACACACGGTATTTTGCCAAGGACGCGGTGCGGTCTGTCACTGGATGGCCACGCGTGCGGGTAAGCTCTACACGTAGTAGTAAAACTGATCGTGCGCAGCTGGGGATTCGTCTGCCCGCTGTGCCGCACTTGCACGTAACAAGAGGAAGGGCCGTCTGTGAGTTCGCAGGACCGAACCAGCAGCCGACGCGCCAGGATCTTAAAGATCTCAGCCGTAACGTCGGCCGGCGCGTTGTTTTTATCGGGTTGTTCAGCAGAAGCCCAACGGGGATGGTTGCCCACAGAGCGCGACACCACCAACCACACCGGCCGCATCATGGACCTCTGGGTCAATTCATGGATCGCGGCACTGGCTGTTGGCGTGCTCACCTGGGCGCTGATTCTTTGGTGCATCATCGCCTACCGGCGCCGGAAGAATGAGACCGGCTACCCGCGTCAGCTCAGCTACAACCTCCCCCTGGAGATCTTCTACACGGCCATCCCGCTGTTCATGGTCTTGGTGCTGTTCTACTTCACTGACCAGGACATCCGCGCCATCAGTGAGCGCGTTGATGATCCCGACGTCGTTGTGGACGTCCGCGGAAAGCAGTGGTCCTGGGACTTCAACTACGTCACCGAGGACAAGTATGACCTCAACGTCCAGGTGAACCTGGACGGCCAGGAAAAGTCGGAGTCGGAAATGCCGACCCTGTACCTGCCGGTCAACCAGACCGTTGAGCTCCAGCTCAACTCCCGCGACGTGCAGCACTCCTTCTGGGTTCCGGCCTTCCTGCAGAAGATGGACCTTTACCCGGGACGCACCAACTACATCAACATCACTCCCGGCATCGAAGGCACCTACGAGGGCAAGTGCGCGGAACTCTGCGGCGAGTACCACTCGGAAATGCTCTTCAACGTCAAGGTGGTTTCGGAAGCCGAATACGACGCGTACGTGGCTACCCTGCCCGACGGTCAGGTCGGCTCCGAGTACGACCGCGTGTACAACTCAGAATCAAGCGAAGTAAGGAGGTAGGAGGAAGCTGTGACTACTCTCGAATACACTTCGGAAGAAACTCAGGTTGCACCGCGCGTCGTCCCCGTCTCCAAGGGGCGCATTATTGTCAGCTGGATCACTTCCACTGACCACAAGACCATCGGGTACATGTACCTGATCGCATCATTCATTTTCTTCTGTCTCGCAGGTGTGATGGCCCTGGTCATCCGTGCCGAGCTGTTTGAACCCGGCATGCAGATTGTGCAGACCAAGGAACAGTACAACCAGCTGTTCACCATGCATGGCACTGTCATGCTGCTGATGTTCGCCACCCCGCTGTTCTCCGGCTTTGCCAACGTCATGATGCCGCTGCAAATCGGTGCTCCCGACGTCGCTTTCCCCCGCCTGAACGCCCTGGCGTTCTGGTTCTTCCTCTTCGGCAGCACCATTGCCGTTGCCGGCTTCATCACCCCGCAGGGCGCCGCCTCCTTCGGCTGGTTCGCCTATGCGCCGCTGTCCAACACCACGTTCTCTCCGGGGGTCGGCGGGGATCTATGGGTGTTCGGCCTGGCCCTGTCAGGTTTCGGAACCATCCTGGGTGCGGTCAACTTCATCACCACCATCATCTGCATGCGTGCCCCGGGCATGACCATGTGGCGCATGCCGATCTTCACCTGGAACACGCTGGTTACGGCCATCCTGGTCCTCATGGCATTCCCGCCGCTGGCGGCTGCACTGTTCGCACTGGGTGCGGACCGGCGGTTCGGAGCACATATCTTTGACCCCGAGCGCGGCGGTGCCATCCTGTGGCAGCACCTGTTCTGGTTCTTCGGCCACCCCGAGGTGTACATCATCGCCCTGCCGTTCTTCGGCATCGTCTCGGAGATCTTCCCGGTCTTCAGCCGCAAGCCGATCTTCGGCTACAAGGGCCTGGTCTACGCAACGATTGCCATTGCAGCCCTGTCCGTGACCGTGTGGGCCCACCACATGTATGTCACCGGCGCCGTCATGCTTCCGTTCTTCGCCTTCATGACCATGTTGATTGCGGTGCCTACGGGCGTGAAGTTCTTCAACTGGATCGGCACGATGTGGCGGGGGTCCATTACCTTTGAGACGCCCATGCTGTGGAGCATCGGCTTCCTCATCACCTTCCTGTTCGGTGGCCTGACCGGCATCATCCTGTCCTCGCCGCCGCTGGACTTCCACGTCTCTGACACGTACTTCGTGGTTGCCCACTTCCACTACGTGATATTCGGAACCGTTGTATTCGCCATGTTCGCCGGCTTCTACTTCTGGTGGCCGAAGTGGACCGGAAAGATGCTCAACGAGCGTCTGGGCAAGATCCACTTCTGGATGCTGTTCGTCGGCTTCCACGCCACGTTCCTGATCCAGCACTGGCTGGGTGTCATCGGCATGCCGCGCCGTTACGCCGACTACCTGCCGGAGGACAACTTCACGCTGATGAACCAGTTCTCCACCTACGGCTCCTTCCTGCTGGGCGCGTCCATGATTCCGTTCTTCTGGAACGTGTACATCACCTGGCGCCACGGTAAGAAGGTTGAAGTTGATGACCCCTGGGGCTTCGGCGGATCACTCGAGTGGGCCACGTCCTGCCCGCCGCCGCGGCACAACTTCACGTCGCTGCCGCGCATCCGTTCGGAGCGTCCGGCACTGGACCTGCACCACCCCGAACTGCAGCAGACCGTGACCGATGATTCGGCCGCCGGCAAGGTTCTGGGCGCTGCTGATCGTAAGGAGAAGGCCAAGTGAAGGTAGAGACAAAGCTCTTCGCCTATATGGCACCGTTCTTCCTCGTGGTCGGCGTTGTCTACGGCTACATGGTTGAGTGGATGGAACCCGTGGGCTACCTGGCCCTGTTCCTGACGGCCGCCATGTCCGCCATGATCGCCTTCTACATCGGCTTCACCGGCAAGCGCGTCGGCCCCCGGCCGGAAGACCGCCTCGACGCTGAAATCCATGAGGGTTCCGGCGAGCAGGGCTTCTTCAGCCCGTGGAGCTGGTGGCCGCTGCTGCTCGGCCTTTCCGCCGCCGGCGGGTTCCTGGGCATGGCCGTTGGCTGGTGGATCCTCTTCATCAGTGCAGGCCTGGCGCTCGTCGCGCTGGTCGGCTGGGTGTACGAGTACAGCCGCGGCGCCCACGCCCACTAGGGTCCGGGACCAAGCCAGAAACACAACAGCATAAGCAACACACACCAAAGGGTCCGCAGGCAACTGCGGACCCTTTGTTGTGCGTCCGTCAGTTGTGCGTGCGGCGGAGAGTGCACCGGCCGTGGACGAGGCTGGTCTGCGGCTATCCTTGGATGAGCAACAGCGCCAGAGGAAGGAACCGCATGCGCAGCAGAACGTGCTCCGGGACCGGGCGGATATGACAAACCATGCCCTGCGCGGCCTGCCGGACATGATTGACGAGGGCGCCGCAGTAGCGAAGCACCTTCAGTTGCAGAACATCCTGCGGCGCTTTGTTGAAGAGCACGCGGCGGCCGGTGCGGCGATTCCCTCGGAACGGGAACTTGCCGCGCATTTCGGCGTGGCCCGGATGACGGTGCGCCAGGCCATTGACGCACTGGTTGCCGACGAGGTCCTCGAACGGGTGGTGGGGTTGGGTACCTTCGTGGCCCGGCCCAAACTCGACCTTCAGGTCAAGCTCACCTCCTACAGCGAGGAAATGGCCCGCCGCGGAATGGTCCCCGACGCGCGTGTCCTCAGCTTCGAGCAGGTGGGGGCATCGCACCTGGTGGCGCGTGAACTGCAGATCGACCCCGGTCAGCCGGTTGTCCGGTTCCGCCGGCAGATGCTTGCCGACGGCGAGCCCATGAGCGTTGATGAGAACTTCATCCCTGCTGTCCATGTTCCGGGGATGCTGGACGAGGAGCCGCCCACCTCGCTGTACCGCGTACTGAGCGAACGCTACGGCATGGTGATGGAATGGGGAGAGGACACAATCGAGGCCACCGCAGCTTCGGCTTCCACCGCCCGTTTGCTCAATGTCGAGCTTGGCGCTCCGCTGCTGAAGATTCAGCGGCACGCCTACGTCTCCCGAAGCATGGTGGATTATTCCGTCTCCTACTACCGCGCGGACCGCTACAAGCTCTGGGTGCCCCTACAACGGCCTGGAATGCGCACTCCGCGTTCCTATCACCCCGGACGGCATCCCGGCTCCTAAGCGCCCTGCCTGAGACGGGGGAGCGGCCCTGAGGCGGAGATACCGCACATCCCGGTGCCCGTGCGGCACCGCAATGACCAACACCAGCCAGAAAGGCTACCTACATGAGCATCACCGTGATGTACCGGCGCGACAGCAGGGGAGTCCTGCACTTTCGGGAAGCGATGTATGACGTCGACTCCCAGGAATTCATGCTCACCCAGGGCAAGGTCGGCAACATGGGAACCAGCAGTGCCTCTGCGGGAGTGGACGAAGCCGCCGCGGAGAAGAGGTTTGCAGCCTTCGCCGCAAAATCAGCGGAACTTGGCTACGCCGAGATTGCGGCCGAGGAACAGTTCTGGGTTGTCGCGCAATACGCGCTGAAATCCGCCGAAGGCACCGAACGCGATCGCTACCTCGAGTACAAGGCCCGCACCGCACTGGCCTCCTACTTTTCCTGGCGGGGGCTGGGATCCGTGGAGGAGAGCGAGTTCGCTCCGGGGAAGCTGAACATCTTCACCTTGGTTCCGGACGTGCCCAGGGCGGTCAAGGGCATGCTGGTGGTGCTTCGGGACGCCAACCTGGACTTCACCAAGCTGAGCATCGGGTCGGCCCCCGTTGCCGATACAAGCAGCTGGAAGCGCAGGCATCCCCTTCCGGCAAAGAGCCCGTTCACTTTGGACTAGCACCAACCGCCATCCTTGCAAGGGGAGCCTCCCGCATCTGCCGGGAGGCTCCCCTTATGCGTTATTAGGGGCAGAAGCGGGGAGCTTCTCTCAAAATGCCCAGGCGTGGCCGCCTGCGGCTGTTGCAACAGAAAAGGAGCCGGCCAGCTTTCGCTGGCCGGCTCCTTTAGCCGTACTGATGAGCAGTGCTGAGTATCAGCGCTGAGAACTACCGGTTCGTGATCGAAGCCTGGTCTTCCTCAGCCGCTTCCACTTCAGCGGGCGTTTCGTGATGGTGCGCATCCTCGAGCTCGCGAGGCGTCACCGGAGCAACCCTGTCTTCGAAGAAGAACCGCGACAGGCGGCCGCGCAGCTTCTCCTTGCCGGAGATCTTGCCGCGGGCATCCGGCTGGGCCGGAATGGCTTCGGGCGAATCGAAGTCAACGAGCTTGTAGCGCTTGAACTCGTCCACCGGCTGGTGGACCTCGATGTACTCACCGTGCGGGAGACGGACAATGCGTCCGCTTTCCACGCCGTGGAGCACGATCTCGCGGTCCTTGCGCTGCAGTGCCAGGGCAATGCGGCGGGCGACGGCGAAGCCGATCAGCGGTCCGAAGATCACCAGGAAGCGCAGCCAGTAGGTCACGTCGTTCAGCGACACATGGAAGTGCGTGGCGATGAGGTCGGAGCTGGCAGCAGCCCACATGGTGCAGTAGAAGATGATGCCGGCAACGCCGACGCCGGTGCGGAACGGAGCGTTCCGCGGGCGGTCCAGCAGGTTGTGGACGCGCTTGTCCTTGGTCAGCCAAGCTTCGATCCACGGCCAGGTGAACAGCAGCGTGAACACGATGCCTGCCGGTACCAACGCCGGGAACAGAACGTTGAAGGAGAGCGTGTTGGTGCCCCACGGGAACGGAATGTTCCACTCCATCGGGATGTTCCCAATCCAGCCCGGCATCAGGCGCAGGGCGCCGTCAACCCAGCCGATGTACCAGTCAGGCTGGGTACCGGCGGAAACGGGGGAGGGGTCATAGGGGCCGTAGTTCCAGATCGGGTTGATCGTGAACAGGCCCGCGATGATGGCGATGATGCCGAAGACGATGAAGAAGAATCCACCGGCCTTTGCAGCGTAAACCGGACCAACCGGGTAGCCCACCACGTTCATGTTCGTGCGGCCGGGGCCGCGGAACTGGGTGTGCTTGTGGATGACAACCATGAACAGGTGGATGGCGATCATCAGCAGGATCAGGGCGGGAACCAGCAGGATGTGCAGCATGTACAGGCGGCCGATGATGTCGGTGCCCGGGAACTCGCCTCCGAAGAGGAAGAAGCTGATGTACGTGCCAACCACCGGCACCGACTTGATAACGCCGTCGATGATGCGCAGGCCGTTGCCGGACAGCAGGTCATCGGGGAGGGAGTAGCCGGTGAAGCCTGCAGCGAGGGAGAGGATCAGCAGAACGCCGCCCACCACCCAGTTGAGCTCGCGGGGCTTGCGGAAAGCACCGGTGAAGAACACGCGCAGCATGTGCACGGAGACGGCGGCTACGAAGAGCAGCGCCGACCAGTGGTGCACCTGGCGCATGAACAGACCGCCGCGGATATCGAACGAGATGTTCAGCGAAGACTCGTACGCCACGGACATCTCGACGCCCTGAAGCGGCACATAGCTGCCGTGGTAGTGCGTTTCGGCCATGGACGGGTCGAAGAAGAACGTCAGGAAGGTGCCCGAAAGCAGCAGGATGACGAAGCAGTACAGCGCAACTTCACCGAACATGAACGTCCAGTGGTCGGGGAAGACCTTGCGGCCGAACTCCTTGACCATCGCGGAACCGCTGACTCGGGAGTCAACGAAGTTGGTGACGCGGCCAAGACGGGTCTTGGCCTCATAGGGGGTAGCGGAGGGAACACTCATGGTTTAGCCACGCTCCCAGTAGCTCGGTCCAACGGGTTCATGGAAATCGCTGGTGGCGATCAGGTAACCGTCTTCGTCGACTGCGATGGGCAGCTGCGGAAGCGGGTGAACGGCCGGCCCGAAGATGACCTTGCATTCCTGCGTGAGGTCAAAGGTGGACTGGTGGCAGGGGCACAGGAGGTGGTGGGTGTGCTGTTCGTACAGCGCCACCGGGCAACCAACGTGGGTGCAGATCTTGGAGTAGGCGACAATGCCGTCTACGTTCCAGTCTTCGCGTCCGGGGGAGGGGTTGAGCGATTCCGGGTCCAGGCGCATGAGCAGGACAACGGCCTTGGCCTTTTCCTCCAGCTTGTGCTCGGACTCATTCAGGCCCTCGGGGATGACGTGGAACGCTGAACCCAGCGTCACGTCCGATGCCTTGATGCGGGTGCCGCTGGGGTCGCGGGTCAGGTGTACGCCGTCGGCCCACATGGTATGGCGCAGGACGTCACCGGGCAGCGGACCGAGGTCGCGGAAGACGGCGATGGCCGGAAGCGGTGCGAGGACCATGGCTCCAAGGAGCGTGTTCCGGATCAGGGGACGGCGCTTGATGCCCGTCTCCTCGATGATGTCGCCCAGCATCTTCTCAGCGATGACGCGGTCTTCCTCGGGACGGATTTCATGCCGTTCCTCGGTGATTTCGTGGTCCGGCATGAGCGTCTTGGCCCAGTGCACAATACCGACGCCGATGCCCAGCATCGCGAAGGCGGTGCCAAGCCCCAGGAGCAGGTTCTGCACCCGGATGTCGGCAATGGTGTGGCCGCCTTCAAGCTTGATGCCGAAGTACCCGATGAAAAACACGAGCGTACCGATGATGGAAATGACGAACAATGCCGCCACCTGCTTCTCGGCGCGCTTCTCAGCCTGGGGATTCGTATCGGCCAGGCGAGGACGGTGCGGAGGAAGACCGGGATTCCGGAACTTCTCTTCGTCGTCCTGGCCAGCCGTAGCGACGGTGCCCGAGGTGTTCGGACTGCCGTGACTATGGTCGCCCATGATCCCCCTCATCCTTCTCTTGAAACTGCATTTATAGACCTATGTGTAACTGTGATGTCACCCCGGGAGGGTGAGCGCGGGTGATGTCTAGGAAGACCGGGAGGTCAACCAAATGGTGAAAGCAATGACGAGGCCGAGGCCGGCCGTCCAGATGAACAGGCCTTCGGAAACCGGGCCCAGGGACCCGAGCTGGGCACCGCCCGGAGAGCCGTTGGCTTCGATGTTCTTCAGGAAGGCAATGATGCTCTGCTTGTCCTCAGGGGAGACGTTGGCGTCGTTGAAGACGGGCATGTTCTGCGGGCCCGTGACCATGGCCTCGTAGATGTGCTTCTCGGAGACGCCCTCCAGGGAGGGAGCAAACTTACCCTGCGTCAGGGCACCGCCGGCGCCTGCTGCGTTGTGGCACATGGCGCAGTTGACCCGGAAGAGCTCGCCGCCCTCGGCTGCGTTGCCGCCCGCCGCGTCGACGGTTTCAGCGTCCGGTACGACAGGACCGGCACCGAGGCTTGCCACGTAGGCGGCCAGCTGGCTGGTCTGTTCTTCAGTGAACTGGACGGGCTTCTGCTGGGCCTGCGGGCCCTGCATGGCCATGGGCATGCGGCCGGTGCCGACCTGGAAGTCTACGGATGCGGCGCCGACGCCGATGAGCGAGGGACCGTTCGCGGATCCCGATGCATCCATGCCGTGGCAGGTGGCGCAGTTGGCGATGAAGAGCTTCTCGCCCTGGTCTTTGTCATCAGCCGTGTAGGCGGTGCTGGCAGCCTGGGCCTCGTTGGCCCCGCTGACAGCTGCGTAGAGCCCACCCGTAACGAGGAGCCCCAGCAGCAGCAGCGCAACTGCTGCTAGGGGATGACGTCGCCTTTGCGATAGTGCCTTCACTTGGTGGTTCCTAACTTGTGTGGTCTTTGGTGTGCTGGTGCCACTGTGGATTTCTTTGGTATTTGCCGGCTCAAACAGGTGTTACTTGAGGAAGTAGATGATGACGAACAGGGCAATCCAGACTACGTCCACGAAGTGCCAGTAGTACGAGGTCACGATCGCGGAGGTGGCTTCGAAGTGTCCGAAACGCTTCGCTGCGTAGGCTCGTCCAATGATGAACAGGAACGCGATGAGTCCGCCGAGCACGTGAAGGCCGTGGAAACCGGTCGTCAGGTAGAACGAGGAACCGTAGGAGTTCGAGGAGATCGATACTCCCTCGGTCACGAGCATCGCGTATTCGTAAGCCTGGACGGATACGAAGATTGCACCCATGAGGAAGGTGAGGAGGAACCACTCGACCATGCCCCAGCGGGAAACTTGGAAGAGTCCCCCTGTGCGGCGCGGCTGAAGGCGTTCGGCGGCAAAGACGCCGAACTGGCAGGTAACGGAACTAAGAACAAGGATCACCGTGTTCGCCAACGCAAACGGAACGTTGAGCTTCTCGGTCTCCATGGCCCACAGGTCGCTCGAGGTGGAGCGAAGAGTGAAATACATGGCGAAGAGAGCGGCGAAAAACATCAGTTCGCTGGCCAGCCACACTACGGTTCCGACGGAGACCATATTGGGGCGGTTCAGCGTGGGGTGAGCCGGGGTACTGGGGGCATGGGTCGCTGTTGTCACATAGACATTATGGACGTAAAACTCTCCACTTCTCCAACAGATATTCACGATCGGCGCGTCAAAATAGTGCCGAAACCCCGCGGATCCCAGTAACGGCGCGGAAGTGGCTCTCCAGAAACAAATCCGCATTTTCTACGAATCGTAGATAACCTAGGGGATGTGACTACGAATCCGAGCTCTGAACACACCTGGCCGACGCTCATCAACGCCCTGATTCTGCGGCAGGATCTGCGCGCTGACCAGACCCGATGGGCGATGAATTCGATCATGGCGGGGGAGGCCTCGGATGCCCAGATGGCCGGCTTTCTGGTGGCCCTGCGGGCCAAGGGCGAGACGGTCCAGGAGCTGACCGGACTGGTGGAGGCCATGCTGGAGAACGCACGGCCCATCGAAATTACGGGGGAGACCCTGGACATTGTGGGCACCGGCGGTGACCGGCACAACACAGTGAACATTTCGTCCATGGCCGCTCTTGTCTGCGCCGGGGCCGGAGCCAAGGTGGTCAAGCACGGCAACCGGGCGGCGTCGTCGTCATCCGGGTCCGCGGACGTCATCGAAGCTCTGGGCGTGCGCCTGGACCTCACAGTGGACCGGGTGGCGGAGGCTGCGGCGACCGCCGGCATCACGTTCTGTTTCGCCCAGGTGTTCCACCCGTCCATGCGGCATGCGGCGGTGCCGAGGCGTGAAATGGGTGTGGCGACTGCCTTCAATTTCATGGGGCCGCTGACCAACCCGTCCCGCCCCGCCGCGTCGGCGATTGGGGTGGCCGATGCCCGGCTGGCGCCCCTGATGGCCGGGGTTCTTGCAGCCCGCGGCGTACGCGCCCTTGTCTTCCGCGGTGAGGACGGACTGGATGAGATGACGACGACGGGCGTCTCCACGGTCTGGGAGGTCCGCAACGGGGCCGTGGAGGTGTCAACGGTGGATCCCCTGGACCTCGGGATCCCCCGGGCCACCCTGGACGATCTGCGGGGCGGAGACGCTGCCGCCAATGCCGCGGTGGTGCGCAGTGTGCTGGCCGGTGATAAGGGGCCCGTACGGGACGCCGTCGTCCTCAATGCCGGTGCGGCGCTGGTGGCGCTGGACCCGCAGGCTCAGGGTGACCTGAGGGAACGGCTCACGGCCGGAATCAGGCGTGCGGAAGAGGCCATAGACTCCGGTTCGGCCCAGGCGGCGCTGGACCGCTGGATTGCTGTCACCCGGTAGTCCGACTCCCTCACTGCAGAAAATTCGGGCCGGCCCATCCCGCCTTTTCCGCCGGTTTTTGACCACAAATTCGGTGTTCACAGACCCAAATGAGGCCCTTTTTCGCCTCCGCAGGAGGTGAAAAAGGGCCTCAAAGTGTTATAAGACTGTTATTTCTGCTGGCGCCGGACTGTGATATTTGGCTCCAAATTCCGGCGTGTCAGCTGTCGAAGCCAAGGGAAAAAGCGGCGTCCAAATCGTGCTGGGAGTAAGCGCGGAAAGCGATTTGCGTGGTGGTGCCGATGACGCCCTTGACCTTGGACAGCCGGTTGGCGATCGCGTCGGCAAGATCCTCGTGGCGGCGTACGCGCGCAATGGCGATGAGGTCCCATTCACCCGTGACGGAGTAGACCTCACTGATGCCTTCGATCTCCGAGATCTCCTCGGCACATTCCGGAATGCGGGCGGAGTCGGTCTGGATGAGGACAAAAGCGGTGATCATGATGAGCCTTTCGTAATGCCGGCGGGGTTTGAGGCCGATGCTTCGCTGCAGGCGGCCGCACTGCTTCGAGCCTATCGGAACCGCCGGCGCGTGCTGCCTCAGGCAGCGGATGGAGGGTCAGCGCCTTCTGCGGTCCAGGAGGAGGGCTGCGCCGCGCGGTATGAGCAGGAAGGCGCCGAGGACGCACAGCGTGACTATCGCGAAGCTCAGGGCCATGCCGCCGCCGAACAGCGCGCGGATTCCCAGTCCGGCAACCACGGTGATGAGCCACAGGGCAACACCGGCCGGCCACAGCGACGCAGGGGAATGCCGGCGGCCCAAGAGTACCCAGCCGGCCAGGCAGGCTGCCAGGAACGGCGAGGCGGTGACGAGGATGCCGGCCGGGTCCAATCCGTGCTGATGCGTGTCCCGGCCCAGTGCGGCAAAGAGGATGATGAGCACGACGTCGAGGGCCAGGATCACGGCGCGGCTGCGGCGGGCGGGAGACGCGGAGGGGGATACGGCGGCCGACGTGCCGGCCGAAGCTGCGTCAGGCGTGGTGCGGGGGTGGTTCACGGATGCTGCTTTCCGGAAGCGCCGCGGCGGTGCTCCCGTACGTAGGGACCAAGGAGTTCGGTGACGCGCGCGTTCACGGCCTCCTGCGGTGTGCCGGACTCGAGGAGCTTCGTGGCCGAGTGGACGATGGCGTTGATCAGTTCCGCGGTGGCGGCCGGATCCTCGGCACCCAGCTCGCGTAGCGTTCCGACCAGCGGATCCAGCAGCTGCGAGTGCATCATCGAGCTCTGGGTGTTGAGTTCCTCGCTGGGGGCCACAGCCGCCAAGGCACTGCCCACGGCATGTTCGCCCTCTGCCACGAGGGCAATGTTGGTTATTACATAAGCCAGAATGCGGTCGGCCGGATCAGGCTGCGCAGCCATGGCCTCTTCCACCCGGCGGGCCCAGCGGGGGAAGACGTCCAGCACCAGCGCATGCAGCAGGTCCTGCCGGGACTTGTAATACTGATAAGCGCTGGGCCGGGCGAGGCCCGCCAGCGCGGCCACATCGGCCATGCTGGGAGCCTCTCCCGTCCGGGCCAGCAGGGTGCGTGCCGCATCCAGAAGTGCCCGTTGCTGGGCCGCGCGGTGCTCTGCGACCGTAGGGGCGGTAATGCGGGGCACGTGCCCTCCTGTTACTTGCTCTGTGTGTCAGTTTTCATGACGTCTGCAAGCCGGGGATAAGCGGCCTACGGGTTGATAAGTTGCCCGTCAACCATTTCCACCACGCGGTGGCAGTGGTGCAGAACGTCGTGATCGTGCGTCACCATAACTGTAGCAACGCCGCGCTCTGCGGTTTCCCGGGCCAGCAGCGCGACAACTTCCTGGCTGCGGCGCCGGTCCAGCGCGGCGGTGGGTTCGTCCACCAGCAGCAGCGGCGGCCGGGTTACCAAGGCGCGGGCAATGCCCACCCGCTGGCGCTCACCGCCGGAGAGCTGATCCGGACGGCTCTTGAGTTTGTGATCCATGCCCACTGCAGCGAGCAGCTCCCGCGGATCAAAGTTGGTTTTCCCGTGGGCCATGCGGTGCACCAGCTCCAGCTGCTCACCGGCGGTCAGTGCCGGGATCAGGTTTCCGGACTGAAAAACGAAGCCGATGTTGCGCAGCCGGAAACGGGCCCGGGCAGCATTGTTCAACGTTGCTAGGTCTGTTCCGTTGATCGTTATGGTTCCGGAGTCCGGAGCGGTGAGCGCGCCGGCTGCTGCGAGCAGACTCGATTTACCGGCGCCGGAAGGTCCGACGACGGCAACGAGTTCGCCCGGGCGAACCGTAAGGCTGACGTTGTCCAGTGCCTGGACGGTGGCATCGCCGTCGCCCAGTGCCAGGCTGGCTCCTTCAATCACGAGCCCCAGCGTTGTGTCTGTTCTGGTTTCAGTTTTCGTATTCATCGCTGTCCTCCCAGGGCAGCCAGGGGGTCAACCCGGGAAATTCGAATGATGGCGGCGGCGGCGCCGATCAGTCCCAGCAGGATCGTCAGCGCCGTGGCGAGGCCGATCGGTCCGGCTTCGAGGGCGAACGGCATGGGCGTTCCGGCCAGGGCCGCGCCCAAGCCGAGGCCCGCCAGGACGCCGGCAGCGGTGAAGCCGACCAGGACGATGGCAGCCTGGGCCAGGCCGTCGCGCAGCAGGTAGGAGGTGGAGGCGCCGATGGCGCGCAGGACAGCCAGTTCGTGCTTGCGCTGGACGGTCCACACGGTGAAGAAAGCTCCGACAACAAGTGCACAGATGGCGTAGAGGAAAACCTGGATCATCTGCAGCGTCAGGGTTTCGGCACTGTAGCCAGGTGAGGCGCCGAAGGATTCCTTCAGTGTGGACGTGACGGTTCCGGCAGCTTCGTCGCCTGCAGCGAAGTCAATGTCGGCGCCGTCCTCGGCGAGGAGCGCCACGGTGCTGGCCGTGTCGAACGAGGTTCCGGCCGTGTCGCCCTCTGTGGGTGCTCCGGGACCTGCGTCGCCGCTGGCAATATACTGCCAGGTGCTCAAAGGAAGGTAGCCGATGGTCACGTGCCCGAACGTGGCCTGGTCGGCCGTGTAGCCGACTACGGTCAGCTCCGTGCCGATCCGGTCCAGGGTGACGACCGAGCCCAGCTCCAGGCCCTCGTCAGCTCCGGTGGGGGAGACAACAATCTCGTTCGGGGCTGATACGGGCCGGCCATCGCCAATCTCGGGGGCGAGGAAGGAATCGGTATCAATGCCGAAGAGGGAAAGATCCACTTGGGTGCCGTCGTCGGTGGCGCCGTTCATCATGGTGGCACCCATGAGAGTGACGTCCTCCACTCCCGGCTGGCCACGCCAGGCTTCGGCCTGGGACTCATCGACCACGCTGCGGGAAAAAGCGTTGTCGGTCTTGGTGCCTTCATTGAAGGCAAAGGCAGTGGCAGGCATGCTCTTGAGTCCGGACACGCCGTCATTGACGAGACCGGAGGACAAACCGGACAAAAGGACCATCAGGATGGCGATCAGGGCGATGACGCCGCCCATCAAGCCAAACCGTGCCCGGGCGAAGCGCAATTCACGCAGCGCTAGAAACATTGGGAATCTCCGTGGGTTGTGGGTGTAGATGCCAACATCATGTCGGCATCATGCCAACATGCTGTCAGAAAGATTGGCGCCGATGCAAACCGGCGCGGCCGGTTGTGCGATGTCCGGCCGCCCGGCAGGGTCCGCTCTGGCCCCGGGGAGGCCGAACTGTTGTTCTTGAGGCATGACCCTGCACCTGCGCGCCGCCTGGCACCGGGTTGAGCATTCAAGGCTGTTGAGGTGGACCGTCGCCGTACTGGCCGTGGTGCTGGTCATCGAGTACGTCGTCCTCCCGCAGCTCGTGGGATCCGGCAACGTTGTTTCAGCGGTTCTGCGGCTGCCGTTGAGTCTTGTCCTGTGTGCCTTGCTCCTGGAGGCGGCCTCGCTTGCCGCTTACAGCTGGCTGACCCGCGAGGTGCTGCCCGGGGACAGGCGCCCGGGATTCTTCACCCTGTTCCGCATCGACCTGGCTGACCTGGCCGTCAACCACACCGTCCCCGGCGGCGGGACGACGTCCGCGGCCGCACGTTTTCGGCTGCTCACGCGCTGCGGAGTCCAGTCCGAGGATGCTCTGAGTGCTGCGACCGTACAGGTGGTGGGAGCCAACTTGGTGCTGGCAGGACTCTTCGGTCTGGGACTCTTGACCGTTCACGGTGCCTCTGCCGGAGGCCGTTACCTCACCATCGCCGGTGCCGTGGTGCTGGTGCTCCTGGCATTGTCCATCGCTGTGCTTACGGTGCTGGACCGGCACCTGGCCGGGGCTGTCCATGCCGTGCGTGCCGTGGCCCGAGCCGTAAGGATCGTTTCTCCCGCCTCTGCGGAGCAGTTTGTCAGGACGATCGCCGGCGAAGTGCAGATGCTTCGCCGGGATCCGCGCAGGCTGGCGGCAGCGGTTGTTCTTGCCGCCCTCCGCTATGTCCTGGATGCTGCGTGTCTTTGGCTTTTCCTGGCCGCTTTCGGGCACGTGCTTCATCCTGCAGAACTGCTGCTGGCCTATTCGCTCGCCAACCTGGTGGCGTTGGTGCCGCTCACTCCGGGTGGTCTGGGGCTGGTGGAGGGCGTGCTGGTGCCCATGCTCGTGGCATTCGGGGCGCCGGATCATGCCGCACTTCTCGGGGTGCTGTCCTGGCGCCTCGTGCAGTTCTGGCTGCCGATCCCCGCCGGCGGTCTGGCGTACCTGTCGCTCCGGCTGGGCATCCTGCGCCGCACACGGAAACGGCCCCGGAACGAAGGTTCCGGGGCCGCTTTAACGGCTGCAGGGCATTCACAGCCCGGGGACTGAGGGGGTTGTTATGCGCCCCAGATGTCATCCCCGCGCAGCGTCGCATCAGCGCCGCCGTCGGTGTAGATGGTCTGGCCGGTGGTGTGCGTGTTCTCTTCGCTGGTCAGCCAGGCGAGAAGCCGTGCAATGACGATCGCTTCGGAGTGCCCGTTCAGCGGCATCGGCACTGAGGCGTCCACCATCTTGCGTCCCTCGGGGGTGGACAGCAGGTCCTTGGTCATGGCCGAGATCACGGTGCCGGGAGCCACGGCGTTCAGCGGAATGCCTGCGCCGGCCCAGGTGTCCGTGATGCTCTCGCGTCGGACCCAGCGGCTGAGCGCACGCTTGGAGGAGGGGTAGTTCAGGTAGCCGACCTGCGGACCCTGCTCGGCAAGGGCTGCACCGATTTCCAGGGCGCGTGCCTCATCGCCGGCCAGCAGTGCGTCCACGAGCTCGGGGGAGTTCTGCTGCAGTGACGCCATGGAGCTGACCACTGCGGCCCGCGGTGCCTCGCTCTTCGCCAGCGTGGGAGCCAGGAGTTCCAGGAATTCAGTAACTCCGAAGTAGTTGACCGCAACCGTGATGGGTGCCGGGGCGGAGATGCCGGCGCAGGCAATGACGGCGTCCACCTTTCCGCCGGCGAGCTCCAATGCCTTGTCGACAGCCGTGCGGCGGCCTTCGGGGGTGCTCAGGTCCGCTTCGACCTCAGCGCCGCGGAGGTCCACTCCCACAACGGTGTTGCCGCGCTCGCGCAGCAGTTCGGCTGTAGCGGCGCCGATTCCCGATCCTGATCCAGTAACTATGTATGTACGTGCCATGACTCCAGATTACGCGAGCGACGTGGAGCAATTGGACGGATGTGATGCGGGCAACCGGCCCAACACTGAGGAGCCGGTGAGGCCCCTAATGCAGTTTGCTCTGCCAGTTGCGCGGAACCCTTCCGGCCGGCCCCGGAACGCTCTGGTTCAGCGGATGGCTCAGCGGGGGCGCCAGGGCCGGACCCTCAAAGACGGAGCTGGTCCGGTAGTCCCAGAACCAGTCTTCACCTGGTTCATAACTGCGGATGACCGGGTGTCCGGTTGCCGCTTCGTGCGCGGTGGCGTGCTGGTTGGGTGAACTGTCGCAGCAGCCGATGTGGCCGCATTCGGCACACCGGCGCAGGTGGAACCACCAGCCACCCTCCGCTGTGCACTCCACGCAGCCGGGACCAGTGGGAGGTTCGGAAACGTTGATGCCGGAAAGATTCTGCATATGTCGTCACTCCTGGGCGGAGCCACCCCTGACGTGCAACGGTAGCCGGGCGCAGGGAGCTAGCTCAAGGTGCCGGTCCACGCGCAGGCCGCCGGGGCCGTGTCCGGTTCTCTGTCCGACCTGCGGGCACTGGTGGCCCGTTGCCGCCACGACGTCTCAGCCGGCGGCCAGCCCCACCATCCGGGAGCTTTCTTCCCAGAGCCGCGCAGACAGGGCGGCGTCGTAAGCGTCTTTGTTGGCGGTGGAGATCTTGCACTTGTAGTAGTACTTGCCCGGCTGCCAGTCCTGTCCCGGAGCCGCAGTGGCCAGCCACACCAGTGTCTGGGCGCCCTGCTCGGGAGAGATGAGGAATCGGTTCAGGACCGTCCGGTACATCACGCGCATCATGGACGTTGATTCCGAGGCGAAGGAGGTTGCCACCCCGCCGGGGTGGAAGGCGGCCGTGGAAATGCCTTGGGCCCGGTAGCGGGCATCCAGTTCCCGGGTGAACAGGATGTTGGCCAGCTTGGCGTTTCCGTAGGCGCGGTTGGGGCTGTACTTGCGGCGGGCCTCCAGATCGTCAATATCGAAGTGGGCGAAGAGGCTGTTGGCCACGCTCGACGTGTTGATGACGCTCGCACCGGAGTCCAGCAGCCGTTCCATCAGCAGATTGGTCAGCAGGAACGGGGCCAGATGATTGACCTGCAGCGTCTTTTCGTGTCCGTCCACCGTTTCTTCGCGCCGGCCCATGATGCCTCCGGCGTTGTTGACCAGGACATCAATGCGCGGATAGCGCTCCAGCAGTCTTCCCGCGAGGGTCCTGACGTCATCTAGCCGGGCAAAATCCGCGAGCAGATAGTCCGCGCCGATTTCCTTCGCGACCGCCGATGTCTTCTCCGGCGACCGCCCGACGACGACGACGCGGTCACCCAAGCTGTGCAGGGTGCGGGCTGCAGCGGCACCGATGCCGTCGCTTGCCCCGGTAATGACGATGGTTCGCTCTGGCACAGGTGGCCTTTCGGCAGAGGGAGGAATCGTGCGAAGACCCTCCCAGTATGGCAATGCCCGCACCATCCGCCAACGAACCAAGACGCTGTATTGCAGTGATGCCTGGGGAGAGGATGGCGGAGGCGCTGGCCCGGAGCGTTGCTGTTACGCCTGCGGTCGCGGCTCCAGGATGCGGCAGGCCGCGGCAACGGCCGCGTCTCTGCGCTGCTGACGGGATTCCCTGGTGTCATCAGGTTTCCCGGTGAAGAGGGTTTCGGGGGACTGCGCCCAGGCGGTGGCCAGGGAGAAGAGCAGGACCATCAGCTCGTCAGGGTCCCATGACGGATCAATGACGCCCTGTTTTTGGGCAATGACGATGTCTTCGTTGAGGGGACCCGGCCGGCCGCACGGTGTGGGCAGGAGCACATTGGGTTCCTCTTCCAGCCGCGCCCAGTCCAGCATGCGCAGGTGCTCGGGTTTTTCGACGGCGTGGTCGAACATCGCGCCGACGAATCCCGGCAGGTCCGACGCGTCCTTGGGAATCTGAGCCGTGGTTTCCTGCAGGTTGTCCCTCAGGACGGCGGCGAAGAGGGAGCGCTTGTCACGGAAATAGGCATACAGCCGCTCCTTGCTGGCTTTGGCCTCGGACGCAATCCGGTCCACCCGTGCGCCGGCCAGTCCGTGCCGGGCAAATTCAGTGCGCGCTGCCGCCATGATTCTGGCCCGTGTTGCCTCGCCGTCGCTTCTCATGCCTGTAGTCTATCTAAGCCAACCAACCAGTTCGTTTTGATTGAGGATCTTCGTTACATGGACCGCACCACCCCCGCCGGATTGTCTCCGGCCGTCGACCACTCGGCGCATCCGCACCGCTGGCTTCTCCTGTCCGTCCTGGCTTTGGCCCAGCTGATGGTCGTCCTGGACGGAACCATCGTCAACATTGCCCTGCCGGACGCCCAGCTGGATCTCGGCATGTCTGACGGTGACCGCACCTGGGTGGTCACCATTTATGCCCTGGCTTTCGGGTCCCTGCTGCTGCTGGGCGGCAGGATCGCCGACTACTGGGGACGCAAGCGCACCTTCATGGTGGGCATGCTCGGCTTTGCCGCTGCTTCTGCGCTGGGCGGTTTTGCTTCCAGCACCGAAATGCTCCTTGCCGCCCGTGGCCTGCAGGGTGCCTTCGCTGCGCTTCTCGCGCCGGCGTCGCTGGCTATTTTGACCATCACCTTCCCCTCGGGCAAGGACCGCATTAAAGCCTTTGCGGTATACGGCGCCATCGGCGGCGGCGGTGCGGCCATCGGCCTGCTGCTGGGCGGCGTGCTGACGCAGTACGCATCGTGGCACTGGTGCCTGCTGGTGAACGTGCCGATCGCCGTCGTCGCCATTGCCGCCGGCCTGCCCCTGATCCGGGAGAGCAAGGCCCACGGCAACACCCGCTACGACCTGCCCGGCGCCGTCCTGGTGGTTGCCGGACTCGCGTCGCTGGTTTACGGCTTCGCCCAGGCGGAAGAGGGCTGGGTCCGCGTTGAGACCATCGGGTTCCTGGTGGCCGGCGTCGTCATCCTGGCTGCTTTCGTGTTCGTGGAATCCAAGGTGTCCAACCCGCTGCTGCCGCTGCGCGTGCTGGCTAACCGGGTCCGCGGCGGCGCTTTCCTGATCTCTGCCCTGACCGGCGCCGCCCTGTTGGGCGGAATCCTGTTCCTGGTCTTCTACTTCCAGATTGTCCTGGGCTACTCGCCGCTGAAGTCCGGCCTGGCCTCGCTGCCGATGACGCTCGCCATCACCGCCGGTGCAGGAGTGCTCTCGAAGTTCCTTCCCCGTACGGGTGTCCGCCTGCCGATGACGTTGGGACCGGTGGTGGGCGCCGTCGGCCTCTTCTGGCTGTCCTTCATCACTGTGGAAGGAAACTACGCGCTGGAGGTCCTGCCCGGCCTGATTCTTCTGGGCTTCGGCCTGGCCATGATTTTTGTTCCGCTGCAGAACGTTGCGCTGGCCGGCATCGACGAGCACGACGCCGGTGTCGCCAGTGCCGCTGTTTCCGCCACGCAGCAGATTGGCGGGTCCATCGGAACGGCTCTGTTCACTGCGATCTACACTGCGGCAATGACCTCATACCTCAGCAGCAACGAGGTTCTTCCCGGCGTCCAAGCCGGCGCCCTGGTCAGCGGATACTCGGCCGCGTTCATGTGGGCCGGTGCTGCGATTCTCCTGGCCGCGCCGATTGGCTTCTTCATGATCCGTCCTGCCAAGGAAGACCTGCTGAAGGTTCCTGCCATGGCGCACGCGGGCTGACAGGTTTCGATGCTTCCACAACGACCTAGGGCCACAACAACCTAGAAGCAGTACGGCATTGCCCGGAACGCGGACCGGCTCCTGATAACACAGGGGCCGGTCCGCGTTTTTTGTTGGCTAATCACCATGTCTCCATGCCGGCAGTTGCGCGCCTAATCGAGGTGGAAGACCTCGGGGATGGCCATCAATGCTTCGTCCGGCGTCCGTCCAGCGGAGCGAACAGATCTGCCTCCCGCTGACACCTCTGCATCCTGACACAGGTGGTCCGCAGGTAAATCCGCTCTTAGACAGGTAGTGGGGTGCGAAAAGTCGGGTATTTGGCGTGCCTCAAAAGGGCCTGTTTTGGGTCATTTTGGGCTGTTTTCGCGTCGGAAATGTCAGTGGCGGGTGAAAGCCTGAAGACATGGATCAGAACGGATCTTCTCGGCGGCGCGGCGACACTGGTGAACCCACCGGTGCCGGACGGGCTGCTGGGCCGAGTCTCTCGGTCTACCAAGCGGAGCCCGGAAGGGCCGATTCCTGTACCGCCCATAGCGATTCCGCCCAGAATGGTCCTGCGCAGGCCTCCTCCGGCTTTGGTCCCTCATACCGGGACGGGTTCACCGGTTCGTTGGCCCTGCAGGCGGCTGAGTCCCTGACCCAGGACGAAGCCGGGGTGGTGTTGTCCCGGTTGGATGCCCTGATCCGTTGGGCTCAGGCCCAGCAAGCGAAAATCCTGCACCGGATGGAGACCGTCTTCCGCGATGATCTACTCCAAGACATCGGTAGGGAAGATCCGGGACTGACGTTCAGTCTCGCTGCGGAGGAAGCTGCCGCCATCCTGCACCTGCCCACCAACACCGCCAAGATGCTGATGAGCGACGCCGGACAGCTGTGCTCCACCCACACGGCAACCCTGGCCAGTTTGGAAGAAGGAATGCTCAGTTATGGGCATGTCCAAACCGTGCTGGACCAGTCCCAGAATGTTCCCGAGGCTGAACTGGCCGGCTTTGAAAATGATCTGCTGGAAATGGCTGTGGCGGGACAGACGCCGTCTCAGTTCCGGGTGAAGGCCCGCCGCATGCGGGAAAAAGCGTATCCGGAAACCATCAGCGTCCGGCACGGGACAGCGTTTGAACAGCGCCGGGTCTGTCTGGCACCGGACGAGGACGGCATGTCCTGGTTGTCGGCGTTGTTGCCGGCGGCCCGTGCCCAGCTGATTTACACGCAGCTGACCACAGCTGCCCGAGGTGAACAAGCTGCCGGAGATCCGCGGCGGGTGGACGCGTTGCGTGCGGACATCCTCGCTGACCTCCTCGAGGGCGGGATTGAGGAAGGCCGGGAGGGTGGTGATGCTGCCCAGGATGACAGAGCTGATGTGGATGCCGGTGATGACACCCACGACAGCATCACCACGAAGACCCGTGCCCGTGCCCGGGCACGCACGGAAATCCTGGTCCTGATCACCGCGGAAACCCTCTTCGGAGCTGATGAACAGCCTGCGGAACTGCACGGGTACGGGCCCATCAGCCCCGAAACCGCCCGCAGGCTCGCCCGGCAGGCAGCCCATTGGACACCCGTGGAACGCCACCCGGGCACCGACGAGATCCTGCGGGTCGGCCGGCGACGGAAAGTTCCTGCCGGGTTGCAGCGCTGGCTCCGGGCCCGCGACGGGACCTGCCGGTTCCCGGGATGCCGGACCAACGCCGTGATCTCCGAGATCGACCACACCAAACCGTGGTCCCATGGTGGCACCACCGACCACGACAACCTGGAACATCTCTGCCGGCGGCATCACATGTTCAAATCCCGGGGCTTCTGGAAAGCACGACAACGCTCACCGGGAATCATCGAGTGGACGTCACCGGGAGGCCGGACCTACCGCACCGACCCGCATCTCACGCTGGCGAAAGGACCCGACACTGGCGTTGCCGCAGCGCAGCGCGTTCGGCCTGACGTTTCCTGCCGGAGCGGTGCAGACGAAAGTCCCGATGACTACGGCGATGATCCGCCGCCGTTCTAGGAACTGGCACATTGTCGTTCCAAGACGCGCGTCCACTATCTTCAGCCAGCGACATCTACAGCGAACAACGCTATTCCGCCGCCAAAACCATCGGATGCAAAATTAGCGGAATCCGCCGTCACTGCTGAGCACCTGACCTACCATCCACCGTCCCTCGTCACTGACCAGCCAAGCGATGAGGCGGGCAGGGTCATCGGGTTCTCCGAATCGCCCGCCCGGAAACCGAGAAAGAACCTCCGCAAGGACTTCCGGAGGACGGTCGGCGGTGTCGACATCCAGATAGCCGGTGTTCACCGGACCAGGGTTCACGGTATTAAGGACAATTCCCCGGCGGACCAGGTCAGCGGCCACTGACGGGGTGATCCCGGCCAGGGCCGCCTTCGACGTGGCGTAGGCAATCTCGTCCTCCATGATTCCGCCGTTGATCTGGCCGGAAGTCATCCACACCACGCGGCCCCCGGACCGCCCATCGTGCTGCAGGGCAAAGTCGCGGGTGGCAAGGATCGTAGAACGGGCATTCACCCGCCAGTGGGCATCGAGCTTCCCGGCGCTCATGTCCTCCAACGGTCCGTCGCCGCCGCTGCGGGCGTGGTTGCAAATCAGGATGTCCAGATGACCCAACGCTGCGGCGGCATCCCGGATCAGCTGCCCCGCGCCACCGGCATCGGCCAGGTCAATGCTCGCGTGGGCCAGCTGCGCCCCATCGGCAAGGCAATCCCGCAAGCCGCCGACGACGTCGTCAATCGAGTCCGCGCCCCACGGCTGATCCGCATCGTGCGGAGAATAGTGCGCGAGGAAGAGACTCGCGCCCATCCGCGCCAGACGGGAAGCCACGGCAAAGCCGATCCCCTGACGCCTGCTGACCCCGGTGATGACAGCGGTGCGGCCTGCCAGAGGAAGCGGGGTGTGCGCATGTTCGGCATTCAAATGTTCGGGAGTCATCTAGGACGGACGGCTCTCCGGGGTCTGGGTCTTAGCGGGATCACGCTCGGCCAGTGAGCCGACGGCATCATCGATGCGGGACAGGACGTCCGGCTTCAGCACCACTCCCGCCGCCTGAACATTCGAGGTGACCTGCTCCGGACGAGAGGCGCCGATGATGGCGGCAGCCACGTTGGGGTTCTGCAGCACCCACGCGACAGCCAGCTGGCCCATGGTCAGCCCGACCTCATCGGCAATCGGCTGCAGCTTCTGGACACCGGCCAGCACATCGTCCTTCATCCATCGGCTGATCATTTTCGCGCCGCCCTTGGCATCGGTGGCACGGCTGCCTTCGGGCAGGTCGGCACCCGGCTTGTACTTGCCGCTGAGGACGCCCTGCGCCATGGGGGAGAAGACAATCTGGGAGATGCCCAGCTCTTCCGAAGCCGGTACCACCTCCGCTTCGATGACCCGCCACAGCATGTTGTACTGCGGCTGATTGGAGATCAGCGAGAACCCCAGGTCTTTGGCGAGGGCCTGTCCGGCGCGGAGCTGCTCGGCGTTCCATTCGCTGACGCCGATGTAGAGGGCTTTGCCCTGCCGCACGATGTCGGCAAAGGCCTGCATGGTTTCCTCCAGCGGCGTCTCCGAGTCATACCTGTGGGCCTGGTAGAGGTCCACGTAGTCGGTCTGCAGGCGCTGCAGGGAACCGTTGATGGATTCCATGATGTGTTTGCGGGACAGCCCGGAATCATTGTGCCCGGCCGGACCGGTAGGCCAATACACCTTCGTGAAGATCTCCAGCGACTCCCGGCGTTCATTCTTCAGGGCTGCGCCAAGGACCGTCTCGGCAGCCGTGTTGGCGTACGTATCTGCCGTATCGAAAGTACTGATGCCGGCATCCAGGGCAGCACGGACGCACTCGGTGGCCACGTCGTTCTCCACCTGGGAGCCGTGGGTCAGCCAATTGCCGTAGATGATTTCGGAGATCTTGAGTCCGCTGTTGCCGAGGTACCTGTGTTCCATAGCTGTGCTTCCCTTGCCTGTTGTCAGTGATCCGTCTCACGCATCCACAGCTGCAAAGCTAGGCCCGCGTTGGACATCCGTCAATTCAGCCCCGGCGCAGGCAAAATTGCCGCCGACGACGTCCCCAGATCCGTGTGCTCGTTCCGCAGCTGCCGCTTGACGATCTTTCCGCTGGGGTTCTTCGGCAGCGCGTCCGCAATGATGACGTACTTGGGCGTTTTATAGCCGGCGAGCAGGCTGCGGGTATGCGCCATGACCTCCTCGGGCACCAGCTCAACGCCCGGCCGGGGAACCACCACCGCGGCGACGGCTTCCACCCAGTGGGGATGGGGCACCCCGAACACAGCAGCTTCGGCGACGCCGTCGAGCAGGTAGATTGCCTCTTCCACCTCCCTGCTTGCCACATTTTCACCGCCGGTCTTGATCATGTCCTTCTTGCGGTCCACGACGCTTAGGTAACCTTCGTCGTCGAAATAGCCCAGGTCACCCGAATGGAACCAGCCGTTGGCGAAAGCCTCGGCGGTGCGTTCAGGATCCCGGTAGTAGCCCAGCGTCGCGTGCGGGCTGCGGTGCACGATCTCTCCGACGGTGCCGGGAGGAACAGGACGGTCATCGTCATCAACCACGGCAGTCTCCACGTTCAGCGACGGCCTCCCCGCGGATCCGGCATGCGCCAGCTGGTCCTCCGGACCGAGGATGGTGGCGACCGGTGCCATTTCCGTCTGGCCGTAGAAATTCCAAAACCGTACGTCCGGCAGGCGCTGCCGCAGCTCCTTCAGCACCTGCACCGGCATGGCAGACGCCCCGTAGTAGCCCTTCCGGAGGGAGGACAGATCCGCTGCATCGAAAAGCGGGGAGCGCAGCAGGGAAATCCACACCGTCGGCGGAGCGAAGAACTTCGTGACCTTCTCGCGTTCAATGGCGGCCAGGATGGCCGCCGGATCCGGAGCCGGAAGGATGATGCTGGTGGCGCCGAGGTAGATGTCCGGGCCGAGGAAGCAGTCCAGCTGGGCACAGTGATACAGGGGCAGGGTATGCAGGTCCACGTCGTCCGCGGTCATGTAGCCGTCCACCACTGCCGAGACGTATTCCCACATCAGGGACCGGCTGGACATCAGCGCGCCCTTGGGTCGGGATTCAGTCCCCGAGGTGTACATCAGCCGCACCGGGTCATCGTCGGCCACCACCGGAAGCGGCGCGGTACCGCCGTCGAACTCGAACCAGTCCCGCACGTTCCCCCAACCGGCGGGTGCCGGCTCCATTCCGCTGCAGATGCTGGTCCGGATAACAACCCCGTCGGTCTCGGCTGCCTCCATGGCGGCTTCGGCCACCGGCACCAGCGCGTCCTGGACCACGAATGCCGTGGCGCCGCTGTGATCCAATACGTAGGCCACCTCGTCGGCACCCAGCATGAAGTTGATCGGAACCAGGACCACGCCGGCGCGCGCCGTCGCAAAGGCCAGCGCCGCAAACTGCCAGTTATTGCGGGACAGCAGGGCCAGACGGTCGCCGGGCGTGATCCCGTGCGCCTGCAGGGCCGCTGCGGCGGCGCCCACGGCGCGTTCGAAGTCAGCGAAGCTCAGGCGGACATCACCGTCGACGACGGCGGTGCGCTCCGGGAAGCGCAAGGCGCTGCGCCGCGGAAGGTCGCCAAGAGACTGGCTGCGGGACAGTGCAAGAAGCGGATGAACGGACACGCTGTACCCCCAAAATGAAGTGCTTGCCGCGTAGCCGCACCAGCGCGCCCGCAGACCTGTTGGCCCACATTCTGTCCCAGCGGACGACGCAGGGGAAGATCTTGACGTGCCCGGTTAGACTGACGCGCAGCCGGAAGACCGACCACGCAGAAGGAGATCCGACGCATGACGTACCGCCGTCTCACCCTGGAGTACGACGGCGCGCTGGCGCGGCTGACGCTGAATCGTCCGGACTCCGCCAACGCTCTTGACCTGGAGCTGGCGGAGGAACTCTGTGCCGCGCTCGCCGACGCCGAAATGCACGCGGACTGCCATGTCCTGCTGCTGCAGGGTGCCGGCCGCTTCTTCTGTGCCGGGGGCGATGTGGCTGCCATGGCTGCCGCCGCAGATCAGGGCGCTTTCCTCAAGGAACTGGCCGGCAGACTGCATGAGGCCGTCCTGGCGCTGGCCAAATCCCGGCTGATCAGCATAGCGGTGGTGAACGGGCCGGCAGCCGGTGCCGGACTCGGCCTGGCGCTCAATGCGGACTTCATCCTGGCTTCGCCGAAGGCACGGTTCCTGGCCGCCTACGCGGGAGTGGGCCTGACGCCGGACTGCGGCGTGTCCTATCTGCTGCCTGAACTGGCCGGACCGCGCCGGGCGGCCGAGATGTGCCTGGCCGGAAGGGTGGCCGGCCACGCCGATGCCCTCGAGTGGGGACTGATCAATGAGCTGGTGCCCGCCGAGGAGATTGCCGGCAGGGCGCAGGAGCTGGGGGAGCAGCTGGCCTCAGGGGCTGTTTCCGTGCTGGGCCCGACCAAACGGCTGCTGCGTGCCCGAAGCACTGCTGGCTACGAGACGCATCTGCAGGAGGAAGCAGAAACGATTGCCTCAATGGCGGCTTCAGCGGACACAAGGGACCGGCTTGCTGCCTTCGCCGGGCGGTCGGGCGGGTAACGGCTGGCGGGCAGAAAGCGAACCCCGCAGTTCAGGCCTTCCGCACCGTAATGGACCATTCCGCCGGACCGATCTTGGAGAAGTCGGTGACGGGGTAGTTGTTCTCCGCGGCCCAGCGCGGAATCGCGTCGGTGGCCTGGGTGCAGTCGAAGTTGATCACCAGTTCGTCGCCGGTTGCCAGCGAGGCCATGGTGTCCTTGGCCTCGACGAGGGGGAAGGGGCAGACCTGTCCGTTGGTTTGGAGGGTTACCTGGGCCATGGGAAGTGTTTCCTTTCGGGAGCCGCCTGTTTCCGGGCGGGTTGCTTGTTGTCGGAAGATGTTGCCCGGGGTGCTTTTGGTTTATCCGGGAGCTGCGGGTTTAGCTGAGTGCCGCGGCGCGGGCGGGAACATTGGCGGGACCGGAACCGGACGAGGAACGGCGGTTCATAATCGTGAGGCGAGCGCCCGCACCGGTGCCCAGAATCATGAACACCAGCGCCGTCCAGCCCTGAAAACTGAACTGTGCGGTCTCCACCATGGCGTTGCCGATGGTGCAGCCGCCTGCCAGTGCAGCTCCGATGCCCATCAGGGCGCCGCCGCCAAGGCTCTTCACGACTGTTGCGGCGTCGGGGACCCGAATCCGGAATTCACCGCTGCCCTTGGCTGCGATGTACGAGCCGACCAGGATGCCGGCAACCAGAAGCACCCCCCAGTCCACGAGTTCGGGATCTCCCGTGACCAGGTAGTTGACGGCGTTGGAGGACGGGGTGGTGATCCCCAGACCGGCCTCCCGTCCGGTGGCCCAGCTCAGCGGCCACGCGGCAATGGCGATCAGGCCAATAACCACTGCGGTGGCAAAGGCATTCCAGGGCTTTTCAAACAACAAATGTGCCAGTCCGGTTTTTGATGCCGGCGGAGCTGCCAATTTGAAGCGCGGCTTGTTCAGGTGGTGGCGGACCGCCAGGGTAACGCCAACCACCAGCAGAGCTACGAAGATCCATGGTGAGACATTGAGCACCGAATAGAAGTTGCTTTGCTCAACGGTCACGGAGCGCATGGAGGTATTGAAGCCGGACAGCGGTCCCGTCTTCATGACGGCGGCAAAGAGCGCATATGTGATGAGCGCGAGCCAGCTCCCCACCAGACCTTCACCGGCACGGTAATACGTACCGGTGGCACACCCGCCGGCCAGAATAATGGCGAATCCGAAAATGAAACCGCCAACAATAGTGGCAAGCCACGGGAACGGGCCGGAATTGAGTGAAATGACGCCGGCAGCGTCCAGCGCGAAAATGCCTACACTCTGGACCGCCACCACCACAAGGAAAGCGGTCAGCCAGCGCGTGTTGCGCGTGATCCAAACATCGCGGAAAGCACCGGTGACGCAAAAGCGCCCGCGCTGCATGACAAAGCCCAGGGCCATGCCGACAAAAAGGCCGGAGATAAGCATGGGTACTCCTTTTGCGGGGGAGGTGAATCCCGGGGGATGAATTCCAGCGGGGCTCATGAGGCTGCGGGAGAACTGCCCGCAGCTTCGCAACGGTAGGCTGCGGGACAGGGGCGCGCCAAGGATCATGGCCCCGGATGAACGCGCATGAAGCCCCGTGACGGGGCGGGAATAAGGAAGCAATTCAGAACGTTTGCGGGCCGCACTCAGCGGCCGCGGGCCAGCGCAATCCTGGCAGTAATGGCCGGTTCGGGAATTCTTGCAGACACTGCCGTGGTGGTCTAACTATGACGCCGTCCGGAATGATAAGTCAGCTAACAACCGCCGCAGCAGAGGTGCCCGGAAGAAAGAGTCCTTGGAAGCCCTAGTAATTACTAGGGAGTCCAAGTATGTTAGGCGTCACGGCACCAATGAAGGGCGGAGCATGTTCGAACTCACGCAGGACCAGCAGGCCATTAGGGATATGGTGCGGGAATTTGCTTCCGACGCGCTGGCCCCCAACGCGGCGAAATGGGATGAAACAAAGCATTTCCCGGTGGATGTCCTGGCCCAGGCCGGAGAACTCGGCATGGGTGCCATTTATGCTGCGGAGGAGTACGGCGGCTCGGGCCTTTCCCGATCGGACGCGGTGCTGATTTTCGAAGAACTTTCCAAAGCGGACCCCTCCATAGCTGCCTACATTTCCATCCACAACATGGTGGTGTGGATGATCGACACCTTTGGCTCCGCCGAGCAGCGGGCCCAATGGGTTCCGGAACTGGCATCCATGCAGGCGCTGGGCAGCTACTGCCTGACGGAGCCCGGAGCGGGTTCAGACGCGGCGGCACTGACCACCAAGGCAGTGCGCGACGGCGACGAGTACGTGCTTAACGGGGTCAAGCAGTTCATTTCCGGAGCCGGCTCCTCCAGCTACTACATCGTCATGGCCCGCACGAGCGGTGCCGGTCCGCGCGGCATCAGCGCCATTGTGGTGCCGGCCAACACGCCGGGCCTCTCGTTCGGACCGCCCGAGCGCAAGATGGGCTGGAATGCGCAGCCCACTGCACAGGTGATCTTCACTGATCTGCGCGTTCCGGTGGCCAACCGCCTGGGCGACGAGGGCGCCGGCTTCGGCATCGCCATGAAGGGACTGAACGGCGGGCGCCTGAACATGGGAGCGTGCTCCCTGGGCGGCGCGCAGGCGGCGCTGGACAAGACCGTGGCGCACCTGAAGGAGCGCACCGCTTTCGGCAAACCGCTCATCGAACAGTCCTCCCTCCTGTTCCGTTTGGCCGATATGGAAATGGACCTGCAGACCGCACGCACCATGCTCTGGCGGGGTGCCGATGCGCTGGACCGGGAAGCGCCCGACGTCGTCAAACTCTGCGCCATCGCCAAACGGGTGGCCACAGACAACGCGTTCAAAGTGGCCAACGAAGCCCTGCAGCTGCACGGCGGCTACGGCTACCTCTCCGAATACGGAGTGGAAAAAATCGTTCGGGACCTGCGGGTCCACCAAATACTTGAAGGCTCCAACGAGATCATGCAGCTCATTGTCGGCCGCACGCTGGCGGAGGCCTGAAATGACTGAAACACCCGAAACACCCGAGGCTCGCGAACCTGAGGTCCTGCTCGAACGCCGAGGACACCTGGGGCACATCATCCTGAACCGGCCCAAGGCGATCAACGCCCTCACGGCCACCATGGTTTCCCTGATCAGCGATGCCTTGGATGCGTGGGAGCACGACGACGGCGTAGCCACCGTCCTGCTCTCCGGCGCCGGAGAGCGCGGCCTGTGTGCCGGCGGTGACATCGTGGCCCTGTACCACGATGCCGGCAACGGTGGCGCGGAGTCAGCCGGTTTCTGGGCTGAGGAGTACGAACTCAATGCCCGGATCAGCAGTTATCCCAAACCGTACGTGGCCCTGATGGACGGCATTGTGCTGGGCGGCGGCGTCGGCGTTTCGGCGCACGCACGGCACCGGGTCGTCACGGAGCGCACGAAAGTGGGCATGCCGGAAACGGGCATCGGTTTCATTCCCGACGTGGGCGGCACCTACCTGCTCTCCCGGGCGCCCGGCGAGCTGGGCACCCACGCAGCCCTCACCGCAGGGACCATGACGGGGCCTGATGCCCTGCTGATGGGACTGGCCGATGTGTATGTGGACAGCTCCCGCCTCGGCGAGCTGTCGGCGGCGCTGGAACAGAGGCCGGCGGACGAAGTGCTGTTGGAATTTGCCCGGAAGGCGCCGGATGCGCCCCTTGCTGCAGCCCAGGCATGGATCGATGACTGCTACGCCTACGAGGACGTGGAGACCATCGTTGACGCGCTGCTCCGCTCGGACGCCCAGGACGCAAAGGCGGCAGCCGCCGTCGTGCTCTCGAAATCCCCGTCGGCGCTCAAGGTGACACTGCAGTCGCTGCGCCGGGCCAGGGAACTTCCGGACCTGCCGAGCGTGCTGGAACAGGAATACCGGGTTTCACTTCATGCCTTGACCGCACCGGACTTCGCCGAAGGAGTCCGGGCGCAGGTCATCGACAAGGACCGCAATCCGCGGTGGACGCCGGCCACATTGGCGGAGGTGCGGCAGGCAGACGTTGATTCCTACTTTGCCCCGCTGGACGGCCGTCCCGATCTGTGGGAGGGCCTGCAGGACCGTAAAACCGACAGTTCTTTGATCAGCCAGGAGCAGCGATGACAGTCGAACCAGACACACAGACACAGGAGCACGGGATGCAGATAGGTTTCATCGGGCTGGGCAATATGGGCGGTCCAATGGCTGCCAACCTGGTGGCCGCGGGCTACTCCGTCACCGGTTACGACCCGGTTCCGGCAGCAGCGGACAAGGCTGCTGCGGCCGGCATCCGCATGGCGGCCTCCGCTGACGAAGCGGTGTCCGGAGCCGGCGTCGTGATCACCATGCTGCCCACGGGAACGCACGTGCTCAATGCCCTTTCAGGAGACGGTGACACCCTGGGCCTCCTCGCAGCAGCATCCCCCGATGCCCTCTTCCTGGAGTGCTCGACCATCTCGGTGGACGACGCCACCACGGCCCACGCCCTGATGCTGGAGACCGGCCACCGCGGCTTGGATGCTCCGGTGTCCGGGGGAGTGGTGGGTGCCGAGGCCGGAACCCTGACGTTCATGGTCGGCGGTGCCGGGGAGGACTTTGCCGCGGCGCTGCCCCTGCTCGAGGTGATGGGCGGGCGCGTGGTGCACTGCGGCGGTCCCGGTGCCGGTCAGGCCGCAAAGATCTGCAACAACATGATCCTTGGGGTGTCCATGATTGCCGTCAGCGAAGCGTTTGTCCTGGGCGAAGAACTCGGGCTGACACATCAGGCCCTGTTTGACGTGGCCTCAGCGGCATCCGGCCAGTGCTGGGCGCTGACGACCAACTGTCCGGTTCCCGGCCCGGTTCCGGCCAGCCCCGCCAACCGGGACTACCGGCCCGGTTTCGCAGCGGCCCTCATGGCCAAGGACCTGGGCCTAGCCGCAGATGCGCTGGACTCCACCGGTGTCCGCGCCGAACTTGGCCGCCGGGCAGGGGAGATCTTCCGGGAACTCACGGACTCCGGCAGCGGCGGAGAGGACTTCTCCGCCGTCATCAACACCATCCGTGCCGCCACGGCGAGCGACGGATCCGATGGCAACATAAGCAACAGTGCTTCCATGAACAGCACAGACAGCAACAGCAACACCGCCGGGCAGCCGGCAGGACAGAGCGGAGCAGTATGAGCGAGTACGAGAACATCCTTCTGGAGCGCAGCGGACGGGTGGGCACCATTACCCTGAACCGACCCAAGGCCCTGAACGCGCTGAACTTCGGGTTGATGCAGGATGTGGTCTCGGCCGCAACGGAGCTGGACAACGATCCGGACATCGGCGCCATTGTCATTACCGGCTCCGAACGGGCCTTTGCCGCCGGAGCGGACATCAAGGAAATGTCCGAAAAGACGTACATGGACATGTACCTGGGGAACTGGTTCCGCGGCTGGGACACCCTGGCGGCCGTCCGCACCCCGGTGATCGCCGCCGTCGCCGGCCATGCCCTGGGCGGCGGCTGCGAACTGGCCCTGCTGTGCGACTTCATCATCGCCGCTGACACGGCCAAGTTTGGCCAGCCCGAAATCAAGCTCGGCGTGATTCCCGGTATTGGCGGCTCCCAGCGCCTGACCCGTGCCGTGGGCAAGGCCAAGGCCATGGAAATGATCCTCACCGGCCGGACCATCGGCGCTGAGGAAGCCGAACGCGCCGGACTGGTTGCCCGCGTGGTGCCCGCCGGCGAGCTGCTCGACGAAGCCCGCTCCACGGCGGAAACCATCGCCTCCATGTCCGCTCCAGTGGCCATGCTGGGCAAGGAACTGGTCAACGCCGCCTTCGAAACCACCCTGGACTCGGGCATCCGCTTCGAGCGCCGGGTGTTCCACTCCGTCTTTGCCCTGGAAGATCAAAAGGAAGGCATGGCCGCGTTCATCGAGAAGCGCAAGCCGGACTTTAAGCACCGCTGACATTTACTCCCCGGACCTCCACACCGACCACACTTCAGAGAACGAGGCATCATGACCCAGCTCAACATTCCGTCGGAACCGGCGGCCGGACCTTCCGAAACGTCCGATTACAGCTCGTTCCTGTCCGGCGTCGACCAGCCCATGTGGATCGGCGGGGAGCCCGTGGGGTCCGCAACGGGTCAGTGGCGGGACGTGATGAACCCGGCCAAGCGGGAAACCGTCATCGCCCGGGTTCCGGCTGCGGGTCCCGAGGATGTTGACCGGGCGGTGGCCGCAGCACGGCAAGCCTTCCCGGGCTGGCGCAACGTCCACTTCACTGTCCGGGCACGGGCGCTGTCCCTGATCGCGGATGACATCGAGGCGCGGGCGGAGGATTTTGCCCGTTTGACGGCCCTGGACACCGGCAACGCCCTGCGCACCCAGGCACGCCCGGAAGTCACCACACTGGTGGCCCTGTTCCGCTACTTCGCCGGAATTGCCGGGGAGGTCAAGGGGGTTACCCTGCCGGCCGGCGACGGCCAGCTGCAGTACACCCGGCTGGAACCGCTCGGCGTGGTGGCCTGCATCCTCCCGTGGAATTCTCCGCTGATGATTGCCGGGTTCAAGCTCCCTGCAGCCCTGGCCGCCGGCAACACCGTGATCCTCAAAGCAGCCGACGACGCCCCGCTCACTATTCTGCTGCTCGCCGAGATCTGTGCACGGCATCTTCCGGCCGGCACGGTCAACGCCCTGACTGGCCGCGGAAGCGTCATCGGTGCGGCACTGGCGGAGCATCCAGGGGTGGACAAAGTCTCTTTCACCGGGTCCACGGAAGTGGGCCGCGGCGTCGCCCGCACTGCCGGGGAACGGCTGGCCCATGTGTCTTTGGAACTGGGCGGAAAGAATCCGTCGATTGTTTTCCCGGATGCCGTGGACGAGGACCTGATTGACGGATTGCTGCTGGCCTCGCGCTTCACCCGCCAGGGACAGAGCTGCACCGCCGGGTCGAGATTGTTCCTGCACGAGGACATTTATGAGGAGGTCCTGGAACGGCTCACCCTCAAACTGGGCGCGCTGGTGGTGGGCAATCCGCTGGATGAGGCCACGGACATGGGGGCGATCATCAACAACAGCCAGTTCACCTCCATCAGCGGCTACCTTGAGGACGGCCGCGGTTCCATGAAGACGCTCCTGGGCGGCGACGTTCCCGCTGAAGGTCCGCTCACTGAGGGCTATTTCCACCTGCCCACCGTTTTTGGCGGAGGACGCAACGATTTCCGCCTGGCCCAGGAGGAGATCTTCGGTCCCGTGCTGGTCGCCATCCCGTGGCGGGACACCGAAGACGTGATCCGGATGGCGAACGACTCGCACTACGGGCTGGCAGCCTACGTCTGGTCCCACAACTTGGACAACGCCCTGAACACCGCCCACCGGGTTGACGCCGGATGGGTGCAGGTGAACCAGGGCGGAGGCCAGGTGGTGGGCCAGTCCTACGGCGGCTACAAGCAAAGCGGCATTGGCCGCGAGGTGTCGCTGGAGGGCATGCTGGCCGGGTTTACCCAGACCAAGCAGATCAACGTCAAGCTGCGCGGCTGAAACTCCCCTGAGGCTGAGGACACCATGAGCAAAGGCACCCTGCTGGTTACCCGGGACGGGCCGGTGGCAACGGTACTGCTGTCCAATCCCGGCCGCCGCAACACCCTGACCGCGCGCATGTGGCGGGAGTTCGCCGTCGTGCTCGCTCCGCTGGCGGAGGATCCGGACGTGTTGGTGGTCATCATCCGCGGCGACGGCGAAGATTTCTCTGCCGGAGCTGACATTTCCGATCTGAAGGCGATCCTGCACAATCCGGACAACGGACTGCACGACGGCGGCGACGTCACTGCGGGGGAAGAGGCCATTGCGGCGTTCCCCAAGCCGGTCATCGCCGCCGTGGACGGCTACTGCCTGGGCGGCGCATGGCAGGTGGCCGGAGCGTGCGATTTCCGGCTGGCCTCGGACCGTGCCGTTTTCGGCATCACACCGGCCAAGATCGGCATTGTCTATCCGCTGTCCGGAATTGAGCGGCTGGTTCGGCTGGCCGGTCCCGGGGCGGCCAAGTACCTGCTGTTCAGCGGCGACTTTGTTCCTGCCGAGCAGGCGCTGCGTCTGGGCCTCGTGGAACGGGTGATTCCGCAGGCGGACTTTTGGACCGACGTTGCATCCTTCGCGCACCGCCTGGCCGGCAGGTCCCAGCTTTCGCTGCAGGCCATGAAGGAGCTGGTGGACATCATTGCGTTCGTTGGCACAGAAGGCGCAGGACACTCCGGCCGGAACGCGCTGGACCAGGCCAGCAACCGCTGGCAGGAGGAAATGGCGGCGGCAGCTGATCCGGGAATCGGCGTTCGTGCCTTCCTGGCCAAGGAAGACCCGGTGTTCACCTGGACCGGCCCGGGCAGGACCCAAGCAAACATCACTGACGACAGTCTCCAGCACGAGGAAGAAGCACGATGAACCAGAACAATTCCACCACTTTGTTCCGTGCCGCGCGTGACGAGCTGCTCGCTCTGTCGGGCAGCTATGAAAAGGCCGTGGAGTCCTTTGCCTGGCCGCGGCTGGAGGGGAAGTTCAACTGGGCCGTGGATTGGTTCGATGCCATGGCCCGCGGCAACTCGGCTTGCGCCCTGTGGATCGTGGAAGAGGACGGGTCGGAGCAGAAGTACAGCTTTGATGACATGGTCCGCCGTTCCGACCAGGTTGCCGCCTGGCTGTCGGACCAGGGGGTCCGCCAGGGGGATCCGGTGATGCTGATGCTCGGCAACCAGGTGGAACTCTGGGAGAGCATGCTCGCCGCCATGAAGCTTGGCGCCGTTATCATGCCCACAGCATCCGCAGCGGGAAGTGCGGATTTGGCTGACCGGATTCTCCGCGGGGAAGCACAGTGGGTTATCGCCAACGCCACTGACGCGGCAAAGTTCGACGACGTTCCCGGGTCCTGCACCAAGATCCTGGTCGGGAAAGATGCCACGGCGGAACACAGCGGCTGGCTGGACTACTCGCAGGCGTATGAAGCAACCCCGGTTCAGCTCCAAACCGTCACCGATGCCGCGGACCCGCTGCTGTTCTACTTCACATCCGGAACCACCAGCCGGCCAAAACTGGTCGAGCACACCCAGGTGTCCTATCCGGTGGGGCATCTGTCCACGATGTACTTCCTCGGTTTGCAGCCAGGGGACGTGCACCTGAACATCAGCTCGCCGGGATGGGCCAAGCACGCCTGGAGCAGCTTCTTCGCCCCGTGGAATGCTGAAGCCACCGTTTTTATCTACAATTACGCCCGTTTCCGTCCGGAGGCGCTGCTGGAACAGATGCACCGGGCCGGCGTGACAAGCCTGTGCGCGCCGCCGACCGTATGGCGGATGATGATCCAGTCCAGCCTGGGGGAACGTCCGGCGCACCTGCGTGAGCTGATCGGCGCCGGTGAGCCGCTGAATCCGGAGGTAATCTCCAAGGTGCAGGCCGCCTGGGGACTGTCCATCCGGGACGGGTTCGGCCAGACCGAAACCACGGCCTTGGTGGGTAACACCCCGGGCGCCGAACTGCATCCGGGCTCCATGGGGCGGCCCCTGCCTGGCGTTCCGGTGGTCATCATTGATCCCTCGACGGGACAGGTGGCCGACGAGGGCGAAATCTGTCTGGACCTTGCCGGCACGCCGCTGAACCTCATGACCGGCTACCGCGGCGATCCGGAGCGCACCGTCGCGGCCATGGAGGGCGGTTACTTCCATACCGGTGACATGGCCATCCGGAACCCGGACGGCTACATCACCTATGTCGGCCGTACCGACGACGTGTTCAAGGCCTCCGACTACAAGATCAGTCCGTTTGAGCTCGAGAGCGTCCTCATCGAACATCCGGCAGTGGCCGAAGCCGCCGTCGTGCCTGCTCCGGACGAGCTTCGCCTGGCGGTGCCGAAGGCCTACGTGGCGCTGGCCGAGGGGTGGGAGCCGAACCGGGAAACCGCGCTGGCGATTCTGGGGTACGCCCGCGAACATCTGGCTCCCTACCTCCGGGTCCGGCGGCTGGAGTTCCATGAGCTGCCCAAGACCATGTCCGGGAAAATCCGCCGGGTCCAGCTGCGCGCCCTGGAGAACGACGGCGGTGCCGTGCGGGCCGGCATCGAGTACCGGGATGATGAGTTTCCGGAGCTGCGCGGGTGACTCCGTCATCGAAATCCCTCTCGCCGAAACCGACCGTGCCGCAGCCTCCGGCCCCGAAACCTCTGGCCCAGGACCCGATAGCCGAGGCGCGCCGGCATTGGGAGGAACACGGGTGGGGCGATGCTGCCGACGGCATGGCTGCGGTAACCGCGGTCATGCGCACTTCCCAGATCCTGCTCACCCGGGTGGAAAGCGTCCTCAAACCGTTTGGCCTGACCTTCTCCCGTTTTGAACTCCTGGCCCTGCTCAGTTTTACAGCCACCGGAGCGCTTCCCATGGCCAAGGCCGGCGCCCGGCTTCAGGTGCATCCCACATCGGTCACCAACGCCGTGGACCGCCTGGAGAACGCGGGACTCGCTGTGCGGCGTCCTCATCCGTCCGACGGGCGGACCGTTCTGGTGGCAATTACTCCTGCGGGCAGGGACCTGGTGCCGGAAGCTGTTGCCGCATTGAACAAGCAGGTGTTTTCCCGTCCGGGGTTCGGCCAGGAGGACCTCACGGCCCTGGCCGGCATACTGACCCGCTTCCGGCGCCAGGCCGGAGATTTCGATGAGTCTCCAGGAGAGGGCGTAACGGCAGGTCCGTAACGGCAGTTCCGTGTGGCAGGGGCCGTCCTGCCCGGCCCCGGGTAGGGTCGTGTTACCCAAGGAAAGGACCCGCCCGTGGTCTCCATCGCCTGGCTCCGCGACGATCTGCGCACAGCGGATAATCCTGCCCTCCTTGCCGCAGCCCACGACGGCGAGGCGGTAGCCCTATATGTTCTGGACGAGGAATCACCGGGCATCCGGCCGGTGGGTGCCGCCGCGAAGTGGTGGCTGCACCACGCCCTGAAGACCCTGCGGAAAGACCTATTGGCCCTGGGCATTCCGCTGGTGCTGCTGCGGGGGCCGGCGGCCGACGTCGTTCCGGCGTTCGCGCAGAAAGCGGACGCGGAGCGGATCTTCTGGAACCGGCGGTACGGCGGTCCGGAGCGGGAGGTGGACACGGCGGTCAAGGAGTGGGCCGCTGGCGCTGATGTGCAGGCGGAGAGCTTCCAGGCTTCGCTGCTGCACGAACCCTGGACCGTGCGTACGGGCGGTGGCGGACCGTACCGGGTCTTCACTCCCTTCTGGCGCACGGTCTCCGCCATGGATTTCCGGGCACCCCTGCCGGTTCCGGACAATCTTTCGGCTCCGGATAAGGCCGCCGCCCCGCCGGACGGAATTCCCGCCGGGGAGGACCTGGAAGATTGGAACCTGCTGCCGCAGCATCCGGACTGGTCCGCAGGTTTGGCGGAAGCCTGGATCCCGGGCGAGGAAGCCGGCCTGTCCACGCTTAGCGATTTCCTGGCCGGGCCGGTGCAGCATTACGACGACGGCCGCGACCGCCCGGCGAAGCCCGGAACCAGCAGGCTCTCACCGTACTTGCGCTGGGGGCATGTGAGTCCGTTCCAAGTCTGGCACGGGCTGTCCCGCGTCCGCGGGAACGGGCCGGGGCCGGATGTGTTCGGCACCGAAATTGGCTGGCGTGAGTTCTGCTGGCACCAGCTCTTTCACAATCCGGATCTGGCCACCAAGAACCTGCGGCCTGCCTTCGACGGGTTCCCTTGGGAGTATCCGGAGGGCTCCGGACCGCAGACCCCGGCGATCCTGCGCGGGAAGGATGCGCAGGCGCCGTCGGGATCCCGGCCGGATGGCCTGGACGCCCTCGACGCGTGGAAGGCCGGAAGAACAGGGTTTCCACTGGTCGACGCCGGCCAGCGGCAGCTTTGGAGCATGGGCTGGATGCACAACCGGGTGCGGATGGTCGCCGCCAGCTTCCTGATCAAGAACCTTGGCATCCACTGGCGGGCGGGCGAGGAATGGTTCTGGGAGACCCTGGTGGACGCCGACCCCGCGAGTAATCCCGCCAACTGGCAGTGGGTCGCCGGCTCCGGCGCGGACGCAGCACCGTTCTTCCGGATCTTCAATCCGCAGACGCAGGCGAAGCGCTTTGATCCCGACGGCGCGTACATCGCCCGCTGGGTGCCGGACGCACTGACTCCCGCCTATCCCGAGCCGCTCGTGGACCTGAAGGAGTCACGCCGGCACGCGCTTGAGGCGTACGAGAGCATTCGCTGAGCGGCTGTACAGCGGGGACGGAATCGCGGATGTCAGCGCGATGTCAGATGTCAGCGCGCGGGCCTTCGGCGGCGTAGCAGGCCCACTCGGCGAGGGCGGCTTGAATAACGATGTACCGGTCGTCGAACGTATCAGCGCGGTAGTCGTCGGAGAGGTTGTGATTGAGGGCCACTCGGAAAGCTGCGGCATAGTCGGCGGTGGGGCCGATCACGAAGCTGCGGTCGGGGCCGCTGCGGACGACTGCCCAGCGGGTGTCCGGCGCGGCAGCGGCAGCGGCGGCAGTGTCGTAGTAATCCACCGCCAGGCCGAAGTGCCCGTCCCACTCCACCCCCTGCAGTGACACTTCACCCGGCGGCTGCTCATCCTCAGCGGCAGGTCGCCAGTCCACCACGCTGCGGTCATCGTCGAGGACCAGTGTGAGGCGGGGCCGGGCGGGAAGATTGGAACTGACAGGCACTGCGAGGGCGAGGGAACGGGGCCGGATGTTGTCCGGCTGGGTGCGGAATTTTCCGGCGGCCGTGTGCAGGATGTAAGTTGTTGCGCCGTGCTCCGAAGGCTCGCCGTAGTCGATGCGGCGCAGTGTGGTGGTGAGGTCCAATGGCTCCTAACTTTCCTACGAATCCAAGCTTCTTCCACCAATTTTACGGGTTCGGGTGCGGGGACTGACAGGAGGCGTCGATCACACCGGGACGCCGGCTGATGACTTGATGTCCGACGCGAAAAGGCCCCGAATACCCCCAAACAGGGGGTATTCGGGGCCTCCAAATACGCTGCGAAACCTTTTACAAGGTTAGACCTGGCCCTGGCCGGGAGTGCCGGCCGGATGGGGCTGCAGGATCTGGACGTCCATGTCGGTTGCCATCTTTCCTTCAAGCGCGGCCGTCAGCGCCATGAAGGCGGGGCTCACGGAGTGGGCCTGCAGGTCTTCCTGGCTGGCCCACTTCTCGATCATGACCAGGCGGTCGCGGCCCTCGTTCAGGCTGTACACCTCGCAGCCTGCATCTTCGGCGTGGACGCGTGCGATGACATCTTCCAGCGTCACAATGACTTCGTCACGAAACTCGGGCTTCGGAAACATGGTGGCAACTACGACAAGACTCATTACTTCTGCTCCTTCAAAGCATCCAGGGCGGCGTCGACCGGAACCGAACCGTTGTTGAATTCGATAGTCTGCCCGATGGTGGCAGGGCGGTCCAGCACGGCAGCGGCAACCAGTGCCACGTCTTCGCGGGACACCTGCGTACCCTCGACACCGGGACCGGTCTCGATTTTTCCGGTGCCCGGATCCATGGTCAGCGCGCTGGGGCCGAGGATGGTCCAATCCAGTCCGCTGCTGCGCAGGTATTCGTCTGCTGCGGCCTTGGCGTCGGCATAGGCGAAGAAACCGTCGTCCTCGGGAACACCGTGATCGGGTCCGGCCCCAAAGTAGGACACCATGACGTAGCGGGGAACGCCGGCGGCCTTGGCTGCGTCCATGGAGCGGATGGCGGCGTCGCGGTCTACAGCGTAGGTACGCTCGGCGGTTCCGCCGCCTGCGCCGGCAGACCAGACCAGGGCATCCTGGCCGGCAAGCTTCTCTGCGATTTCGTCACTGGACATGTTTTCAACGTCCGCGACGACGGCGGTTGCTCCCGTGGCCTCGACGTCGGCAGTGTGGTCCGGGTTGCGGAACAAAGACGTGACCTGGTGGCCGTTGGCGGTCAGGTCCTTCGCCAGGTGCAGGGCAACCTTGCCGTGGCCTCCGATAATGGCAATGCGTGACATGGTGAGTCCTTTCGTGGGGATCAGTGTCTGTGCCCACCATAAGCACGCTGATGGTTGAGGTGCACGCTCGTTCAGCTATGCGCGGAGACCGGAGGGGACCGGCGCCTAGACCGGAAGGTCCCGGAGCAGGCCGCCGAGCCGCATCAGCTCCATGGGGATATGTTGGGTCAGGCTCAGCCCGACTATGTCCGCCACTCCGGCGGCGTCGGAGACGAGGCTCACGAGTTCGGACATCCGCATCCCGTCAGTGCCCTGCCCCACTGAACCCGTGAAGTCGCGCCGGTCAACAACATCCAGGTCAATGTGGATGGCCAGCTGGGTTGCGCCGGTTCCGGCAATCCACTCCAGGACTTGCCGGTTGTCCGCCGGCGTGCCAGTGATGCCAACGCTCTGGATGCCCAGACGTTCCTTGACCGCAATGCCCTCTTCGTCCCAGTGCCGAAGTCCGACCTGCAGAATGTTTGCCGGCGGGATCAGCGCCGGAAGCTCCGCGATGATTCCGGCGTCCCCCTCGCCGGCCAGGGTGGCAAGCGCCATGGAGTGGAACCCGGTGTAGGAATCGCCCGGGACCCCGGTGTCGGAGTGGGCGTCGATCCACAGCACGGCAAGACCGTTGCCGTAGACAGAGGCAAGATGGCTGAAGGGGGCCACGCTGATCGAGCACTCTCCGCCAAAGGTAACCACTGACTCCGGCCGGGCATCGCGCAGAATCCTCAGCGCTTCCGTCAGCTGCCGGACCACCGCCTCCCGTGCGTAGATGCCGTTGACCGTTGCGAGGGCTTCGTCGCTGGTGTCGGTGCTGACCGGCACATAGGCTTTAGGGCCGTCATGGTCCGGGGACATCAGTTCCAGGAGTGCGGGACCGAGGTTGAAGGACAACTGGGTGTCATGCGCGTCCACACCCGGATGCAACTGATGGGTGGCGGGCCCGGAGGCACCCTGCCACTGCGGGAAAATCAGGCGAAGCGCGCCGGGACCGGTGGGGGAGGTCGAGTTCATGGGCCCAACTTACGCCGCACCGCTGCCGCCGGATAAGGGCAAACCCCCGGTCCGGCAGGTTGGACGGCAAAAATGATGCCCGAAAAATCCCTGCGCACAAACAAAATAGGATGGAAGCATGACTGCAACACTCGTGGCCCGTGATTTGTCCGGGGGCTACGCCCACCGAACCCTTTTTTCCCATCTGAACCTGACGGTCGCGCCGGGCGACGTCGTGGGCGTGGTGGGTTCCAACGGTGCCGGTAAATCCACCCTTCTTCGCCTGCTTGCCGGTGCTGCCGAGCCGTTCGCCGGCAGCGTGTCCACTTCACCGGCAGATGCCTTCATCGGCTGGTTGCCCCAGGAACACGAACGCGTGGAGGGCGAAACGGTGGCCGGCTACATTGCGCGTCGGACGGGCGCAGCAGCGGCGACCCAAGCCATGGAAGCCACCGCGGAGGCCCTCGGCACCGACGCCAAAGGGGCCGACGACGCCTACGCCGTCGCGCTGGACCATTGGCTGGCCAGCGGCGCCGCTGACCTGGAGGATCGGATTCCCGCCGTCCTCGCCGAGCTGGGACTGGACGTGGGCGCCGACGCGCTGATGACTTCGCTCTCCGGCGGCCAGGCTGCCCGGGTGGCACTGGCTGCCCTGCTGCTGAGCCGGTTCGACATTGTGCTCCTGGATGAGCCCACCAATGACCTGGACCTGGCCGGGCTCGCCCGGTTGGAGGAATTCGTGCAGGGCCTGCGCGGCGGCGTCGTGCTCGTTTCCCACGACCGTGAATTCCTCGCCCGCTGCGTGACCACCGTGGTGGAACTTGACCTGGCACAGAACAAGGTGGCGGTGTACGACGGCGGCTACGACGCCTTCCTGGAGGAGCGCGACGTCGCACGCCGGCACGCCCGCGAAGCTTACGAGGAGTTCGCCGACAAGAAGGCGGATTTGGTCTCCCGGGCACGCACCACCCGCGAGTGGAGTTCGCAGGGCGTGCGCAACGCGATGAAGAAATCGCCGGACAATGACAAGATCCGGCGCCGGGCATCGATGGAATCCTCCGAAAAGCAGGCGCAGAAAGTCCGCCAGATGGAGTCCCGCATCGCGCGCCTGGACGAGGTGGAGGAGCCGCGCAAGGAGTGGCAGCTGCAGTTCACCATTGGATCGGCGCCGCGCTCCAGCTCAGTCGTCGCGACGCTGAACTCCGCAGTGGCCCGCCGCGGCGGGTTCACGCTGGGGCCGGTTTCGCTCCAGGTCAACGCGGGCGAACGCATCGGCATCACCGGACCCAACGGGGCCGGAAAGTCCACGCTGCTGGCCCTGCTGCTGGGACGGCTGGAGCCCAGTGAAGGGAGCTCTTCGCTGGGCTCCTCCGTCGCCGTCGGGGAGATCGACCAGGCACGGGGACAGCTGGACCACACCCAGCCGCTGGGGGATGCTTTTGAAGCTGCCGTGCCGGAAATGAACAGTGCCGAAGTGCGCACGCTGCTGGCCAAGTTCGGGCTCAAAGCAGATCAGGTGAACAGCCGGGTGGACTCCCTGTCGCCGGGCGAGCGCACCCGGGCCTCACTGGCCCTGCTGCAGGCCCGCGGCGTGAACCTCCTGGTGCTCGACGAACCGACCAACCACCTTGATCTGCCGGCCATCGAGCAGCTGGAGGACGCGCTGGAAAGCTATGACGGCGCCCTGCTGCTCGTTTCCCACGACCGGAGGATGCTCGAAAACGTGCGGCTGGATGCCCGCTGGGATGTCGCCGGAGGCACCGTCACCGTTCGCTGAGGATGAGCTCAATTCCAGTGTTCCGCCGAAGTGTGATAAATGTTACGGGCGGTGCGTGTCCTGACAGGTGACACCACCGCTTGGTCTCGGTCCTTGCGAGACCGGTCTTTATGGTCTCGGTCTCGTGGGGGGAGTAGTTATCATGGCGTCACTGCAGCTGCTTGGAAGGACGAACCGGTGAAAGCCCTGCGCGTGATGGACGTGCCGGTGCTGCTGAGTGTCTGGGTCCTTTGCGTGACCACCGACTGGTCGACGGGAACCAAAGTTGCCCTCAACGTTGCTGCGGTGGCTTTTCTGTGCCTGAAAGAGTTCATGGTGCACCGCCGTCTGCAGCGCGCTGCGGTTCTGCGGCGGCAGTCCGCTCCTAACCGTCCCCGGGAACGGGCACTTGCGCTTGCCTGAGGACATCACCGCACTGATTTGATGCCGTCGCCGGCCCGGAAGCAGCCGGCACGGGCGTAGTCTCAGTATCCCCGGCACTTTGCCGGGAATACTTGGGGGTTCAAATGGGCAGCACAACCACGGAACGCGCTCTGATGACGTTGGGCGTCATCGCCACATCGGGGAAGACGGATGAACGCCGCCTTCCCCTTCATCCCCGCCATCTGGAACGGATCGACGCTGATCTCCGCGCGCGCATCATTCTTGAACAGGGCTACGGCGAACGATTTGGCCTGGCCGATGCACAGCTGGCTCCCCTCGTGGGGCGCATGGCCCCGCGCAGTGAGGTCATCGCCGCCGCAGACGTGGTCCTGCTGCCGAAGCCGCAGGCGCAGGACCTGCGGGAACTCTCCGACGGGCAGGTGCTGTGGGGCTGGCCGCACTGCGTCCAGGATCCGGTCATCACACAGCTGGCCGTGGACAAGTCGCTGACCCTGATTGCGTTCGAGGCCATGAACCACTGGACGGCAGACGGCGCCTTCGGACTGCATGTTTTCCATAAAAACAATGAGCTGGCCGGTTACAGCTCGGTCCTGCACGCGCTGGAGCTTGCCGGGTCAACGGGCGACTACGGCCGCCGGCTCAGCGCCGCGGTCATCGGTTTCGGCGCCACAGCCCGCGGCGCCGTCACCGCCCTGAATGCATTGGGAATCCACGATGTGCAGGTGCTCACGAACCGGGACACCGCCGCCGTCGGCTCGCCCATCCACTCCGCGAGGATCTCACGCTTTGAGCGCGACGCCGACCTGCCCCAACTCAGCCACGTCATTACTGACGACGGCCGCGAACCGCTGGCAACGTACCTCGCCGGGTTCGATCTGGTGGTCAACTGCACTCTGCAGGACCCCAACGCCCCTCTGACCTATCTGCAGGAAGACGACCTGGCCGCTTTTGCCCCGGGCAGCATGATCATTGATGTTTCCTGCGACGAAGGCATGGGCTTCTCCTGGGCCAAGCCCACCAGCTTTGCCGACCCCGTCTTCGAGGTGGGCAATGCTGTCCGGTACTACGCCGTGGATCACAGTCCGTCCCACCTTTGGGACTCGGCGACGTGGGAAATCAGCGAGGCAGTGCTTCCTTTCCTCCGCACTGTGATGTCGGGGCCGGAAGCGTGGGACAAAGAATCCCCGGTGGCGCGGGCCATTGAAATCCGGGAGGGACGGATCCTGAACCCGGCCATCCTCGCTTTCCAGGGCCGTTCTGCCGATTATCCGTACGGGGTGCTGCCCACGGCATGACCCGGGGACCGGTGCCAAAACCGGGTCCGGCGGGCGGTTTCATCACGGGCCGCAGACGAGTTGACGGTGATCGAAGCTCCGATGAGGCTCGTGTCTAGGACACGCGCGCCGTCGGGGACTATGGTTCTAGGGCCGCACCGTGACCGCCGACCGGAATCGAGCAGCTCATGACCGCTGACGCTAAATCCCTGCTGATCCCTACGGACAACGGCCTGGTCCGCGGAATTGTGGCCAACGGAGTGCGCACCTGGCGGGGCATCCCCTATGCTGCGCCGCCGGTGGGAGCGCTGCGGCTGAGGTCACCGCAGCGGGCGGACGGGTGGAACGGGGTCTTGGACGGCAGCGCCTTCGGGGCAGCGCCGCCGCAGTCCCGGAACCCGTCCCTGACCGGCTCCAGAAGGCGGGCACCGATGGACGAGGACTGCCTGACACTCAACATCTCGGCCCCCCTGGAACCGGCCGCGGACCAACTTCCCGTGCTGGTGTACTTTTACGGCGGCGCCTTCAGCTCCGGGTCCTCCACCGTGAAAACCTACCGCGGTTCCCATCTGGTCCGGACCGGAGAAGCGCTCTACGTATCTCTGAACTACCGGATCGGCGCCCTGGGCTTCACGGATTTCAGCTCCTTCTCGACCGCCAAGCGGACGTTCGACTCAAACCTCGGTCTGCGGGACCAGGTGGCTGCGCTGGAATGGGTTCGGGACAACATTGCGAACTTTGGCGGCGATCCGGGAAATGTGACCATCTTCGGCGAATCCGCCGGCGGCATCTCGGTGACGTCGCTCATGTGCATTCCGGCCGCCCGAGGCCTGTTCCACAAGGCCTACGCCCAGAGCCCGGCGCCTTCCAGTGCGTACTCCCCGGAGCTCCACGCCTCCTGGGCACGGGATTTGCTGAAGATCCTCAAGGTGCCCCTGTCTGACGCCGCCGAAGCACTGGCCGTCCTCCCGGCCGCCGCCCTGGTGCAGGCAACCAACCGGCTGACGTCCAAAATTGGCCCGGCCGACAAGCCGGGATCGCTGAGTGTGTCACCGGTGATTGACGGCGAATTCCTGCCGGAACATCCCTTTGACGCCTTCATGAAGGGCAAGTCTGCTCCAGTCCCGCTGGTGCTGGGCACGATGGCGCAGGAAGGGGCACTGTTCGCCAAAGTGGTGGACATCCTTCCTTCAACTCCGGACCGCATCGAAAAGATGTTCGCGGGCACCGACCCGGCGGCGCAGTCGCGCGTGCTGGCCGCTTATCCGGGTTATCCGTCCAAACAGCGGTCGGTGGAAATCAGCGGTGACCTCGTCTTTTGGTATCCGTCCACTGTGGTGGCCGAGTCCCACTCCCTGGTGGCTCCAACCTGGTCTTACCGGTATGACTTCGCCACGCCAATGATGAACCTGCTCGGTTTCGGCGCGACCCACGCCATGGACGTGCCCGTGATGTTCGGTGAAACCGGTGAGCCCATCACCCGTGCATTGTCACTCTTTGGAGGGGCCTCGGCCCTGAAAAAGCTCTCGGCGCGTTTCCAGGGGACGCTGCTGAGCCTGGCGAAAACAGGCAGCCCCGGGTCCGACTGGCCGCGCTATGAGCCGGTGGAGCGGCAGACCCGGATCTTCGACCGGGAAGACCGGATTGAATCCGACCCGTTTCCTGAGCGGCGGCGTGCCTGGGCGGGCTACCGCGGCTATTTGTGATGGAGTCCACAGACTCCCTGTGGGAGGGTTAACCCAGCTTTAGTCCCATCCTCAGTCCACCGCAGTGTGCATAAGGAGAGTTGGCAGCATGAGTGAACATTACGACGTCGTTATCCTGGGAGCGGGTCCGGGCGGTTATGTGGCCGCGATCCGTGCGGCCCAGTTGGGCCTCAGCGTTGCGGTGGTGGAGGAGAAGTACTGGGGCGGAGTGTGCCTGAACGTAGGGTGCATTCCCTCCAAGGCCCTGCTGCGCAATGCTGAGCTGGCCCAGATCTTCACGAACCAGGCCAAGACGTTCGGCATGAACGGAGAGGTCACCTTCGATTTCGGTGCCGCGTTTGACCGCAGCCGGCAGGTGGCGGACGGGCGGGTCAAGGGCGTCCACTTCCTGATGAAAAAGAACAAGATCACCGAGTATGACGGTCACGGGGTGTTCACTGACGACCATACTGTGGAGGTGTCCCTGTCGAAGGGCGGCTCAGAGACCATCACCTTTGACAACGCCATCATCGCCACTGGAACCTACGTACGCCTGCTGCCCGGTGTCGAACTCTCGGAGAACGTGGTGACGTACGAGGCGCAGATCATGGACCGGGATCTGCCGAAAAAGATGGTAATTGTTGGGGCCGGTGCCATTGGCATGGAGTTTGGTTATGTGCTGCGCAGCTATGGAGTCGACGTCACCATCATCGAGTTCCTGGACCGGGCCCTGCCCAATGAGGACGCGGACGTTTCCAAGGAGATCACCAAGCAGTATAAAAAACTGGGCGTGCCGATCCTGACCTCCACCAAGGTGGAAACGGTGACCGACAACGGTTCCTCCGTGACCGTGACCTACAAGGACAAGAACGGCAAGGACGGTTCCATCGAGGCGGACCGCGTCATGCTGTCCATTGGGTTCGCGCCGAGGACGGAGGGCTACGGCCTTGAGAAGACCGGCGTGGCGCTCACCGACAGGGGAGCGATCGGGATCGACGAGTTCATGCGCACCAACGTTGCGCACATTTACGCCATCGGCGATGTCACGGCCAAGCTGCAGCTGGCGCACGTGGCGGAGGCCATGGGCGTGGTGGCGGCGGAGACCATTGGCAAAGCCGAAACCATGTCGCTGGGCGACTACCGCATGATGCCCCGGGCCACGTTCTGCCAGCCGCAGGTAGCCAGCTTCGGGCTGACCGAGCAGCAGGCACGCGATGAGGGTTATGACGTGGTGGTGAGCACCTTCCCGTTCACGGCCAACGGCAAGGCCCACGGGCTGGGCGAGCCGGTGGGTTTCGTGAAGCTGGTGGCCGACAAGGAACACCTCGAACTGCTGGGCGGGCACCTGATCGGACCGGATGTGTCCGAGCTGCTGCCCGAGCTGACGCTGGCGCAGAAATGGGACCTGACCGCATATGAGCTGGCGCGGAACGTGCACACGCACCCCACTTTGAGCGAGGCACTGCAGGAAGCCTTCCACGGTCTGACCGGACACATGATCAACTTCTAGCTAACTGCTGAGAGGCGGGACCCGTCATGAGAACTGGCAGGATTGTCATGTTCGTCATTGGCTGTTTGCTGATCTTGTTTGGACTGGGATTGGCGGCGGGGGCGGCCGCCGTGGGGGTGGTCAATGCAGGGCAGGGCGATGACCGCTTCTTCTCCGCCCCCGAGGAGGTCTACGAGGTGGACTCGTACGCCCTGACCGTTCCGGATCTTGAGGTGGACGGCGTGCGTTCGGCGGACGAAGTCGCGACCCTTGAGGTAGAGGGTGAATCAACCCAGGCGGGCCAGGAACTGTTCATCGGTGTCGGTCCGAGCGATGATGTGGACCGCTACCTCCTGGACGTACAGCACAGCGAGCTGCAGGAGGTGAACTTCCGTCCGTTCCGCACCGACTACTTGGAGGTAACCGGAACTCAGGCTCCGGCCCCTCCCGGGGAGGAGGATTTCTGGGTGGTGTCCTCCAGCGGCAGCGGAGAGCAGTCAGTGGAATGGAATTTGGATGAAGGCGACTGGTCTGCCGTGGTCATGAACGCTGACGGGAGCCGGCCGGTCTCAGCAGAGCTTCAGGTGGGCGTTCGCTCCGATGTCCTGCAGCCGCTGACGTGGATCCTTTTGATCTCCAGCATTGTCTGCCTGGTCGCCGGAATTGCGCTGGTGGTCATTGGGTCAGCAGGGTTGCGCCGTCGCCCGGCGGGGACCGGTGCTGCGGTGCTCGGACCAACAGGACAACCGGCTCCAACAGGACAACCGGCTCAGGCACCGGGCCCGCCACAGACCTACGGTCAGATGCAGGACCGCTACGGGCAGGAACAGCAACCGGCCGCCGGCAACCGCTTCGCCCGTCCCGTTGGTGCCAGCGCCGCGGGAGCCGCCGGTTTTGCAGCCGCCGGAGCAGTCGGTGTGCGGGACCCGGGACTGGCCGGCCCGCGCTACCCGGTGCGGCTCTACGGAGAGATTGATCCGGACCTCTCGCGCTGGATGTGGCTGGTCAAATGGTTCCTGGCGATCCCGCACTACATCGTGCTGTTCTTCCTGTGGATTGCCTTCTTCGTGAGCACCGTGGTCGCCGGGTTTGCGATCCTCTTCACCGGACGCTATCCGCACGGACTGTTTGAATTTAATGTGGGCGTGGTGCGCTGGAGCTGGCGGGTAACGTTTTATGCCACCCGCGTCCTTGGCACCGACCGGTATCCGCCGTTCACCCTGGACCGCACGGACTACCCGGCGGACTTCAGCGTGGACTATCCGCAGGAGCTGTCCCGCTGGCTGGTGCTGGTGAAATGGTGGCTCCTCGTCATCCCGCAAGCCCTGGTGGTGGGTGCGTTCACTGAAGCCGCCATCGTCGTCAACCGGTTCTACGTTTCCGGAGGACAGGAAACGGGAAGCTGGACCGGGATGGTTCCCGGCGGCACATGGGCAGATGCCTGGGACGAAGGGTGGGAGAGTGCCCCTGACGTGGTGAGCAACCAGGGTTTGTCGCTGCTGGCCCTGCTCGTCCTCATAGCGGCGGTCATTCTGCTGTTCCGCGGCCGCTACCCCAGGCACCTCTTCGACCTGATCATGGGTTTGAACCGGTGGTCCTATCGGGTGCTCGCCTACGCGGCACTCATGCGGGATGAGTATCCGCCCTTCCGGCTGGACCAGGGTCCGGCCGACCGCAGGGACGAAGCCGCCGGACTGGGCCGCCCGGAGCTGGAACCGGGGCCGGGAACGGGAAGAAGGTAGGTGTTTCCTGTCACCGCATGCGTGAAGGAACGGTGCTGCGCCGCGGCCGGTCTCACAGGCAACGATGGCGGATGTGACGGCCGTCCGTCTGCCCAGTCACAACCGGCGGGCACAGTCCGTTACAGCTCGCTAACCTTGAAATATGGATCTCCAGAACATAAATTTCAATACCCGGAAATGGGTTCGTCCGGAAGACCTGAACGCCAACGGCACACTGTTTGGCGGCAGCCTTCTGCGATGGATCGATGAAGAAGCAACGATTTACGCCATCCTGCAGATGGGCAACGGTCGAGTCGTCACCAAGTTCATGTCGGAGATCAACTTCGTCAGCTCAGCCCAACAGGGCGACTTGATTGAAATGGGTTTGCGCGCCACCAAATTCGGCCGCACGTCACTGACCATGCGGGCCGAGGTGCGCAACATGGTGACCCGTCGCAGCATCCTGACGATCGACCGAATCGTTTTCGTGAACCTCGGCGCCGACGGAAACCCCGCCCCGCACGGGTACACCGAGATCACCTATGACCGGGACCGGCTCCCCGCCGAGCACCTCCCTCCCGTCGTCTCAGTCGACGCCTAGAGGCGGCCGTCCGCAGCAGCGAACCGTTTTACTGCACCGGGCACCCTTTTGCGGGGTCCGCAGCAGTAGCGGGGGAGTCCCCGTGGGATACTCGACCCAGCAGCACTTCCCTTGAAAGCAAGGTGCGGCTGCGGCGGTGGTGGACCGGGCCCGCGCCATGTCCGGACCGCGGCTGACGCCGCCTGGAACGGAGCCCGCATGCCGGATCCCGCACAACACCTGAGCGCTGAATCCACAATTGGCGACTGGCTTGACCATCCCACCGGGCGCACCGTCCTGATTGACGTGCTGGCCCGCCGCAGCCCGGATGCGCGTGCCCTGTATGCGATCCGCATGCTGCCGCTCTCCACCTTGGTGACGCTGAGCAACGGTGTCGTGACACCGGAGTTCCTGGACCTGATGGCAGAGGCCGCCAACCGGCTCGTCGATCAACCGTCGATTCAGCCGGCAACCGGCCATCTCTTTCCATCTGCTCCGCCGCCGGCGCCTAATGACTGGAAGGAGCCCCTGGTCGACGGCCGTTTTGACGGCAAGACGGTTGTGGTCACAGGTGCCGGGTCGGGAATTGGACGGGCCACCGCGCTGCGGGTGGCGCGTGAGGGCGGGCATGTACTCGCCGTCGATCTGAGCACGTTGCGGATGGAGGCGCTGCTGGAGCGGAACCCGGACTTGCACATCACCGGCGTGGTGGCTGATATTTCCTCGCAATCCGATGTGAACGCGATTGCGGTTCAGGCCCGGGGGCGAGTGGACGGCCTCGCAGTCGTGTCGGGAATTGCTGACGATATGGTCGCCCTGCACGAAGTGGAGGATGACCTGTGGGAGAGCGTCTTCCGCATCAACGTGGACGGACCCTTCCGCCTGTCGCGGGCGCTGATTCCCCTGATGCTTTCCCGGGGGTCAGGCTCGATCGTCAACGTCGCCTCGCAAGCGGGGCTGCGCGGGTCCATTGCCGGCGCAGCCTACACCGCCTCCAAACACGCAGTCATCGGGCTGACCCGCAGCGCCGCGTTCATTTACAGTCCGCGCGGCATCAGGGTCAACGCTGTCATTCCCCGTCCCACCAGATGGGCGCTGGAATCGAACTACGGCTCACTCGGCGGCGCCGGACCGCTGCCGTCACTGTCGCTGACGTCGCCCGACATCGAATCGGCGCAAATTGCCTCCCCCCTGACTTATTTGCTCAGCGACGACGCCGCCAACGTCACCGGCGCCATCCTGCCGGCGGATGAAGGCTGGGGCATCGCCTGAATCTTCCGGGGGAGCCCGGCTCCGGTTCACTGTTGTCCGCGGTGCTCCCGGAGCCAGTCCTCCAGCCGTTTCAGCAACGACGATGTCACCGGGCTGCCGGGAAACCGTGCCATCCGGCTCAACGGCATGTTGCCCACCAGGGCCAGCGAGGCAGCCAGGCCCGCACTGTCCGGGCCCGCACTGTCCAGGCCCGCAGTGTTGTCCTGTCCGGGGACGCCCGATGGGCCGGATGCGGTGTCCTGGGGGCCAGCGTCCCCGCCACCCGCGGCAGCCGCAGCCAACCCGGAAACCAGTTCCGCGGCCGCGGCAGGCTCCGAGAGCCACTCCTGGATGGAGGACGCGGTATTCAGCGCCGGTGCAGGAACCGTTCCATCAATCGCTGCAACTCCGGCCAGCCGCAGGTCGCGGGAAGAAGCTCCCGCCTCAATGCGGTACTCACCGGCGTCCGCCACCCAGGACATGCTCACCGGATCGAAACGCGACAGGGCGCGGGTATCAAGGCGGAACTCCAGACGACGCGATTCGCCCGGCTCCAGCAGCACTTTTTCGAAGCCGCGCAGCTCCCGGAGCGGACGCAGCGGACGCTGCTGGCCGCCGTCGTCGTCCGGAGCGCCCACATACAGCTGAACCACCTCGCTGCCGCTGCGGGTTCCGGTGTTGGCGACGGTCACCGCCACGTGCACCAGTTGGTCTGCGCCTGTTCCGGTGCTGCCGACCACCAGGTCCGTGTACTCGAAACTGGTGTAGGACAGGCCGTGGCCAAAGGGAAAAGCCACGTCGATCCGCCGGGTGTCATACCAGCGGTAGCCCACCAGCAGTCCTTCGCCGTACCGCACGGTGCCGCCTTCGCCGGGGTAGTTGCCGTAGGCTGCCGTGTCCTCCAAGCGGTGGGGAATCGTTTCGGGGAGCCGTCCGCCGGGGTCCGTCCGGCCCAGCAGCACGTCGGCCAGGGCGCTGCCGCCAGCCTCGCCCGGCAGCCAGGCTTCGAGGAGGGCAGGCACCGCACCGGCCCACGCCGTGCTCACCACCCCGCCGTTGGAAAGCACCACGACGGTACGGGGATTGGCCTCCAGAACGGCGCTGAGCAGCTCCAGCTGGGCGTCGGGCAGGTCCAGGGTGGTGCGGTCAAAGCCTTCGGACTCCGCTTCGTCCGGCAGGCCAAGGAAGACGACGGCGGTGTCCACGGCGGCTGCTGCCGCTGCTGCTGTTTCCACCAGATCCATCGGTCCAGCCTCAGGGCGCGGAGCAGAAGCGTCATCGACGGCCGCATCGGGACTGCCGGGGAGCAAGTAGCCGGGTTCAAACAGCAGCTCAGGCAATTCCTCCTGCAGCGCGTCGAGAGGGCTGACCAGGTGCACGGGGTTTACCCGTGAGGAACCGCTGCCCTGATACCGGGGCGTGCGGGCCAGTTCGCCGATCACGGCCACGGTACCTCCGGCGCCCGGACCTCCGGCGTCCAGGGGAAGGAGACCGCCGTCGTTCTTGAGGAGGACCATCGAAGCTGCAGCGGCCCGGCGGGCCAAGTCGTGACTGGCCGCATAGACAGCGGCCTCGTCGGCCTCCGCATTCTCCCCATGCTCCGCACCATCCGAAGTTTCCGCGCCGTCGGCGGGGGCGGCGGAAGCATAGTTCACCAGGGTGAGGATCCTGGCAACCGCGCCGTCAATCTGCTCCTCGGTGACCGTCCCGGCGTCCACACCGGCCACCAGCTCCCGGGCACCCAGACCGCCGCTGGAGGGCATCTCCAGGTCGAGCCCTGCCGCGAGCGCCGCCGCACGGTTGGTGACGGCACCCCAATCCGAAATCACGGCCCCTTCATAGCCCCATGTCCCGCGCAGTACCTCCCCGAGCAGCCACGGGTTCTCCGCAGCGTGCAGTCCGTTGATTTTGTTGTAGGCGGCCATGATGGTCCACGGTTTCGCGGTACGGACGACAATCTCGAAGGCACGCAGATAGATTTCGTGCAGGGTTCGCTGGTCAACCACGGCGTCCACCCGCATCCGATCCGCCTCCTGATTGTTGGCGGCGAAATGCTTGGGACTCGTCCCGACGCCGGCGGCCTGGACCGCCGTCGTCCACGCGGCACCCAGCTCCCCGGCAAGCAGCGGATCCTCCGAAAGGTACTCAAAGTTGCGTCCGCAGAGGGGAGTGCGTTTGATGTTCAGCCCGGGACCCAGCAGCACGTCCACCCCCTGGATCCTGGCCTCGCGGGCGACGGCGGTGCCAAGTTCGGCGAGCAGGCCGCGGTCCCAGGAGCTGGCGGTGGCGCATTCCGCGGGGAAACAGGTGGCAGGGACGGATTCGCCAAGTCCCAGAACGGCATCCCCCGACGGCCGCCGGATCCCGTGCGGCCCGTCTGACAGCACCAGGGCGCGGACCCGGTGGCTGGGCAGGGCAGTGGTTTCCCAGAACCCCGCGCCGGACAGCAGTGCAGTCTTTTCGTCCAGGCTCAAATCCCGGGGTACGGCTGGATTATCCACGAACGGCTCCCTCATCGGTGGGTTCCGAGTCTAAGCGCGTGCCCGCACCTGGAAAAGGGGCAGCGCACCCTGTTCCAACCTCCGTGCCCGGCCGTAGGGTTCAGAATACGGTTGCAGCGTGCCACGGCCTGCCTCCGGGACGGGAGCCCACGTATGAAGACCCACCTCGACCGCTACCGCCAGATCGCAGAGATCCTTTACCGCAATGGATTTGGCTACCTTGTCGCCGCCTCGGGCCTGGAGAATCGGTTGCCTTTCCGCCGCAAGCCCCAGCCTTCGGACCGCCCTCGAGACACCGCCAACGCGCCTGTCTACCTGCGCCGGGCGCTGGAGGAGCTGGGACCCACCTTCGTGAAAATGGGGCAGCTGCTGTCCACCCGGCAGGACCTGCTTCCGCCCAAATACCAGGAGGAACTTACCAAGCTGCAGGACAAGACCGAGCCGGTGCCCTGGGAACAAATCAAGCCGGTGCTGCAGGCGGAACTGGGCACGAACGTGCTGGAAAGGTTTTCCACTTTCGATACCTCGCCGCTGGCCAGTGCCTCCATTGGCCAGGTGTACGCGGCCCGGCTGCGCAACGGCGCCGACGTGGTGGTGAAGATCCGCCGTCCGGGCGTGGAGGAGGAAGTGAACGAGGACCTGGATATCCTCCAGGGGCTGGCCGGATATGCGGGCAGACACTGGGAAGCGGCGCGCGACTATGACATCAAGGGTTTGATGGAAGAATTCGCCGAGACCCTCCGCGAGGAGCTGGATTACCAGCAGGAAGCCCGCAACACCAACCGCTTTGCGCTGAACTTCAAGGACAGCGCCGTTGTCCAGATCCCGGTCGTCTATGCCGATGCCAGCACCTCCAAAGTCCTGACCCAGCAGCGCCTCTACGGGTTGAAGGTTACGGACACCGCCGCCATCGACGCCGCTGGGATTGACCGCAAGGCGCTCGCCGCCGACGCCGCGGACGCGGAAATGAAGATGGTCTTCGACGACGGTTTCTTTCATGCAGATCCCCATCCGGGGAACATTTTCGTGGAAAAGGGCGGCCGAATCGGACTGATTGACTTCGGCATGGTGGGGGAGGTCGATGACAGGCTCCGCACCCAGCTCTCGGCCCTCTTTATTGCGGTGATCCGCAAGGATGCGGAGCGGATGGCCTCGGCGCTGATCCGGATGTGCCCCACGTCCCGCCGCGTGGACCGGATCCAGCTCCGCCTGGACCTGCAGCAGCTGATCCGCCTCTATGAGGGGAAGACCATCGGAAACGCGCCGGTGGGACGCATCATCAACGCAGCAATGGCCATCATCCGCACCCACCACCTGCAGTTGCCCCGGGAAATGGCCCTGCTGCTGCGCATGCTGATCATGACCGAGGGCATGGGGGAGGTGCTGGATCCGGACTTCAGCATGGGCGAGACGCTGGCCCCGTACGCCCGGCGGATGACCATGCGCCAGCTGAATCCGGTGGCCTTTGTCCGGCGCCTGGGGCAGGCAGGCGCCGAGACACTGGAGCTCAGCGCCGAACTTCCGGACCAGGTGCGGCGGCTGTTGACCACGCTGGACTTTGAAGGCCTGGAAATCCATTTGCGGGCAGAAGAACTCGCTCCGCTGATAGTGCGGCTGGAGAAAGTGGGCAACCGGATGGTCGCTGCCATTTTTGCTGCGGCCTTCATCCGCGGGGTGGGGGAACTGGCGCTGGGGGACTCGGACCGCTGGAAGTCATGGCAGGCTCCGCTGATGACCGCGGGCCTCGCCTCCACCGGGGCCCTGGGCGGTTACCTGGCCTGGACCGCCCGGAAACAGCGGTTGGCTAGCTACTGACGGATCTGTCACTGCGCTTCGCAGGTGCTCAGTGCGCCGTGGCGGCGCTCCTGACCCCGCCCAGTTCTGCCGTGGCCGTCCGATAAGTCTCCTTTGCCGTTAGGGCCGATACCGAAGCGATGATGCTGATCGCCGCGGTGAACAGGCTGATCACCACCCAGCCGCCCGGCTCCAGTCCACCCAGTGCTGCCACGATGGACGGTGCGAAGCCGGCCATCAGAAAGCCCAGCTGGGTGCCGATGGCCAGCCCGGAGAACCGGACCTTGGCACTGAACATTTCGGCGTAGAAGGACGGCCACACCGCGTTGGCGGCAGCGTAGCCGCAGGAGAACACTGCCACGGACAGTGCGAACTGCAGCAGCGTGTTTCCCGATTCCATCGACAACAGATAGAACGGCATCACTGCGGCGGACGAGAGGGCACCGTAGATGAACACGGGCTTGCGCCCGATCCGGTCCGCCAGCATCCCGAACAGCGGCTGCGTACCCAGCGCGACAACGTTTCCGGCCACCACAAGCCAGAGCGTGATGCTCGCGTCGACGTCGCCCACCTCGGTGCCGTACTTGATGGCCAGGGTGCCGTACACGGTGGACACCGCTGCAATGAAGGCACAGCAGATGACGCGCAGTACATCGCGCCAGTGGTGGGCCAGCAGGTCGCCGACGGGGAGGCGGGAGATTTCGTTGTTGGCCTTTGCGGCGGCGAAGGTGGGTGTCTCGTGCAGTGAGCGGCGGATGAAGTAGGTCACCAGGACCACCACCGCGCTGAGCCAGAACGGAATGCGCCATCCGATGCCGTACTTGATGTCATCCGGCAGGGCCAGTACGGGAATGAAGACCAGCGCGGCGAGGATCTGCCCGCCCTGGGTTCCGGTGAGCGTCCAGGAAGTAAAGAACGAACGGCGGTTGTCCGGCGCATGTTCCAGCGTCAGGGAGCTGGCTCCGGCCTGCTCGCCCGCGGCGGACAGGCCCTGCATCAGCCGGCACACGACCAGCAGCGCCGGAGCCCACCAGCCGATGACGTCGAAGCTGGGAAGGCAGCCGATCAGGAAGGTCGACGCTCCCATCAGGACCAGGGTGAACATCAGTACTTTCTGGCGGCCCACCCGGTCACCGAAGTGGCCGAGCACCACCGCGCCCACCGGGCGGGCAACGTACGCGAAGCCAAAGGTTGCCAGCGACATGATCGATGCCTGCGTACCGGAGTCCGGGAAGAAGACATAGGGGAAGATCAGCGCCGCGGCGGAGCCAAAGATGAAGAAATCGTAGTACTCAACGGCGCTGCCCATGAAGCTGGCTGCTGCCGCCTTTTTGGGCGTTTTGGCGTGCACTTTGCCCGCCGGGACGGTCTCAGTCATGGGTTCTCCTGTGGAGGTGTGCTGCAGGAACGGGCTGAAAGGGGACCCTGTGCGCTATTCGCACAGGTGTGCAGAACTCGAACAGTTCAAGTAATGTAGCTCACAGCTGCAGTGCCCGGCAATGTCCTGAGCTGCAGTGTTACGCACGTCCAGCGCGGGAAGCCCCCGCTGCCGCACCGCGAAAGGATGCGTTCCGTGAGCAGTCCGTCCGAGTCTTTTTTGGTTGGCCTTATCGGGGAGGGCGTCACGCCGTCCCTCTCACCCCCCATGCATGAGCAGGCGGCTGACCGGCTGGGGCTGCGGTATCTCTACCGGCCGGTGGATCTGGCCATGCTCGGGTCCGGCGAGGGTGTCGACGCGAGGCTGAAGGCCCTGCTGCACGGCGGACGGGACCTGGGTTTCAATGCCTTCAACATCACCCATCCGTGCAAGCAGCTCGTCCTGCGCTTCCTGGACGAGGTGTCCGACGACGCCGCCCGGCTGGGGGCCGTGAACACCGTCCTGATCCGGGACGGAAAATTCGTCGGACACAATACTGACTTCTCCGGATTTGCGTCTGCACTGGCAACGGGCCTCCCGGACGCGGTCCTGGACCGTGTGGTGCAGCTGGGAGTGGGCGGCGCCGGCTCCGCCGTCGCGTACGCCCTGCTCAAAGCGGGCACCAAGCACCTGATCCTGATCGACGTCGACTACTCCCGTGCTGCGGAACGCGCCGGCGCGTTGGGCCGGCTCTTCCCCGACCGAACCGTGGCCCCGGCGGACGCTGGGGATCTCCCCGCTGTCCTGGCCGATGCGGACGGCTTCATGCACGCCACGCCGGTGGGAATGCACTCCCATCCCGGGCTGCCGCTGGACCCTGAGCTGCTGTCACCCCGTCAGTGGGTTGCCGACGTCGTCTACCGTCCGCTGGAGACCGAATTGGTCCGGGCTGCACGTGCCCGGGGCTGTGCCGTGCTCGACGGGGGCCAGATGGCAGTGGGGCAGGCCGTGGATGCATTTGAGCTGATCACCGGCATCCGGCCGGATCCGGACCTGATGCGCGCGGATTTCCTGAATCTCATCGAGCGTGGACTGTAGGGGAGCGGCACTGTGCGTACATCCATAGCAACGGTGTGCCTGAGCGGCACGCTGGAAGAAAAGATGAGAGCCTGTGCGGCCGCCGGGTTCGACGGTATCGAGATTTTTGAACAGGACCTCATCGTGTCGCCGCACAGCCCGGAGGAGATCCGGGGCCTGGCTGCTGCGCTGGGTCTGAGCCTGGACCTGTTCCAGCCGTTCCGGGATTTTGAGGGTGTCACTGAGGAGTTGCTCCTCGAGAACCTGTACCGCGCGGAAGCCAAGTTCGCACTGATGAACCGCTTGGGCATCGACACCATGCTGGTGTGCAGCAATGTGGCCACAGCCACCGTGGATGACGACGACGTCGCCGCCTCCCAGCTGCGCCGCATGGGAGAGGTTGCCGCGGGGTACGGGATCCGGCTCGCCTACGAGGCGCTCGCCTGGGGCAAATACGTGAACGACTTTGAGCACGCGCAGAGGATTGTGGACCTGGCGGACCATCCCAATGTGGGCACGTGCCTGGACAGTTTCCACATTCTCTCGCGCGGCGCGGACCCTGCCGGGATCGAAAAGCTACCGGCGGAGAAGATCTTCTTCGTCCAGTTGGCCGACGCTCCGGAATTGTCCCTGGATGTGCTTTCCTGGAGTCGGCACTACCGGGTATTTCCCGGTGAAGGCGCCTTCGACCTGACGACTTTTATGACGCATCTGGTCCGCAGCGGCTACAACGGGCCGGTGTCGCTGGAAGTTTTCAATGACGTGTTCCGGCAGACAGCCGAGGAACGGACAGCGGTGGACGCGATGCGGTCGCTGATTTGGCTCGAAGAAAGGACTTCCGTCGCCCTTGCGGAACACGGCGGTGCTCCGGGGAACGACGGCGGCTTCCCCGCATACCCGATGGAACTCGCCACCCTTCCGGCAGTTGCCCAGCCGACAGGCTTTAATTTCGCTGAAGTGAAGGCGGGAGACAGCGGGGCCGTGGAAGAGCTGCTGTTCCAGCTGGGCCTGCACTGCGAAGGCCGGCACCGGACAAAGCCGGTGCAGCTGTGGAGCGCCGGCGGGGCGCGGGTGATCATCAACCAGCAGCAGGCCCGGGGTCTGGCGCCGGCAGTTTCGGCACTGGGGCTGGATGTACAGGACCCCCTGGCCGCAGCCTCGCGCGCCGTCCAGCTGAAAGCGCAACCGGTCAGCAGGCGCAGCCAGGCGGACGAAGCCGTCCTGCAAGCTGTCTCGGCCCCCGATTCCACTGAAATCTTCCTGTGTGAGGCCACCGGGGACGGAACCGTTGCATGGGCGGAGGAGTTCGGATCGGACGGCGTCGTCGAAGGTGAGCCGCTGATCACCCACATCGATCACATCAACCTTTCCCAGCCGTGGCAGCACTTTGACGAAGCCGTGCTGTTCTATGAATCGACCCTTTCCCTCGTCCCGCGCGCATCGCAGGAAGTGCCGAGCCCCATGGGTTTGGTCCGCAGCCAGGTGATGTGCAGCAGCGACGGCGCTGTCCGGCTGGCCCTGAACATTGCACCAATGGGACTGGAACAGCCGCACGGTGGCGCGGACTATCCGCAGCATGTGGCGTTTGCCTGCCGCGACGTGGTTGCACTGGCGCGGCAGGCACGGCAGCGGGGCCTGGATTTCCTGCCGGTTCCGGCCAACTACTACGAGGACCTGCAGGCACGGTTCCGGCTCGGTGATGACATGCTGGATGTCCTGCAGTCCCTGAACCTGCTGTATGACAGGGATGAGGACGGGGAGTTCCTGCATTTCTACACGGCGACAGTGGGCAACGTGTTCTTCGAGGTGGTGGAGCGCCGGGCCCGGTACGACGGTTACGGGGCTCCCAATGCTCCGGTGCGGCTGGCCTCGCAGTATCAGCGTGCCCGCAGCGGCAGACGGGATGGCTGACATGGGAGCTGGCGGCGGGTATTACGTAAAGTCGACGGAGAAGACCCTCGCGGTGCTGAGCTCTTTCACGCCTGAGCACCCGAGGTTGAGCGTCAGCGCGGTGGCGGCTGCGGCGGATCTGAGCCGGGCCGCGGCCCGGCGTTTCCTGCTCACCCTGCGTGATCTGGGATACCTGCGCAGCGACGGCACGCTGTTCGAGTTGGCGCCGCGTTCCCTGGACATTGGTTCTGCCTTCCTCGCGACCCTTTCCCTCCCGACGGTTGCCGAGCCGCACCTGAAGATGCTGGCTGAAGACCTGGGCGAAACCACGTCACTTTGCGTACTCGACGGTATGCACGTGGTCTATGTGGCACGCTTTACGGCACCCCGGCTGGTTCATGTGTCCGTTAATGTCGGCACCCGGTTTCCCGCCTGGGCAACATCCATGGGGCGGATCCTCATCGCTGCCCTGGAGCCCGCCGAGCGCGAAGCGCATTTGGCCGCCGTCGAACTCCGGCCGCTGACTCCGCATACTGTCTCCAGCCTCGCCGAGCTGCGCGCCGAAGTGGAGCTTGCCGGCACCCGCGGCTGGAGCCGGGTCACTGACGAACTGGAAGGCGGGCTCCGCGGGGTGGCGGTTCCGGTGTCCCGTGCCGGCAAAGTGGTGGCGGCCGCGAACGTATCCCTGCAGACACACCGGGACCCCGATGAGTCATTGGAGGACTCGGTGATTCCACAGCTGAGGTCGGCGGCTGAACGCATCACCGCCGACCTCAACTTTCGTTAACTGCTCCCGAAATTATTACCGGGCGTAATCCGTGGCGTTGTAGATGTTGAGATTCAGGGCCGCAGCCACCTGGGCCGCGGCCTTCTGGCCCCGGACGCTGTTGCCCACCGGGTCCAGCGGCGGAGAGAAGGCAGCAATGGCGAGGGTGCCAGGCATGATCGCCAGGATACCGCCGCCCACCCCGCTCTTACCCGGCAGGCCCACCTTGTAGGCCCAGTCCCCGGAAGCCGTGTACATACCCTCCATGGTCATTTCCGCCAGAATCGGCGGCACCAGGGCGGCATCAAACACCTGCTTTCCCGTGACCGGGTTCCGGCCCCTGGCGGCAACAGTGGCTCCCATCGTCGCCAGGTCCCGGGTGGTCACCAGGGTGGAGCACTGCCGGGTGTAGACCTCGCATGCCTCCATCGGATCCGAATACATCGTTCCGCCCGAATACAGCAACCAGGCGATGGCCCGGTTGTGGAAGTTGGTGGACTGCTCGGAATCATTGACGGCGTCGCTGAGGCGGATCTCCCGTCCGGCAAATGCACTTTGCATGTCCAGGATCTTTTTCCACCGCTCATCCGGGGACTCCGCCGGAATCAACGAAACCGTGGACATGGCCCCCGCATTCACCAGCGGCGACACCGGCTTGTTATCGTGCATCGCCACCGCCATGACGGAGTTGAACGGTTCACCGGTTGGATCCGCGCCCACCTTGTCATGGAACTCCGGCAACCCCACTTCCTGCATGGCCAGGGTCATGGAGAACACCTTGGAAATGGATTCCAAGGCAAACTCGAACCCGGTGTCGCCGGCTTCGAACACGTCGCCGTCGGCCGTTACCACGCACACTCCGAACAATGACGGGTCCACGGACGCCAGATACGGAATGTAACTGGCGTTGGCGCCGCCGGTGTCCTTGGCATGGTCCGAGTACGCCGTTTCAACGGCATGGTTAATTGCTGCCTTATCCGGCATCATAAGGCTGCGCTCCCGCCGGCGGCAGGCCCGGGACGAGGCCTGAGGGATGGTTTGTTGCCGTCAGCGGCCGTGCCCGGCCGTGCTGCGCCGTCGCCCGCTGCTGCTCCGCCTGCCGCGGCCGAACCGGAAGCGGCGGATGTCCCCGAGAGCGCCTGTTCCACGAGGACCGAAGTCGGAACAGAGGATTTCGAGACCGTCCCGGGGTGGGTGTGTTCGATTTGCCAGGTGAACGGCTCAAAGTTGCTCTCAGGATCCCGCCAATGCGGCTTGCGCAGTGCGTAAATCACCAGCGGCAGGACCACGAAGATCACGGCGCCTCCGATCAGGATGCCCACGTACACTGCGGGTGACCCGACGGAAATCTGGTCCGGGGGAATGAAGCTGAAGACAAAAGCCACCAGGGACCCCAGGAGCCCGACGCCGCCGATGAGCCACATCCCGACGTTCCCGCCCGGAACCCGGTAGGGGCGCGGCCGGTTTGGCTGGCTGAACCTCAGGTAAATGGCGCCGGCGAACATCAGTATGTACATGATCAGATAGAGGATCACCGTCAGCTGGCTCAGGATTTGATAGGCGGCCTGCACTGACGGAAGGACAACGTAGATGACGCCCAGTCCGGTAACAGCGAAGGCCTGGAAGAACAGGATGTGGGTACCCATGCCGTGCTTGTTGGTGTGCTGCCAGAAGCGGGGCAGGTAGCCCGCCCTTGCGACGGTGAGCAGCCCGGTGGAAGGCCCGGCCACCCACGTGACGACGCCGGCCAGTACACCGATGAGGAGCATGAAGGCGACAATCGGCCCGGCCCATCCGATTCCGGCCCATTCGAACATGTCGTTGTAGGAGGTCAGCAGGCTTTGGGTCAGGTTGATATCGGCCTGGGGAACCACAAAGGCAATGGCGAGCGTGCCCAGGACAAAGATGATGACCGTTCCGGCTGCCGCAATCAGTACTGCGATTGGATAATCGCGGGTTGGATTCTTGACTTCCTTTACGTGGATGGCGTTCATTTCCATGCCGGCATAGAACAGGAAGATGCTCGCTGCCAGCACCACGTTGGAGAAGTTGGAGAAGTCCGGGATGAGTTCACCCCAGCCCATCTTGATCTGCGGGGTGTTTCCGGCGAAGTAGTAGGAGAACCCAAGAACGATGAGGATGATCGCCGGAATGATGGTGCCGACGATCCCGCCCCACTGGCTGACCTTGGAGAAGGCCGCTGCTCCGCGGAAGGCAATGAACGTAGCAAGCCAGTACACCACCAGCACCACGGCCAGGACAAAGACTTTATTGCCTGCCAGCTGCGCGTCTATGTTCTGGTTCTCCCCGGTATAGGCCAGTGACACCGCACCAAAGGTCAACACGGTGGGGAACCAGATGGTGACTTCAATGAACAGCATGAACATGGCCAGGAAGGCCCAGCGCGGCCCGAAGGCCTCACCGACCCAGCGGAAGACCCCGCCGGTCTCCGGCCAGCCTGTTGCGAGCTCTGCGGCCACCAGGGATACCGGTATCAGGAACACCACGGCAGCGAGCACGTAGTAGAAGATTGAGCTCAGTCCGTATTCCGCTTCCGAGGGCAGGCCACGGAGGCTGACCACTGCCACGATGTTCATGACGGCCAGGGCGCCAATGGTAATGGTGGCGGCCTGCTTGGATTTTTTTGATGTCTGAGTCGGCGTAGGTGACTTGGGGCCGGATGCGCCCGAATTCGCCGCTGATGAACCGCTCGATGCCGTGGGATTACTCATTCCACTCACCTTCCGTGGTTAGTGATGGAAGCCAGGCTGTGCTGACTCCTGCGGCATCGGCGATTCAAGCCGATCGAGGTACTCGGTTTCCTTCCGGATGTCTTCCAGGAGACTGTCTGCGAGATCCATGCTGAGACCGTTGCGGACCACAATCCGTTCCACGGTCAGGTTCTCCAGGTTGCTGGGCATGGGGTAGGCCGGCACCAGCCAGCCCTTGGTCCGCAGCCGTTCGGCCAGGTCATACAGGGTCCACTTGTCCGTGTGGCCCTCTTTGAGCCGCCAGGCGAACACCGGTATGTCCGTGCCGTCGTTCCACAACTCGAACGGTCCCATTTCGCTGATGCCCGAGGACAGATACACCGCAACGTCCTGGCAGGCCTGCTGGATCTTGGCGTATCCCTCGCGCCCCAGCCGCAGGAACAAATAGAACTGCAGGACGACCTGGGCTCCGGGCCGCGAAAAGTTCAGGGCGAATGTGGGCATGTCTCCGCCCAGATAGCTCACATAGAAGATCAGATCCTCGGGCAGCCACTGGCGTTCGCGCCACACCACCCAGCCGAGTCCCGGGTACACGAGCCCGTACTTATGGCCCGAGGTGCTGATGGAGTGGACCCGGTCGATCTTGAAGTCCCATTCCAGATCCTGCTGGATGAATGGGGCGATCATTCCGCCTGATGCTGCGTCCACATGGATGTTGATGTCCAGTCCGGTCGAGGCCTGGATATCGTCGAGCTTCGCGGCGATCTGCTTTACCGGTTCATACATGCCGGTGTAGGTGACGCCCATGATGGCAACCACGCCAATGGTGTTTTCATCGACGTACTTTTCCAGTTCGAAGCCGTCGAGGCATTTGTGCTCCTCGCTGATGGGAACCAGCCGGGCCTCGACGTCGAAATAGTTGCAGAACTTCTCCCAGCAGACCTGGACCGCTGAACTCATGACCAGGTTGGGTTTGTCGGTCGGCTTGCCGTCCGCCCGGCGCGCGCTCTGCCACAGGCGCTTGAGGGCGAGGCCGCCCAGCATGCAGGCCTCGGAGGAACCCACCGTTGAGGTGCCGATGGTTCCTTCGGGGTCCGGCGAGTGCCACAGATCGGCAAGAATCTTCCAGCAGTTCTGCTCAATCTGGGCGGTCTGCGGATACTCGTCCTTGTCGATCATGTTCTTGTCGTACGTCTCGGCGTACAGCTTGTTGGCGTGATCGTCCATCCAGGTGCTCACGAACGTAGCCAGGTTCAGCCGGGCGTTTCCGTCCAGCATGGTTTCGTCATGAACAATCTGATACGCCGTTTCCGGCATCATCTGCCCGTCGGCCAGCTTGGTTTTCAGGGCAATCGTGTCTTCACCCGGACGGGCGAAGAGCGGGTTTACCGACAGGGTATTTTTGTCCCGTTGTTGTGCCATGGGTTGTGACCTTTCATCGGCGATGCCGAGACCGGCACCGGGCCGCAGTGAACGGCAGTCAGGAATCTCTCAAGGGCGCGCATCAAAAACACTACGTGCGGCAAAACGGGGTGACCAGACCCAAGGACCCTCGGGGAGCTGGAGTGGTTCATTTGTGTTTCCGGTGTATTCCGGCGTCCGGACGGGGCCGGACGGTTGGCGGGCAACCGTGCCGCGCGTAGCGTGTGAACCACAAACCGAGCTGCATCTCTCATCATCGCTCTCGTCATCGAACCCTAAGGAGATATCCCATGGCTGGACTAGCGCGGCGTGACCGGTTCGAACTGCCCGAACCGGTTCGCAAATTTTTCGAGGGCGACTGGGAGGTGCCCGCGTTTCCCGTGGAGGAATACCGGGACGGTTCCAGCATGGTGGTGAAGGCCGAACTGCCCAATATTGATCCGGAGAAGGACCTCGACGTCTCCGTCAGCGACGGTGTCCTGCACATCAAGGGCGAGCGCCGGGAAGAGTCCGAGCACAAGGATAAGAACGGGTACCGCAGCGAATTCCGCTACGGCTCCTTCACCCGCGACATCCCGCTGCCGGCCGGCTCCAGCCAGGACAACGTCACCGCGTCCTACAATGACGGTGTCCTGGAGGTCAGGGTCCCGGTTCCGGAGGTCGGGTCCTCCACCACCAAGGTGCCCATCTCCCGGGGTTAGCAGCACTCCGTGGGCAACGCGGCGTCGGAGCTGACCGGCACCGGCAATCGAAACAGCCGGCGCAAGTATCCGGACTGGATCATCATCGCCACGTTGGCCAGCGGCGGTATTGCGGTGTCCCTGGAGAAGACGGCGGTGGTGCCGCTGCTGCCGGAGTACCCGCGGGTCTTCGGGGTCACCAGCGACGACGTGTCCTGGCTGGTGACCGTCACCCTCCTGACCGCTGCCGTGGCGACACCCATCGTGTCCCGTCTGGCGGACATGTTCGGCAAACGGCGGATGCTGCTGATCGCGATGGCCATGATGGTAGTCGGTGCTTTCACCGCCTCCCTGGGCGGTACTTTTTTCTGGGCACTGGTGGGACGCGCCATTCAGGGTTTTTCCGGAGCGGTGATCCCGGTGGGAATCAGCATCCTGCGAGACGCGCTGCCGCAACGCAAAATTGCCGGTGCCGTTTCCCTCATGAGTGCCAGTTTCGGCATCGGCAGCGCCCTGGGACTGCCCCTGTCGGGATTCATCTACGAAAACCTGGGCTGGCAGGCGACCTTTTGGGTCGTGGGCCTCATCGCGCTGGTCATCTTCGCCGCCGTCGTGATTGTTGTTCCTGAATCGAGGGTCCGTACACCGGGGCGTTTCGATTACGAGGGCGCACTGGTGCTCTCGGCCGCCATGACGGCCCTGCTGCTGGCGATCAGCAAGGGTGGCGTATGGGGCTGGACCAGTGACGCGATCCTTGGGTTGTTTGCCGCCGCCGCGGTGCTCCTGGCGCTCTGGTTTCCAATGGAGCTGCGCAAAGGACAACCGCTGGTGGATTTGCGGACTTCGGCGCGGCGCCCGGTGCTCCTTACCAATGCGGCGACTGTGCTGGTGGGATTCGCCATGTACGCCAACATGCTGGTCACCACCCAGCAGCTGCAGCTGTCCAAGGAAAGCGGATTCGGTTTCGGGCTGAGTGTGCTGGTGGCAGGGCTTACCATGATCCCTGCCGGCCTGGCCATGGTGGCGGCAGCACCGCTGTCCGCTTTTGTCACCAACACCTTCGGTGCGAAGGCGACCATGGTCCTGGGCTGCGCCGTCATGGCCGCGGGCTACATGTCGCGGGTGATACTGGTCCACACCGTCACAGGCATCATTATCGGCGCCGTGATCATTTCCGTGGGAACCGCCGTAGCCATGGCAGCCATGCCGACCCTCATCATGAGCAACGTTCCGCTCACTGACACCGCGGCGGCCAACGGCGTGAATACGCTGCTGCGGTCGGTGGGCACGTCAACCTGCAGTGCCGCCGTGGCCACCATTCTTGCTTCCATCACGATCAGGGTGGACGGCACCGTCTTTCCGGGGGTGGATGCTTTCCGGGGGATTTTCGCGATGGCCGGGTTTGCCGCATTGCTGGCCACGGGCATCTCCTGCTTTATTCCGCGCTCCGTGCGCCGGGAGGCAACACACCCGGCGCTGCATGCGGAGCCCGGCCAGACCCAGCCGCCACCGGTGGACGCCAAGCAGGAGATTATGGTGACCGGAACGCTGCTGGCCGACGACGGCCGGACGCCGGTTCCCGGCGGCGTGGTCCTGGCCACGGACCGCCAGGGCCAGCAGGTGGACTGGGACCGGGCCGACGAGCGCGGCCGCTACGCCGTCGTGCTTCCGGGGGACGGCCAGTACCTTCTGATCGCCACCCAGCACCAGTGGCGGCCGGTTTCAGAAACCCTCACCTTTCCCGGAGTTCCGCACAGCCATGACATCCGGTTCAAGGCACGGCTGACCCTGACCGGAAAGATCACCCACAACAACCGCCCGGTGGACGGGGCGCTGGTGGTCCTGGTGCGGCCGTCGGAGGGGAAGACAATTGCCGTGCATTCAGACAACACCGGCAATTACGAGCTGCCGCTTCCCCGTCCCGGAACGTACATCCTGACCGTGGTGGAACCGGACGGCGCCACCTCCCATACGCGCCGGGTCACCCTCCCGGCCCCCAACACCCTGATTGACCTGGAACTTGGCACGGAGCCGCCCACCACGGGCCTGCGCATCTAGCGGCGGCGGCGGAGCCTGGGGTGGCAAATCTGCCTCTGCGAGACCAAACACACATCCCCGGCTTTGGGTCCTGATTGGTTCAGAGCATAGTATCTATCTGGCATATTCCGGGTTCGCTCCCCTTGGGGCCTGTCGGCGTCTTCAGTCCTAAAGTGCGCCGTCGTCCGCTGTCTCGAACGCCCCGGACAAGGTCTCGAACATTTGACGGATTCCTTTTTCCTTTTTCTTTTCAGTTAGGGTACGTGGTGGACCTCACCCTCATGGTGGCGCTGGTGATCGCGCTCGCATTATTCTTCGATTTCACCAACGGCTTTCACGACACAGCCAATGCAATGGCAACGCCCATTGCAACAGGTGCAATCAAGCCAAAGAACGCCGTAGCCCTGGCTGCGGTGCTGAACCTCGTGGGAGCTTTCCTGTCCACGGAGGTAGCCAAGACCATTTCCGGCGGCATCATCCGCGAGGGTGACGGCGGCATCCAGATCACGCCCGTCATGATCTTCGCCGGGCTGCTCGGCGCCGTGATCTGGAACCTCATCACGTGGCTGCTGGGTCTTCCTTCCAGCTCCTCCCATGCCCTCTTCGGCGGCCTGATCGGCGCCGCGATTGTTGGCGCTGGTTTCGGTGCCGTGGACTACTCGGTGCTGATGTCCAAGGTCATCCTGCCGGCGTTCATCGCACCGGCAATTGCGCTGTCCGTGGCCTATCTGGCCACCAAGCTCGCCTACTCCATTACCCGCCGGCATGATCCGGATTCCGGCGACAAACTGCCTCGCAAGCGCGGCGGTTTCCGTTATGCGCAGATTTTCTCCTCCTCTCTCGTGGCCCTGGCGCACGGCACCAACGATGCCCAGAAGACCATGGGCGTGATCACGCTGGTACTTATCTCCGGCGGTTTCCAGACGGTGGGGACGGGCCCGGTGTTCTGGGTTGTCGCAGCCTGTGCCTTCGCCATTGCCGCCGGCACCTACGCCGGCGGCTGGCGCATCATCCGCACCATGGGCACCGGCCTGACGGACGTCAAACCGGCCCAGGGCTTCGCGGCGGAGACCAGCACGGCGGCAGCCATCCTGACGTCGACGCATCTGGGCATGGCCCTGTCCACCACGCAGGTGGCCTCGGGATCCGTCATTGGTTCCGGCCTCGGGCGCAGGGGCGCCGAGGTCCGCTGGGGAACGGCGCGCCGCATTGCCGGCGGCTGGCTGCTGACTCTTCCGGCCGCCGCAGTCATGGGCGCTGCAGCTGCAGCCGTGGCGGCCACGGGCATGATCGGTGTGACCATGGACGGTGTCCTGGGACTGGCCATCATCGTCTTCATCTTCCTCTGGTCCCGCCGCAACCGGGTGGGCCATGACAATGCCGTGAGCAACATCGACAATGCCGGCGGCGCCGTGCGCATCAAGAAGGGCAAGTCCCGCTCCGCACGCCCGGCTTCCGCACGCACCGGGGAAGCATCTGCCCGGCCCAAGGATAAGGAACCCTCCAAATGAGCATCGACTGGCTTGCCTACCTTGTGGTGGCCGTGGTCACCCTTGTGGCGACACTCGTCGTCGTCGGGCTGTATTCAACCGGCGTACGCCTTTATGCCGTCTCCACCGATGCCGAGCCCGGCCCCGCCGCCCAGGGCCGGCTGGTGCTGGTCAAAGCCGGTGCGTATGCGTGCTTTGCACTGTGTGGCGCGGCAGTGCTGTTCGGCGTTTACCTGATTGTTCCGGCCCTGCACGGATAGCCCCGCTGCGGTTCGCGGAAACCGGAAAACACCAAAGCCCGACGACGGTGGCCACTGAGGTGGGCGCCGGCGTCGGGCTTTGGCGTTGTTGCCTGTTCCTGGACGGAAGGGCTGTTGATTTAGACGGCGTCGGCGTACGCGGGGTAGTCCGTGTATCCGGCGGCGCCGTGAGTGTAGAAGGTGCGGGGATCGGGGGTGTTCAGGGGCAGGTTTTCCTGCCAGCGGCGCACCAAGTCAGGGTTGGCGATCGCGGGCCGGCCGACAACCACGCCGTCACACAGCTTGTCCTCCATCATGGCGATGGCCTCTTCGCGGGTCGTGATGACGCCGAAGCCTGAGTTCAGGAGGACGGGACCGCCGAAGCTGCTGCGCAGTGACTGCACCAGCATGTCGGACGGGTCCTGGTGCAGGATGCTCAGGAATGCCGGCTTCAGGGGTGCAATTGCCTCCACCAAGGTGGTGTAGGTGGCCAGGACCTCTGCCGGATTGGTTTCCAGCGCGCCCTGGACATTGTGCTCCGGGGAGATCCGGATGCCGGTGCGGTCGGCGCCGATGGCGTCAGCCACCGCCCGGTAGACCTCAATGACGAATCGGGCGCGGTTCTCCGGAGATCCGCCGTAGCTGTCGGTCCGCTGGTTGGACTCCGCGGACAGGAATTCATGCAGCAGGTAACCGTTGGCACCATGCAGCTCCACGCCGTCGAACCCTGCCTTCATGGCCGCAAGCGAACCGGCAACGAATTCTTCGATGACGCCGGGCAGCTCGGCCGTGGTGAGTGCGTGGGGCACGGGGAAGGGCTGCTTGCCGTCGTAGGTGCGCGTGACGCCGTCAATCGCGATGGCGCTGGGAGCCACTACCTCGCGGCCACCGTTGGTTCCCGGATGGGTTACCCGGCCGGCGTGCATGACCTGGGCAACGATCCGGCCTCCGGCTGCGTGGACTGCATCCGTAACGTTCCTCCAGCCGGCAATCTGCTCATCCGTCACCAGTCCGGGCTGGCCGGTGAAACCCTGCCCTGCGAACGAGGGATAGGTTCCTTCGCTAACGATCAGGCCCAAGGAGGCGCGCTGGCTGTAATGCTCGGCCATCAGTGCCGTGGGAACGCCGTCGCGGCCGCTGCGTGTCCGTGTCAGCGGAGCCATGATCAAGCGGTTGGGCAGTTCAATGCCGCCCAGGGTCAACGGTGAAAAAAGGTTCACAAAAAAGTCTTTCTGTAGATCGCGCCGCAGCTGCCCAGTGGCAGGTCCCGGCGCTCGTGGTTCGCGCAGCTCTCCAGTTACTCCCAACCGGCGGGCACGGCGAGGTATTCCTCGGGACCGGATTCAGTCCGATGCAGCGGGGGAGGAGGTGAAACGGATCCGGGGCCTGTGCTTGGGGGCCTGCGGCGCTAGCATGGGCCGCATGGCCAGAACTGTCTACTATGTTGCTGCGTCGCAGGATGGATTCGTCGCGGAGGCGCGGGACCCGGGGGGATGGCTCCGGGAGTTTGAGGGTGCCCGGGAGGCCGGCGCGTCTTTCCGCGGGCTCCTGGCTGCGGCCGGTGCGTTGGCGATGGGGGCCGAAACGTATCGGGTTTTTGTGGCAGAACCCGAGTCCTGGCCCTGCGGAAACACTCCCGTGTGGGTTTTCACGCACCACGAGTTTCCCGGAATCTCCGGCGCCGACATCACTTTTGTCCGGGGCGACGTTGCTGAATTCCATCCGGACATCATTCACGATGCCGGGGATAGGGACGTGTTATTGGTGGGGGGTGGGAACCTGGCCGGCCAGTTCATGGATTCCGGGCTCGTGGATGAAATGGTTGTCACCGTTCTGCCCCTTTCCCTGGGCAGCGGACGCCCGATCCTGCCGGTGCTTCAAAGCACTGATCCTGCCGGTGTCGAGGAGCGTTCCCTAGGGCATGCCGTGGTGCAGCGGCAGTACGACCTGCGCGGCTAGGTGAGTCTTGGTGAGTCTGGTGAGTGCGGGGCCTGCACCCGCCCCTCCGGGAATTCGGGTGGCGTGACGGGTCAGCGGGCGTCGCGGATCATGTTCGTGATGCGTGCGGTGCTGAGGCGGCGGCCTTCTTCGTCGGTCATTACCACTTCGTGCGTCACCAGGGTGCCGCCCAGGTGGATGGCTGTGGCGGTGCCGGTGACCGTGCCCGATGCGATGGCGCGGTGATGGGTTGCTCCGATTTCGATGCCGAGTGCCTGCCGCCCCGGACCCGCATGCATGGCCGCACCGAAGGAGCCCAGTGTCTCGGCCAGCACCAGATGGGCGCCGCCGTGCAGAATCCCGGCCACCTGCTCGTTGCCGGCCACGGGCATGGTGGCGACCAGCCGCTCGGCACTCATTTCCGAGAAACGGATGCCCATCTTCACGACCAGCGGTCCGACTCCGTTGGTGCTCAGCCAGCTGTGCATTTCCGGGGGAATGCCGGCCTCGTTCAACTGATCGGTGTAGTCGTTGGCCGCCTCGGCCCGTGCGCCGGTGCCCGGCGTGAAAATGTCGCTCATGCCAACTAGGCTTACACCTGTGAGTGAATCTACCAAACTGGCCGATATCCAAGCCGAAACCCCTGTCGAAACCGTCCTTGAACGGACCCCGGAATCTGATGACGCAGCCGTCCCGGAGGCGCTCGGAACAGTTTCTGCCGGCGGACACAGCAGGCTGTTGGTGATTGACGGCCACTCGATGGCCTTCCGTGCCTTCTACGCCCTGCCGGCGGAGAACTTCTCCACCGACACCGGTCAGCACACCAACGCCGTGTACGGATTCACTTCCATGCTCATCAACCTCATCAAGGAAGAGAATCCCACCCACGTCGCGGTGGCCTTTGACCTTGACACGCCCACCTTCCGCTCCGAGGAATACTCGGAGTACAAGGGCGGACGCAACAAGACGCCCGAGGAGTTCCACGGCCAGATCGACCTCATCATCAAGGTGATGGAAGCGATGCGCATCCCCACCATCTCCATGGACGGCTACGAGGCGGATGACATCCTGGCCACGCTGGCCGAAAAGGCCTCAGCCCGGAACTGGGACGTCATGGTGGTGTCCGGTGACCGCGACGCCTTCCAGCTCGTGGATGACCGGGTAACCGTGTTCTATCCCAAAAAGGGCGTCTCCGACCTGCCGCGGATGGATGCCGCCGCGGTCGAAGCGAAGTACCTCGTCCCGCCGGACAAGTATTCGGACCTGGCCGCTCTCGTGGGAGAGTCTGCCGACAACCTTCCCGGCGTTCCGGGCGTGGGTCCCAAGACCGCTGCCAAGTGGATCAAGCAGTACGGCGGGCTCGAGGGCATCCTCGAAAACCTGGACAGCATCAAGGGCAAGGTGGGGGATTCCCTGCGCGCCAACATCGAAGACGTTAAGCGCAACCGACGCCTGAACCGCCTGCTGCGGGACCTGGACCTGCCGGTGGATCTTGATGCCATGGCTGCGCGGCGTCCCGACCGTGAGGCCATCGAAGAGCTCTTTGACGCCCTGCAGTTCAATGCTCTCCGCAAGCGCCTCTTCGACGTCTACGGCGAAGAGGAGACCGCTTCCGCAGGAGAGGAACTGCTGCCTCCGGAACACGTCGTGATCACGGACGCTCCGGCGCTGAAGAGCTGGATCGCCTCGACAAACCAGGCCAAGACGGCCGTCCAGCTGGTCACCGAGGGTGCGGCGGCAGGGCGCGACGTCGTCGGACTGGCTTTGGTCACCGCCACCGCCGCCGCTTACATCCCGCTCACTGAGATCGACGCCGACACCGAGCAGGTCCTCGCCGCCTGGCTGGCGGATCTGGACGCCCCGAAGGTGGTCCACGACTTCAAGGAGAGCTACAAGGCACTGGCCGCGCGCGGACTGCACCTGGCCGGAGAGGTGGATGACACCGCCATCTCCGGTTACCTGATTCAGCCCGACCGCCGCAGCTACGACCTGGCGGACCTGAGCCAGCACCACCTGCGGATGTCCCTGACGCCGTCCGCCCCCGGAAGCAACCAGCTCCAGCTGCAGCTCGAGGAAGAGGACGTCGCGTCGCCGGCCGTCATGCAGGCCTTTGCGGCGCTGCAGCTGAGCGGGCACTTTGCCGGACAGCTGGTGGACCGCGGCGCCAACCAGCTGCTGGGCGGACTGGAGCTGCCGCTGTCCGAGGTGCTGGCCGAAATGGAACTGGCCGGCATTGCAGTGTCCACCGAAAAGCTGGAACGGCTGCTGGACGATTTCAGCGCCACCATCGCGCAGGCCAGCGGCGAAGCCTTCAGCATCATCGGCAAGGAAATCAACCTCGGCTCACCCAAGCAGCTGCAGGTGGTTCTCTTTGACGAGCTTGGACTGCCCAAGACCAAGAAGATCAAGACCGGCTACTCCACCGACGCCGACGCACTGTCGGACCTGATCATCAAGACCGGCGGACATCCGTTCCTGGCCAACCTGATGGCGTATAGGGACGCAACCAAACTGCGCCAGACCGTCGAAGGGCTGCGGAAAGCAGTCTCCGACGACGGCCGCGTGCACACCACGTACGTCCAAACCGCGGCGGCCACCGGGCGCTTGTCCTCCACCAACCCGAACCTGCAGAACATCCCCATCCGGTCCGAGGAAGGCCGGCGGATCCGGGAAGTCTTCACCGTGGGCGAGGGCTACGAAACCCTCCTCACTGCCGACTACTCCCAGGTGGAAATGCGCATCATGGCGCACCTGTCAGGCGACGAAGGGCTGATCGCCGCGTTCCAGGCGGGGGAGGACCTGCACCGGTTTGTCGGCTCGCACATTTTCGGGGTCCCGCCGGAGGAAGTCACCAGTGCCATGCGGTCCAAGGTCAAGGCCATGTCCTATGGCCTGGTCTACGGCCTGAGCTCCTTCGGCCTGTCCAAGCAGCTCGCCATTCCGGTGGATGAAGCCCGTACCCTGATGCGTGACTATTTCAGCCGGTTCGGCGCGGTGCGCGACTACCTGCGCGGCGTCGTCGAGCAGGCCCGCAAGGACGGCTTCACCTCCACCATCGAGGGCCGCCGCCGCTATCTGCCGGATCTCTCCAGCGACAATCGGCAGCTGCGCGAAATGGCGGAACGCGCCGCCCTGAACGCACCCATCCAGGGCTCTGCTGCGGACATCATCAAGAAAGCCATGCTCGGAGTCGACACGGAGCTGAAGGCCCAGGGGCTGAAGTCCCGCATGCTGCTGCAGGTCCATGATGAACTGGTGCTCGAAGTGGCCCCCGGGGAACGGGACGCCGTGGAGAAGCTGGTCCGGGAGCAGATGGGCTCGGCAGCCGATCTGTCGGTTCCGCTGGATGTCTCGGTTGGCGTGGGCGTCAGCTGGCACGAGGCCGGCCACTAATAAAGCGCACTCAGCGCAAAGCTAACTGGGGGAACAATGAAGCAGGATGCGGCAGTGGCCAGTGGGTTGAGCAGCGGGTTGCGGACAACTTCCTTTGCACCGGAGAACGACGACGCGCGAACCGCCAACTGGCTCGAGGCGGTCAACCTGGGGTTCCATGAACAACGGGGCGATCCCAAGCACCTCCCCGCAGAGGTGGACGCCTGTCAGCGGGACGGCCGCATCCTGACCGCCGTCTATGACGACACGTCCCCGGACTCCGCCTTGGACCCGGCCGTACCGGTGGCTACCTACGCCACCATGGTCAATTCCCTGAACGTGGGCGGCGGGCGGCTGCTGCCGGCGCATCTGGTCACGGCCGTGACGGTGCGGCCGACGCACCGCCGCCGCGGAATCCTCCGCAGCATGATCACCAGCGATCTGCAGCGGGCAAAGGAAGCGGGGCTGGCGCTGGCCGGGCTTACGGCCTCCGAGGCGACCATCTACGGCCGCTTCGGGTTCGGTGCTGCCACCTCCACGGCGGAGATCAGGCTGGATACCCGCGGCGGCCTGGGTTTCACCTCCGGCACCACGGGCAGCATGGCTGTGGCGGACAGTGCCAAGCTGCAGAACCTGGCCCCGGACATCTATCGTGCCCACTTGGAACGGACGAACGGCGCCCTGGGACGCCAGCACCGCTACTGGATGCGGGCTTCCGCCGCCTGGAGTGAAGAAAGCTTCGAGCCGGACAAGGCTTTGCGCGGTGTTCTTCATTACAACGCCAACGGCGTCCCGGACGGCTACGCCGCCTACAAGTCCCTGGGCTGGCGGACCGAGCCGCACACAGTAAAGGTTACCGATCTGGTGGCGGCAACCGACGACGCCTACCGTGAACTCTGGCGCTATCTTGGCTCCCTGGACCTGGTGGACCGGCTGACCTTTGATGCGGCACCCGTCGCCGATCCGCTGCCCTGGATGCTGGCGGACCGCCGCCGCTACCAGGTCACCAGCGTGGATGACGTCCTGTGGCTGCGCATCCTGGACACCAGGGCAGCCCTTGAAGCCCGGCACTACACAGGGGCGGGCTCCGTGGTCCTCACGGTCCGGGATCCGCTGGGGATGGCCGACGGCGTGTGGCACCTGGACGTCGAGGGCGGAAACGCGATCGCCAGTCCGGTGGAGGCCGGCTCCGCTCCCGCGGGCGCCGCCGCCGAGATTGACGTTGCAGCTCTGGGATCGCTGTATCTGGGCGGTGTCAGCGCCCCCACGCTGGCGGCAGCGGGCGGAATACGGGGCAGCCAGGCAGCGTTGGAAGTCCTTGATGCACTCTTCACCGCTGGTCCGGCACCCTACTGCAGCACCCATTTCTGACCCGGAATCCGACTACTTCCCTTAAAGTGGTCCCGGTGCTTTGACCTGAGTTGCAGGCTGCGGCTAGACTGATCTGGCGCGTAATTGCGCAGTAATTACCAATTCTGTCCATCTCCGGACAAACAAGCACTGTCTTGAGGCAGGCCTGAATGGCTGCTCTGAGTTCGGTGGGAGCGCATCCGGAATACAAAACAACTTCCACATCGGAGTCCCAACTACATGACCATCACCACCACCGAGAAGTCCGGTACCCCGCAGGTCGCCATCAACGACATCGGTACTGCCGAGGACTTCCTCGCCGCCATTGACGCAACGATCAAGTACTTCAACGACGGCGATCTCGTCGAAGGTACCGTCGTCAAGGTTGACCGCGACGAGGTTCTGCTCGACATCGGTTACAAGACCGAGGGTGTCATCCCTTCCCGTGAGCTCTCCATCAAGCACGACGTTGATCCCGGAGACGTTGTCTCCGTTGGCGATCAGGTCGAAGCTTTGGTCCTCACCAAGGAAGACAAAGAAGGCCGCCTGATTCTCTCCAAGAAGCGCGCACAGTACGAGCGCGCCTGGGGCGACATCGAGAAGGTCAAGGAAGAAGACGGTGTCGTTACCGGTACCGTCATCGAGGTTGTCAAGGGTGGCCTCATCCTGGACATCGGCCTGCGCGGCTTCCTGCCGGCCTCCCTCGTCGAGATGCGTCGTGTCCGCGATCTGGCTCCGTACATCGGCCAGCAGATCGAAGCCAAGATCATCGAACTGGACAAGAACCGCAACAACGTTGTTCTGTCCCGCCGTGCCTGGCTCGAGCAGACGCAGTCCGAGGTTCGCTCCACGTTCCTCAACAAGCTGGAAAAGGGCCAGGTTCGTCCGGGCGTTGTTTCCTCCATCGTCAACTTCGGTGCATTCGTGGACCTTGGCGGCGTAGACGGTCTCGTCCACGTTTCCGAGCTGTCCTGGAAGCACATCGACCACCCCTCCGAGGTCGTTGAAGTTGGCCAGGAAGTCACCGTTGAGGTTCTGGAAGTTGACCTCGACCGCGAGCGTGTCTCCCTGTCGCTCAAGGCTACGCAGGAAGATCCGTGGCAGACCTTCGCCCGCACCCACGCCCTCGGCCAGGTTGTGCCGGGTAAGGTCACCAAGCTGGTTCCGTTCGGTGCGTTCGTTCGCGTCGAAGACGGTATCGAAGGCCTGGTCCACATCTCCGAGCTGGCAGTCCGCCACGTAGAGCTGGCCGAGCAGGTTGTCTCCGTTGGTGACGAGCTGTTCGTCAAGGTCATCGACATCGACCTCGAGCGTCGCCGCATCAGCCTGTCGCTGAAGCAGGCCAACGAGGGCGTAGACCCCGAAGGCACCGAGTTCGACCCGGCTCTGTACGGCATGGCCGCAGAGTACGACGAAGCCGGCAACTACAAGTACCCGGAGGGCTTCGACCCCGAGTCCAACGAATGGCTCGAAGGCTACGAGACCCAGCGTGCAGCTTGGGAGCAGCAGTACGCTGACGCCCAGGCTCGCTGGGAAGCCCACAAGAAGCAGGTTGCACAGCACGCTTCCGAGGACATCGCAGCTGCTTCGGAGACTTCCGAATCCGGCACCACGAGCTACTCCTCCGAGCCGGCCGTTGCTGAGACGGGTGCCGGCACGCTGGCTTCCGACGAAGCACTTGCCGCTCTGCGCGAGAAGCTCACGGGCAACTAATTTTCACCTGGTTGAACTAACCGGTTGAATTAGCCTGAAAAAGCGGGCCCCCACTTCGGTGGGGGCCCGCTTTGCGTTGGAATGCGGATTGGAACTTGCCGTGAGCGGCTGCTGTCGTGGGCCGCTACGGCCGTGAGTCGTTGGCGTAGCTCAGACCCAGCTGGGCGCGAACGCCGTCGAGCAGTTCCATGGTGCGCAGGGTGTCTTCCAGCGGCATGGTGGGGCTTTCCGTCAGCCCCTGCTGGATGCAGCGGGTCACTTCGCGCAGCTCGTAGGTGTAACCGGTGCCCTCGGGCTCGAAGGTTTCCACGCGCGCGCCGGCGGGCCCGCTGACGTGCAGTTCGCGCGGGTTGTAAATATTTCCTCCGCCGGTGCGAAGCCAACCTGAGCTGCAGGCGATGGTGGCGGTGCCCGGGCCGGAGGCAGCGAGAGAGGACGTCAGCTGGGCCTGACGGCCGTCGTCGTAACGGAGCGTCAGGGCGTTTTGTATGTCCACGCCGTCTTTGTTCAGGATGCCTGAGGCATCAATGGTGTCCGGGTACCCCAGCGCCGCCAGGGCCCAGGTGAGGGTATAAATTGACAGATCCAGGAGCGCTCCGCCGCCGGCTGCCGGGTCCCACATCCTGGACGCCGGATCCAGCGGGGCAGGGAAGCCGAGGTCTGCCTGCAGCCAGGAAGGCGCACCGAGCTCGCCGGAGGCCAGGATGTCCCAAGCCCGGTTGACGCTGGGCAGGAACCGCGTCCAGACGGCTTCCATGAGGAACAGGTTCCGGTCCCTGGCCAAAGCAATCAGCTCCGCTGCTTCGGCGGCGTTGACCGTGAACGGCTTTTCGCACAGCACATGCTTTCCGTGTTCCAAGGCGCTTTTGGCAACCGCGTAGTGCTGGGCGTGCGGCGTGGCAACGTAAACCACGTCCACTGCCGGGTCGGCGAACATCAGCTCATAGCCGGAGGGACCGCCGTCGGCGTCGGAGTAGGAAGTGGCAAAGCCGAACCGCTCGGCGAAATCGGCGGCTTTGTCGGCGCTGCGCGAGGACACGGCGTGCAGGGCTGAGTCCTCCAGGAGGGAAAGGTCCGCGGTCACGGTTCCTGCTATGCCGCCGGTGGCCACCACCGCCCAGTTCAGCTGCGGCCCGGTGGCGGCCAAGGGAGAAGCAGCTCCCTCCTCGGCACAGGGTGGGCGGACGATGCGCCGGGGGCCGGCGCCCGGTGGTGCGGTGGCAGGGGATGCAGCGGTGAAGAAGGACAACGGATGAGCTCCTAGGCGGAATCGCGGACAACAAGGGACGTGGGCAGGCGGTGAACGCGTTCAGTGGGCCGCCCTTCAATCAGTTCCATCAGCAGCTCGGCCATCTTCTCGCCCAGCGCGGCGATGGGATGGTGGATGGTGGTCAGGGCGGGGCTGAGGCTCGTGGCGTAGTAGTCGTCATCGAACCCGACGACGGCGATGTCCTCCGGAATGCGAAGGCCGCGTTCCTTGATGACGGAGTACGCTCCGGCCGCCATCTGGTCATTGGCCGCAAAGACCCCGTCCAGAGGTTTCCCACGATCCAGCAGGCGGCGCATGGCCGCTGCGCCGGAAGTGACGGTGAAGTCTCCGGTCTCCACCAGAGCATCATTGAGCCCTGCCGCCAGCAGGGTTGCCCGCCAACCTTCGAGGCGATCCACTCCGGGAGGCATGTCCTGCGGCCCGGCGATGGTGGCGATGTTGCGCCGTCCTCCGTCCACCAGCTGTGCAGTGGCGGCGGTTGCGCCCTCCTCGTTGTCCACCTCCACAAAGTAACTGTCTTCGGCGTTTACCAGGGGACGTCCGGCAAAAACCAGGGGCAGGGAGCCGTTCAGGTGTGCCCAGGAATGGTCACCGGTGTGGTGGGACACCACGAGGACGCCATCGACGTTCCCGCCCATCAGATACCGCCGTGTCTTGTCCGGGTTGGCTTCCGAGGAGGTGACCATGTTCAGCATGTAGTCGGTGTTGTTCAGATACCGCGCCACCCCTTCCACCACTGTGGCGAAAAACGGGTCGGCGAAAACCTTGGAAGTGGACTCCGGCACCAGCAGGGTCACAGTGTAGGTGCGTCGGCTGGCCAGGGTTCTTGCGGCGCGGTTCGGCACGTAGTTGAGCGTGCGGACAGCCTTCTCCACTGAACTGACCAGATGCGGGTCAACGGACGTCGCGCCGTTGACCACGCGCGACACCGTTGCCCTGGAAACACCCGCCAGGGCCGCCACCATTTCCAGGGTGGGGGCGGGTGTGGCTTGGCCGGATTCAGCACTCAAAGGTTTCTCCCTGGTAAATTCCCTCTCTGCAGGGCGTGTCCGCGGCAGTCTCTTCATTTTAGGGGGGCTCACACGACGGCATCCACGGACGGGGCAGGGTGTGTCCCGGAGCCGGCCGCACGGCTGGCCGCAATGAGGCGGCCGTAGGTCAGGCCGCTGTCTTTGATGGTGCGGGCCTGGGTGTCATAGTCCACCCGAACGATGCCGAAGCGCTTGCTGTAGCCCCAGGACCATTCGAAATTGTCCAGAAGGGACCAGACGAAGTAGCCGCGGACGTCGGCGCCGGATTCAATGGCCCGTCCCACCGCGGCAATGTGGTCCAGGATGTACCGGGTGCGTTCGGGATCAGGCACGCTGCCGTCCGCACTGACGTCGTCGTCGTATGCTGCTCCGTTTTCGGTGACGTACAGCGGCGGCAGCGTTGGGTATTCCTCGCCCAAACGGACCAGCAGCCTGCGGAGCCCGTCCGGATTGACCTCCCAGTCCATGGCGGTGCGGGGGAGGCCCCGGCTGGGAAAGGTGATGTGTTCGGCGCCGATCCAGCATGATGCGGTTGCCTTACCGGAGCCGCCGCCGTGGCCGTCGGCGCCGGTGCTGTTCGGGTGGCCGCTGATCATGTCGTCGTGGTAGTGGTTCACGCCCAGAAAATCGATGGGCGCAGCAATGAGCTCCATGTCGCCGGGCAGGATCACGTCATGCAGCCCGAACGGCTCCAGGTCCCGCAGGGAGTCTTCGGGGTAGGCGCCGCGGAGAATCGGATCCAGGAAGATGCGGTTCTGCAGCGAATCGAAGAGGCGGGCGGCCTCCTGGTCGACGGGATCGGTTGGATCCTTGGGAATTGAGTTACTGAGATTGAGGGTAATGCCGAGCTGTTCGGCGCCGAGGGACCGCAGCTCGGTCACCGCCATTCCGTGCGCCAAATGCTGGTGGTGCACTGCGGCAATTGCGGAGCGGGGTTCCTGCCGTCCCGGGGCGTGGACCCCGGACCCGTAACCGAGCAGCGAGGAGCAGAACGGTTCGTTGAACGTGGTCCAGTTCTTCACCCGGTCGCCCAGGACTGAGTAGACGTCCTGCGCATATTCCACGAACCTGCAGGCGGTGTCCCGGTTGGTCCAGCCGCCCTTTTCCTCCAGGCCCTGGGGGAGGTCCCAGTGGTAGAGCGTCAGCCAGGGCAGGATTCCCGCTTCAAGCAGCTCGTCCACGAGGCGGGAGTAGAAGTCCAGGCCCTTCGGGTTGAGCGCACCGCCGCCGGGCCGAACCCGCGCCCAACTGGTGGAGAAGCGGTACGAGTCCAGTCCCAGTTCCTTCATCAGGGCAACGTCCTGCGGCATCCGGTGGTAGTGGTCCACCGCCGTTGCGGGGGTGTCTCCGTTGAGGACATTCCCGGGAACGGCGGCGAAGGCATCCCAGACCGAGTCCTGTTTGCCGTCCTCCCGGGCTGCGCCTTCCACCTGGGCGGCGGCAGTGGCCGATCCCCAGATGAAGCCGGCCGGCCAGTTGTTCCACTGGGGGGTGTTGTTCGTCATTAGCCCTTCACTGCTCCCTGCATAATTCCGGAAATGAGTTGTTTGCCCGCCGCGATAAAGAGGATCAGCAGGGGGATGGTGGCCAGGATGGCACCTGTCAGCACGATTGAATAGTCGACGTAGCGGGCCGACTGCAGCTGGCTGAGCGCCACCTGAATGGTGGGGTTGCCCGCCAGCACCAGCATCGGCCACATGAAGTCAGTCCAGGCGGTCATGAATGTGAACAGGCCCAGGATGGCCATTGCAGGCCGTGCCGCCGGCAAAGCCACATGCCGGAAGGTTCCCAGCATGCTGGCACCGTCCATTCGTGCGGATTCGATGAGTTCATCGGGGATGACGTCCACCAGGTACTGGCGCATGAAGAACACACCAAAGGCTGTTACCAGGCCAGGCACGATCACAGCTCCCAGCTCGCCGGTCCAGCCAAGTTTCTGCATGACCATAAACAGGGGAATGATGCCCAGCTGTGTGGGGATCGCCATGGTTGCAATGACCGCCACCATCAGGACACCCCGCCCCTTGAACCTGAGCTTCGCAAACGCGTAGCCGGCCAGGGTGGAGAAGATGACCACGGAAATGGTGATGGTGCCGGAGATGATCACGCTGTTGCCAAGGGCCTTCCAGAACGGCACCGTGTTCATGACCTCTGCGACGTTGGTCCAGAAGCGGCCGCCGGGCAGGAGGGGAGGCCATTCCATGCCCAGTGCGGGGTTTCCGTTGCTGCCGATGAGGATGGACCACCAGAGGGGATAGGCGGAGCAGAACAGGAAAACCAGGAGAATCCCGTAGGTGAGGAACCCCGGACGCCGGTCGCTGCCGAAGGATCGAACTCCGCGCCGTTTAGGGACGGGTTTCCCGGATCCGGATACGGTCCCGGTTCCCGGAACGGCCCCGGCTCGTTGAAGGACGCTCATGACTTTCTCCTTGATCCACGGGTCCGGTGCGAATCTCCGGTGGCGATTCGCTTGGAGATGAGGAAGTTGACCAGGCCCACCAGCACAATGATCAGGAACAGCAGCCAGGCCACGGCCGAGGCCTTGCCGAAGTTCTGACGCTGGAAACCCATGTCCCAGAGGAACAGCACCGTTGTCTGGAACTGCCCCTGGATTCCTCCGGCATTGACCGGGTCGAAAAGCTTGGGCTCCGCAAAGATCTGCAGACCGCCGATGGTTGCCGTGATGATCACGAAGATCATGGTGGGGCGGATGCTCGGCAGCGTGATGCTGAAGAACCGCCGGAAGGCCCCGGCGCCGTCGATCGCAGCGGACTCGTACAGATCACGGGGGACGGACTGCATGGCGGCCAAAAGGATCAGGGCGTTGTAGCCGGTCCACCGCCAGTTGACCATCGTGGCGATCGCGATGTGGCTGGGCAGGGTGCCCGTCTGCCACATGATCGGATCAATGCCGAAGTTGCCCAGCAGGTTGTTCAGCAGTCCGTTGTTCTCCGCGAACATCTTGCTGAAGATCAGTGCCACGGCCACGGGTGTTACAACGTAGGGCAGCAGCACCGACATGCGCCAGAAGGTCTTGGCCCGCAGATGCTGGTCCAGGACTGCCGCCAGGAACACGGCGACTATCAGCTGGGGAATCGCGGAAAGCAGGAAGATCGAAAAGGTGTTGAAGAGGGAACCCCAGAACCGGTCGTCGCCCAGCACATTGGCGAAATTCTGCAGGCCGACAAAATCTCCCTTGCCCATGATCAGGTGCCATTCGTGCAGTGAAACCCAGAAGGTGTACACCAGAGGGAACAGTCCGGTAATGCCGAAGAGAATGAAGAACGGTGAGATGTAGAGGTAGGGGGACGCCTTCATGTCCCACTTGGAGAGGCGTCGGCGGAACGTTGTCCGCGGTTTGACCGGTTGCTTCCGGACAGGTCGGTTCAATGTGGCGGTCATGGCTGACTCCAGTGCTCCGTGCGGGACCTCCGGGTGGAGGCCCCGCACCCGGTGCGGCTAGTTGTTGATGACCAGGTCGTTGAGGAGCTTGAGGGCTTTTTCCCAGGCCTGGTCCGCGTTGGCGGTACCGGTCTCCATGTCATCGATGGCCGGTCCAAAGACCTTCTCCTGGATTACGGAATCATCCGGTCCCTTGAACTGTGCCACTACGTCCTTGGCGCGGGACGCCAGGATGGCTCCGGTGGGAGCGTCGTTGAACCACTCGTTCGGTGTTGCATCGGCTGCAAGCTGTTCCTGTGCCTGAAGCGTGCTGGGGAAATTGCCTGCCGCTTCGGACTGCTTGATCTGCTGCTCGGGCTCGGTCAGCCACGCAGCCAGCTTTGCCGCTTCCTCCTTGTGTTCCGAGGTTTCCGGAACCGAGAGGAATGCGCCGCCCCAGTTGGAGGCGCCACCCGGGAATACGTCTGCGAAGTCCCAGCCGCTGTCGGTGGAGCCGCCGGCGGTTTCAATGCCGCCCTGGATGTTGCCGAGCATCCAGCCCGGGCAGACCATGGTGGCGAAGGTGCCGTCCAGGAAGGACTGGCCGGAGTTCCACTTCCACTCTTCCTGGTTTGCGGACAGGCCGTCGTCAATTGCACCGGAGAGCAGATCGAAGTTTGCGATCATCGCATCGTTATCCTCGATGTTCAGCTCGCCGTCTCTTGTGTAGTACCCCTCGTCCATCTGGTTGACCATGGAGTTCCATACGAAGCCTGCCTGGTCGAACCAGGCCTTGCCGCTTGCGTCTTTGTACTGGTTGCCGACTTCGAAGTACTTCTCCCAGGTTGCGTCCGGGCCTCCCAGGAGTTCGGCGACAGCCTCCCGGTCGCTGGGCAGTCCGGCGGCTTCCAGGAGTTTCCCGTTGTAGCAGATGCCCTGCGGCCCAATGTCCGTGCCGTAGCCGATAACCCGGCCGTCGGGATCAGTGCCCTGCTTGTACTTCCAGTCGACCCAGTTGTCCTTATTGTCCTCCGCCCCGTACTCCTTGAGGTCCACGAATTTGTCCGAGACCTGCATGATGGCACCCAGCCAGCCTTCTTCGACGGCCACCACGTCGCTGACGCCTGAACCGGCGGCGAGCTTCGTAAACAGATCGGTCCGTGCGTTGCCGCCGGTGTCGATGTTGTTGGGTTTGATCGTGATGCCGGGGTTGGCATCTTCGTATTCGGAGTAGAGATCGTCGTAACCGAAGGTGCCGAATGTGGTCACGCTCAGCTCGATGGGGTTGTCGGCGCTTGCCGCTTCGCCGTTGCCGTCGTCGCCGCCGCCGCAGCCTGAGGCCAGCAACGCCACAGCGGCGGCACCTGCAATTGCCGCTGCCGGAAATCGGAAATTCTTCACGGTCACTCCTTTGTGTGTGGTAGAGCACTGGAATCCCGGAGCAGCTGACCGTGCCTTTTTCTGGGCAGGCATGATCGACGGAGACGGGATGGGCAAGACTTAAAAGCTGGAACAGAGTTCTGCGCTCCGTCCGGACGGGCGTCCGGGCTGAGAGAGCGCTCTCTTGACGTTCGCTTTACTCTAGGAGTGATATGGATCACTGTCAAGAGAGCGCTCTCTGACGGATCTTTCAGAAGAAGCCGACTGCGTTTGGCTAGGCTGGGGGAGATCGGAAATGTGTGGCAACGGCGGCGGTGATGGCGGCCGCTGCATTGGCGGCCAGCGCACTCGACTTCCTCAGCGAACCCGAGGTACTGGGATGGCTGGCGCTGAGCGTGGGACTCTACTGGGCCGGAAAAACTCTGTCCAAGAAGCGCACCAGCCGACTCTGGAACGGAGTTTTTGCCGACACCGGGATGGCCGCGAGAGTGGTTTGGCACAGCGCGGCCGAAGCGGCGGCAGCACAACTCATCCGCCGCCGCGAGCGCCGCGTCCCCGAAATTGAAGCGGGACTCCGCGCCGTCGAAGCATCCTGGGAAGCAAGAAACTATGCCGAAAAATGTTCGACGAAGACTACTCCGGCCTCACCGGGAGGTACTGACGGTGACAGTGAACTTCGGGTTGCGGGCAACTTCCCTGGTTGGCCCCACCAGACGGTTGAGCGCTGACTTGTAGGTGAGATGGCTGTTCCACACGGTCCACAGCTCCCCGCCCGGAGCCAGCACCCGCCCGGCGTCGGCAAAGAGTTTCAGGGCGATTCCGGCATGCACACTGGCGCCGATGTGGAACGGCGGGTTCAGCACGATCAGCTCCGCTGAGCGGTCCGGCATCCCGGACAAAGCATCGTCCCGGCGGACCTCCACCCGGTCCGCAACGCGGTTGGCGGCCATGGTTGCTGTTGCGGAGGCGACGGCGGCCGCCGACTGATCTGTCGCGATCACCCGAAGTGCCGGACGGGTCAGTGCCAGATAGGCGGCGATGGCACCGGTGCCGCAGCCCAGGTCCACGGCGGTCTGCGCCTGCCGCGCACCGGCAAGATGCGGCAGGAGGAACCGGGTGCCGATGTCCAGCGATGCACCGGCGAAGGCGGCACCGTGGGCGCGCAGTTCCAGCGGCGCCTGCAATCCGACGTCGTGCTGCTGCGCCAGCGGAAAGCGGTTGGCCGGCCGCCGGTCCGCCGGCAGCGGGGCCGAGACGGTCAGCACCCGGGACTTCTGCCGCGCCAGGCCGGCATTGACCGAGCCGAACCAGCGCGCCAATACGGCGTTCATGGCGGTGGTCATGTGCTTGAGCCGGCCGCCGGCGAACACCGTCACCGCCGGATCCGCTGAGGCGGCAATCAACGCGGCAATCTCTTCCAGGGCGTCCAGCGAACGCGGCAGGCGCAGCAGCACCGTCCGCGCCCCTGACAGCAGCTCGGCGTCCAGCGGCAGGGACCGGTAGGTCCCGGCCAGCCCGGCGGCGTCGGCGTTGCGCCGCAGCGCCAGTTCGCCGGAGTACGGATCCTGGTGGACGCGGATACCGCGTACGCCGTGCAGGGCAGCTGCCCCGAGGGTCAGCGCGCCGTACGCATCCCCAATGACGACGACGCCGGTTCCGTTTCCGCGCAGGCGCTCCGCCGCGGTGTCCAGGAGCAGGCGGTCGGCGGTGTCGTGGGCCTGCAGATTCTCCGCCTCGACGTCGGGCCGGCGGCTCAGCGACTCGAAGGCAAAGCCCGGTCCCTCGGGGGACTGCCGGGCGGGGTCGTGCGTCACAGGTCGATCCATTCTGTTCTCAGGTGTTCGGGGGTGCTGCCGCCGGCGGTGAAGGTGGCCAAGCGTTCGGAAAAGAGATCGATGCTGCCCGGGGTATCCGGCAGCGCTACGGTGATGGTGGCCCCCGACGCGCCGTACTCCGTGCCGGTGACGCTGATCCCGGCGTTGCGCAGGTCATTCTCCAGCCGCCCGGCCTCAGCATGTCCGGCCGGCACCGCGTAGAGCTGCATCCGGCGGCGGCGGAGGAGGGGAGCGGTGTCCAGGGCGGAGGAAACGGACTCGGAATAGGCGCGTATCAGGCCGCCGGCGCCGAGCAGGATTCCGCCGAAGTAGCGGACGGTCACCGCCGTGATGTCACTGAGGTCTGTGGCACCGTTATGCGTTTCCCGCTTGGTCAGGGCTTCCAGCATGGGAAGGCCGGCGGTGCCGGAGGGTTCGCCGTCGTCGTTGGAGCGCTGCACTTCGCGTCCCGGCCCGAGCACAAAGGCACTGCAGTGGTGGCGGGCATCGTGAAACTCGCGGCGCAGCTCGGCGACCAGCGCGCGGGCCTGCTCTTCGGTTTCGGTGCGGCGCAGCACCGTGATGAACCGTGAGCGCCGGATCTCGAGTTCGGAGCGGTGCTCCCCGGCGATGGTGGTGTAGCGCCCCGCCGCCGCGTCGATGTCACTCACCCCAACAGTTTAGGCGCTGAACAGGCAGGACGCTGCGCAGCGGAGCCAGCCGCCGTCTGCACACGGCGCCGTTCCACGGTAGCCTTGGGCGCATGCTGAGAGTAGGACTGACCGGCGGGATCGCCGCTGGAAAATCATTGGCCGCCCGGACGCTGCAGGACCTGGGCGCCCTCGTTGTCGACGCCGATGCCCTGGCCCGCGAAGTGGTGGAGCCCGGCACCGAGGGGCTCTCCGCCGTCGTCGAGGCGTTTGGGTCCGGAATCCTGGACGCCGAGGGCAGGCTGGACCGGCCCGCGCTGGCCGCGGTGGTCTTTTCCGATGAGGCCAAACGGAAAACCCTGAACGGCATTGTCCATCCCCGGGTGCGCGCACGGGCGGCGGAACTTGAGCGGAAAGCTGCACCGGAAACCGTTGTGGTCCACGACATGCCGCTGCTGGTGGAGACCGGACAGCACCGGAACTTTGACTTTGTGCTCGTGGTCGACGCGCCGGAGGAGGAGCGGATTCGCCGGATGGCTGCGGACCGCGGAATGAGCGAGGAAGCGGCGCGGGCGCGGATTGCGGCTCAGGCCTCAGCCGAAGAACGCGCCGCGGCAGCCGACGTCGTGCTGGTCAATGACGGCACCGCCGGTGAGCTCATTGAAGCGGTGAGGCAGCTGTGGGAGACCCGGCTGGTGCCGCTGAACGTGGAGCTGCTCCGCGCCGCGCCCTGAGGACATTCGCGCCTGCCCGACAGCGTTCAGCCCTCAGCTAACCGGGTGTCCTGCGGACGCGTCCTGACCGCAGTGCGGAGTAGCTTTTAATCATGAGTCTTGCGCAGGACATCAAGAGAGTCGTCGCCCCCTTTGAAGTAATCAGCGATTACTCGCCCGCGGGCGATCAGCCCACCGCCATCAAGGAACTCGCCGAGCGGATTAAGGCCGGAGAAAAGGACGTGGTTCTTCTCGGTGCCACCGGTACCGGTAAGAGTGCGACGGCGGCCTGGCTGGTGGAGCAGGTCCAGCGGCCCACGCTCGTGATGGTGCAGAACAAGACCCTTGCCGCGCAGCTGGCCAACGAGTTCCGTGAACTGCTGCCCAACAACGCGGTGGAATACTTCGTCTCGTACTACGACTACTATCAGCCCGAAGCGTACGTGCCGCAGACGGATACCTTCATCGAGAAGGACTCCTCCATCAACGAGGAAGTGGAACGGCTGCGCCACTCCGCCACCAACGCGCTGCTGACCCGGCGCGACGTCATTGTGGTGGCCACTGTGTCCTGCATCTACGGCCTGGGAACGCCTGAAGAGTACATAGAGGCCATGGTCACGCTGCGCAAGGGCCAGCAGATGAACCGCGATGACCTGCTGCGCCGGTTCGTGAACATGCAGTACGCCCGCAATGACATGGACTTCCACCGCGGCACTTTCCGGGTCCGCGGTGACACCGTCGAGATCATTCCGATGTACGAGGAAAACGCGCTGCGCATCGAGTTCTTCGGCGACGAGATCGAGAACATCTATACCCTGCACCCGCTGACCGGTGATGTCATCCGCGAAGAAACGGAAATGTACGTCTTCCCCGCCTCGCACTATGTCGCCGGTGAAGACCGCATGCACCGCGCCATCCGCCAGATCGAGGACGAGCTGCAGGCCCGGCTGGCCGAACTGGAATCGCAGAACAAACTGGTCGAAGCCCAGCGGCTGCGGATGCGCACCACTTACGACCTGGAAATGATGCAGCAGATGGGGTTCTGCAACGGCATCGAGAACTACTCCCGGCACATTGACGGCCGCGGTCCCGGCACGGCCCCGCACTGTCTGCTGGACTATTTCCCCGATGACTTCCTGCTGGTGGTGGATGAGTCGCACGTAACCATCCCGCAGATCGGCGCCATGTACGAGGGCGACATGTCCCGCAAGCGCACGCTGGTGGACCACGGTTTCCGGCTGCCTTCGGCCATGGACAACCGCCCGCTGAAGTGGGACGAGTTCCTGGAGCGCATCGGCCAGACCGTGTACATGTCGGCAACGCCCGGCAAGTACGAGCTCTCCAAGTCCGACGGCTTCGTGGAGCAGATCATCCGCCCCACCGGCCTGGTGGACCCGCAGATTGTGGTCAAGCCGTCCAAGGGCCAGATTGATGACCTCCTGGGGGAGATCCGCACCCGCACCGAGAAGGACGAGCGCGTCCTGGTCACCACGCTGACCAAGCGGATGGCCGAGGATTTGACGGGATACCTGATGGAGCACGGGGTCAAGGTGGAATACCTGCACTCCGACGTCGACACCCTGCGCCGCGTGGAACTGCTGCGGGAGCTGCGAATGGGCACGTTCGACGTGCTGGTGGGCATCAACCTGCTTCGTGAAGGCCTGGACCTTCCCGAGGTGTCGCTGGTGTCGATTCTCGACGCCGACAAGGAAGGGTTCCTGCGCTCCTCCACGTCGCTGATCCAGACCATCGGCCGTGCCGCCCGCAACGTCTCCGGCGAGGTGCACATGTACGCCGACCGGATCACCGACTCCATGGCCCGCGCCATCGACGAAACGAACCGCCGCCGCGCCATCCAGGTCAAGTACAACGAGGACCACGGAGTTGATCCGCAGCCGCTGCGCAAGAGGATTGCGGACATTACGGACTCGCTGGCACGTGAGGATGCCGACACCAAGGCACTGCTGGCCGAGGCGGCCGACAAGAAGAACCGCAAGACCACGGGCAAGGGCAAGGGCGGTATCCGGAAGGACGGTTTGGCCGCCGCTCCTGCGGCGGACCTGGCCGGACTGATCGCGTCCATGACCGAGCAGATGCACGCCGCCGCTGCGGAACTGCAGTTTGAACTGGCCGCCCGGCTGCGTGACGAGGTTGGCGACCTGAAGAAGGAACTGCGCCAGATGCAGAACGCCGGGCATGCCTAAACGAGGCCTGCGGTAAGGCCGGCCCGGGTACACGCAGCCGGCGCTGCGGTAGACTTCTTGGGCGGCGCAGGGGAGTATCCTTTGTCGCTGTACCCGTCAGCACGCGGGGCGTCGTCGTTCCGCCGGGTGCAGCGGGCACTCGTGGCAGATGATTTCTGCGGGTGTCGGAGAGACCTGCGTTTAGTGTCGTGCCCGAAAGGTTTTGGAAATGCCCGAGTTACCCGTTGTCTTTGAGGTCGGCACCTTTGTCGTCCTGGGACTTGTCCTGCTGTTTGACCTGCTGCTGGTGGTCAAGCGCCCCCACGAGCCGTCCATGAAAGAAGCCGGCCTGTGGGTCGGGTTCTATGTCGGGCTCGCCCTCCTCTTCGCCGGTGCCATGTTCGTGTTCACCGGACCCGAGTACGGCAGTCAGTTTGTTGCGGGCTGGGTTACTGAATACAGCCTGAGCATCGACAACCTCTTTGTCTTCATCATCATCATGGCCCGCTTCTCGGTACCCCGTAAGTACCAGCAGGAAGTGCTGATGTTCGGCATCATCATCGCCCTGATCCTGCGCGGCATCTTCATCATTATCGGTGCCGCAGTGATTGAGAACTTCAGCTGGGTCTTCTTCATCTTCGGTGCCTTCCTGCTCTGGACCGCGTACAAGCAGGCCACTGACAACGGTGAGGACGAGGATGAAGGCAGCGACAACAAGCTGATCTCCAAGCTGCGCAACGTCCTGCCCATGACCGAGAAGTTCGACCAGGGCAAGATCCGCACCGTGGTGGACGGCAAGAAGGTCTTCACCCCCATGCTGATCGTGTTCATCACGATCGGCGTCACCGACCTGATGTTCGCCGTCGACTCCATCCCGGCCATCTTCGGCCTCACCCAGAGCGCCTTCATTGTGTTCACCGCCAACATCTTTGCGCTGATGGGCCTGCGCCAGCTCTACTTCCTGCTGGGTGGCCTGATGGACCGGTTGATCTACCTCAAGCACGGCCTGTCCGTCATCCTGGCGTTCATCGGCGTGAAACTGATCCTGCACGCCCTGCACGTCAATGAGCTGCCGTTCATCAACGGCGGCGAGCACGTTGGCTGGGCGCCGGAAATCCCCACCTTCGTCTCATTGGCCGTCATCCTCGGCACGATCGTGATTGCCACCGTGGCATCGCTGCTCAGCCCCAAGGCAAAGGCCGTCCAGGCCGTGGCCACACTGGAGAATGCCTTGAAGGTCTACCGGAATCTCGGGGAAGACGCCCCGCATGACGAGCGTGTGGAAGCGTACGACAAGGTCGCCGAAACCTACCGTGCCGCCACCACCGCCGCCAAGGACCGCAACGACGTCGACCTGCCGGAGATTTCGGACGATGCCCGCGCCGAATTCCGCGCCAGCAACCCGCGCAACCAGCAGTAACGCCCCGGGCTAGCCCCGCGGCAACGATGGAGGGCACCGGGACATCTGTCCCGGTGCCCTCAGTGTTACGCCCAGTCCTCGATACCGTCCGGTTAGAAAGTATGCATGACCAAGGCGGCCCAGATGCGAGCCACGCTCTTCTGAACCTCTGTGCCGTCGGCCATGCCGGAGTGGCATTGAAAGGCATGGTCCGGCGCTCAAGGTAAAGTTAAGGAGTTATACATCACTCAACTGAATCTGGGGGACAATACATGGTCAGAATATCAAAGGGCAAAAAAGCGTCGCTTACAGCCCTAACCATTACGGCGCTTAGCGTGTCGATTCTAGCTTTCTCCCCTACTACCAGCGCTGAGGCCAAAGGCGGTCACGTTGGAGGAGATGGAAGCCGGTTCTATCTAAATGATGTCTTCTCTGGCAGCGCCAACCGAGTCTTCGACTATGGAAATCCAGGGGATTCCATTTACGTTGGTGACTGGAACGGTGCCGGTACCGATTCGCTCGCTATCCGCCGAGGGAATGTCTTCTACGTAAGGCATTCGAACACCAGTGGCCCCGCCGACAAGGTGTTCGCCTACGGCAACCCAGGAGATGAAGTTTACGTCGGAGATTGGGACGGAGATGGGACGGACACGCTAGCTGTACGAAGAGGAAACGCGTTCCATATCAAGAATTCTGTTTCTACAGGAGTCGCTGACAAGGTTATTCACTACGGAAATCCGGGTGATTCAATCCTTGTTGGTGATTGGGACGGAAACAGAATCGATACATTTGCCGTCCGCCGCAGCAATACTTATTTCGTCAAGAATTCTATGTCTACGGGAACGGCTGACAGGGTTTTCGCGTACGGAAATCCGGGCGACACTGTTCTGGTGGGTGATTGGAACGGTGATCGGAAAGACACGTTGGCCGTCCGCAGAGGGAATACCTACTTCCTGAAGAATTCCCTTAACAGTGGCCAAGCCGATACCGTTTTTGCCTACGGAAATCCGACGGATACGGTATTGGTGGGTGATTGGAATGGTGATCGTCGAACGACGATTGGCGTTCGAAGGGTGGCTGCTGCTGCGGAAGGTGCGGGAACGATCAGCCAGCAGAACGCGCTTCGTACGGCCAAAGAATACCTTGAATACTCGGCTTTCTCCCGCCTCGGGCTTATCGGGCAGCTCGAATATGAGAAGTATTCGACCCAAGACGCGACTTGGGCCGTGGACCGTGTGAGCGTCAATTGGAATGAGCAAGCTGCCAGAATGGCAAACGAATACCTCCGGTACACATCCTTCTCGCGAGCTGGCCTTATCGACCAGTTGATTTACGAAGGTTTCACCCCGAAGCAAGCTGAGTACGGAGTAAGCCAGACAGGTCTCTAACAGTTGTCGCTATGGCTGCACCCAAGACGGCGGGCTCCCCTTACCCGGGACGGTCGCCGTCGCCGTCTGGCGAACATTTCCCTCAGTGGTTGCGGAGACGATGTAGTTCAGATCGCGAAACCGCACGGCGCCCCCAGCGCAGCCACGTGAAGGCTGAACATGCGGCGCAGCAACTTGGCAGTGTGGGGGACGACCAGTAGCGGCAAAAATGCGAATCTGCTGGTGAATAAGATCGGGAGCCCGGGCACGCATGGCGGCGATTGGTTCAAGCAACTTTGCCATTGGAGCTACAGTCTGGACTTTGGCCCTTGGAGTATCACCGGGATCCGCAAAGATCCGGAGGAGCGTTTTCAGGGACCCCTTTCACAGGTTAGCTCTGTGTCTCTCGACGAATCGCTTTCCGGACATCGAGTTGGGAACGCTCTCGAAGGTCTCCCGGACTCCGTGGTGTCGGAGAGATCAAACTCATCCGCTTCCCACACCTGCAGCCCTCTGCCGCGGACTCGGCAATTCCGAACACACGAAGGCGGGTCCCCTGTGGCCCCGCCTTCGTCGTCCTACACTGTCAGTTAACTCTGGGAATGTCTTTGCAATAGCTGATCACACACATCAATCGATTGTGTACGAGTTTCGCCCGGCAGCTTCTGCACCGGCCAAGTGGCATACCCCAGTGGGAAGGGTGGCCATAGCGAACGGACACCGCCGAGGTTACCGCTGCCGATGGAGACGCAGTGGGGTGACTCCCAGGGGGTTCACTAAAACGATGTCGACAGCAGGGATACGAGGTGCAAATACCTCGTTCCTGCAATAGGCCGATCTGTTCGACTGGCAGTCGACTGGCTCGAGAAGGTGGCATCAGTGGAGATAGACTCGATGCGTCTTTTGAAATGCGTGGAAGAAAGCCGAGTCCTTCTGGTGATTAGATGCTGAAGGGTCACAATTCGCCGCGCACCATGGCCAGGAGCCGGTTGAAGATGCCCTCGCCGTCGTCGGTGATGCCGTCATGGTGGAAGTCGGCGCTTTCCCAAACCTGCAGGCCCTTCACCATCCCCGCCGTCTCCAGGGACAGGTCACGGTCCACGTAAATGTCATCCGTGTAGACGGCGGCAGCCACCGGTACGGTGTTCAGGGCCAGCTGGGCGGTGTCGTACAGTGCAGGCCAGTTCTTCCTGGCGGCCAGCAGCTCAGCGGTTTCCTTCAGCGGAACCAGCGCGGGATCCTCATCGAAGTACCAGGGGTAGACCATTTCGCCGGTGTACAGGGGCTCGTCGGCGTCGGGGCGGAACGCAGGGAATTCCTTGAGCACCCGCTCCGCCGCCCACCCGGTGGCCGCACCCTGCCCGTAGATGGACTCGTGCATCAGCGCGTACAGCGGATTGGCTGCCCGGCTGACCAGCCCGTGGACGGTTTCAAGGAACGTGTCCGAGAGCCTGTCACTGTGAGGTGTGGGCACAAATGCTTCCTGCAGCAGAAGGTGCAGGCCGTCCACCCGGGTGTTGCCGCCCAGGAAGGAGCCAACCATTTGGAAGCGCCGGACGGTGAGCCGCTCACCCGAGGACAGGAACTCGGGAACGTCCTCCAGATGCCGGGCAATCCGTGTGGTGATGCCGCGGTCCTGCGGATACTTCGCGAAGTACTCTGCGTTGCGGGCTGCCACACGGCGGAAGGTTGCCTGGTAGACGCGGTCCGCGGAACCCGTCAGAGGAGCGAGGCCGCCCGTAATCAGTGATTCCCGCAGCCCGTGCGGTGCGAAGGACAGGTAGGTCAGCGTACAGAAGCCGCCGTAGCTCTGGCCGTAGGTGGTCCACGGTTCCGAGCCCAGGGCTTCACGGATGAGTTCCGCGTCGGCCACTATCGAGTCCGCCCGGAAATGGGTCAGGTAATCCGCCTGGGCGGCTGCATCGCCCCGCAGCGGCAGGGTCTGCCGGTTGGCGGGCGCAGACAGGCCGGTGCCGCGCTGGTCCAGCATCAGGATGCGGAAATACTTGGACGCAGCTTTGGTCCAGCCGCTGAGGGACAGCAGCCGGGAGCCCTTGCCCCCCGGGCCGCCCTGCAGGTACAGGAGCCAGGGGAGCTGCGCGGCCTCGGCCTGCGGCAGTTCCGCGTCGCTGTATTCGCGGGCAAAGACGGTGATGGTCTCGCCGTCGGGCATGGAATGGTCCAGCGGAACGGTGAAGCGGTGGTCCGTGACGCGCATGCCGCGGAGCTCATAGGGGGCTGAGGCCGTGTGCGGAACGCTCATGCCGCAGCACCGCCAAAGGCGGTCAGGGCGTCACCGGTGAGCCGGAACGTGGTCCACTCGTCCTGCGGCACCGCTCCGAGGCCCTTGTAGAAGCGGATGGAAGGCTCGTTCCAGTTGAGCACGCACCACTCCACCCGGGCATAGCCGCGCTCGACGGCGATCTCCGCCAGGGTGCGCAGCAGCGCCTTCCCCATGCCCTTCGCCCGTGCTTCGGGACGGACGTACAGGTCCTCCAGATAGATGCCGTGGACACCTTCCCAGGTGGAGTAGTTCAGGAACCAGAGGGCAAAGCCCTGCACAGCTCCGGAATCCTCTGCCACGTGGGCAAAGATGGCCGGGTGCTCCCCGAACAGGTTCTTCTCCAGGTCCTGCACCGTGTTCTTTACGGCGTGCGGCTCTTTTTCGTAGATCGCCAGGTCCTGGATGAGTTCAAGGATGACCGGGACATCTTCGGGGCGTGCGGGACGTATCTGCATGCCCCCAGCCTAATCCAGCCGTCCGGCGCTGATCACCTTGATGACGGGGCTGCCGGCTTCATCCGAGGCTGCAAGGTCCACCTCGGCGGTGATGCCCCAGTCCAGGTGGTTGGCCGGGTCCTTGAAAATCTGCCGGACTTCCCATTTGCCGGGCAGTTCCTTGATGATCAGCAGGTTCGGTCCGCGTCCGTCGGGGCCATCGTCAATGTCCTCATGCTCTTCAAAGTAGGCGTCCAGGACGTCCGCCCACCGGTCGGCATCCCAGCCGGAGCCGCCGTCGAGCTCGCTCAGGGCGCGGTCATCCTCGTCCGCGAAGAGCTTCACCCGCTGGAACATTTCATTGCGGACCATCACCCGGAAGGCGCGGACATTGGCGGTGAGCTTATCGGGAACGGGAGGCAGGACCGGCTCGTCGCCGGCATCGGGGTTGATGCCGTTGGTCAGCTCTTCCCATTCGTCCAGCAGCGAGGAGTCGGTCTGGCGGACCAGTTCGCCGAGCCACTCGATGATGTCCTCCAGGTCCTCGCGCAGCCGCTCCGGCGGAACGGTGTGCAGCAGGGCCTTATAGGTGTCGGAGAGATAGCGCAGCAGCACTCCCTCGGAGCGCGCCAGGGAGTAGAACTGCACGTACTCGCCGAAGCTCATCGCGCGTTCGTACATGTCGCGCACAATCGACTTGGGGCTCAATTCGAACTCACCCAGCCACGGTGCGCCGGAGCGGTAGACCTCGAAGGACTGATCCAGCAGCTCGGCCAGCGGCTGCGGATAGGTGACCTCTTCGAGCAGGGCCATCCGCTCGTCGTACTCGATGCCCTGGGACTTCATCGCCGCGATCGCCTCGCCGCGGGCCTTCTTCTCCTGCGCGGAGAGGACCTGGCGCGGCTTTTCCATGATCGCCTCGATCACCGACACCACGTCCAGGGCGTAGGACGGGCTCTCCGGGTCCAGGATCTCCAGGGAGGCCATGGCAAACGGGGACAGCGGCTGGTTCAGGGCAAAGTTGGGCTGCAGGTGCACCTTCAGGCGCACGGTGCGGCCGTCGACGTCGGGCTCCGGCAGCACCTCCACGATCCCGGCGGTCTTCAGCTCGCGGTAGATGCTCAGCGCCTTTTTCATCAGCGCCAGCTGGGAGGAGCGGGTCTCGTGGTTGTGCGTGAGCAGCTTCTTGGCCGCGGCAAACGGATCGCCGGGCCGCTCCAGCAGGTTCAGCAGCATGGAGTGGGTGATGTTGAAGCTGGAGGTCAGCGGTTCCGGGGTGCCGTCCACGAGTTTCTCGAACGTGGGCTTGCCCCAGGACACGAAGCCGGCCTGCGGCTTCTTCTTCACCACCTGGCGCAGCTTCTTCTGGTCATCACCGAACTTGGCGTGTGCCTTGGCCATGGCCTTCACGTTTTCGATCACGTGCTCCGGCGCCTGCACGACGACGGTGCCCGCCGTATCGTAGCCGGCCCGCCCGGCGCGGCCGGCAATCTGGTGGAACTCGCGGACCTTCAGCGGGCGGGTGCGGGTGCCGTCGTACTTGGACAGGGCGGTGATCAGCACGGTGCGGATGGGCACGTTGATGCCGACGCCGAGGGTGTCGGTGCCGCAGATGACCTTCAGCAGGCCGGCCTGGGCCAGCTGCTCCACCAGGCGGCGGTACTTGGGCAGCATGCCGGCGTGGTGGACGCCGATGCCGTGCCGGACCAGCCGGTTCAGGGTCTTGCCGAAGCCGGGGGCGAAGCGGAAGCCGGCAATCAACTCGCCGATCTTGTCTTTCTCCTCGCGGGTGCAGACGTTGATGCTCATCAGCGCCTGGGCCCGGTCAATGGCTTCAATCTGGGAGAAGTGCACCACGTAGACGGGCACCTGCTTGGTGGCCAGCAGTTCCTCGAGGGATTCCTGGACCGGGGTTTCCACGTAGTAGTAGTGCAGCGGGATGGGCCGCTGCACGGAGGAGACCGTGACGGTGTCCCGGTTGGTGAGCTCGCTGAGTTCGTTGGCGATCCGGGTCATGTCGCCCAGGGTGGCGGACATCAGCAGGAACTGGGCCTGCGGCAGTTCCAGGAGCGGAACCTGCCAGGCCCAGCCGCGCTGCGGATCGGAGTAGAAGTGGAACTCGTCCATGATGACGGTGCCAAGGTCCGCGTCCGGTCCCTCGCGCAGGGCGATGTTCGCCAGGATCTCCGCCGTGCAGCAGATAATCGGAGCGTCCTTGTTCACCGAGGAGTCACCGGTCACCATGCCCACGTTCTCGGCACCGAAGATCTCGCACAGGGCAAAGAACTTCTCCGACACCAGGGCCTTGATGGGCGCGGTGTAGTAGCTGCGCTCGTCGTGTGCCATGGCGTGGAAGTGCGCGGCAATGGCCACCATGGACTTCCCGGACCCGGTGGGGGTGGCCAGGATGACGTTGTTGCCGGTCACCAGTTCCATGACGGCTTCGTCCTGCGCCGGGTACAGCGACATGCCCCGGCTCTCGACCCACTCCAGGAAGGACGTGTAGGTCTCATCGGGGTCGATGGTGCGGGTGCTGGACGGGCCGGAGGCAAGCTGTTCAAGAAGTTTCATGTCCATACCAGACTATCGGGCGCGGCCGTGCGCCGCGGACCGCCACCAGGGAAGGGCTAGGAGAACTGCCGCACGCGTGTCCATCCAGGGTCGGGAGTGGAACGGACCGCGCCGCCGACTGCGCGGACCGCATCCTCGATTACCTCGCGTCCGTGATGGTCCGCGGAATCCGAGTAGTAGTGAAGCACCCGGGTTCCGGCGGTGCTTACCCGGGCGGCCAAAAGCCCCCGTGTTCCCAGGGCGGCGGAGATGCGGGCCTCCTTTTCGCGGAGCAACTCGAGGGAAGCCGGGGTCGGGAGGCCGCTGGTTTCGGCGTCGTCGTAGGCTAGGCGCACTTCGGTATGGAGGTCGAACAAGGGAAAGTCGATCCAGCGCAGCGGACGGCGGGCCAGAACCATGATGACGCCGCCGTCAGGAGTGTTTCCCTCCATCACGACCCACTCGTTCCGGGTTTGGGCGGCCAGCGCGCTGACGGCGTCACGGAGATCCGCGGCAGTTCTGTCCAGGGTCCCGCCGGTGGCCGTGTCGACGGCACCCACCCATCGGGTGACCTCGTCCTCGCCGAGGATCCAGTCCAGGAGCAGCAGGGAGACCTGCAAACGCCGATCCTGCGGCACTTGACCGAAGAGCGGGTGATGGACCACGACGTCGAGGCGTCCCCTGCCAGTGTCCTCCCGCAGCCCGAAGCGGGCCTGGCCCAGGGAAAGGCTGCGGCCTTCGATCTCGATGGTCTTGCCCGCCGCGTCAGGAACCGGCTGGCGCGCGGCCGCGTACTCCCACGTATCGTCAGCGGCAGGGGCGCAGCGGAGCCAGTGTTCCGCGGTCCTGCGCAGCGCGGGATCGCCTTCCGAGCTCACGGCCAGAAGGTGGCGGGACCTGTGCCCGGTCCCGGTGTCCCATGCCAGGTCCGGGTGTACGGCTGCGAGCCGTTGCTGCATCTCGCCCGCAAGCCCGCCCCACTGGCCGGTGTCCGCCGCGGCGCTGAACCGGGACGCGCCGTCCGTGCTCCACCACCGCCAAAAGGCTTCCGCCGGATCCGCCGGCACTGCGGAATCCCTGCGCGTGAAAAGACCCATTTTTCCCTTTCCCGGACGCCCCCATGCCGCCCGCCCTGAACCTACCAGCGGATAGGCCGCGGATCCTGCGCCGACGCGCTGTTCGTTGCCCCGGCCCGCGTGGTCCGCTGCTGCGGACACCCGCCGGATGACCCCGGATGAAGGCCGGCCCCTGCCCAACCCGTCCCTTTGCTAGGCTCGGCGGCATGAAATGGGATCCCCGGAAGTACACACAGTTCTCCTCGCACCGTGACCGGCCGTTTTTTGACCTCACGGCCCGCATCGCCGCTGATAACCCGCGCAGGGTTGTTGACCTTGGCTGTGGTCCGGGAACCCTCACCGCGGCGCTCGCCGCCCGCTGGCCCGAAGCCCGGGTCACCGGTGTCGACTCCTCCGCCGACATGATGGAACAGGCGGGGGCCTTGGAGGGCGCTCCCGCGAACCTGGAGTTTGTCCGCGCGGGCATCGAGGAATGGGAACCGCAGCCGGGAACCGATGTGGTGGTGTCAAATGCCGCCCTGCAGTGGGTACCCGGCCACCAGGACCTCATGCGCCGCTGGGCCAAACAGCTCGACGCCGACGCTTGGCTGGCCGTGCAGGTGCCCGGCAACTTCGGTGCCCCCTCGCACGCCCTGATGCGTGAACTCGCCGCCAGCACTGCCTGGTCGGACAAGCTGGACGGCGTCCTGCGCCACGCCGACGCAGTGGATGAGCCGGAAGATTATCTGGGGCTGCTGGTCGAGGCGGGCTTCGAAGCCGACGTGTGGGAAACGAGTTACTCGCAGGTGCTGCCGGGCAAGGACCCGGTGCTGGAATGGGTGCGCGGAACAGCCCTGCGGCCCGTCATCGATGCCCTGGACCCGGAGGACTTCGGGCGGTTCGAAGCCGAGTATGCCGCCCTGCTGCGGGAGGCCTATCCGCAGCACGCCTGGGGTACCGTCTTTCCGTTCCGCCGGATCTTCATGGTTGGCCGGAAGAAGGGCTAGCCAGCGGTTCCCGGCCGGCCGGCACGCTTGGTCTTGGCGGCCTTCATCAGCGGCGTGTTCAGGTTGTCGATCTGTTCATTCGCGTGCGCCCGGTCCCCGGCACCGCCGCGCTGGTAGTGCCGCGCCAGGTACAGCGCACCACCCAGGGCGGTGAGCAGGAAGCCGGTGATCAGGGCGGCCGGGTCCAGGGACGGCAGCTGGCTCGCTGCTGCCAGGACCGCGAGGATCGGAATGACCGGACCCAGCGGGAGCTTGGCTCCCTCGCCCGGCCATTTCCGCCATCCCAGCACGGCGGCCGCAACGCTCACCACGATCATGGCAATGATGGCCGCCACGTTGGCGACCGAGACCACGAAGGTGGTGTCATTGAGCAGCACCAGGACCACGGTGATGACACCCAGCAACAGCACGCTCACGTAGGGGTGGCCGTTGCGGGTCTGGCGGCCGAGGGCGGGCGGCACATCCCCGCGGGCCACCATCCGCAGCATGATTTCCGAAGCGCCGAGCACATTCGCGTTGGCGCCGGACAGGGTGGACAGGCACGCCGCGAAGGCCACCAGCACGCCGCCCCAGGTACCCATCACGATTTCTGCGGCCTGGGAGACACCGGTGGCCGTAAAGACCGTGACTTCGCTGGCCACCATGGCCAGGGCAGTGCCCAGATAGATGATTCCGGACACCAGCAGGGTGAGCAGGATGGCACGGGGGACTGTCTTGCGCGGGTTCTTCACCGAGCCGGCCATATTCGTGATGACGTTGAAGCCAGTGTACGCGGTGAACAAAAGCGCTGCCGCCGAAAAGACGCCGCCGGTGCCCTGCGGCAGCGGCCGGTCCACCTTTTCCGGAGTCAGTTCCGTCAGGCCCCAGACGGCAAACAGCACGAGCAGCGCAAGCTTGATGCCCACGATCCAGGTTTCCGCCTTGGCCACCAGCGCCGTCGGGCCCAAATTCAGCGCCGTCACCAGTGCCGTGGCGGCGAGCGCGAGCGCCAGGGTGCCAATCGCCGGGAGGAAGTATTCGTGCAGGTAATCACCGAAGGAGTCAACGAGGTACGCCACGATCGTGGCTCCGTTGAGGTAGAACGCCCACATCACCACAAAGCGCCAAAACGGACTCAGGATGTCCCCGACGGGCCCGTAACCGGATTCCCCGTCCTTCGCCCGCGTGGAGACCACAATGAAGGACAGCGCACACAGGGCCATGACAATGCCCGCAATGACATAGCTCAGAACCGCTCCGGAACCGGCCAGGTTGATCGCCGTTCCGGACAGGGTGAAGACGCCGCCGCCCACCGTGGTGCCGACACCGAACGCCACGCAGGCAACCAGCCCGATTTGGGGTTTGACGGCGGCTGAAGGCCCGGAAGCGGACGACGACGGTACTGTGGCCACGGTTTGCCCGCTCTCATCGGTCTCCGAAAGGTCCCTGGTCGAGCGTAAAACCCTCGATCGGCAGGGGTCAACGGCGCAGGCGCTGCAGGCGCTGCAGGCCTGCTACCAGCCGCGTTCCTTCCATTCCGGCAGGTGCGGCCGCTCTGCGCCCAGTGTCGTTCCTGCCCCGTGGCCCGGGTGGACGATGGTGTCATCCGGGAGCCGTTCGAACACTTGTTCGACTACGTCTGCATAGAGCGACGCAAAGCGCTCCGGGTCCTGCTGTGTGTTGCCCAAGCCGCCGGGGAAGAGCGAATCGCCCGTGAACAGGTGCGCCGGGCCGGCAGGATCGCGGTAGAGGAGGGCCACCGAGCCGGGGGTGTGGCCGCGGAGCTTGATGGCCTCGAGCTCGAAACCCTCGGGCCCGCCGATGTGCAGGGTATCCCCGTCCGCCAGCAGCATGTTGGTGGGCACCTCGATGTCCGGCGCATCTTCACGGCCGGCGGCGGTGCGTGCTCCGGTGGCCTGCACGGCTTCAGCGAGCGCCCGTACATGGTCCCAGTGGCTGTGAGTGGTGACTATCAGCTCCACCTTTGCGGGAACAGCGGCGTCTGCGGCCGCTTCGGACAGCAGCTCCCGGATGGCCGGAAAGTCGGCGGCGGCGTCGATGAGGACCTGCGCCCCCGTGCCCCTGTCCGTGAGGACATACACGTTGTTGTCCATGCTGGACACGGACCGGCTGCGGATGGTGACCTTCTTCAAATCAAACATCCCGCCAGTCTAGTTCCGCGCTCGCAGATGTGAACCCCGCTGTCCAGGGCTAAAACTCTTGTCTGTTCGGGAAGGCGGGCGTACGTTCAGAGGGTGCCGGGAACCCCTCCGGCCGGTCCCTGGAGGAAGCGTGCTCCTAAGGCTTGTCCGGCAAAATTTGGCGCCCTACAAGGGTGCCGTTGCCGCCGTCGTTGTTCTGCAGTTCCTGCAAACCGCCGCCACACTGTTCCTGCCCACCCTGAACGCCGACATCATTGACCGCGGCGTGGTCCCCGCCAATACCGGCGTGATTTTGGACCTGGGCGGCTGGATGCTCGTGATTACGGCCGGTCAGGTGATCTGTGCCGTCGCCGCCACGTACTTTGCCTCCCGGGTGGCCATGAGCGTGGGCCGCAACATCAGGGACGAACTGTTCACCACGGTGGAATCGTTCTCCTCGCGGGAAGTGGGGGTGTTTGGCGCCCCTTCCCTGATTACCCGCACCACCAATGACGTGCAGCAGGTGCAGATGGCCCTGCTGATGACCTTCACGGTGATGGTATCCGCACCCATCATGGGCATTGGCGGGGTGCTGCTGGCCCTGAACCAGGATGTGGCCCTGTCCGGGATCCTGCTGCTGATCCTGCCGGTGCTCTTTGCAGTCATCGGACTGGTGCTGCGCCGGCTGATTCCGCTGTTCCGGCGGGCGCAGAAGCAGATTGACCGCGTCAACTCGGTTCTCCGGGAGCAGATCATGGGGGTGGCGGTGATCCGGGCCTTCGTGCGCGAGCGCACCGAGGAAGCCCGCTTTGACGCTGCCAATGCGGATCTGACCGGAACCCAGCTGAGGACGGCGCAGTACATGGCACTGCTGTTTCCGGCGGCCATGCTGGTGGCCAACCTGGCGTCCGTGGCGGTGGTCTGGTTCGGCGCCTACCGGATTGACGCCGGGCAGATGCAGATCGGTGCCCTGACTGCGTTCATCGCCTACATCATGCAGATCCTGATGGCCGTCATGATGTCCATGTTCATGATCATGATGCTGCCGCGGGCCGCCGTCTGCGCCGAACGGATTTATGAGGTCCTGGACACGGAAAGCACGGTGCACGACGCCGAGGCTGCCGCGCCGCTGGTGTACGACGGCGGCACCCTGGACTTCAGGGAGGTGGGCTACACCTATCCGGGGGCTGAGGCTCCGGTGCTGCAGGGCATCAGCTTTACGGCACAGTCCGGACAGACCACGGCCATCATCGGATCCACGGGGGCGGGCAAGTCCACCCTGCTGAACCTGGTGCCGCGGCTGCTGGACGCCACCTCCGGCGGCATCTTCATCGACGGGCAGGACATTGAGGCGGTCACCCTGCAGTCGCTGCGCAGCGGCATTGGCCTGGTGCCCCAGAAGGCCTACCTGTTCTCCGGCACCATTGGCTCCAATCTGCGCTTCGGGCGGCCCGAGGCCACTGACGCCGAGCTCTGGGAAGCGCTCGAAATCGCCCAGGCCGCAGATTTCGTCCGTGCCTCCGAGGGAGGGCTGGAGCACCGGGTGGAACAGGGCGGCGGCAACTTCTCCGGCGGACAGCGGCAGCGCCTGGCCATTGCCCGTGCGCTCGTGGTGCGGCCGGCCATCTACCTCTTCGACGACAGCTTCTCCGCCCTGGACTTTGCCACAGATGCCCGGCTGCGAGCCGCGTTGAAGGAACAGACGCGGAACTCCACGGTGCTGATCGTTGCCCAGCGGATCAACACCATCGCCGACGCCGCGCGGATAGTAGTCCTTGATGAAGGGCGGATTGCCGGGCAGGGAACACACGCGGAACTGCTGGAAACCTCGCCCACCTACCGGGAAATCGTTGAATCCCAGCTCACGGCGGAGGAGGTGCAGTGAGCGGGATGCGGGCCGGACACGGACCAGGTGCGCGCGGGCCGGCAGCCAAGCCGCTGAACTTCCGCTCCAGCGTCCGCCGGATCCTTGCGCTGATGAGTCCGGACCGGCTGCGGGTGGCACTGGTGATGGTGGCCGCCGTCGTCTCCGTGGCGCTCGCCGTCACCGCGCCCCGCATCCTTGGCGAAGCGACCAACGTGATCTTTGACGGGGTGATCGGCGCCGGGATGCAGCCGGGAATCAGCAAAGCCGACCAGGTGCAGGCCCTGCGCGATTCGGGGGAGGACCAGCTGGCGGACATGCTTGCCGCAATGGACGTGGTGCCGGGCCAGGGACTGGATTTCGGGCGGCTCGGCATGCTGGTGCTGGGGGTGCTGGCCATCTACCTTGCGTCGTTCTTTTTCGGCTGGCTGCAGGCACGCGTGACCGCACGGGTGGTGCAGGGGGCCATGTATCGGCTGCGGAAACAGGTGGACGCCAAGCTGTTCCGCCTGCCCATGTCCCACTTCCAGCGCGAATCCCGCGGCGACGTGCTCAGCCGCGTGACCAATGACATCGACAACCTGGCGCAGACGCTCTCCCAGACACTGACGCAGATCATCACCTCGGCGCTCACTATCGTGGGGGTGCTCGGCATGATGCTGTGGCTTTCTCCGCTGCTGGCCCTGATCGCCGTGATCACGGTGCCGGTGTCCGCCGTCGTCACCGTGCTCATCGCCAAGCGCTCGCAGGTGCAGTTCATGCAGCAGTGGAAATCCACGGGGGAGGTGAACGGGTACATCGAGGAAATGTTCAGCGCCCAGGACGTGGTGAAGGCCTTCGGGCAGCAGGAACGCGTGGTGGAGGGATTCCGTCCCGCCAACGAGACCCTGTACCGCTCCTCCTTCAAAGCCCAGTTTGTGTCCGGCATCATCATGCCCACCATGCAGTTCATCTCGAACCTCAACTATGTGGCGGTGGCCGTGGTCGGCGGACTCCTGGTGGCCAACGGGCGGCTGTCCATCGGGGGAGTGCAGGCCTTCATTCAATACAGCCGGCAGTTCTCCCAGCCGCTGGGGCAGATCGGCTCCCTGATCAACATGCTGCAGTCCGGAGTTGCCTCAGCCGAACGTGTGTTCGAACTTCTGGATGACAAGGAGCAGGAACCGGATCCCGCGGATGCCCTGACCCTCAGCGACGTGCAGGGGCGTGTCGCCTTTGAACATGTGCATTTCAGCTATTCGCCGGAAGCCCCGTTGATCCGGGATCTGTCCTTTACGGCGGAACCCGGACAGACAGTGGCGATTGTCGGTCCTACGGGGGCCGGCAAGACCACCCTGGTCAACCTGCTGATGCGCTTCTACGAGGTGGACTCCGGCAGGATCACCATCGACGGCACCGACATTGCGCGCATGCGGCGCGACGATGTGCGGAAGCGAATTGGCATGGTGCTCCAGGATGCCTGGCTGTTTGAGGGAACCATCCGGGAGAACCTGGCCTACGGGGCTCCCGGCGCGACGGACGAACAGATAGTCGAGGCGGCCCGCGCCACCCATGTGGACCACTTCGTGCGCTCGCTGCCCGAGGGGTATGACACGGTCCTGGAATACGACGGCGGTTCGCTCAGCCAGGGGCAGCGGCAGCTGATCACCATCGCGCGGGCGTGGCTGGCGGACCCGTCCATCCTGATACTGGACGAGGCGACCAGTTCCGTGGATACCCGCACCGAGATATCCATCCGGCTGGCAATGAACGCCCTGCGGGAGGCGCGGACCAGTTTCGTGATCGCGCACCGGCTCTCCACGATCCGGGATGCGGACGTCATCCTGGTGGTGCGGCACGGCGAAATCGTGGAGCAGGGAACGCATGAGGCGCTGCTGGCCGCTGAGGGGTTCTACGCCGAGCTGTACCGCTCCCAGTTTGCCGGGACACCGTGACCCGCCTGCCGGACCGGGCGCCCGCGCCGTGGCAAAATGGTACAGGCACCAATTCCCCAACCTGAAGGCGGTCCCATGAGCGACGACGTCCTGTCCTGGGTCCGCATCGACGCGGCAAGCTCGGTTCCTCCCTTCGAGCAGCTCAGGGTTCAGATCCTGGACGCCGCCAACGAAGGAAGGCTTGCGGTCGGAACCCGGCTGCCCCCTGTCCGGGCGCTCGCCGCCCGAATGGGCCTCGCCGTAAACACCGTCGCCCGGGCTTACCGCGAACTCGAGCAGGCCGAGGTGGTGACCACGCGCTCGCGGGCAGGCACCGTGATTGCTGCTGCCGGAGACAACGGCAAGCGGCGGGTGGCCGAAGCCGCCCGGATCTTCGCGGACTCGGTCCGTGCCAACGGGCTGGATCCCAAGGAAGCGCTGACTTACGTCGAGACGGCTCTTCGCCTGCGGTGAAACCACGGCGTCGAATACTTCTTCGAACCAAACGGTGAACTACAGTGGAAAATGTGTCTACAGCTACCTCTTTGATGGCCGATAATGCCAACGCGCCGCACAGCGGCAATGATCTCTCCCGCCTGATCGTCAAGGGCGCCCGGGAGCACAACCTGAAGAACGTGGATGTGGATTTGCCGCGTGACGCGATGATTGTCTTTACCGGGCTTTCCGGTTCCGGAAAGTCCTCATTGGCCTTTGACACCATCTTTGCCGAGGGCCAGCGCCGCTACGTCGAGTCCCTGTCCTCGTACGCCCGGATGTTCCTGGGCCAGGTGGACAAGCCCGACGTCGACTTCATCGAAGGACTGTCCCCGGCAGTGTCCATCGATCAGAAGTCCACCTCCAAGAACCCCCGCTCCACGGTTGGCACCATCACCGAAATTTACGATTACATGCGCCTGCTCTGGGCGCGTGTTGGCACACCGTTCTGTCCGGTCTGCGGTGAGCCCGTTTCCCGCCAGACCCCGCAGCAGATTGTTGACCAGCTGCTGGAACTCGAAGAGGGTACCCGGTTCCAGATCCTCGCCCCGGTGGTGCGCGGCCGCAAGGGCGAGTTCGTGGACCTGTTTTCGGAACTCGCTGCCAAGGGGTACTCCCGTGCGAAGGTCGACGGCAAGCAGATCCAGCTGTCCGATCCGCCCAAGCTCGGCAAGCAGTACAAGCACACCATCGAAGTGGTGGTGGACCGCCTGGTCGCCAAGGACGGCATCCGGCAGCGGCTGACCGACTCGGTGGAAACCGCCCTCGGCTTGGCCGACGGCCGGATCCTGGCCGACTTCGTGGACATTGACGAAAAGAGCGATGAGCGGGTCCGGGCCTTCTCCGAGCATCTGGCCTGCCCCAACGAGCATCCGCTGGCCATCGATGAAATCGAACCCCGGTCCTTCTCCTTCAACAACCCCTTCGGCGCCTGCCCGGTCTGCACCGGCATCGGCAGCCGGCTGGAAGTTGACGAGGACCTGGTCATTCCCAACCCGAACCTCAGCCTGGCCGCCGGTGCCGTGGCTCCGTGGGCATTGGGCAACGCCACTCTGGAGTACTGGAACCGGCTGCTGGCCGGCCTGGCCAAGGAACTGGGCTTCTCCATGGATGTGCCGTGGAAGAAGCTTCCGGCCAAGGCACGCGAAGCCATCCTGAACGGCAAGGACCACAAAGTGGTGGTTCAGTACAAGAACCGCTTCGGCCGCGAGCGGAAGTACAGCACGGGCTTTGAAGGCGTCATCCAGTACATCCACCGCAAGCACCTCGAAACCGAGTCGGACAGCGCCCGCGACCGGTACGAGGAGTACATGCGGGAAATCGACTGCCCTGCCTGCGGAGGTGCGCGGCTGAACCCCGCTTCGTTGTCCGTGCTGATCAACGGCAAGAACATTGCCGAGGCAGGCAACCTCCCCCTGCGCGATGCCGCGGCATTCTTCCAGAACCTGGAGCTGACGGTCCGCGAGGCGAAGATCGGCGACCAGGTGCTGAAGGAAATCCTGGCCCGCCTGACCTTCCTGCTCGACGTCGGACTCGAGTACCTGAGCCTGGACCGCCCCGCAGCCACCCTCTCGGGCGGCGAAGCGCAGCGCATCCGGCTGGCCACCCAGATCGGTTCCGGACTGGTGGGTGTCCTGTATGTCCTGGACGAGCCGTCCATCGGGCTGCACCAGAAGGACAACCGCCGCCTGATCGAGACGCTGGCCCGGCTGCGCAACCTGGGCAACACCCTGATTGTGGTGGAGCACGACGAAGACACCATTCACGAAGCGGACTGGGTGGTGGACATCGGACCGGGTGCCGGTGAGCGCGGCGGCGAAGTGGTCCACTCCGGCTCCCTGGAGGGACTCCTCAAGAACGAGCGCTCCCTGACCGGCGCCTACCTGTCCGGACGGCGGAAGATCGAGATCCCGGCGAAGCGGCGCAAGGTGGACAAAACCCGCCAGCTGAAGATCGTCGGTGCGCGGGAGAACAACCTCCGCAACATCGACGTCAGCATTCCGTTGGGCGTCTTTACTGCGGTGACCGGCGTCAGCGGCTCGGGCAAGTCCACCCTGATCAATGACATTCTGTACAAGACGCTGGCTGCCAAGCTCAACGGCGCCAAGCATGTTGCGGGGCGGCACACCCGCATTGACGGACTGGAAAACCTGGACAAGGTCATCCACGTGGACCAGAGCCCCATTGGCCGGACACCGCGGTCCAACCCGGCCACGTACACCGGGGTCTGGGACCACATCCGCAAGCTGTTCGCCGAGACGACGGAATCAAAAATCCGCGGCTACCTTCCCGGCCGGTTCTCCTTCAACGTCAAGGGCGGACGCTGCGAAGCCTGCCACGGCGACGGCACCCTGAAGATCGAAATGAACTTCCTGCCGGACGTCTATGTCCCCTGCGAGGTCTGCCACGGCGGCCGGTTCAACCGTGAAACCCTCGAGGTGCACTACAAGGGCAAGAACATTGCCGAAGTGCTGAGCATGTCCATCGAGGAGGCCGCGGAGTTCTTCGCAGCCTTCGCTCCGATTTCCCGGCACCTGAACACCCTGGTGGACGTCGGGCTGGGCTACGTCCGCCTCGGCCAGCCGGCCACCACTCTCTCCGGCGGTGAAGCGCAGCGCGTGAAGCTGGCGGCGGAACTGCAGAAGCGGTCCAACGGGCGCAGCGTCTACGTGCTGGATGAGCCCACCACGGGCCTGCACTTCGAGGACGTCCGCAAGCTGCTGCTGGTCCTGCAGGGCCTGGTGGACAAGGGCAACACCGTCATCACCATCGAGCACAACCTGGACGTCATCAAGAGCGCCGACTGGCTCATCGACATGGGCCCCGAAGGCGGAAACGGCGGCGGCCAGGTCATCGCGCAGGGAACGCCGGAGAAGGTGGCCAAGTCCGAGGTCAGCCACACCGGCAGGTTCCTCGCGGAATTGTTCGCGAAGCAGAACTGACCGGCATATATCCGTGGCCTGCGGGTATGTGACGAAAAAAGGTATTCCCCGAAGGGAATGCCTTTTTTCGTACCGGGGAGTAGGTGTGGGAAACTGTCCCGGTGAAAGAATCCCGGCTCTTAGTGCTCTTCGACCTTGACGGAACTCTGGTGGATCCGGCGGGCAGCATCACCGGCGGCATCAGCGCCGCCCTGGCCGCCTGCGGCCTGCCCGTCCCGGCCCCTGCGGATCTGCAGCGCATGGTCGGCCCGGCGCTGGCTGTTTCGCTCCGGGACATTGCCGGTGTTCCGGACGAACGCCTGCCCGAGGTTATTGCCCGTTACCGGGCCGGTTATTCCGCGAAGGGCATGGCGCAGAGCCGTCCCTATCCCGGCATCCGGGAAGTCCTGGAGCAGCTGCGGGCAGCAGGTGCCCGGCTGGCCGTCGCAACGCAGAAACCCGAACCGCTGGCTGTTGACCTGCTGCGGGTTCAGGGCCTCTTGGATCTCTTCGATTCGGTGCATGGTTCGCCGGCGGATGAGCAGGCCGGTGCGGAGCTGGACGGCAAGCGGACGATCATCCGTGCCGCCCTCATCCGCCACGCCGGCAGCTTCGACAGCGCAGTCATGGTGGGGGACCGGATGCATGACGTGCACGGTGCCGCCGACAACGCCCTGGACTGCATTGGCGTGGCCTGGGGTTTCGCCGCCGACGGCGAGCTGGAAACCGAAGGTGCTGCCGCCGTCGTGCACTCTGCCGGCGAACTGCTGACGGAACTGGACCGCTTCCGCGTGCAGGAAAGGACCTGCGCGAATGGGAGTCTATGACCTGACGCGGGCGTCCACCCGCGGGCTGATTGCATCATTGTGCCGGCCCACCGTCATTGGGCTGGAAAATGTGCCGGCAACCGGCCCCTTCATTGTTGCGGCGAACCATTTGTCCTTCCTAGACAGCGTCCTCACCCAGGCCCTGATGCCCCGGCCCGTGGCCTTCTTCGCCAAGGCCGAATACTTCACCGGCACGGGCGTCAAGGGTGCCGCAATGCGCACCTTCTTCGAAGGGGTGGGCTCCATTCCGGTGGAGCGCGGCCAGCAGGCGGCGTCCGTGGCAGCCCTCAAGACGCTGCTGGACCGGCTTGAAGACGGTTCCGGAATAGGCATCTACCCCGAGGGAACCAGGTCGCGGGACGGGCTCCTGTACCGCGGCCGCACCGGCGTTGGCTGGCTGGCGCTGACCTCCGGGGCGCCGGTGGTCCCCGTGGGCCTGATCGGCACCGAAAACCTGCAGCCTGCCGGTAAAAAGTGGGTCAAGCCGCAGCACTTCACCATGAAAGTGGGCCGGCCGCTGTACTTCTCCAAGACCGGTCCGGACCATGCCCTGCCCGCCCGCCGGCAGGCGACGGACCGGGTCATGGACGCGATTGCGGAACTCACCGGGCAGGAGCGCGCCGGCAGCTACAACCAAAATAAGGCCGAGGGATAGGTCCGGCAGTTCAGCGGGCCGCGAAAAGAGGGGCTCCGGGGCGGAGCGGTCCGGCCGCGACCGTAGGATGGAACAGTGGCAGATCCAGCAACATACCGGCCGAAAACAGGGGAAATCCCCACCGCTCCAGGTGTCTACCGTTTCCGTGACGAGCACGGCAGGGTCGTCTATGTCGGGAAGGCCAAAAACCTCCGCTCCCGCCTGAACTCCTACTTCGCCAACCCCCGCGGTTTGCTGCCCAAGACCCGGGCCATGGTCCACACCGCAGCGAGCGTGGAATGGACGGTGGTGGGCACCGAGCTTGAAGCACTGCAGCTGGAATACACCTGGATCAAGGAATTCAATCCCCGGTTCAACATCATGTTCCGGGACGACAAGTCCTACCCGTACCTGGCCGTCACCATGGGGGAGAAGTATCCCCGCGCCCAGGTCATGCGCGGTGACCGGCGGAAAGATACCCGCTACTTCGGGCCGTTCTATCCGGCCAAGGCCATCAGGGAAACCCTGGACACCCTGCTGCGGGTTTTCCCCGTCCGCACCTGCAGTTCCGGCGTCTTCAAGCGTGCCGAACGCACGGGGCGGCCCTGCCTGCTCGGGTACATCGACAAATGCTCGGCGCCCTGCGTGGGACGCATCAGCGCCGAGGATCACCGCAAGCTGGCCGCAGAACTGTGCGACTTCATGTCCGGAGACAGCAAACGGTTCATTTCCTCCCTGGAAAAGGAGATGCAGGCCGCCGTTGCAGAGCTGGATTACGAATCCGCGGCCCGGCTCCGCGACGACATTTCCGCCCTGCGGAAGGTCTTTGAACGCAACAACGTGGTGCTCAGCGAAGACACCGACGCTGACATCTTCGCACTCGAAGAGGATGAGCTTGAGGCTTCCGCGCAGGTCTTCCACGTCCGCGGCGGCCGCATCCGCGGCCAGCGCGGCTGGGTGGTGGAGAAGGTCGAGGACAATGACACCGCGGACCTGGTGGAACACCTGATCCAGCAGGTCTACGGCGAAGCCAATTCCACCGACCGCATTCCCCGGCAGGTCCTCGTGCCGGTGCTGCCGCCCAACGCTGATGAACTGGCCGAGTGGCTGGGCGGGCTGCGGGGGGCGAAGGTTGACATCCGCGTTCCCCAGCGCGGGGACAAGAAGGCCCTGATGGAAACCGTGGCCCGCAACGCCGCTGATGCCCTGCGCCTGCACAAGAGCCGCCGCGCCGGAGACATCACCACGCGGTCCGCCGCCCTGCAGGAGCTGCAGGAAGCCCTGGACCTTCCGGTGGCCCTGCTGCGCATCGAGTGCTACGACATTTCCCACGTCTCAGGCACCAACGTGGTGGCCTCGATGGTGGTGGCCGAGGACGGGCTCCCGAAGAAATCCGATTACCGCAAGTTCTCCATCACCGGTGATGCGGCGCGGGACGACACCTCGGCCATGTACAACGTCATCTCCCGGCGCTTCCGCAACTACCTCGCGGAGAACGCTGACCCTGCCGCTGACCCCGATGCCTCAGCCGGAGCCGCTACCGCAGTGCCGGAGGGCCTGCCCGCCGACCGCACCGGAACCGATGTCCAGCCCCTGACGGACACCCTCACCGCGGCGCCCCGAACCAAGTTCGCCTATCCGCCCAACCTGGTGGTGGTCGACGGCGGCCAGCCCCAGGTGGCTGCGGCCTCCCGCGCGCTGGCGGACCTTGGCATCACGGACATCTTCGTGGTGGGCCTGGCCAAGCGCCTGGAGGAGGTCTGGCTGCCGGACAGCGATTTCCCGGTCATCCTCCCGCGCGCATCCGAAGCGCTCTTCCTCCTCCAGCGAATCCGCGATGAGGCCCACCGTTTTGCCATCACCTTCCACCGGCAGAAACGGGCCAAGTCCATGACAGCTTCCCTGCTGGATGAAATTTCCGGCCTGGGGCCGGCCAAGCGCGCTGCCCTGCTCAAGGAATTCGGATCGGTCAAGAAGCTCCGGGCTGCCTCCCCGGAGGACCTGCAGCGCGTGCCCGGAATCGGGCCCGCACTTGCCGCGTCGGTGCACGCACAGCTCGGGGCGAAGGGTTCGGAACCAGCCGCACCGGCCGTCAACATGACCACCGGCGAAATCATCGAAACTTAGCTAGGCTGGGTCATTGGCTTTTCCCCGGCAGCAGCCGGCAAACCAAGCAAGGAACAGGACAACGGAAATGACGCAAGAGGACGCGCTGACCCCGGTCAAGCCCGCCGAATCGGAGTTGCTGGTGGTTACCGGCATGTCCGGTGCCGGACGCAGCACGGCCGCCAACGCGCTGGAGGACCACGGCTGGTACGTGGTGGAGAATCTGCCGCCGCTGATGCTGGCAACCCTCACCGAGCTGGTTTCCCGCATGCCGCATTCGATCCCCAGGCTGGCCGTGGTCATCGATGTGCGCAGCAAGGAATTGTTCCAGGACATCAGGGAAGCCCTGAGCGGGCTCCGCGCCGCAGGCGTTTCTTACCGCCTCCTGTTCCTCGACGCCGAAGATGAAACCCTGGTGCGGCGTTTCGAGCAGGGGCGCCGTCCGCATCCCCTGCAGGAAGACGGCAGCATTCTCGACGGCATCGCCGAGGAACGGGACGTGTTGAAGGAACTGCGCGCCTCGTCCGACGTCGTCGTCGACACCTCCAAACTCAACGTCCACGCCCTGGCCACCACCATCACCGAACTGTTCACAGAATCCGGTCCGATTGTGCTGCGGCTGAACGTCATGAGTTTCGGCTTCAAATACGGGCTGCCGGTGGACGCCAACTACGTGGCTGACGTCCGGTTCATTCCCAATCCGCACTGGGTGCCGCAGCTGCGTCCCCACACCGGCCTGGACACCGACGTGCGGGACTATGTCCTGGACGCCCACGGAACACGCGACTTCCTTGACCGCTATGTCGAGGCACTCGCACCGGTTATCGACGGATACCGCCGCGAGAACAAGCACTACGCCACCATCGCCGTGGGCTGCACCGGCGGCAAGCACCGGTCCGTTGCCGTGACGGAGGAACTGGCCAAGCGCCTGGCACAGCTGCCGCACGTCACGGTCAGCGCCCACCACCGCGACCTCGGGCGGGAATAGATGAATTTCCTGACAGGTGCCCTGCCCATCATTCCCCAGCCCTCCAGCGACCGGGGGACGGGCGGCTCCGACGGCTCCCGGGCCGTCGTGGCGCTGGGCGGGGGACACGGGCTCTCCGCGTCGCTTTCCGCCCTGCGGCTGCTGACCACGGATCTGACGGCGGTTGTCACGGTGGCCGACGACGGCGGTTCCTCCGGCCGCCTGCGCGAGGAACTGGGCGTGCTCCCGCCCGGCGACCTGCGCATGGCCCTGGCGGCGCTGTGCGACGACACTGACTGGGGCCGCACCTGGCGGGATGTCATGCAGCACCGCTTCCAGTCCCGCCCCGGCGTGACCGGCTCGCTGGACAACCACGCACTGGGAAACCTGTTGATTGTGACCCTGTGGGAACTGCTGGGGGACCCGGTGGCCGGACTGCAGTGGGCCGGAGCCCTGCTCGGTGCCCGGGGACAGGTCCTGCCGATGTCCACCCAGCCGCTCACCATTGAAGGCGATGTGCAGCGCCGCCCGGAACACGGCGGGGGGCTGGAGCTCGTCACCGGACAGGCACGGCTGGCCACTGCCGGAGTCCACGGCAAGGTCAGCGAAGTGCGGCTGACGCCCGCCGATGCCCCGGCCTGTCCGGAAGCACTGACGGCCGTTGAGCGTGCGGACTGGGTCATCCTGGGCCCCGGCTCCTGGTACACCTCGGTGCTTCCGCATCTGATGCTCCCGGACCTGCGGGACGCCCTTTGCCGGAGCAGCGCGAAAGTGTGCCTGACCATGAACCTCAGCAACGAGACCAAGGAAACCACCGGGATGTCCGCGCTGGACCATCTGGCGGAAATTCGGCGGTACGCACCCGAACTGAAGGTGGACGCAGTGCTGGCGGATCCCGACGTCATCGAGGACCCCGAGGCCTTCAGCGCCGCCGTCGCCGGCATGGGGGGACGGCCTGTCTTCGGTAAGGTGGGGGCAGCGACGGGGCGGCCGATCCATGATCCGCTGCGCCTGGCAACCGCGTACCACGATATCTTTGGGGAGAACTAGGAGTGTATTTGTGGCGTTGACCGCAGCAGTAAAAGAGGAACTTTCACGTCTGGACGTGAAAAAGTCCTCAGTCCGCAAAGCGGAAGTATCGGCCTTGCTGCGATTCGCCGGAGGATTGCACATCATCTCCGGCCGCATTGTGATTGAAGCTGAAGTGGACCTGGCGTCCACTGCCCGGCGCCTTCGTGCCGCGATCGCCGAGGTGTACGGGCATGCCTCAGACATCATCGTGGTGTCCGGCGGCGGCCTGCGCCGCGGCAACCGCTACGTGGTGCGCGTGGTGAAGGACGGCGAATCCCTGGCGCGCCAGACCGGACTGCTGGACGCCCGCGGGCGGCCGGTCCGGGGTCTGCCCTCCGTGGTGGTCAACGGCTCCGCCGCCGACGCCGAGGCGGTGTGGCGCGGCGCCTTCCTGGCCCACGGCTCCCTGACCGAGCCGGGCCGCTCCTCATCGCTGGAGGTCACCTGCCCCGGCCCGGAGGCAGCCTTGGCACTGGTGGGGGCCGCACGCCGGATCGGCATTGCCGCCAAGGCACGTGAAGTGCGCGGCATCGACCGCGTGGTCATCCGGGACGGTGACACCATCGCAGCACTCCTCACCCGCATGGGCGCCCATGACGCCCTCATGGTCTGGGAAGAACGCCGCATGCGCAAGGAAGTGCGGGCCACCGCAAACAGGCTGGCGAACTTCGACGACGCCAACCTGCGCCGTTCAGCGCAGGCCGCCGTCGCCGCCGGTGCGCGGGTGGACCGCGCACTCGACATCCTGGGCGACGATGTTCCGGACCATCTGCGCTACGCCGGCGAACTGCGCGTGGCGCACAAACAGGCATCTCTGGATGAGTTGGGGCACCTGGCCGATCCGCCCATGACCAAGGACGCCATTGCGGGCCGGATCCGTCGTCTGCTGGCCATGGCGGACAAGCGTGCCGCGGAGCTGGGCATCCCCGGCACTGAGGCCAATGTGACTCCTGAGATGCTTGACGAGTAGCGTTAAAGCATAAGATGGACTAAGCATGCTGCCTTCTGGCGGCACCCTAAGTTTCCGGGTGGAAACGCCGTCCGGATGAATCGATCCGAGTTTTACTGGAGGATTTTGTGAACGAATACACACTGCCGGAACTGCCCTACGATTACGCTGCACTCGAGCCGAACATCTCGGCCCGGATCATGGAGCTGCACCACGACAAGCACCATGCAACGTACGTCGCCGGTGCCAACACGGCCCTGGCCCAGATGGCGGAAGCACGGGAAAAGGGCGACTTCGCCACCATCCCGAAGCTCTCCAAGGACCTGGCCTTCCACGTTGGCGGCCACGTCAACCACAGCATCTTCTGGAACAACCTCTCTCCCGAAGGCGGAGACAAGCCGGTTGGCGAGCTGGCGGCAGCCATTGATGATTTCTTCGGCTCCTTCGACGCTTTCCGCGGACAGTTCACTGCCGCAGCCTCCTCGCTGCAGGGTTCAGGCTGGGCTCTCCTGGCGTACGAACCGCTGGGCAAGAACCTTGTCATCGAGCAGCTTTACGATCAGCAGGGCAACGTACCCGTGGGCACCATCCCGCTGCTGATGCTGGACATGTGGGAGCACGCCTTCTACCTGGACTACGTCAACGTCAAGGCCGACTACGTCAAGGCCTTCTGGAACATCGTCAACTGGGCGGATGTCGCCACCCGGTTCGAAGCAGCACGCAGCGGTGCCCACTCGCTGGTTCTCCCCGCCTAAATCAGGCCTCCGGCCCACAAATCTGCCGCCGCACCGGTTCGCCGGAGGAACCCGGCGCGTAGGATGAGTCCGAGGGTTCCCGCTTCGCCCTAAGGCCCTGCGGGAACCCCTTGGACTCACCGGCAGGGTAGCGCCGGGCGGTCCAGGACCAGTCCCGAAATCTCGACCCAAGTCAGACCAGTGGCCTGCGCACACAAAAGGTCACGCTCTTCGGTACACCTGCAATCAAGGAGACAGAAAAGTGACTACTCGTGTTGGAATCAACGGCTTCGGACGCATCGGACGAAACTACTTCCGCGCAGCACTGGAGCAGAACGCGGACCTCGACATTGTCGCCGTCAACGACCTCACCAGCCCCGAAACCCTGGCCCACCTCCTGAAGTACGACTCCGTGACCGGCCGGATCGGCGCTGACGTGGAAGTACGCAACGGAGACCTGGTGGTGGGCGGCAAGACCATCAAGGTCCTGGCCGAACGGGATCCTTCAAACCTTCCCTGGAAGGACCTCGGTGTAGACGTCGTCATCGAGTCCACCGGGTTCTTCACCAAGGCGGAGGACGCCAAGAAGCACCTCGATGCCGGTGCCAAGAAGGTGCTGATTTCCGCCCCCGGAAAGGGTGCCGACCGCACCATCGTGATGGGGGTCAATGACTCCGAATACAATCCGGCGACCGACAACATCGTGTCCAATGCTTCCTGCACCACCAACTGCCTGGCACCGCTGGCCAAGGTCATCAACGATGCGTTCGGGATCGAACGCGGACTCATGACCACCGTCCACGCCTACACCGCCGACCAGAACCTGCAGGACGGCCCGCACCGGGACCTGCGCAGGGCCCGTGCCGCCGCGCTGAACATCGTGCCGACGACCACCGGTGCCGCCAAGGCGATCGGGCTCGTCATTCCGGAGCTCGACGGCAAGCTGGATGGCTTTGCCCTGCGCGTTCCCGTTCCCACCGGATCGGTCACCGACCTCACGGTGACCCTGGCGAAAGAGGCCAGCGTCGAGCAGATCAACGACGCGTACAAGGCCGCCAGCGACGGAGCACTGAACGGCTACCTCCGATACACCGACGAGCCGCTCGTGTCCTCGGACATCGTCACGGATCCGGCGTCGTGCATCTTTGACTCGGGCCTTACGCGAGTCATGGGCAATCAGATCAAGGTTGTCGGCTGGTATGACAACGAGTGGGGCTATTCCTGCCGCCTGGTGGATCTGACCAAACTGGTCGCCTCCACGCTCTGAGGACCCGGCCGTCACCGCCGGCCGCCCTGCAAAGCCCACAAGCCCCCAATGCCCGCAAGGGACGTAAAGGTAGACATGACAGTCAAGACTCTTGAAGAACTGATCATCGACGGCGTCGATGGTCGGTATGTGCTGGTCCGCTCGGACCTGAATGTGCCGCTGGACAACGGCACTGTGGCCGACGACGGGCGCATCCGTGCGTCCATCCCGACCCTTCAGAAACTGGTGGATCACGGTGCCAAGGTGATCGTCATGGCGCACCTGGGACGGCCCAAGGGCACCCCGGACGAGAAGTACTCGCTGCAGCCCGCCGCGGACCGGCTGGACGAACTTGCACCGTTTGCGGTCGAGTTCGCCGCCGACGTGGTGGGGGACAGCGCGCACGAACTGGCAGGATCCCTGGCCGCCGGTTCCGTCCTGGTGCTGCAGAACATCCGTTTCGACCCCCGCGAGACATCCAAGAATGACGACGAGCGCCTCTCGCTGGCGCGCGAACTCGCCGGCCTCACGGGGGACAACGGGGCCTACGTTGACGACGCCTTCGGTGCCGTGCACCGCAAGCACGCCAGCGTGTACGACATCGCCGGGATCCTCCCCGCCTACGAGGGTGACCTGGTGCACACCGAGGTGGAGGTGCTCAAGCGCCTGACCGAGCACCCTGAGCAGCCGTACGTCGTTGTTCTCGGCGGTTCCAAGGTGTCGGACAAGCTTGCCGTGATTGAAAACCTCATGGAACGCGCCGACTATCTGCTGGTTGGCGGCGGAATGGTGTTCACCTTCCTGGCCGCCCAGGGATACAACGTTGGGGCGTCGCTGCTTGAGGCAGACCAGATCGAGAAGGTGAAGGGCTACCTCAGCCGGGCCAAGGAAGTGGGATGCGAATTCGTGCTTCCCACCGACATCGTGGTGGCGGACAAGTTCGCCGCCGACGCCGACGTTGACGTTGTTCCGGCTGACGCCATGGAGAGCAGCCGGTTCGGTGCCTCCGGCATCGGTCTGGACATCGGCCCAGACTCAGCCGGAGCCTTTGCCGAAAAGATCGGTGCCGGCCGGACCATTTTCTGGAACGGTCCCATGGGCGTGTTTGAATTTGATGCGTTTGCCAACGGCACCCGCACCATCGCCCAGGCACTGAAGGATTCGTCCGGCTTCTCCGTGGTGGGCGGCGGCGACTCCGCATCGGCTGTCCGGAAGCTCGGGTTCAGCGACAGCGACTTCGGGCACATCTCCACCGGCGGCGGCGCCTCCCTGGAATACCTCGAAGGCAAGAAGCTGCCGGGCCTCACCGTCCTGAACCAGTAAGCCTCCAGTGCGGGCCGCTGCCGGATGAGGCTGCGGCCCGCACTTCCATGTCCGCACCCCACCCCAACTATTTAACGAACACATATGAAACCGGAGCGATGATGACTACCTCGACCAACGGCAAGTTTGATCGGACACCGCTGATCGCGGGCAACTGGAAGATGAACATGGACCATGTCCAGGGCATCACCCTGTTGCAGAAGCTTGCCTGGACCCTGAAGGACGCCCAGCACGACTACAACCGTGTGGAGGTGGCAATCTTCCCGCCGTTCACCGACCTGCGCAGCGTGCAGACCCTGATCAAGGGCGACAAGCTCGACGTCGAATACGGCGCGCAGGACCTCTCGCCCAAGGACTCCGGCGCGTACACCGGTGACATCTCCGGACAGTTCCTGTCCAAGCTGGGCTGCAAGTACGTCCTGGTGGGCCACAGTGAACGCCGGACAGTGCACGGGGAATCCGATGAGCTGCTCAACGAGAAGCTGAAGGCCGCGTACCGCAATGAGCTGGTTCCGGTGCTCTGTGTCGGTGAAGGACTGGAAGTCCGCCAGTCCGGCAAGCACGTGGCACACACCCTGGAACAGGTCCGCAGCGACCTCGCCGGTCTTGATGCCGAGCAGGTCTCCGCACTGGTCATTGCCTACGAGCCCATCTGGGCCATTGGCACCGGAGAGGTTGCCGGACCCGCGGACGCCCAGGAAATGTGCTCCGCCATCCGCGCCGAAATCGCCGACCTGTATGACGACTCCGTGGCCGCCAAGACCCGGCTGCTGTACGGCGGCTCCGTTAAGGCGCAGAATGCGGCCAGCATTCTGAAGGAACGCGATGTGGACGGCGTACTTGTTGGGGGCGCCAGTTTGGATGTGACCGAATTTGCTAATATTGTCAGGTTCGAACATCATCTGGTGACCGACTGATTTGCAGCTGACCTGCACCGCAGTGCACGTCTCCACTCCATGAGTCACCCCCGAAAGGCCGTACGTGGAAATTCTGAAGATTGTCCTGCTGGTTCTTCTTGCCATCACCAGCCTGCTGCTGACGCTGCTCATCCTGCTGCATAAGGGACGCGGCGGCGGTATGTCGGACATGTTCGGCGGCGGCATGACGTCCAGCATGGGCTCCTCCGGTGTGGCCGAACGCAACCTGAACCGCTTTACCGTGGCCCTCGGGCTGTCCTGGGGCCTGGTCATCGTCGCGCTGGGCCTGATTCAGCGCTTCTCCGGCGAAGCCTGAGCCCTCGGCCTTTAACCACAACAGCCCCCGAAGATCCGGAAGGATCTTCGGGGGCTGTTCGTTTTGGCTTAGTCCGCGGCGGCGCCGGTGCCTTCCGGGTCCAGCAGCCGCTCGGGCAGCTGCGAAGCTGCGGACTGGTCGATCAGCCAGCGGGTCTTGGTGCGTCCCCGTGCGCCGGCAGCGGGAACCTGGACGAACCCGGCACCGGCCAGCGCCAGGCCCACGGCCCCGGCCTTGTCCTCGCCGGCAACGGTCAGCCACACTTCTTCGGCGGTGTTGATCGCTTCCATGCTCAGGGACACCCGCTCGGGTGGAGGCTTGGGTGCATTGGAAACGGAGACGACGGTTTCCCCCACCGACCGCACGCCGGCCATTTCGGGAAACAGCGATGCGATGTGGGCGTCGGGGCCAACACCGAGCAGGAGCACATCAAAGCGGGGGAGCCGGTCATCGACCGACTCGAACCCGGGAGCAAGCTTCTCGTCCGCCGCTGCCTCCGCCAGGGCCCGGGCGTAGGCAGCAGCGGCTTCCTCGACGGAATCCACCTCGTCGGACGCCGGAATGGGATGGACCCGGGCGGGATCAACGGGAAGCCGGGAAAGCAGCGCATCGTCGGCCTGGACGGCGTTGCGGTCGCGGGAGTCGGCGGCTAGGAACCGCTCATCCCCCCACCAGAAGTTCACCCGCGACCAGTCCACGGCGCCGCGCGCAGGAGCCGTGGCGACGGCGTCGAGCACGGCAATCCCCACCGTCCCGCCGGTAAGCACCACGGTGGCGACCCCGCGCCGGCTCTGCACGTCCACCAGCTTGGTAATCAGGCGGCCGGCTGTTGCGGCGGTCAAGGCCTGCACGTCCGGGTGAATGCTCACGCCGTTGGGAGAATGCATCATGCGGTTGCCCCTTCTTGGGATAGGCAGGCTGCCAGTCCCTGTGTCAGTACTTCGCCGTAAACCTCGTCCGGATCGAGCCGGCGGAGCTCCTCCGCCAGGCAGTCGCGCAGGTTCCGGCGCGGCAGCGATATCTGCTGCTCCGGCTGGCCGGGCTGGGTCAGATAGGCCGTGATCTGGTCCGGACGCAAAAGTTCCACGTTGCCGCCGTCGCGCTCGAAGACAACGGAGCGGATACCGGTGCCCGCTTCGCCCTCGATGATCTTCACCGGGACCCGGAGGGCATGTTTGAGCCACGCGGCCAGCAGGAAGGTGCTGGCCGAGTCTGAGGCACCCGCCACCGCAACACCGGTCACGGGGTCGGTGCCGGCCCCGTCGAGCACCGCCGCCAGCTGAATCCGCCAGTTGGTCAGCCGGGTCCAGCTGAGGTCCGTGTCACCGTCGGCGTACGCCTCGCCCAGCCCCAGCAGTGCCTTTTTGGGGTCGGCCTCGGTGGCGGCGTCGGTGATGCGGCGATGGGCGATGCAGCCCAGCGGAGTCTGCGCCGGGTTCTCGGGTACGCCGTGGGGCCACCACACCACAATGGGTGCATCGGGCAGGAGGAGCGCCGAGACGAGCGACACGCTTTCCCCGGCGAGCTCGCCGTGCCGGTACAGGACAATCACCTCTGAGGCGCCGGCGTCACCGCCCACGCGGATCTCGGCGTTCAACCGGGTTTCGTCGTCGGCCGAACCGCCGGCCAGCACGATGATGCGGCAGGGGTGCTCCCGGCTGGCCTCGTTGGCAGCGGCAATGGCTTCCTCGACGAAATCGGGCTCGGTGTCCACCACCAGCGTCAGGACGCGCCCGAGGGTAACCACGCCGCCCTTTTCCCGCATGGCCACAATCTCTTTGGATACCTTGGACGTTGTTGTGTCCGGCAGATCTACAATCACGGCCTTCTCCAGGTCCTTCCGTCTTGGGCAAGCAGTTCGTCGGCGGAGTCGGGTCCCCAGCTGCCGGGAGCATACGGCTCCGGCTGGGTGCCCAGGGAGGCCCAGTATTCTTCGAACGGATCGACAATCTTCCAGGACAGTTCCACTTCCTGATGCCGGGGGAACAGCGGCGGCTCGCCCAGCAGCACGTCCAGGATCAGGCGTTCATAGGCTTCCGGGCTGGACTCGGTGAAGGAATGTCCGTAGCCGAAGTCCATCGAGACGTCCCGGACTTCCATCTGCGTGCCGGGAACTTTGGAACCGAACCGGATGGTGGCGCCCTCATCGGGCTGCACACGGATCACTACGGCGTTCTGGCCGAAGTCGTGATCATTGTGGTCACGGAAGAGGAGGTTGGGTGCGCGTTTGAAGACCACGGCAATTTCGGTGACCCGGCGGCCCAGGCGTTTGCCTGCCCGAAGGTAGAACGGCACCCCGGCCCAGCGGCGGGTATTGATGTCCACACGGATGGCGGCGAAGGTTTCGGTGGTGGAATCGGGGTTGAAGCCCTCTTCTTCCAGGAAGCCTGTGACCCTCTCACCGCCCTGCCAGCCGCCGGTGTACTGTCCGCGGGCGGAGTGCTTGGACAGGTCCTCGGGAAGACGGACGGCGGCGAGCACCTTCTCCTTCTCGGCGCGCAGGTGATCGGCGTCGAAAGAGATGGGTTCTTCCATGGCTGTCAGTGCCAGCAGCTGCAGCAGGTGGTTCTGGATGACGTCGCGGGCTGCACCCACGCCGTCGTAGTACCCGGCGCGGCCGCCAATGCCGATGTCTTCGGCCATCGTGATCTGAACGTGGTCCACGAAGTTGGCATTCCAGATCGGCTCGAACAACTGGTTGGCAAACCGCAGCGCCAGGATGTTCTGTACCGTTTCCTTGCCCAGGTAGTGATCGATGCGGAACACCGAATCCGCCGGGAAGACGGACTCCACCACGTTGTTCAGTTCCCGGGCGGACTGCAGGTCATGCCCAAACGGCTTCTCAATGACAACCCGGCGCCACTTGCCTTCGGAGGTTTCGGCCAAGCCGTGCTCAGAGAGCTGCTGGCAGACCTGCTCAAAGGACTTGGGCGGAACGGAGAGATAGAACGCGTGATTTCCGCGGGTCCCGCGCTCCGTGTCCAGGGCTGCCAAGGTGTCTTTGAGCGTGGCAAAGGCTTCATCGCTGTCGAAGCCGCCCTCAACAAAGCGGATACCCTCAGCCAGCTGCTTCCAGACATTCTCATTGAAGTCGGTGCGGGCATAACTCTTCACCGATTCCAGCACCTGCGCGGCAAAGTCCTCGTTGCTCCACGGACGGCGGCCGAAGCCCACCAGGGAGAAGCTGGGCGGGAGCAGACCGCGATTGGCCAGGTCATAGACGGCCGGAATGAGTTTCTTCCGGGCCAGGTCACCGGTGACACCGAAAATCACCAGGGAGGACGGTCCGGCAATGCGCGACAGCCGGCGGTCCCGGGGATCCCTCAGCGGATTGGCGGGACCGGTCTTGTCATCGGAGGCCATTTAGCTGCGTCCGTCTTCCGGGGCCAGGTTCCGAACGGCCGCTTCCAGTTCCCGGACGCCCTGCTCCCGGTCCAGGAAGTTCAGGCGCAGCACCGGCCGGCCCTGGTCCGCCAGGACGGAGGCATCTCCGGCCGCCTGTGCGGTGATCAGCTCCCCGAAGGTGAAGGGCCTGCCCGGGATGTCCAGATCCGCCTGCGGGGCGCCGGTGATCTGAAGGTAGACGCCCTGGGCGGGGCCGCCCTTGTGGAACTGCCCGGTGGAGTGCAGGAAGCGCGGTCCCCAGCCAAACGTCACCGGACGGCCGGTGGCTGCGGCGAGTTCGGGGCGAATGGCCGCCAGCCCTGCCTGCTTGTTCCGGTCCAGGTACGCCTGGACGCTGAGGTAGCCTTCGGATCCGAGCTGTCCCAGCAGGGCGGCCAGGGCTTCAGGAAGGGTACGGGCGCCGCTGAGCAGTTCAGCCGGTCCGCGGACTTCCACGGCTCCGTCGGTGAAGGACGGCTCAGTGGGTTCCGGGCGGGCGTCCAGCATGCCGCGGGCCGCCTTCTTGGCGGCCTCGACGTCGGGCTGGTCGAAGGGGTTGATCGCGAGGAGGCGCCCGGCCACAGCCGTGGCGAATTCCCAGAGGATGATCTGGCCGCCAAGCGACCCGGCCACGACCACCTGGTTGCCTTCGGGGGCGGCGTCAGAGTCCACGGCGACCAGGCGTGCGGTCAGCACATCTGATGCGCCGGACGTGATTTCCGGGGCGCCGGGTTCGACGACGACCGGCAGCAGCCCGGTGCCGAGCTTACCGGTGGATTCGGCGATGAGCTGCTCGGCCCAGTCCGGGAAACCCGCCAGCCCGGAGCCTTCATCCACGATGACAATCTTGTTGCGCAGCGGGTCGGTGCCGCCCAGGGCGGCTCCGAGCTGAAGGCCGATGTTGTCTGCGTCATTGTCGCTGAGGATTTCCAGCGCTTCTTCGGCGTCATCCAGCAGTGCTTCAATGTCGGCTCCGGCCAGGCCGGAGGGAACCAGTCCAAAGGCCGTGAGAGCCGAATAGCGGCCGCCGACGTTGGGGTCGGCGTTGAACACGGCCCGGTAGCCGGCCTCACGGGCCGCACCGTCCAGGGGTGAGCCCGGATCGGTGACAACCACGATGCGGGACTTGGCGTCAATTCCCGCGTCGGTGAATGCCTGTTCAAAGGTGCGGCGCTGGGAGTCGGTCTCCACCGTGGAGCCGGACTTTGAGGAGACCACAATGACGGTCTCGGCAAGGCCGCTGTCCAGGGCGGCCCGGACGGCGTCGGGGTCCGTGGAGTCCAGCACCGTCAGGTCAACTCCGGCGGTGCGGGTGATGACCTCCGGGGCCAGGGAAGAACCGCCCATGCCGGCGAGGACCACGCGGGTCACTCCCTCGGCGGCCAGTTCTTCCCGAAGCCCGCGGATCTGTCCAACGAGCGGCCGGGATGCCTCGGAGGGATTCAGCCAGCCCAGGCGGATGGAAGCCTCCGCTTCGGCGTCGGGACCCCAGAGAGTGGGGTCCTGGGCGAGAAGGCGGGCGGCGACGTCGTCACGCACCAGGGCAGGCGTGTTGTTTTCGACGGCGGCCAGCGCGGCCCCGGCTGCTTCGAAGGACAGTGTGGTCATTTTTCCTATGCCTCTTTCGCGGTATCCAGGGCGGTCTGAACGGTCTCCAGGAGTTCTCCCCAGCTGACCACGAACTTGTCCAGGCCCTCGGTTTCCAGCTGCTCGACGACCTCGTTGTAGGAAACGCCGAGACCGTCCAGTGAATCCAGGACGGCGTTGGACTCCGCGTAGGTGCCGGTGATCGTGTCGCCGGTGACTTCGCCGTGGTCCGCAGTGGCGTTCAGGGTCTTCTCCGGCATGGTGTTGACCGTGTGCGGTGCAACGAGTCCGGTGACGTAAAGGGTGTCCGGCAGTGCCGGGTCCTTGACGCCGGTGGAGGCCCAGAGCGGACGCTGGGCGTTGGCTCCGGCTGCTGCCAGGACCTGCCAGCGCTCTGTGGCGAACTGCTCCTCGAAGACCTGGTATGCCAGGCGGGCGTTGGCCAGGCCGGCCTTGCCCTTGAGTGCCTTGGCTTCGTCGGTGCCGATGCCGTCCAGGCGCTTGTCGATTTCAGCGTCGACGCGGGAGACGAAGAAGGAGGCCACGGAGTGGATCTTGGACAGGTCGTGCCCGTTTTCCTTGGCCTGCTCAATGCCCACCATGTAGGCGTTTATGACCTCGCGGTAGCGCTCGAGCGAGAAGATCAGCGTGACGTTGACGCTGATGCCCGCGGCCAGGGTGGCCGAGATGGCCGGCAGGCCTTCCTTGGTGGCGGGGATCTTGATCAGCACGTTGTAGCGGCCGACCTTGTCGAACAGCTCCTTGGCTTCCTTGATGGTGCCCTCGGTGTCGCGGGACAGGCGCGGGTCCACCTCAATGGAGACGCGGCCGTCAACACCGTGGGTGGCTTCGGCCACGGGGGCGAAGACATCGCAGGCCTGGAGGACGTCATCGGTGGTGATTTCGAAAACGGCCTTGTCCACGTCGGCGCCGGAGCGGGCGAGCTGCTGCACCTGGGCGGCGTAGGACTCGCCGTTGGCCAGGGCCGCGGCGAAAATGCTCGGGTTCGTGGTCACGCCGACGACGTTCTTGCTGTCGATGAGGTCCTTCAGGGAACCCGAGACGATGCGTTCGCGGGACAGGTCGTCCAGCCAGATGGATACGCCGGCTTCGGAGAGCCGTGCGGTGGGTGTGGAAGTCATGAATTGTCTCCTTGTAACTGGAATTACTTCTGGTCGCCGGTCTCGGTGGACTGCTCGCCCGACGGTGCGGCAGTGGTGCCGGCCGGGGGAGCGTCCGTGCCGCGGGCTGCTGCCAGTGAATCGCGTGCAGCCTCGGTGACGGCTTCGGCGGTAATGCCGAACTCGCGGTAGAGGGTCTTGTAATCGGCGGAGGCGCCGAAGTGCTCGAGGGAAACGCTGCGGCCGGCGTCGCCGACCAGCTCACGCCAGCCCTGGGCAATTCCGGCTTCAACCGATACGCGGGCCTTGATGTCCTTGGGCAGGACTGCTTCCCGGTACTGCGCATCCTGCTTGTTGAACCACTCGATGCTCGGCATGGAAACAACGCGGGCGGCAATGCCCTCTGCTGCCAGGGCTTCGCGGGCTTCAACAGCCAGCTGGACCTCGGAGCCGGTGCCCACGAGGATGACGTCGGGCGTCACCACGGCGCCGTCGCGCACTGCCTCGGCCAGGACGTATCCGCCGCGGGACACTCCGTTGGCGGAGGCGAAGGAGTCAGCGGTGGCCGCGCCCTCGCCGCGCTGGTAGGTGGGAATGTTCTGGCGGGTCAGCACGATGCCGGCGGGATTCTCCGTGTTTTCCAGGATCGTCTTCCATGCCACGGCAACCTCGTTGGCGTCGCCCGGGCGGACGACGTCGAGGCCGGGAATGGCCCGCAGCGAGGCCAGCTGTTCCACTGGCTGGTGGGTGGGGCCGTCTTCGCCGAGGCCGATGGAGTCGTGCGTCCATACGTAGATGGAGGGCACGCCCATCAGGGCACCGAGGCGGATGGCCGGGCGCTGGTAGTCGCTGAAGATCAGGAACGTTCCGGAGAATGCACGGGTGTTGCTGTGCATCGTGATGCCGTTGACGATCGCCGCTGCAGCGTGCTCACGGATACCGAAGTGCAGCACGCGGCCGTACGGGTTTCCGGACCAGGCATTGGTCTGCTTGCCGGCCGGGATGAAGGACGGGGAGCCCTCGATGGTGGTGTTGTTGGACTCGGCGAGGTCGGCCGAGCCGCCCCACAGTTCGGGCAGTACCGGGCCGATGGCGGAGAGCACCTTGCCGGATGCGGCGCGGGTGGACATGTCCTTGCCGGCCTCGAACTCGGGCAGCGACTTTTCCCAGCCCTCGGGAAGCGTGCCGTTGCTGATGCGCTCCAGGAGGGCGGCGCCGTCGGGGTTCGAAGCCTTCCACGCCTCAAACCGCTCGTCCCACTCGCGGTGCGCCTCGGAGCCGCGGGAGACGGCTTGGCGTGCATGTTCCAGAACGGCGGTGTCGACGTCGAAGGACTTCTCCGGGTCAAAGCCCAGGACTTCCTTCAGCGCGGCAACTTCATCCTTGCCCAGGGCCGAGCCGTGGATCTTGCCGGTGTTCTGTTTGTTCGGCGACGGCCAGCCGATGATGGTCCGCAGCGAAATGATGGAGGGCTTGTTCGTTTCGGCCTTCGCGGCCAGCAGCGCCTGGTAAAGCTCGTTGACGTCTTCGACGTACTCACCGGTCTTGGTCCAGTCCACGCGCTGGGTGTGCCAGCCGTAAGCTTCGTAGCGCTTGAGCACGTCTTCGGTGAAGGCAATGTCGGTGTCGTCTTCGATGGAGATGTGGTTCTCGTCGTAGATGACGACGAGGTTGCCCAGTTCCTGGTGGCCGGCCAGCGAGGAAGCCTCGCTGGTTACGCCTTCCTGCATGTCGCCGTCGGACGCGATGACCCAGATCGTGTGATCGAACGGGCTTTCGCCCTGCGGTGCGTCAGCGTCCAGCAGGCCGCGCAGGCGGCGCTGGGCGAACGCGAAGCCCACGGAGGAGGCCAGGCCCTGGCCGAGGGGACCGGTGGTGATTTCGACGCCGGCGGTGTGGCGGTACTCGGGGTGGCCGGGGGTCTTGGAGCCCCAGGTGCGCAGTGCCTCGAGGTCTCCGATTTCCAGGCCGTAACCGGAAAGGAAGAGCTGGATGTACAGGGTCAGGGACGTGTGCCCGGGGGAGAGTACGAACCTGTCGCGCCCGGTCCACTGCGGATCCGACGGATCGTGGCGCATCATTTTCTGGAACAGCAGATAGGCCGCGGGAGCCAGGCTCATCGCAGTGCCCGGGTGTCCGTTGCCGACCTTCTCGACGGCGTCCGCTGCGAGGACACGCGCGGTGTCCACGGCCTTCCGGTCCAAGTCAGTCCAGGTCAGTTCTTGCTCTTCCATATGTGGCACGTTTACCGGGCCCCTCTCTACTACAGATGACCGGCGCCCTGGGGCGCCGGAGACTCCTGGACGCACTGGTTATCCAGTGCATCCGGTTCCTTTACAACAACAACAGGCCGAAGCGGTAAATCCTTACCGCACTTCGGCACATTTTTATCCTGTCCGGTCCTGCGTGGTGCTGTCCGGCAGCCATTTGCGTGCTGCGGGAAAGGTCCGCTCCAACCTTATCCCGTAGGCAGTGCCAATGGGCGTATCGTTTCTTTGAGGGGGACTCCGGGCGGCGGATGGGGGCGCTCAGGAGTACGGCAGTGCAGTGCTTCGTTTTCTACAGCCGATAGAGGCTATGATGATGGTGGACTTTTCCGGCCCAGATTGGATGATGTGATCGCCCCGTGACAACGCAGCAAGCCCCCGCCAACCTTCCGGTGCACACCGGCAAGATGACGGCAGGCCGTAAGCTCCGGGCCTACGTGGCGCTCACCAAGCCCCGGGTCATCGAACTGCTGCTGGTGACCACGCTGCCCACCATGATTTTTGCCGAGCGCGGACTTCCGGGCCTGTGGCTCATTCTGTTCACCATGGTGGGCGGAGCCCTTGCTGCAGGCAGCGCCGGTGCCTTCAACTGCTACATTGACCGCGACATGGACAAGTTGATGCAGCGGACCAAGAACCGTCCGCTGGTCACCGGTGAAGTGTCCCCGCGCGAAGCGCTCGTGTTTGCCTGGGTGCTGGGCATCATTTCCATCGCACTGCTGTGGTTCGGCGCCAACCCGCTGACCGGCCTGCTCGGCGTCGGTGCCATCCTTCTGTACGTGGTCTTCTACACGCTGATCCTCAAGCGCCGCACCACCCAGAACATTGTCTGGGGCGGGGCTGCCGGCTGCATGCCGGTGCTGATTGCGTGGGCCGCCGTCACCAACAAGGTGGAGTGGCCGGCAATCATCCTGTTTATGATCATCTTCCTGTGGACGCCGCCGCACTACTGGCCGCTGTCCATGAAATACGGCGAGGATTACCGCAACGCCTCCGTGCCGATGCTCGGTGCCGTGGCCGGCGCCAAGCTCGTGTCCGTCCAGGTTGTCCTGTACGCGTACGCCACGGTGGCCTGCTCGCTGCTTCTGATTCCGGTGGGCGGCGCAGGCTGGGTCTACACGGTGGCAGCCGTGCTGTCCGGTGTCTGGTTCCTGGTGGAAACGCACCGTCTGCATAGCCGTGCGCAGCAGGAGAACCTCACGGACAAGAGCGCCATGAAGGTCTTCCACGGCTCCATCAGCTATCTGACCATCCTGTTCCTGGCTCTGGCCATCGACCCGTTTGTGGGCGGCCCGCTGCTGTAGGACGAAGCCGCATGCCGGCTCTGCCCCCTGAAGGACCGGAGGAAACTCCGGTCCTTTTTTATTCGCGGGGTCTCCGGCCGGCTCTATTGTGCAGATCAAGGCTTTGGCGGAATCCTTCGTGCAGATCAGGGCTTTGGGGATATCTATCGTGCAGATAAAGGGCCCAAAACGTCCGACACAGGGGTTTTGGTCCCATTATCTGCACGAAGGAATGTGGGAGAGCCCGTTATCTGCACGATAGATGCAGTGCCGGGGTGCTCGGTCCCGCCGTCTGCACGATGGATGCAGCGCCGTCGCCCGCCTGTCTGGCGGGGTCCCCGCTCCACCCTCAATCGATTCGGCTCTGCTGCCACTTTGGGATATCCCAAAGTGGCAGTAAAAACACCATGGGCCGGACTCCCGAAGGAATCCGGCCCATGGCGAGTGGCTTACAGCCCTACACTGCTCTCAGCTCTCAACGGCGTGGCAGCCTACCGCCGTACGTCGGTCCTGGAAGCAGCAGCGGCAGAGGCGCCGTCATCCTGGCCGGGAACCTGCCGCGAGAACCCGGTGAAGACCGCATGGGCGGCGGCGGCAGTCAGCAGCGAGGCGCCCAGCATGTGCAGTCCCACCAGCACAATCGGCAGGTGCAGGAAATGCTGGGTATAGCCGATGGCGGCCTGGATCAGGACCACAACGGTCAGCAGCAGCAGCGAGGAACGCAGGCGTCCGTCGGTCGCGTGGCGGTACACCAGGTACAGGGCCACAACGAGGGCAAAAACGAGCAGGTAGACGGGCACCACGTGCAGGCGGGTCACCAGGTCAGGATCAAAGCCGTTGCGTGCCGCTCCGTGGTCTCCGGCGTGGGGACCGGACCCGGTGACAACGACGCCGAGCAGCACCGACAGCGCGGAGAGGACCCCCAGGGCTCCCAGCAGCGGACGCAGGGTGCGCGTTGCCAGCGGGCCGTTGGCTGACGCCACCTGCCGCGGTGACAGCCAGGCGCGGTTGACCAGGATGGTCGCCAGGACAATGAGCACCATCGAGACGATGAAGTGTCCTCCCACAATCCACGGATTCAGTCCGGTCCAGACGGTGATGCCGCCCAGCAGGGCCTGCGCGGGGATTCCGGCCAACAGGGCAACCGACAGTTTGAACAGGTCACGGCGCTCGGCACGGATTTTCCAGATGCTGAACACCATGGCAAAGGCAACGGCAGCCAGGACGAAGGTCAGTGTCCGGTTACCGAACTCGATGATCCCGTGGATACCCATTTCCGGGGTGGTGGTCAGGGAATCGGGTGTGCACAGCGGCCATTCGGGGCAGCCCAGCCCGGAGGCTGTCAGGCGCACGGCGCCGCCGGTGACGACAATCCCGATGTTGGCGACCAGCGAGGCAACGGCAAAGCCGCGCACCGTCTTGTTCACTGCAGGCAGGTTCTCCGCGGACGGCGAAGACACGACGGGCGATGAGGCGCGGCCGGAAGATGTGGATGACACGGAATTCAGCTCCATTTGAACCAGCGGACAGCAGCAAGGCCACCCAGGATTGTCCACGCCAGAAGTATCAGCGTGGCGGGAATATTAAAAGCGGAGTCGATCAGAGCGGAGCGCATGGCTTCACCCAGTGCAGCCGACGGCAGGATCTCGACGAAGGGTTGCATGATCTCAGGCAGGTTGCCGGCCGGGATGATGATGCCGCCGACGGCTGCCAGGAGGATCCAGAGCAGGTTGGTCACGGCGAGAGTCGCTTCCGGCCGTGCGGTGCCGGCTACGAGCAGGCCCAAAGCGGTGAAGGCCGCCGCACCGATCAGCAGTGACACAAGACCCAGCGGGATTCCGGTCCAGGAAGGTTCCCAGCCCAGGAAAGCGGCCACAATGCTCACCACCACCACTTGGATGGCCAGGACGGCGACGACGGCGATTCCCTTGCCGGCAATGAGGCCGGCCTTGCCCAGCGGCGTGGTGGACAGGAACCGCAGGACACCGTAGCGGCGGTCAAAGCCGGTGGCGATTCCCTGGCCGGTGAAGGCGGTGGACATCGCGCACAGGGCCAGGATTCCCGGCGTCGCCATGTTCACGCGCGAGGTGCCGTATCCGTCCAGGATCGGAGTTACGGACAAAGCGATCAGAGCCATCAGCGGCAGGAAGACAGCCAAGATCAGCTGTTCGCCGTTGCGCAGCATGGTGATCGCTTCGTAGCGCCCCTGGTTCAGGATGCGTACGGGCAGGGAAGCGGGGGCGCTCATCGGATTTCCCTTCCGGACAGGTCGAGGAAGACGTCTTCCAGGGAACGCGATGCCATGTGGATGGCGGAGGGAAGGACGCCAAGGCGTGCCCACCAGGCGGAAAGCGCGGCAATATCACCAGGGGTGATGGCTCCGCGCAGCGTGTAGTGTCCGGGCGCGGATTCCCGAGCAACCAGATGGGGGAGCCCGACGGCGGCCACATCAAGTCCCGGTGCGGCGTCAAAGGTAAGCAGCCGCTGGTCAGCCAGCTCGTCGGTCTGCGCCGTGAGCTCGGCTACGGTGCCCTGCGCCACCGTCTTGCCGGCGTCAATGATGTAGACGTAGTCGGCGAGCTTCTGTGCATCGTCCATCAGGTGGGTGGTGAGGATGATTCCCAGGCCGTCATCGCGCAGCTCGGAGATGAGGTCAAAGACAATCTGCCGGGATTGCGGGTCCAGTCCGGCGCTGGGCTCATCCAGGAACAGGACTTCCGGGCGGCCAACCAGCGCGGCCGCCATGGCCAGGCGCTGCTTCTGTCCGCCGGAAAGCCTTCGGATGTTGGAGTTGGCGAAGCTGCCGATGCCAAGCCGGGCCACCAGTTCATCCACGGGGCGCGGGTCCGCGTACATGGAGGCGATGTGGTGCAGGAGCGGCACCGGCCGCGCCGACGGAGGCAGGCCGCCGTCCTGGAGCATGACGCCCACCCTGCTGCGCAGTTCTGCCCCCGCACCGTAGGGCTCTTGTCCCAACAGGCGCACTTCGCCGCCGTTGATGGACTGCAGACCCTGGGCGCATTCCAGAGTCGTGGTTTTGCCGGCGCCATTGGCGCCAAGCAGGGCTGTGACTGAACCGCGGCGGGCGGAAAAATCGACGCCGGCCAGTACCCGGATCATCTTGCCGTCGAGACCGGCCACCGGGCCGCAGTCCTTGATCAGGCCTTTTATGGACAGGCAGGGTTCATCGTTGGGCACCGTCATATTCTACGTTAGGTAGTACGGGGCGATGCACCCCGGGTCGTGATCTCCGGGCGCGGGCTGCCGGTGGGTAGCCTGTCCTTACTGGCAGGGAGGAACAAATTAGGTCATGCTTGTGTTGTGTATTCTGTGAGTAACTCTGAGCCGAAGGCAGTCGCCAAGCCGGCAGCAGCCCGCGAAGCGGAGGAACGCACCCGGGACCGTGTCCTGGGCGCGGTGCTCGAGCATGGCCCGGTGAGCGCAGCGGAGCTCGGCGAACGGCTGGGGTTCACCCCCGCGGCGGTTCGGCGGCACCTCGACGCGCTTTCCGCAAAGGGGCTGATCGAAGTCAAACGGGTGAACAATCCGTCTTCGGGAGCCGGACGGCCGGCACGCCGGTATGTCCTGAGCAAGCAGGGACAGGCGTATCTGGGTAATGATTACCTGGACATCGCCACCGAAGCCCTGCGCCAGCTCGGCCTCGCAGCGGGTCCCGAAGCGATCGAGAAATTCGCCGCAGAACGCTTTGCCCGGATGGAAGAACGCTACCGTCCGGTTGTCGAAGCGGCCGGTCCCGCCGTTCAGGACAAAGCCGAAGCCCTGGCAGCGGAGCTGACCAAGGACGGGTTTGTCGGTTCGACCACCCTGATCGGGACCGCCAAGCAGCCCAGCACACTGCTCAGCGTCCAGCTGTGCCAGGGGCACTGCCCCATCCAGGGACTTGCCAGTTCCTACACGGTCTTCTGCGACAAGGAAACCGAAGTTTTTGCCCGACTGCTGAACGTGGATGTCCGTCGACTTTCCACGCTCTCCCGCGGCGGGCACGTTTGTACGACCCACATACCCGTGGGCCGCACCAGGTCCGAGGCGCACGTTCCCGTGCACGCCGAAACCAACCAGTCCACATCCATTCATCAGCAAGAAAGGCCGTGATGACGGATCAAGCAACCCAGAAGTCAACGGCGCCCGCAGCGGTGCCGGATTCTGTGATTTCAGACATCCTGGAGAAAAACCCCGAACTCGAGGGCATCGGTACCTACGAATACGGATGGGCCGACTCCGACGTCGCGGGTTCAAACGCCCGACGCGGACTCAGCGAGGAAGTTGTCCGGGACATCTCGGCGAAGAAGAACGAACCCCAGTGGATGCTGGATCTGCGCCTGAAGGGCCTCAAGTACTTCGACCGCAAGCCCATGCCCACCTGGGGTGCAGACCTCTCCGGCATCGACTTCGACAACATCAAGTACTTTGTGCGCTCCACGGAGAAGCAGGCCAACACCTGGGAAGACCTGCCCGAGGACATCCGCAACACGTACGAGAAGCTCGGCATCCCCGAAGCTGAGCGCGGCCGTCTGGTGTCCGGCGTCGCAGCGCAGTACGAGTCCGAGGTTGTGTACCACCAGCTCCGCGAGGACCTGGAACGCCAGGGAGTCATCTTCCTGGACACGGACACCGCGCTGAAGGAACACCCGGAGATGTTCCAGGAGTACTTCGGAACGGTCATCCCCGTGGGCGACAACAAGTTCGGCTCGCTGAACACTGCCGTATGGTCCGGCGGTTCCTTCGTTTACGTCCCCAAGGGCGTCCACGTTGAAATCCCGCTGCAGGCCTACTTCCGCATCAACACGGAAAACATGGGCCAGTTCGAGCGCACCCTGATTATTGCGGACGAGGACTCCTACGTTCACTACATTGAGGGCTGCACCGCGCCGATCTACACCTCGGACTCCCTGCACTCCGCCGTGGTGGAAATCATCGTGAAGAAGGGCGCCCGCGTCCGCTACACCACCATCCAGAACTGGTCCAACAACGTGTACAACCTGGTGACCAAGCGCGCCATTGCGCACGAGGGCGCCACCATGGAATGGATCGACGGCAACATCGGCTCCAAGGTCACCATGAAGTACCCGGCTGTCTACCTGGTCGGCGAGCACGCCAAGGGAGAGACCCTGTCCATCGCCTTCGCCGGCGAGGGCCAGCACCAGGACACCGGATCCAAGATGGTCCACATTGCCCCGAACACCAAGAGCTCCATCATCTCCAAGTCCGTGGCCCGCGGCGGCGGCCGTGCCGCCTACCGCGGCCTGGTCCAGGTCCGCGAAGGCGCCAAGCACTCGGCAAACACCGTGCGCTGCGACGCCCTGCTGGTGGACACCATCTCCCGCTCTGACACGTACCCGTACGTGGACATCCGCGAAGATGACGTCACCATGGGCCACGAAGCCACCGTTTCCCGCGTCAGCGAGGAACAGCTGTTCTACCTCATGTCCCGCGGCCTTCCCGAGGACGAGGCAATGGCAATGATCGTGCGCGGCTTTATTGAGCCGATCGCCCGTGAACTGCCGATGGAATACGCCCTTGAACTCAACCGCCTCATCGAACTCCAGATGGAAGGAGCCGTCGGTTAATGTCGAAGCTTAACGACGTCGTCGAAAACGTGACCGAAAAGGTCAGCAATGCAGTAGGGGAAGTCAAGGCCCGGATTGGCGCGCCCTCAGGGGACAGCCGTGTCCGGATTGACGGATTCACGGAAGAGGGCGAAAACCTTTCTCCGCTGAATGAATCCTCCTCGGTTCTTGGCGGCGACAGCAGCAAGTCCCACAGCCACGGCGCCGGGGCGGGAATTCCGGACAGCTCACGCGCCGGACGCCTGACCTCCTATCACCGCGGTGACTTCGGCAAACTGACCGGACGTGAAGAAGACTGGCGGTTCACCCCGCTCAAGCGCCTGCGCGGCCTGCACACCGCCGAACTCACCGGCACCGCGCCCGAGGTGGCCGTTGTGGCGCCCGACGGCGTCGTGGTGGAGAACGTGGCCCGCACCGACGCCCGCATCGGTTCGGCCGGCATCCCCGAGGATCTCGTGGCAGCAGCCGCCTGGGAAGCCTTCACCGAAGCCACCGCCGTTACCATTCCGGCCGAAACCGTCGTCGAGGGCAGCACCACGCTGACCATGACCGGTGCCGGCAAGGACCCGGCGTCCCAGCACATCGTGATCACCGCGCAGAAGTTCTCCAAGGCCGTGGTGGTCTTGGACCACAAGGGCTCGGCCACGCTGTCCCAGAACGTGGAAATCGTCGTCGAAGACGGTGCTGAACTGACCGTTGTGTCGGTTCAGGATTGGGACGACGACGCCGTCCACGCCTCCGCGCAGTACGCCAAGATTGGCCGCGACGCGAAGTTCAAGCACGTTGTCGTCAGCCTCGGCGGCGACCTGGTGCGGATCACGCCGTCGTCCCGCTTCACCGCCACCGGCGGTGACGTGCAGATGTTCGGTCTCTACTACGCCGACGCCGGCCAGCACCTGGAACAGCGCCTGTTCGTGGACCACGCAGTGCCTAACTGCAAGTCCCGCGTGATGTACAAGGGCGCTCTGCAGGGCCGCGATGCACACACCGTCTGGGTAGGTGACGTCCTGATCCGCAAGGAGGCAGAAGGCACCGACACATACGAGGTCAACCGCAACCTGCTGCTGACCGACGGCGGCCGCGCCGACTCCGTGCCGAACCTGGAAATCGAAACCGGACTGATCGAGGGTGCCGGCCATGCCAGCGCCACCGGCCGTTTCGATGACGAGCACCTGTTCTACCTGATGGCACGCGGCATCCCCGAGGATGTTGCCCGCCGCCTGGTGGTCCGCGGGTTCCTCAACGAGATCATCCAGCAGATCAAGGTTCCGGCACTGGAAGAGCGGCTCACCGAGGCCGTCGAGCGCGAGCTCGCAGCAGTCGAGAGCTAGCAGCGTTTCCCGGGAGCCGCACGGCTCCCGGGGGACCGCCCCAACACTTTTTGAAGCTTAAATACGCACCAGAGCGTGCAAAGGAGAAAGCGTAACTCGTATGTCTACTCTTGAGATCAAAGATCTTCACGTCAGCATTTTGACCGAACAGGACGTCAAAAAGCAGATCCTGAAGGGCGTCAGCCTGACCATCAACACCGGTGAGACGCACGCCATCATGGGCCCCAACGGCTCCGGCAAGTCAACCCTGGCCTCCACCATCGCCGGGCACCCGCGCTACATCGTGGACAGCGGCTCCATCACGCTCGACGGCGAAGACGTCCTGTCCATGAGCGTTGACCAGCGTGCCCGCGCCGGTCTCTTCCTGGCCATGCAGTACCCGGTGGAGGTTCCCGGCGTCACCATGACCAACTTCCTGCGCACCGCCAAGACTGCGCTCGACGGTGAAGCCCCCTCCCTGCGCCACTGGACCAAGGACGTCAAGGCTGCCATGAGCCAGCTGCGCATCGATGCCGACTTCGCGTCGCGCAACGTCAACGAAGGCTTCTCCGGCGGTGAGAAGAAGCGCGTGGAGATCCTCCAGCTCGAGCTCTTCCGCCCGAAGTTTGCCATCCTGGACGAGACGGACTCCGGCCTGGACGTTGACGCCCTCAAGGTTGTCTCCGAAGGCGTCAACCGCGAGCACTCCAAGGGCGAAATGGGCACGCTGCTCATCACGCACTACACTCGCATCCTGCGCTACATCAAGCCGGACTTCGTTCACGTCTTCGTTGACGGCCGGATCGCCGAACAGGGTGGCCCGGAACTTGCCGACCGCCTGGAAGAAGAAGGCTACGACCGCTTCACCGGCGCCAACGCCACAGCGGCCACCGCCACGGCCAACGCCCTGAAGGCCTAGGCACCACCCTGACCGATACAACTGCACAGGAGCAGATGATGAGTGAGCCGAACCTGGCCCAGACGTCCCTGGAGGACATCGAAGAGGCCCTGAAGGACGTCATCGACCCCGAGCTGGGCGTGAACGTCGTTGACCTGGGGCTGCTCTACGGCCTGCGGTATGCGGACGACGGCGCGCTGCTGATCGACATGACGCTGACCACCGCCGCCTGCCCGCTCACCGATGTCATCGAAGAGCAGGTTGGCCAGGCACTGGACGGCGTTGTGGATGACTGGCGCCTGAGCTGGGTCTGGATGCCGCCGTGGGGTCCCGAGAAGATCACTGACGACGGCCGCGACCAGATGCGCGCGCTGGGCTTCAACATCTAGAGAACGTGCACCAGGAGCAGGGCCGCTTTCCCGTGAAACGGGGGAGCGGCCCTGCTCTTTTTTGCGGCCCGGGGATGCTAGCGTCTGCGCCATAGGACAAACGCGAGAATCCACCAGGGGACCACATGAACACTGCTCCGCATTTTCACGATGACTACATGGCGGCCTGGAACGAGGCCATGGCTTCCGGGGACAGCGCCCCCATCGAGGCCTTTCTGTCACCGGATTATCACGGCTGGCTGGGACACGTTGCAGCCATGGCCCATCCGTTTGACGGCGACGCCGCGCGGAAGGGTTTCCTGGACGCGGTCTCGGGCATGCGCGGCAGCACCGTGCATGCCGCGTTCCGGACCGTTGCTCCCCGGGGGCCCGATGAGGCCGTCGTCTGCTACGAAATGACCTACCGCAGCGGCCCCGCGGTCACCGGCAGGGCCCTGCTGATGGAATCCTGGCAGCTGGCGGACAACCGGTGGACGCTCCGGCGTGATTTTACCGAGGTCAATATCGGAGAGCCGGCAGCGCAGCAGTGACACCGTTGTCCCGTTCCGGAACCTGGTATCTGTTCGACTACGGCATGGTTCTTTCCACCCAACCGGAACCGGCTGACTGGGCTGCGCTGGAACGGGAAACCGGGACGCAGCTGGCAGCGGCGTCGAGTCCCTACTGGAGGCACCGGGAGGATTACGACGCCGGCACCCATACGCCCGCCGAATACTGGACCCGGGTGCTGGGCGCCCCGGTGAGCGCGGAGCAGCTGCAGGTGCTGGAGGATCTGGACGCCAAGCAGTGGGCGCACCTGAATCCGGACACCATGGCTGTGCTGGAAACCCTGTCCGGTGAGGGCGCGCAGCTGGCGCTGCTCTCCAACATGCCGGCCCGGATGTCCGCCCGCTACCTTCAGGAATCCCCGTGGGCAGCGCACTTCGCCCGCACCTACTTCAGCGGGCAGCTGGGCATGATCAAGCCTGACCGCCGGATTTTCGTTCATGTTCTGGACGAGTTGGGAGCTGCTCCTGAAGACGTTGTCTTCATTGACGACAACGTCCGGAACATTGAGGCTGCCCGGGCGCTGGGTCTGCAGACGGTACATTTCGGCCCGAGAACGGATCTGCGGCGCGAGCTGGCGAAATAACTAGACCGGCTCATCGACCAGCAGTGTGACGCTGTGGCCGGCTGCCCGCAGAGCGGCAGCTGCAGCCGCAGCATCCCGTACCAAAAAGTAGTCGGTGTCCACCGTTGCCACTACGAATACGCTGAGGCCGGCGGCTGCCAGGGGCGACGCCACTGAGGCGGCGATCCCGGGGATATCCAGGGAAAACTGCTGGCCAATGCCCAGGCAGTCCCACTCGCCGTCGACTTTGACCTCCGCGGGGACGGCCTGCCGGGGCACGATGAGGGAGAGCTCGCTTTGCGTCCGGGTGATGGAGGAGAAGCTGACGATGCCGGTGGACCATGACGGCAGCTTCTCCCGTGCATCCAGCTGGACCATGACATAGCGGTCAGGCATTTGACGTAAACGCAGCTTTTTCACAGTTGGCCTCTTTCGGTCGCAGAGCCGAACACTTTTCCGGGCCTAGGGGTTGTCCAGATCCGCAGCGCTGAACGTGTCACAGGAGGCGATGCTGCCGCCGTCGTAGCCCTGCATGAACCAGGCCTGCCGCTGGTCGCCGGAGCCGTGCGTCCAGCTCTCCGGATTCACTTGGCCGGTGGCCATGGACTGGATCCGGTCATCACCAATCGCTGACGCGGCCGAGAGGGCATCCTGAATGTCCGTTGCCGTCAACTCCGCCAGGAAGGGTTCGGCGCTGCCCGGGGCCGGCACCGAAGCGGCGTTGCCCGCCCAGAGTCCGGCGTAGCAGTCTGCCTGCAGTTCGGTCCGCACCGCTGCGGAATCGGCACCGCGCGGATCGGACGCCGAAGCACCCAGCACGCCGGTCAGGTTCTGGATGTGGTGCCCAAACTCGTGGGCCACCACGTACTCCTGCGCCAGCGGGCCGCCGGAGGCACCGTATTGGGCCACGAGCTCATCGAAGAACGCCGTGTCATAGTAGGTCTGCTCATCCGCCGGGCAGTAGAAGGGGCCAACAGCGCTGGTCGCTGATCCGCAGGCGGTGTCGGTGCGTCCGCTGAAGAGGGCAACGCCCGGTTCGGTGTAGGTCATTCCTTCGGCCGCCAACGCCGGACCCCAGTAGCTGTCCAGGCTCTCGGCGGTTCCGACAATCCGGCAGTCCAGGCGCTCGTTCGCGTCCGCCCCGTCCAGGCATTCGGAGATGCTCTCCGAATAGCCGGAGCCGGCCCCGGCGGGACTGCCGCCGTCGCTCAGGCCCAGGCCGTCCACCACATCCGATCCGAAGATCAGTGACAGGATCAGGATCAGCCCACCGCCGAGCCCCCCGCCCACAGCAATACCTTTGCCTTTGCCCCGCCGGTCGCTGACCCGGGAGGAGTCAAGCCGTGCATTTTCGTTAAAACTCATTCCGCAATTATCCCCCGACCGTCAGCATGCTGGTGTTCAGGTGCCTTCGGAGTTCCGGCGGCCTCGCCGATGCCGCGGGCAGCCAGGGCGTCGCCGGTCTGCTGGGCGTAGGCCACGGCTCGGATGACCACGGGAACAGTGAGGGCACGGGGGTTCCGCTCCAGGCCGCGCGCCATGGCGGAGTGGCGCACGTCCTGAGCTGAGCCGAGCAGGAACGGGATGCTGCGCATCATCAGGGCCAGCGTCAACCCAAATCGTTCCGGATCCGCACCGACAAAGCGGAATGGGCCGGCCAAGGCCACCAGGCCGTCCAGCAGTTCCTGCAGGGGCGTGGTGAGGGTCAACAGCCGGGCGGCAGCCACGCAGGACACAATGTTCCCCACCACCAGCAACGCCGCGGCAGGTCCGCTGGACCACGCCTGGAAGGCGCCCAGCAGCAGGAGGACCGGCCACATCAGTTTCAGGGGGCGCCACGCTTCCGGAAGCAGCCTCGCTGCGGCATACGCTCCGAGAACCAGCAGGAGTGCTGCGCCCAGCAGCGGCAGCGAACGAAAGGTGAGAAGAACAGCGGACAGCACGACGACGGCGGCAGCCTTCAGCCCCAGCGGCGCCCGGTGCACGGGGGATCGTCCGGCGCGGTAGGCGCCGAGCAGGTGAGCCGAGCCCCTCACGGCCGGCTGCTCACTGCGTACCCTGCATGGCCGGCCCGCTGCCGGATCCCAACGCCAGGGTTCGGTAGGCGGCCAGCGCGGCATGGGGGGCGCCGTCGAACACGATCCTGCCGTCCTCAACCACCAGGATCCGTTCCGCATCGGCGGCGAAGTCCAGATCATGCGTGGTGTAGATGATCTGCTGCGGCAATCCGGCAAAGATCCGGCGGAGCCCGGCGGTGTTGCGCAGGTCCAGCAGGGTGCTGGGCTCATCGGCCACCAGGACGTCCGGTTCAACGGCCAGCACCGAGGCCAGTGCCATCAGCTGCCGTTCTCCGCCGGACAGGTCATAGATGCTGCGGTCCGCCAGTTCCAGCAGTCCGAAGGCCGCCAATCTCTCCTCCGCCGCGGCCCTCCGCTCCGTCCGGTTGCGGATGGACGCGCGCAGGGAGAGCTCGACGTCGTCGCGCCCAGTGGGCATGACCAGCTGGGAGAGGGGATCGGTGAAGACAAAACCCACCCGGCGGCGGACCCGGTTGCCGTGCCGCAGCGTGTCCAGGCCGTCCACAGTCACCGTGCCGGTGTCCGGGGCCAACAGTCCGTTGAGCAGTTTCAGCAGCGTCGATTTTCCGGAGCCGTTGGCGCCGATGACCGCGATCCGGGGTTCGTCCAGATCCAGGTTCAAGGGGTGGAGGATCGGACCGGGGGTGCTGCCGGCGTCAAGGCCGCCGGCGGCGGGCAGGGAAGAAGGGTCGGGGGAGCGGAGCACTGACACGTCCCGCAGGCGGATCCGGACCATCAGCGGCTCTTGGCTGCCAGGCGGGGGAAGGCCGTGAAAACGCTGACGCCCACGGCTGCCGCGAGCAGGTTCTTGAGCACATCGCCCGGCCAGAATGCCATGTCAGCGGCCAGCGCCGCCGGGAATTCGAGCTTGGCGTTGAGCATCAGCCCGGCGATGCCCATCGGGTGAACGAAGATAAAGCTGGCGGCCATGGCGGATGCGAACAGCAGCAGGAAACGCGTTCGGCGGCCGCGGCGCAGGGCCGCCCGTGACAGCAGTCCTACAGTGAAGGAGGCGGGCACAAAGGCCAACAGGTAACCGGCCGAGGGACCGGCCAGCACTCCCAGGCCTCCGCTGAACCCGCTGAAGACGGGGAGCCCGGCCAGGCCCGCCGCCAGGAACAGGGCAACGGCGGCGGCTCCGCGGGAAGCTCCCAGAATGATGCCGGCCAACATCACGGCCAGGGTCTGGAGCGTAATGGGAACCCCGGCGCCCAGGGGAACGCCGGGCAGCAGCGAGAACGAGGCAACCAAAGCAGCAAAGACGGCAATCAGGGAGAGGTCCGTAGCGGTCCAGTGCCGACGGAGGGCCTGCCCCCGGGGGGAAGGAGCCGCAGCTTTGGCGGACGAAGTGCTCATCTGGTCTCGTTTCGTAGCACGTCTACAAGCGGGGTCAGCGGTGCTTCGCGGCACCGCAATATTTCTTGTCGACCATAACCGTGCGGCGCCCTAATTCCTTTGGAGGTTTTCTACAAATCGCCGATCGACGGTAGACTGGAAAAGCTGCAATCGCAGCGCGAGTACTATCCCCGAACCCCCTCGAAAGGTCCACTGAGTGATTTCCGTATCTAATCTCGAGCTCCGTGCCGGCGCACGTTTGCTCATGGAAGCGGTTTCATTCCGTGTGGACAAAGGCGACAAGATTGGATTGGTGGGCCGCAACGGCGCGGGCAAAACCACTCTGACCAAGGTTCTGGCCGGCGAGGCGCTGCCCGCCGCAGGGCATGTGAAGCGCGCCGGCGAGATTGGCTACCTCCCGCAGGACCCCCGCACACCTGACATGGAGCAGCTGGGGCGCGACCGCATCCTGTCCGCCCGCGGCCTGGACAAGGTTTCCGCGCAGCTAAAGAAGTGCCAGGACGAGATGGCCAGTGATGACCCCAAAATCTCGCAGAAGGCCATGAACCGCTATGACCGCCTGGAGGCCGAGTTCCTCTCCGCCGGCGGATATGCGGCAGAGTCTGAGGCAGCAACCATCACCGCCAACCTGGCGCTGCCGGACCGGCTGCTGAACCAGCCCCTGAGCACCCTATCCGGCGGCCAGCGCCGCCGTGTGGAGCTGGCACGGATCCTGTATTCCGATGCCGAAACCATGCTCCTCGATGAGCCCACCAACCACCTGGACGCCGACTCCATCTCCTGGCTGCGGGAGTTCCTGAAGAACCACACCGGCGGCCTGATCGTGATCAGCCACGACACCGCGCTCCTGGAAGCAACCGTCAACAAGGTCTTCAGCCTGGACGCCAACCGTGCCACGATTGACATCTACAACATGGACTGGAAGCGCTACAAGATCCAGCGCGAAACCGATGAGCGCGCCCGCAAGCGTGAGCGCGCCAACACCGAGAAGAAGGCCGGAATCCTGCTGGCCCAGGCCAACAAGATGAAGGCCCGCGCCTCCGGTGCCTCCGCCGCACAGAGCATGCTCAAGCGCGTGGACCGGCTGATGGGCGGGCTCGACGCCGTCCGCGCCACCGACCGGGTCGCAGCCCTGCGTTTCCCGGATCCGGCACCCTGCGGCAAGACGCCCATGATGGCCGAGGGCCTGAGCAAGAGCTACGGCTCGCTGGAAATCTTCACCGACGTGGACCTCGCGATCGACCGCGGTTCCAAGGTGGTTATCCTGGGCCTGAACGGTGCAGGCAAGACGACGCTGCTGCGCATGCTCGCCGGTGTGGACACCCCGGACACCGGAAAGATCATTCCCGGCCATGGCCTGAAGGTGGGTTACTACGCCCAGGAGCACGAAACGCTGGACACCGAACGTACGGTTCTCGAGAACATGCGCTCTTCCGCTCCGGACATGGACGATGCCGAAGTACGCAGCGTGCTGGGCTCGTTCATGTTCAGCGGCGACGACGTCGAGAAGAAGGCCGGGGTGCTCTCCGGCGGTGAGAAGACCCGTTTGGCGCTGGCCACCATCGTGGCCTCCTCGGCCAACGTCCTGCTGCTCGATGAGCCCACCAACAACCTCGACCCCGCTTCCCGCGCGGAGATCCTGGGCGCCCTAAGCAGCTATTCAGGCGCAGTGGTCATGGTCAGCCACGATGAGGGCGCCGTGGCGGCGCTTAACCCGGAGCGGGTTGTGCTGCTGCCCGACGGCGACGAGGACCACTGGAACGAAGATTACCTGGACCTGGTGACGCTGGCCTAAGTCAGCCGGACTTCGCGGCTCCCGGCAGAAGCGAAGCCGCAAATGTAGATGAAGGCCCCCGTGCGCACGGCGCGTGGGGGCCTTCGCTTTGTGCCTGCGGGCCACGAGCGTCAGCCCCGAGCGCCCAACGCTTTAGTTTTCCTGTATCCGTCTCCATCCATCAATATAAGGTTTCCCAGATACGCCCCCGCAGAGCGAGTTCCGCGCTCACCTCAGATGTTCACCCCTGGACACTTATTCAACCCAAAATATCTTTTGGCAGGGGAGTGCCCCCGCTGCATGAGTGACTCTGGCGTGGAGGGGGGCGGGGTGTCTGCCAGGGTTTGCCTCTGTCACCAGACCACCGGGCCAGGGGGTTCGCCGCTGGGGCGGAAGTGGATGACAAGCCAGGCCAAACAGGCGCGGGTCGGTAGGTCGCCAAAGCAGCGCGCGCCCGTCGTCCAGATGGAACCCTGCGGGGCCAGACGGTGGGGGAGTGGCCGGCAGATGAATCGGACAAACGCATGCTGCCTTATGGGTGTCAGTGAACCAGGGCAGAATTCCGTCCGCGTAGACCCGAAAACCCGTGCGTAAACGCGCGGCAGGGGAGTGGCCGGCAGGGATTTCCATCTGGTGTGCAGCTCTGGTGGGTTCCGCCGCAGTGTGGTCACCATATCTGCGCGCGCAGCGACCGCAGGTCGATTTCCTTCGATGCCTGTCGACCCTCCCCCATTTCTTATCCGATTCTATCCAATAATATAAAAAAATCTGGATATAGCGCTAGGATGGGTGGCATGCACAGTGCCTCGAACCCGTACTCACCAGGAGCCGGCCGCCGCCCTTTCGAACTGGCCGGCAGAACAGCCCTGATCAATGATTTTGACCTCGTGATTTCCCGGGCGGCCTCGGGGCGTACGGACCGGGGGATAGTGCTGCACGGTTTGCACGGAGTAGGTAAGACCGTGCTGCTAACAGAGTTCCGCAGGAGGGCGGAAGAGGCAGGCTTCCTCGTCGTCTCGCTGGAGGGAAGGGATGCCGAAGGCGGCCCCAAGGCCATCCGTGCAAAGCTCGCCCGTGGACTGCTGCAGGCGGGCCGCAAGGCGCATTCCCGCGGCGGCACGCCTGCCCTGGCAGTTGCCCTGGGAACCATTGCTTCGTTTGCGGCGGGCCTTCAGGTCAGCGGGATCGATGTTGGTGTCGGCGCCCGGCATGGCAGGGGCGACTCCGGCGCCTTCGCCGTCGACTTCGAGGAGACGGTGGAGGACACCGCCGTGGCTCTGGCGGAACGGAAATCGGCACTGATCCTGGTCGTGGATGAAATGCAGAACCTGGACGCGGGCCTCCTGTCTGCGCTGCTGGGGGCGCAGCATCAGGCCGGCCAGCGGGACTGGCCGTTCTATCTGGTGGCGGCTGGACTGCCGAATCTGCCGGCAGTCCTGAACCAGTCCCAGCGGTATGCCGAGGGGTTGTTTACCTACCGGAGGGTGGGCGCCCTGGACCGTGAAGACTCCGGCATCGCATTGGTTGCTCCCGCGGCGGAGCAGGGGGTCTCCTATGATCCCCAGGCGCTGGATCTGCTGCTCAACGCTGCGGGCGGGTACCCGTATTTCCTGCAGGAGTACGGTTCGGCAGCGTGGGAGTCGGCCCCTCGGAAGCGGATTACTGCGGACGATGCGAAGGTGGCCGTCGAAGTGGGGCGCGCCCAGCTGGACCAGGGGTTTTTCCCCCTGCGGTGGCGCAGGTCCACCAAGGCCGAACGCGAGTTCCTGCGGCTCATGGCGATGGACGGCGCCGGGGGATCAAGCACAGCCACCTTGGCTGCCCGTGCCGGCAAGAAAATGACGTCCATGACGATGACCCGGGGATCCCTGATCCGCAAGGGCATCATCTACGCCCCCGAATTGGGCCAGGTGTCCTTCACCGTGCCCGGAATGGCGGACTATGTGCGAAGGGTCACCGCTTAGGCGGCTCCCGGTGACTCAGGTGACTCAGGCAGGTTCTTTTGAATGGCGTCCGCTGTCTCGGTAGGCTGGAAGGCTTGAAGCGAACCGGAATTCAAGCCGGCCGCCCGGGGATTCCACCCCCGCATAGCCCACCACAGAAGGACGGCACCGTTATTTCTTCCGCATTCTCCCCACCGTTCTCCCGCTGCCTGGCTGCGGGTGCCCTGTCGCTGGGGCTCATCCTCAGCGGCTGTACGGCATCCCCGGGAGCTCCCGGGGAAGCAGGCGATCCGGACGTCCCAGCGGTCAGCCTGCAGCAGTCGGGAGCAGTAACGGGCGTCTTTGACGGGGGAACGGGTCCCGCCTCGCTGGCTGCGAGCAGCGCCTTCTTCGAGTCCAGCCCTGCGGCGGTGGTGCTGGGAGCGGCCAACCCGGCCGCTTCGGGTCTGGCTGCCGCCGCAGCGGCCGGGCTGGGCGTTCCACTGCTCGTCGTTGAACCCGGAAATGAACAGCAGGTCGAGGGCGAACTTGAACGGCTGAGGGTCGACTCTGTGGTTCTCTACGGTGCACCGGCGGAAGGATGGCCCGCCGTTGCGGGGGACCGGACCCAGGTGTCCGGCCCTGCAGACGTGGACGGGTTCCGGACGGTGCTGGACCTTGAGGTGGTGCCGGCAGAAGCTTCAGGGGCGGTTGCCCGGATCGCGGCCATGGACCGCGGCGAACCCCTCGCGGTTCCCGGACTGGAGGCGGCTCCAGCGCAGACCGCAGTGCAGGAGACCAACGCTTCGGAAACCGAAGTTCCCAAGGACAAGGCTCCAGCACAGGAACTGCCGGAGTTTGAGGCTGCCGGCAATCGGGCGGAGGCCATTGTGCTTGCCACTGAAGATCCGGCGTCCGCCGCGGCAGTGGCCACGGCGCGTGCAGCTGGCGCCGAGGTGCGGATGGTGGAAGCAGCCGATCCCCGCGCGGACCCGGCAACCATCGAAGCCCTGCGCAGCCACCGGGACGGCGGCATCTACGCTGTCGGTGACGGCTTTGGCGGCGCGGAGACTTTCGCAGCGCACAGTGACGTGGCGTTGAACGCTCCGGAACTTCCCGGCGGGGGACAGACAGTCTTCCCCGGCAGGAGAATGGTTGCCTTGTACGGTCACCCCAGCGGAGGCAGCCTTGGCGTCCTGGGGGAACAGGGCCTGGAGGAATCGATCCGGCGGGCGCAGGAAACCGCCGCGCAGTATCAGCCCTTTAGCGACGAACCGGTGGTTCCCGCCCTTGAACTAATCACGACAGTTGCCAGTTCCGAGGCCGGCGCCGACGGCGACTTCTCCACGGAAACCGCCGTGGCAGAGCTGCTGCCCTGGATCGAAGCGGCAGGGGAGGCAGGGGTGTATGTCATCCTGGACCTGCAGCCGGGCCACAGCACATTCCTGAACCAGGCCCGGAGGTACGAGGAGCTGCTGAAGTTCCCGCACGTGGGCCTGGCGTTGGACTCGGAGTGGCGCCTTGCCCCCGGCCAGCGGCATTTGGAGCAGATCGGCTCCGTGGACGCGGCCGAGGTTAACGAGGTGTCGGCATGGCTGGCAGAGCTGACCCGGGAGAATGTCCTCCCGCAGAAGCTCTTTATGCTCCACCAGTTCAACTCATCCATGATCCGCGACCGGGATCAGCTTGATGTCAGCCACAGCGAACTGGCGGTCAGCCTCCACGCCGACGGGCACGGAACCCCGGGGGAGAAGCTGGATACCTGGAATGTCCTGCGCACCGGGCTGCAGCCGGAGATCTGGCCGGGTTGGAAGAACTTCTACGACGAAGACACCCCCACGCTGACACCGGAGCAGACCTTCACCCAGATCGATCCCAAGCCCTGGTTCATCTCCTACCAGTAGCGGCGGCGGGCGGGCAGAAGCTAGTAGCCCTGCGCGTCCAGCAGGGCGTCTTCTTCATCTTCCTGGGTGCTGCCGCGCTGTTTGCGCGGGCGGCGGGGACGGCTCGGTGCGGGGTGGGCGGCGATCATTTCGTCGTCGTCGTCGTCCTCTTCCCACTCGTCGTCGTCGCCGTAGCGCAGGTTCAGCGCCTCCTGGCGGGCCGCGTAACCGAGCCCGACAAACAGCATGACGCCGAAGGCGAACCACTGCATGGCATAGGAGAGGTGCGGGCCCTCATCCACTGACGGTTTGGGGGCCGCCTCGGGAACAACCTCAGGGCGCGGGTCTTCGCTGGACATCAGGCCGTAGGCCCCCTGCTCCAGCTCGTACCCCACTTCGTCCTGGTAATGTGCCAGGTCGATGGACGCCAGCTGCCCCTCGGGGGCTCCGCGCCTCACCTCCGGTTCAGCGGGCTTAATGCGCGCGACGACGGTTACTTCGCCGCCGGGAGCGGGAGGCACGGCGTCGGGTTTGCCGGCCTCGTCATTGCCGATCGGCAGCCATCCCCTGTTGATCACCACTGCGGTGCCGTTGGAGAGCTTCAGCGGCACCACCACTTCATAGCCGGCGCGTCCACTCAGCGGACGGTTCCGGACAATGCGCTGATTCTCCGTGTCGTAGACCCCGGTCATGGAAACCGGCAGCCATTCCTTGGCCGGGTCATAATCCTCAAAGAGGCCGGCCGCGTCCTCGAAAGGCACGGGGGCGGCGTCATAGTTATTGACAACGTTGCCGATGTCTTCGCGGATGGCGTCGCGGCGGTCAAGCTGCCACATTCCGAGGGAGGAACACACAACGGAGAGCAGTGCGGTCAAGGCGAACCAGCCCAGCCAGCGGCCGGAGAGGAGAAAACGGTACATCTAGGCGGTCCCGCTTCCGGTGTCCGTCGGAGCAGGCGGACCGGCAAGCGGAAGGGTTTGCTTCCAGAGGTCGCGGGTCTGCAGGTACTCTTCCAGCCAGCCGCGGTGATCGCTGCAGGCAAGCCAGGTCTTCCGGCGTTCGGGGGTATGGATCCGGGGGTTGTTCCACAGCAGGCGCCACTGCGCAGCCTGGCGGCACCCCTTCCGCGAGCAGACAGCGGGAGCGTCGGCACCCGGATCCGACGGTTCGGTTCCGGGCCGGGCAGCCCCGGTGGTCCGGGCCAGTTGGTCAAGAAGGTTCATGCTGAGGGTGGTGCCTTATCGTCGTGGTGGCCGGGGGCGGGCTCATCGTCAGCGAGCTCGCCGTGCAGCACTGCGGTTTCGGGGGAATCCCGGGGATCGGGTTCTCCGGGCTGCCGGGGGCGGGGAGCCTCAATTGCGGCCGCAGGGGGCGCATCAATCATGGATTCCGACGCCGTCATGTTGCGGGTGTCGGATCCTCCGTTGGCAATGATGACGGCAAAGTACGGAAGAACGACGGCGCCGGCAATCACCACCCAGAGCAGCCACCCGTGCACAACAAACAGAAGGAATAAACAGACCAGGCGGATGCTCATGGACACCGAGTACTTGATCATGCGTGCGCGCATCTCATCGGTGTGCGCCGTGCGGGCGTCCGTGATCCGGGGGACCTGACCGCCGCGGCTGGATTCCTTATTCATCACTCTCCCAAACAGATTTATCCATTGTCGCACCGGTTGCCGCGATGTTGAAGTCGGAACTGGCCCGGCTAGGATCGGTTCCTGTCACCCCCACACTTTCAGCGGAGGAAAATCTGTGCAGAACAACACCCAGCCATCCACAGGCCGCAGCGTCCTGGTTACCGGCGGAAACCGCGGCATCGGCCTTGCCATAGCCCAGGCGTTTGTTGCCAACGGCGACCAGGTGGCGATCACCTACCGCAGCGGAGACGTTCCCGAAGGGATGCTCGGGGTCAAGGCCGATGTGACCGATATGGCTTCGATTGACGCGGCGTTCACCGAGGTGGAGGCCGCTCACGGTCCCGTGGAGGTGCTGGTGGCGAACGCCGGCATTACCCGCGACACCCTGCTGCTGCGGATGAGCGAAGACGATTTCACCGACGTCGTGGACACGAACCTCACCGGCGCCTTCCGGGTCATCAAGCGTGCCTCCAAAGGGATGATCAAGCTGCGCCGCGGGCGGGTTGTCCTGATCTCCTCCGTGGTGGGGCTCTACGGCTCACCCGGCCAGATCAATTACGCCGCGTCCAAATCCGGACTGATCGGCATTGCCCGGTCGCTGACCCGGGAACTGGGATCCCGGAATATCACCGCCAACGTAGTGGCCCCGGGGTTCATCAACACGGACATGACCCGTGCCCTGCCCGAGGACACGCAGAAGAATTACCTCTCCTCCATTCCGGCCAACCGGTTTGCCGAGCCGGAAGAGGTTGCCGGCGTGGTTCGCTGGATCGCCAGCCCCGAAGCGGCCTACATTTCAGGTGCCGTCATCCCCGTTGACGGCGGTCTGGGGATGGGCCACTAAGCTCCCGGAGGGAATCCTTGGAGGTTTCCACCACTTCGCGGATCGCCCGAGGCTGGCAGGATGGGAGAAGTTGCGCATTATTTTGTTCGATTTCGACAAACCTTCACAAAGGAGAACCCATGGGCCTGCTGGACGGCAAAGCCGCCATCGTCACCGGATCCTCACGCGGCATCGGAGCGGAGGTGGCCAAGTATCTGGCTGCCGAAGGCGCCGGCGTGGTGGTCAACTACCGGCAGAAGGCCCCGCGGGCCAACAAGGTTGTCACCGGCATTGAGAACGCCGGCGGCCGTGCTGTTGCTGTCGGTGCGGACCTGACCTCTCCTGAAGGCCCGGCAGCCCTCATCGCGGCAGCCACGGAGAACTTCGGCGGCCTGGATGTCCTGGTGCTGAACGCCTCGGGCGGCATGGAGACTGGCGTCGCGGAGGATTATGCGCTGAAGCTCAACCGCGACGCCCAGGTGAACATGCTGAACGCTGCCTTGGAGGTCATGCCGGTCGGCTCCCGCGTGGTTTTCGTCACCAGCCATCAGGCGCACTTCATTAACTCCGTGCCCACCATGCCCGAATACGAGCCGGTGGCCCGGAGCAAGCGTGCCGGGGAGGACGCGCTGCGCGGAATGCTGCCGCAGCTCGAGGAGAAGGGCATCACCCTGGTGGTCGTTTCCGGCGACATGATCGAGGGAACGGTCACTGCTACGCTCCTGGACCGGGCGAACCCGGGTGCCATTGAAGCCCGCCGGGTGGAAGCCGGGCGGCTGTATTCCGTGGCGGAGTTCGGTGCCGAGGTGGCCCGCATGGCCACTGCGGATGTCCCCTCGGGCCACACCGAGTACGTGGGCGGCTCGGACTATCTCGCAGCCGGCCAGGTTCCCTAGGTTTCCGGGGTTTCCCGCAAAAGAGAGTCCCTACAGCTTCACGAAGTGCTGCACCACGTCCAGGTTGGGCAGGTTCAGCACAGCATCTGCGGCGGCCTGCACTGCCGGTTTGGCGTTGAACGCCACTCCCAGTGCGGCCGCCGCCAGCATGTCCAGGTCATTGGCGCCGTCGCCCACGGCAATGGTGTGGCGGTCCTCGATGCCCATTCCTGCCGCCCACTCCCGCAGGGAGCGGGCCTTGGCTGCGCGGTCCACCACGGGGCCGTCCACGGAGCCGGTAAGCACTCCGTCCACAATGCCCAGCAGGTTGGCCCTGGCATGGGTCAGCTGCAGGCGTTCCGCGAGCGGAGCAAGAACCTGGCTGAAGCCGCCGGAAACTACGGCCACCGCATGCCCAGCGGCCAGGAATTCCTTGACCAGAGCCTCTGCGCCGTCCGACAGCTCAATACGCGCGCCAACTTCTGAGATGACGGACTCCGGCAGCCCGGCCAGTGCCTTGACGCGCTGGTGCAGGCTCTGGGTGAAGTCCAGCTCGCCGCGCATGGCTGCCTCGGTCACCGCGGCGACCTCGGCCTCGCGTCCGGCGTGCGCAGCCAGCAGTTCAATCACTTCCTGCTTGATCAGCGTGGAGTCCACATCCATGACCAACAGCTTTCGTGCCGGTTCCAAGAGGGAGGAGGGCACGACGGCGCTGGCAGCTCCCTGCGCAGCCGCCCCCAGGGCGGCAGCGGCAGCGGTGACCGCCATCCGCAAAGTCTCGATGCCGCCGTCGTACTCCACCAGCAGTTTGGTGACGGCATAACCGTCCCCGGGGGCGTTCTCCAGTTCCAGGATGCGGGCGCCGGCTACCCCCACGGCCTGCTGAATCGCAGCGAGATAGGCATCGCCCAGTTCCCGTCCGTAGCTGACGACACTGAAGTGGGGCGCGGCGGTGTTTCCGAGGGAGCCGGAAGTGGGCATTGCGTATCCGTTTCTGCAGGCGGGGCTGGAACTGCGGGGCGCGCGTTTAGCCATCGGCCCTTTCTTTAGCCTAATGTCTAGTGCTATGAGTGATGTTCTTGAATTTGCTGCCGTAAGTGTCGTCCGCGGCGGCAAGACCCTGTTGGATGCGGTTGACTGGCAGGTCAAGGAGGGGGAGCGCTGGGTCATCATGGGCCCCAACGGCGCAGGAAAGACCACTCTGCTGCAGATCGCCGGCGGGCGGATGCATCCCACCCGCGGCGTAGCCGGAATCCTTGAGGAAGTCCTCGGAACCGTTGATGTCTTTGAGCTTCGTCCCCGGATTGGCCTGGCGTCGGCGGCCCTGGCGAACCAGATTCCGGAACACGAAACTGTGCTGAACGTGGTGCTGACCGCCTCCTACGGCATGACCGGACGGTGGCGGGAAAAGTACGAGAAGCTGGACGAGCGCCGTGCTTTCCGGCTCCTCCACGACTGGGGCATGTCCACCTTCATGAACCGTAATTTTTCCTCCCTGAGCGAGGGTGAGCGCAAGCGCGTGCAGATTGCACGCGCACTGATGACTGATCCGGAGCTCCTGCTGCTGGACGAGCCGGCCGCCGGGCTGGACCTCGCCGGCCGCGAGGATTTGGTGGCGCGCCTGTCCGAGCTGGCCGCTGACGAGGAAGCGCCCGCCATGGTGCTGGTCACACACCACCTCGAAGAAGTTCCCCCAGGCTTCACCCACGCTCTGCTGCTCCGGGACGGCGGGGTGGTGGCCTCCGGCCCCATCGGGGATGTCTTCACGGAGAAAAACCTCAGCACCGCCTTTGATATGCCGCTGAACGTTCAGCATGACGGCGGCCGCTGGTCCGCCACCGCCCGCCGCTAATCCACCGCGACGCACCCTATCCTTTCTCGTGGACCTTTGTCATGACGCCTTAGTCTTCGTTGCCGGGTTGTGGGCGGGCACGATCAATGCCGTGGTCGGGTCGGGAACCCTTGTCACCTTTCCCGTGCTCGTGGCCCTGGGCTATGCCCCGGTGGCGGCCACCATTTCCAACGCGATGGGACTCATCGCCGGAAACGTTGCAGGTTCCTGGGGCTACCGCCGGGAACTGGCCGGGCTGAAGCCGACCCTCCTGAAGCTCCTGCCTGCCTCAGTGCTGGGCGGCATCACGGGCGCCGCCCTGCTGCTGCATCTGCCGGAGAGAGTCTTTGGCGCCGTGGCGCCCTACCTGATCGTGGTGGCGCTGCTGTTTGTCATCTTCCAGCCGAAGCTGCAGTCCTGGGTCCGCCGGCGGGCCGATGCATCGCCTGCGGCAAGACCGCGCAGGCGGCAGGGCGTCATCCTGGTCATCCTGATCTACCTGGCGGGCGTGTACGGCGGCTACTTCGTGGCCGCGCAGGGAATCCTGCTGGTGGGCATCCTGGGAATCTTCCTCCAAGGCACCCTTCAAAACGCCAACGCCATGAAGAACATCCTGGTCCTCGGTGTGAACATTGTTGCCGCCGTCTCCTATCTGCTTTTTGCCTTCGACCGGATTGTGTGGCCCGTGGTGGCGCTCATTGCGGTGGGTTCGCTGATCGGCGGATTCCTGGGCTCCGCCGTCGGCCGCAGGCTGTCGCCCGTGGTGCTGCGGAGCGTCATCGTGCTGCTGGGACTGCTCGCCCTGTGGAATATGGTGTTTTAGTGACCCTGCACTATCTGAACACCGCCGCCGATCCGCGCGTGGCCGACTACACCGGCCTGACCGACACCGCCCTCCGGCGCCGCCGGGAACCGGAGGAAGGCATGTACATTGCCGAGTCCTCCAAGGTCCTCCGCCGCGCGCTGGACGCCGGACACCGTCCCCGCTCCTTCTTCCTCGCCGAGAAGTGGATCCCCGATCTCCAGGACCTGCTGGACCGTTACCCCGAGGTACCCGCCTATGTGGGTACGGCGGACATCCTTGAGGAGATCACCGGTTTCCACCTGCACCGCGGCGCGCTGGCGGCCATGGAACGCCCGGCACCGCTGGAGCTCGAGTCCCTGCTGGCGTCGGCACGCCGGGTGGCCGTGCTGGAAGACATTGTGGACCACACGAACATCGGAGCGATTTTCCGTTCCGCGGCGGCGCTGGGAGTGGATGCCGTGCTGGTCAGTCCCCGCTGCGCGGATCCGCTGTACCGCCGGGCAATCCGGGTCAGCATGGGAACCGTCTTCCAGGTTCCGTGGGTGCGGTTGACGGACTGGCCCGGGCAATTGGAGGTCCTGCGGAACGCCGGCTTTGTCACCGCTGCTTTGGCGCTGGCCGAGGACTCCCTGACTCTGGACCAGCTCAGCTCCCGCCGGGATGAGCGCCTCGCCCTGGTTCTCGGCACTGAAGGGGACGGCCTCGCTGCGGGAACCATCTCCGCCGTGGACCTCACCGTCCGCATCCCGATGAGCGGAGGAGTGGACTCCCTGAATGTGGCTGCCGCCAGCGCCGTGGCTTTCTGGGAGTGCCGCGCCGGAGGGTAAGGGTTACTACGCCCCTCAGACGCTGAGGATGTTGAACGGGAGCTTGAGGTCAATCCCGCGATCCGGAGTTCAAGGTCCTCGCCAATTCCGCAAGCTTCGGCTCCCACTCTTACCCTCTGCCGGTGAGGGTGGAACACTGGGCGGTGTTCACCTCCCAGGAAGGGCTCGCCATGAAGCGCGGACACTTGCAGGACTCAGGCCGCCGGGCACGGCTTGGCGTGCCTGCTGCTGCCCGGGCATCTCGTCCAGCCATTGTGGTGTTCCTGGTGGCAGCTGCACTGACCGTCACATCATGCGGCCCGACTGCGGAACAGGCACGGGCCAGGGAAGTGGTGTCATCCTCGCCCGCTGCTCCCGTGCCAACTCTGCTCCCCACGGTTGCTCCCGAGCCCGTCACAGCCCCGACAGCCACAGCAACCCCCACTCCGGAGCCTCTCAAGGTGGGAGTCACCGGCAACCAGGCGGGGATGCCCCAGCCGGTTCAGGACGCCTGCCAGTTCCTGCTGCGTCGGGATCCGGCGCGGATGCCTGCGGGCGAGGCCGGGGACTGCGTAGGGGCGGCAATGACTGCGGGAACGGGGGCAATCCAAACCCTCACGACGTCGTCGAGTTGGATACCGCAGGGGACCCACACCGTGGATTTCACCACGGCGCCGGAATTCTCCCTCACTCTGGAGAATCCCGAACTGGGCCTGCGGGTCACATCCGGAGCCGGCGGCGGCAGCGTCGACACCGGAAGCGGCAGCGTCAGCGCCAATGCATCCGGAACACCCGAGGAGGCGTACGCAGCCGTGCTGGCCCAAGCTGCGGAGCTCACGGTAAACCCGGACCGCGTGGCGGAAATGCTGGGCGGCACTGAATCCCTGGAAGTGGACTACGACGCTGTCCTCAACGGTGCGGTCCGCACCAAAATCAGCGGCTACCGTTCTGTGGACGCCGCCGCCGATGACATGATGCCCGCCGGGGTCACGCTGTGGCTTGACGACTGGTACCGCCCGGTCCGGTTTGAACTCACCGGCCAGACCCGGGGCATCGCCTCGAGCATCACCGCCGTCAACAGCGCCTGGGCCTCCTGAGATGCTGCCGGCCGCGGCACTCACCTGGCTTTAACCCGTGGCCCCGAATGCGGTATGCTGAATTGCTGATCCCCGTACATGCGCGTCGCCGTGCAGGGCGGGGGACAATCCAAGCTTTCAACCACCAGTGCCTGGCAAAATCCAGGCACCAAAAGAAGGTAATACATTGAAGTCTGATATCCACCCCAAGTACGGCCCGGTTGTTTTCCGCGATCTCGCGTCCGACACCGCGTTCCTGACCAACTCCACGGCTACGTCCGCCAAGACGATCGAGTGGGAGGACGGCAACACCTACCCCCTCATCGAGGTGGAAATCTCCTCCGCGTCGCACCCGTTCTACACGGGCAAGCAGCGCATCATGGACTCCGCCGGCCGTGTCGAGCGCTTCAACGCCCGCTTCAAGGGCTTCGGCGGCAAGAAGTAATTCGTTCGTATAGAACAGCACAGGTTCTAGACTAAGAAGACCCGCCCGGCATTTCCGGGCGGGTCTTTTTACATGTGGAGAAGGAAACCGAATGAGCAGCAGGGAACAGGACAGCAGCCGCCTGCACGGAGAGTTCAAAGTGGCCGGCGGAAAACTCGTGGTGGTGGATCTGGAGGTCCGCGACGGAAAACTGGCGGACGTCTCCCTCAGCGGAGACTTCTTCCTGGAACCCGATGACGCCCTGGCGGACATCAACGCAGCTTTGGAAGGACTTCCCGCCGACGCAACCGGAGCAGACATCGCGGCCGCGGTCCGGGCCAACCTTCCGGCCGACGCCGTCCTGTTTGGCTTCTCGCCGGAGGCCATTGCCACCACCGTGCGCCGCGCCCTGGCAAAAGCCACCGGCTGGAACGACCACCAGTGGGAGATCATTGCCCCCACTCCGTTGCCCACAGCGATGCACGTGGCCATGGACGAGGTGCTGGCCGAAGAGGTGGGCGCCGGCAAGCGGAACCCCACGCTGCGGTTCTGGGAATGGGAGACGCCCTCAGTGGTGATCGGCAGCTTCCAGTCGCTGCGCAACGAAGTGGACCCGCAGGGCGCTCAGAAGCACGGGGTAACGGTGGTGCGCCGCATCTCCGGCGGCGGAGCCATGTTCATGGAACACGGCAATGCCATCACCTATTCGATCTACGTTCCGCAGTCCCTGGTGGACGGGCTCAGTTTCGCCGAGTCCTATCCGTTCCTGGACGCCTGGGTCATGGAATCGCTGGAAAAACTTGGCATCAAGGCCTGGTACCAGCCGCTCAATGACATCGCCACGGATCAGGGCAAGATTGGCGGGGCCGCCCAGAAGCGTTTCAGCAGCGGCGGCATGCTGCACCACGTGACCATGTCCTACGACATCGATGCCGACAAGATGCTTGAAGTGCTGCGGATCGGGAAAGAAAAGCTCAGCGACAAGGGCACCACCAGCGCCAAGAAACGCGTTGATCCGCTGCGCCGCCAGACCGGCCTGACCCGGGAAGAGATCATCAAGACAATGATGGACACCTTCACCGCGCGCTACGGTGCCGTGCCGGCCGGCATCACCGACGAGGAAATGGCCCTGGCGGAGAAGAAGGTGGCGGACAAGTTCGGCACCGCCGAGTGGCTCAACCGCGTCCCGTAACTTTCTCGCCGTCGTGCCGCTGGACTCACCGGCACGACGGCGGTGCTGTTGCCGGCGGTGCCCCTGCCCTAGACTGCCGAGCATGGAAAAAAAGTCTCTCACCGCATTGGCGCGGAACCAGCTGCAGATCGCCGGCGAAGCTTCCAGCGGCCGCAGCGCCCAGACGGTTTACGGCGGACACGAACACGTGCTTCGGCAGACAATCATCGCCCTGAACGCCGGATTCATCTTGGACGAGCACGATAATCCGGGTGAAGCCACCATCCATGTGCTCAAAGGACGCGTTCGGCTGCTTGCGGAAGGCCACTCCTGGGAAGGATCCGCGGGGGATCTTTTGATCGTGCCCCAGGCACGGCACTCAGTGGAGGCCGTGGAGGACTCAGCGGTGCTGCTGACCGTAGCGAAACTGGACCGCTGAGCCCTCTGGTGCTGCCGGGCCTGCCTATCTGCCGGCTGCCTGTGCCCGCAGCGCCCGCAGCAACTGGTCCTGCTGCTCGATAATGATCCGGCGCAGGGCGGCCGGAGCCTGGGGGTTGGCTTCAAGCCAGTCCATGCTGGCCACCAGGACCGGGTGATCTGCGGGAACCATGTGCTCCGGCAGGTCCTGCGCCCCGGGGAAGAGACCGGTCACCACACGGGTGGCCTGCCCGATGCTGCGTGAGCTCCAGACAAGGGTCAGTGAAGCAAAGTAATCCGCTGAGAAGACGGAGAGCATCTCAATGCTGCCGATCGTGAATCCCTCAATGGTGGCCGATAGCAGCTGGTTGGACAGCTCGTCCGAATGCACGGCGTCCTGCCAGGCGGCGGCCTTGACCGCGGGATCAGGGAACGCTGCCGCCGCAGTGGTGTAGCCCACCCGGCCCGATGCCGTGGTGTCCCGCTCCAGTTCTGCTTCCAGCTCGGCACGGGTGGCATTTGAGGTGGCGGCCAGCGCCTGCCACAGCAGCCAGCGCAGGTCCGAGTCCACGGTGAGGCCCGGTACGGTGGCCGTTCCCTGCAGCAGGCCGCGCAGCAGCTCCGTGTGGGAGGTGCTGTGGCGGCCCGTGGCAGCGGCGTTGCGGGCCCAGACCAGCTGGCGGTCGCTTCCCGGCTCCGCCTGGTGCAGCTGGTCAACCACCAGCGAATACAGCACTTCGCGCAGTTCGCTGCGGTCCTCCGCAGGGGCATACCGCTCCACGGCATACCGGGCGTTGTCCAGCACGACCTGCAGTACGCCGGAGCCGGTCTCAACCGGAGCAGCGTGCACGATGAGCCGCAGATAGTCGCGGGCACTGATGATCCCGTCGCGGACGCCGTTCCACAGGGCGGAGAAGCACACTGCGCGGGCCAGCGGGTCAGGAATCCGGCCCAGATTCTGCATCAGGACATGCAGCGAATCGGAGTCAAAACGGATCTTGGCGTAGGTCAGGTCCTCGTCATTGAGCAGGAGCAGGGCGGGCCGCAGCTTGCCCACAAGCTCAGGTACCGCGGTGCGGGGACCGTCGACGTCGATTTCCACGCTCCCGGTGCGGACCAGCGCACCCGCAGCGTCCGGGTTGTACAGGCCGATCCGCAGCCGGTGCGGCCGGGGAACCTGTTCCCCGCTGACGGGATCGGGTGCGTTCTGGACGATCGTGACCGAGGTGATGACGCCGTCGTCGTCCGTTTCCAGCTCCGTGGTCAGCAGCGGAACACCTGCCGTCTGCAGCCACAGCCGCGACCAGGCGCCCATGTCCCGGCCCGAAGCCTCACTCAGGGCACTGAGCAGGTCCGCAAGGGTGGTGTTGCCGAAGGCATGGCTCCGGAAGTAGCCGCGCGCTGCTGCGATAAACGCTTCGAAGCCCACATAGGACACCAGCTGCTTGAGCACGGAGGCGCCCTTGGCGTATGTGATGCCGTCGAAGTTCTGTTTGGCGGCTTCCAGATCGGTAATGTCCGCCACGATTGGATGCGTGGTGGGCAGCTGATCCTGGGTGTACGCCCAGGCCTTGCGCCGGTTGGCGAAGCTGACCCAGGAATTGCTGAACCCGGTGGCCTGATCCACGGCCAGGGCGCCCATGTAATCCGCGAAGGACTCCTTCAGCCACAGGTCGTCCCACCACTTCATGGTGACCAGGTCGCCGAACCACATGTGGGCCATCTCGTGCAGGATGGTGTTGGCGCGCGCCTCGTACTGCGCCTCCGTGGCCTTGGACCGGAAAACATAGGATTCGGTGAAGGTGACCAGACCCGGGTTCTCCATGGCGCCGAGGTTGTACTCGGGGACAAATGCCTGATCGTATTTGCCGAACGGGTAGGGGTAGGCAAACAGCTCGTGGAAGTAGTCCAGTCCCTGCTTGGTGATCTCAAAGATGTTCTGCGGGTCAAAATGCTCGGCCAGCGAGGACCGGCAGTAGGCGCCCAGGGGGATGTCCAGAACGGATCCGTCAGCCATCGTTCCGGACCAGGCGTCCTCCGCTTTGAAATACGGTCCGGCCAGCACCGTGGTGATGTACGTGGAAATGCGCTGAGTGGGGGCGAAATCCCAGCGGCTGAATCCGCCGTCCAGCTGCGTGCGGTTGGTTTCTACGCCGTTGGAGGCAACTTCCCATTCGGAGGGTGCGGTGACGTGGAAGGTGAAGGCGGCCTTGAGGTCCGGCTGCTCAAAGTTGGCGAACACCCGCCGGGCGTCGGCGGGTTCGTACTGGGTGTAAAGGTAGGTGCGGGCGTCGGCGGGATCGGTGAACCGGTGCATTCCCTCGCCGCTGCGGCTGTACAGGGCCGTGCCCTCCACCGTGACCGTGTTCTCGAGCTGCAGGGCCGGGAGGTGGATGCGCGCGTCGTCCACGGCGGTGTCCAGCGGCAGTTCGGCGCCGTTGAGGACGACGGAGCGGACACCGCCGTGGATGAAGTCCAGGAATGTTGCGGCACCCGGTTCGCTGCAGCGGAAAGTGATGGTGCTGCGCGAGCGGAAGCCCCCGGCTTCCGGATCTTCAGCGCTGCTCAGATCGAGATCAACATCGTAGGCATCAACGGATATGAGGGCTGAGCGGGCGGCGGCTTCATCACGACGCAGATTTTGGTTCGACACCACTTCATTCAATCACTTCCCGACCTCTGCCGCGGGCCCGCCAGTGCGGCTCCGGCGTCCCGGCCGCCTGGCACCCGGTCCATGACGGCGAAAAAAGACAGTGAGGCCAGCAGGATGAAGTACGGGATGTACAGGTACAGAAAGCGTGCCCGGCCTTCTGACAGCAGCAGGAACACGAGCAGGCCAAGCAGCGCAATGCGCAGCGCAGAGACCTCCGGCAGCATAAGGGTTGGCGTGCGGAGGAACAGGGGCACCGCCACCAGCCCCAGGATGATGAACCACGTTCCCTGCCACAGCGCAAAGAGCCACGGAAAACCCGGATTCCCGTAACCGAAGACGTCCTGGATGCTCTGGTCAACGGGGTCATCGGACACAAAATCGTCGCCGTCCAGGACTCCTTCACCCCAGGCAAAGAAGGAGCCGTCCCCGGTGATCCACAACAGCTTGTTGTTGAGGAATGAAACGTAGCCGCCCGGACCCATGGCGGCGACCCGCTCCGCATAGGCGTCCAGCCCATGCTGGAACTTCTCGCGCGGATCGCCCGCGGATGCGGTGCTGCGGACGTCGGCTTCGTTGTAGCTCCCGTACAGCGGGCCATATTTCCCGGGCACAAGGTGCGCCCCCACCTTCAGGAAGTGGGTGGGCGGAAGGGCGTTCGGGTTGGCTTCCACATCGAAGCCCACGGCCGTTCCCTGCTGCTCAACGGCGGTGATGAGCCGGTGCCCGGCAAAGAAGCTGCCGGCCACCACCGCAGCGCCGAGGAGGAGGACCGAGGCCCCGTGGCCCCGCCCGCGCAGCGCCGGGGAACAGGCAGCAGTGATACCGGCAGCCAGCAGGCAGATAAGCACGGTCGGCTTGATCCCGTAGCCTGCGGCGCCCGCCGTCCCGGCGAGGACCCACAGCGGTATCCTTCCTGCAAGGCTCCGGACACGCTGCGCGGCCAGCAGCAGGCACAGAATGAGGACTGGAAACAACAGCCCCACGGTGTCTGAATAGAAGACACCCAGCCACGGGGAGAACAGAACAAAGATGGTGGCGGGCAGCAGCGTAAAAGCGGCAAGGGTTCGCCCGCCGAGCATGCGCGCCGCCGCATAGGTCAGTGCGATTCCCGCGAACAGAACGACGGCGTTCAAAAAGGCGGCAGCCATTTCCAAGTCGGTGACGCCAAGGGAGATGACGAGACTGAACCAGGACGCCAGCAGCAGGGTCAGCAGGATGTTGTTGGGGTTCTGTGAAAAGTAGCCGGAATCAATGCTCTCCTGGGTCCCCAGGGCCAAACCGGCAGCTGAGCTGTGAATGGCGTGGGCATCCCAATCGGCGGGCAACCGCACGGCATAGGCCAGCCGAACCTGCAGGGCGAAGAGCCCCGCCCACAGTGCCGCCGACCCCAGTCTCGACAACAGGCGGTGCCGAAGCAGGAACGGGTGGACTCCCCGAAGGACAAAGTACAACCCGGTCATGAGCAGAAGCACTGCTCCGGCGGCGGCGAGCGCCCACGGTGTTTTGTACTGAAAGAACCCGTAGTGCGGAAACATGAGGTTGCCCGCCAGGCACCAGAGGATGATTGCGCAGAACGCCAGTCCGGCCGCTGCCGGGAGCAGGCTGTAGCTCCGCCTTTTCGTGCTGCCGGTGGCGGAGATACCCCTCATGGATACCCCCTAGGCCAACCTCATCATGAGCAGCTGCGCAATCATTTGATGGCAACAGCATTTGATGGCAACAGTAGGGGGGACCGGCGGCAGGTGACAAGGACTCTCGCTTCCCGCCGGGGTTACGGGGACAGGACCACGGCGAGACCAAGCCCCAGCGCACCGATGAGGAACCAGGAGGCGAGCGCCGCTGAGAGTGCCCTGGCACCGGAGGCAAACAGTGCCCGGAAGCGGACCGCCGCACCCAGTGCAAACAGCGCAGCCGCAAACAGGATCTCCTGGGCCAGCGCAGCCGCCTCCAGGACGCCCTCCGGAACCACCCCCGTGGTGCGCAGGACAATCAACGCCAGGAACCCGGCGACAAACAGGGGGAGCAGGGGAGGGCGTTTCCCGGGCCCTTCATCCGTTCTCTCCGTGTCCGGGCGCCGAATGAGCCCCGCCGCGGCGGTCAGCGGTGCCAGCAGGACCACGCGGGCCAGCTTGACGACGACGGCGGCCGCGAGCGCCGCTGTGCCTGCGGTCTGGGCCGTGGCCACCACCTGTCCGACGTCGTGGACGGAGGCACCGGCCCAGATGCCGAAGGTCTCTGGCGGCAGGCTCATCAGCGTGCCCAGCAGCGGCAGGACCCCGATGGCCAGCGTTCCGCACAGGGTGACCAGCGCTATGGGCACCACGGTGTCCTCCTGCCGCACCCTGCGGGAAGCAGCCACTGCACCGATGGCCGATACCCCGCAGATGGAGAAACCGGCGGCGATCAGCAGCGGCTCCTGGCCCGGCAGGCGGAACGCCCGGCAAATCGCATACGTGCCGGCGAAAGCCGCTCCCACCAGTGCCACAATCAGGAGCAGGGCGCTCCAGCCGAGACCTGCGATGTCCACCAGTGACACTTTCAGTCCCAGCAGCACGATACCCGTGCGCATGAACTTCCGCGCGGCCAGCGACAGCCCCGGCTTGAGCGGCCCGGCCACAGCCGTTGAAACGCCGGGAAGGTTGGCGGCCACCAGTCCCAGAATCACAGCTGTGGTCAGGACCGGCAGTCCGGGAAGAACCAGGTGCACCAGGTATGCCGGGACAACGGCGGCGGCAGCGGCAAGGACTCCGGGCAGGACGGTTGTCCGGGCAGCGGAGGAGGCTGCGGGGGAAGGGGAGGCGTTCACGGTTCCACCCTGCCGCAGAAGACGGTGCCGGCCAAACGGTGCCGGCAACCGGTGGTGTCCAGCCCGGTGGTGTTTGGCCGGCTCCGGGGCAGCTAACAGTGATGGGGGATTCCCGCCTGTGTGGCCTTTGTTACAGTGAAATACACCCCCTAGTTTTAGAGGCAACACATGGCTGACCAGCAACGAACAGCAGAACACCCCTGGACCCGGACACCCGAACAGGCGGCAGCGGAGCTGGAGGTCTCGCCGGCCGAAGGTCTCACCACCGAGGAGGTCCGGCAGCGTCGGCTCCGTTACGGGCCCAATGAGCTGGCGGCAGGCCGGAAGATTCCCGCATGGCGGAAAATCCTTAGGCTGTTGGCGGACCGGCTGATTCTGGTCCTGATCGCAGCCGCGGTGATCAGCGCCGTCGTCTCCCGCGAATGGGAAACACCGGTGGTCATCCTGGTGGTCATTGCCCTGAACACCACCCTGAACTACGTCCAGGAGCAGCGCGCGGAAAACAGCCTGGAAGCGCTGCGCAGCACGTCCGTCTCCGTTGCCACCGTCCGCCGGGGCGGCGTTCCGGTGGATGTCCCGCGCACCGAACTGGTGCCCGGCGACGTGGTGCTCCTGGAGGCAGGGGACACGGTCCCTGCCGACGGGCGGCTTCTTGAAGCAGTGCGCCTGCAGGTGGCGGAAGCAGCGCTCACCGGCGAATCCCAGCCGGTGAACAAGTCCGCTGCGGTCCTCACCGACCCGGAGCTGCCGGTGGCCGACCGCACCAACATGCTGTACATGGACACCGACATCAGCCGGGGCCGGGCCGTCCTGCTCGTCACCGGAACGGGCATGAGCACCCAGATCGGGCGGATCGCGCACCTGCTCGGTTCCACAGCCGAAGAAAAGACCACCCTTCAGCGCAGCATTGACCAGCTGGCGCGGCTGCTCACCTATGTGGCGCTGATCGTGGTGGCGGTGGTGTTCGTCCTGGGCCTGCTGCGCGGTGACAGCTGGGAGGACCTGTTCCTGACTGCCGTCTCGCTGGCGGTGGCGACCATCCCAGAGGGGCTGACCGCCGTCGTCGCCTTCACCCTGGCGATGGGCGCCTCCCGCCTGGCTGCGCGCGGAGCCATCATCAAGCAGCTGTCGGCTGTGGAGACCCTGGGCAGCACCTCGCAGATCTGCACTGACAAGACCGGAACCCTGACCCTGAACGAGATGACGGTGCGGTCCCTGTATACGGCCTCCGGCCGCACGTTCCGGGTATCCGGCTCCGGGTATTCCACGGAAGGAGCGGTGCTCAGCGCCGACGGGCGTCCGGCGCCGGCGTTGTCGGTGGCTTTCCTCGGCTTCGCGCTGTGCAATGACGCCTCAGTGCGCGACGGCGTACTCACCGGTGATCCCACTGAGGGGGCGCTGGTGGTCCTCGCAGAGAAGGGAGGCATCGACGCCGAAGGGGCGCGTGCATCGCATCCCCGCATCGCGGAGGTTCCCTTTGATTCGGACTACAAGTTCATGGCCACGTTCAACCGGCGGCCGGCGGATGAGGAAGCCGGGCATGGTCCGGGACCGGCCGACGAGGTTTTCTGTTACGCCAAGGGAGCTCCCGGTGTACTGCTGGAACGGTCGCAGTTCGTGGCCACCGCTGACGGCAGACGCCGCCTGACATCCGAGGACCGCCAACGCATCAGCGATGAAGTCACCGCCTTGGCGGAACGGGGCCTGCGCACCATGGCTGTTGCCGGGCGGCCGGCGGACGGCCCGCTGCCTGAGGACCCGGACGAGCTCCGGGACAGCGTGGCAGGCCTGACCCTGTATGCCGTGGCAGGCATCATGGACCCGCCGCGCAGCGAAGCAGGCGACGCCATCGCCCGCGCGCACGAGGCCGGGATCAGCGTGCACATGATCACCGGAGATCACCTGATCACCGCTTCGGCCATTGCCCGCGACCTGGGGATTGGCGGAGAAGCGGTGTCCGGTGCGGACCTGGACCGTCTCGATGACGCGCAGCTGCAGCAGCGCGCTCCCGGGTACGGTGTGTTGGCCCGGGTGTCACCCGAGCACAAGATCCGGATGGTCCAGGCATTGCAGGCCGACGGCGCGGTGGTCGCGATGACCGGCGACGGCGTCAATGACGCGCCGGCCCTGAAGCGGGCGGACATTGGTATTGCCATGGGCATCACCGGCACCGATGTGTCCAAGGGTGCGGCGAAAATGATCCTGACGGATGACAACTTCGCCACCATTGTTGCCGCGGTCCAGGAAGGTCGGGGGATCTACGCGAACATCATTAAGTTCGTCCGGTTCCAGCTCACTACGGCCTGGGGGTTCGTGCTGATCTTCCTGGCGGCTGCGGCCTTCTCCCTGGCCGGCGGGGCACCCTTCACCGCACTGCAGATCCTCTGGGTCAACATCATCATGGACGGCCCGCCAGCCCTGGCACTCGGTGTTGATCCCGCGGACCCGGACCTGATGAAGCAGCCGCCGAGGCCGGCCCGGGAACCGCTGCTGACCGGCCGGCGGATCCTCCAGATCCTGACCATGGGTCTGGTGATGGCCGCCGGCACCTGCGCCGTCCTGTATCTGGCACCGCAGATGTACCCGGAGAGTGCGGGCGACCCGCTGTTCGCCACCACGCTGGCCTTCACGACGTTCGTGTTCTACCAGGCGTTCAACCTGCTTAACGTGCGGTCGGCCAACGGGAGCGTGTTCTCCTGGCAGACCTTCACCAACCGGGCCATCTGGGTGTCGCTGGCCGCCGTCGTCGTGCTGCAGGTCCTGGTGGTTCAGCTGGGAGTGCTGCAGGGGCTCTTTGACACCACGGACCTCACCTCGGGCCAGTGGTTCCTGGCACTCGGCGTTGGCTCAACCGTGCTGTGGATCTCGGAGATCCGCAAGGCCGTATCCCGCTTCCGGGCGCAAAGCCGGGGTCCGGCCTAGTTCCGGCTTACCAGGGCGAAGGCTTGTAGTCCTTCAGGAAGACCCCGTACTGGTCCTCGCCGGCCTCACCCATGACGATCGGATCGTACACGCGGGCCGCGCCGTCCACGAGGTCCAGGGGAGCGTGGAAGCCCTCCTCGGCCAGGCGCACCTTCGTGGGGTGCGGGCGTTCATCGGTGATCCAGCCGGTGTCCACGGCGGTCATCAGGATGCCGTCGGTTTCCAGCATTTCCTCGGCGCTGGTGCGGGTGAGCATGTTCAGCGAGGCCTTGGCCATGTTGGTGTGCGGATGGCCCGGGCCCTTGTAGCGGCGGCTGAACTGGCCCTCCATGGCGGAGACGTTCACGATGTACTTGCGGCGGGCGGGGGAGGCCGCCATGGCCGGGCGCAACCGGTTCACCAGCAGGAACGGTGCAGTGACGTTGCAGAGCTGGACCTCCAGCATTTCCAGCGGCTCCACTTGGTCCACCACCTGGGTCCAGGAGTTGATCGGCGCAGTGTCGGGCACCAGGCCGCCGGCGTCGATCGCCGTTCCGGCATTCAGCTTCTCGAGCGAGGAGGAACCGGCGGTCAGCGCCAGGGAAGTGACGGCGTCGCCCGCCAGCACCGGGTGCTCGGCAATCGAACCGGCCAGCGCCGTCGGGTGTGCGTTGTAGGTGTGGCCGAAGGTGACCAGCTCCGGCATCGCGGCCGACTCCGGCAGGGCTTCAAGCTCAGCGTCCATCAGCGGCTGGTAGGCGTTGGAAGTCCGGCGCACCGTCTGTGCAGCGTTGTTGATCAGGATGTCCAGGGGGCCGGCGTCGGCCACGGATTCAGCCAGCGAGATGACCTGCGCCGGATCACGCAGGTCGATGCCTACGATCTTCAGCCGGTGCAGCCAGTCCGCCGAATCTTCCATCGCGGCGAAGCGCCGCGCGGCGTCCTTGGGGAAGCGGGTGGTGATGGTGGTGTGCGCACCGTCGCGCAGCAGCCGCAGGGCAATGTACATGCCGATCTTGGCCCGGCCGCCGGTCAGGAGGGCGCGTTTGCCGCTCAGATCGGTGGTGGCATCACGCTTGGCGTGGCTGAAGGCGGCGCATTCGGGGCAAAGCTGGTGGTAGAAGGCGTCCACCACCGTGTAAGGCTGCTTGCAGATGTAACAGTTGCGGGGCTTGATCAGCGTGCCGGCGGACGGGCCGTGGGCGGAGGTCTTCAGCTGCGCGCCGCGGGTCTCGTCGTCGATGCGGTCAGAGGCGCCGGTGGCCGTCAGGGCGACGACGGCGCGGTCGGCTTCGGCGACGGCGCTGCGCTTCTCAATCTTCTTGTGCTTCTTGACGGACTTGAACATCTTGGCGGTGGCGCGCCGAACAGCTACATAGTCCGGATCTTCCTCATCCAGGACATGGATGGAGGACAGGACCCGCAGGCAGGCGGCAAGGTCTTCGGGGCTCAGGTCGGGGGTGCTCATGAAAATCGTTTCTGCTGTGAATCGGCGCCGGCGGTGGACACGGCGAAGGCATACGTGATGCCATCCGACCTTACAACGAAACGCCGCGGCACCCCGTATCGAGGGTGCCGCGGCGGTCGAACATCACAATGGGTAAGCGCGTTCCCTAGGCCGGTGCGGCCTCGGCTTCAGGCTCGGGAAGCGTGACCTTCTGGCCCTTGCTGAGGACTGTCAGCCCGGACTCGGTGATGGTGAAGCCGCGTGCCAGGTCCAGGTCGCGGTCGACGCCGATGGTCGCTCCCGGGGGAATCTGCACGTTCTTGTCGATGATGGCACGGCGGACCACCGCACCCTCACCCACGTTTACGTTGTCCATCAGCACGGAATCGGCCACCACGGCGTTGGTGGATACATACACGTCCTGTGCCAATACGGACCCGGTGACGGTGCCGCCGGAAATGACCGTGCCGTCAGAAACGATCGAGTCAATTGCGGTGCCGGCCTGGTCGGAGGCGCTGCGCACGAACTTGGCCGGCGGGGAGATGCTCTGCCGCGTGTAGATGGGCCACTGGAGGTTGTACAGATTGAACGCCGGCAGCGGCGAAATCAGGTCCATGTTGGCGTCGTAGTAGGAATCGAGCGTGCCCACGTCGCGCCAGTACTGGTGGTCGCTGCCCGTGGACCCGGGGATGACGTTGTGGGAGAAATCGTAGACAGCGGCGTCGTCGCGTTCCACAAAGTAGGGAATGATGTCCCCGCCCATGTCGTGCTTGGTGATGAGGCGTTCGGCATCAACCTTCAGTGCCTCCACCAATGCGTCAGTGTTGAAGACGTAGTTGCCCATCGAGGCCAGGAACATGTCGGGATCGTCCGGAAGCCCGGGAGTGGTTGCCGGCTTTTCCACGAAGGCTCCGATCATGCCGGGGCGTTCGGGATCAGTCTCGATCACTCCAAACTGGTCCGCCAGGTACAGCGGCTGCCGGACGGCGGCGACGCTGACCGACGCACCGGATTGAATGTGGGCCTCCACCATCTGCGAGAAGTCCATCCGGTACACGTGATCCGCGCCGATGACCACCACAATGTCCGGCTGGGCGTCATCGATCAGGTTCATGGACTGATAGATGGCGTTGGCGCTTCCCAGGAACCAGCTCTTGCCCACGCGCTGCTGAGCAGGCACCGAGGCCACATAGTTCCGCAGCTGAGTGGAGAGCCGCCAGGTCTCCGAAATGTGCCGGTCCAAGCTGTGCGATTTGTACTGGGTCAGGACCACGATCTGCAGGTATCCGGAATTGACCAGGTTGGACAGTGCAAAGTCGATGAGCCGGTAGCGCCCGGCAAACGGAACTGCGGGTTTTGCCCGGTCCGCGGTCAGGGGCATGAGGCGTTTGCCTTCCCCTCCGGCAAGGACAACGGCCAGGACCTTCTTTGGCGCCATTTTGTTATTCCCCTGTTTCCGTTACTCGTATATCTGTCGAAACATGTGACGAATTACTGCGGTGCTAGCCCGCTGTAATAAGTCTGCTGTTCTTCAGACTAGATCACTGGCGCGCCGGTGCACTACGTTGGTTTAGTGCGAGTAGATATTGTGTCCAAGGAATTCCCGCCTGAAGTCTACGGCGGTGCAGGTGTCCACGTCGCTGAGTTGAGCCGCGTGCTCGCTGAGCACGTAGACCTCCGCGTGCATTGTTTCGGAGCTCCGAGAGCTGCTGATTTTCACGGCGCCCGTGTGAGCACCTACGGCGTTCCGGCCGAGCTGGACGCCTCCAACCCGGCCGTTCAGACACTGGGCACCGACCTCGAGATCCTGCAGGGACTTGAAGGCGCGGACCTGGTCCACTCCCACACCTGGTATGCCAACATGGCGGGCCATCTGGGTTCCCTCCTGTACGGCATTCCGCACGTACTCAGCGCCCACAGCCTGGAGCCGCTGCGGCCGTGGAAGGCCGAGCAGCTTGGCGGCGGCTACGCGCTGTCGTCCTGGGTTGAGAAAACGGCATACGACGCCGCTGCCGCCATCATTGCCGTCTCCGAGGGCATGCGGCAGGACATCCTGCGCAGCTATCCCGAAGTGGACCCGGGGAAGGTGCGGGTGGTGCACAACGGGATCGACGTCGAACTCTGGCACCCCGACGCCGACCCCGATGCAGTAGCAGCCCTCGGCATTGACCCGGAGCGTCCGAGCGTCGTGTTCGTTGGACGCAACACCCGGCAGAAAGGGCTGCCCTACCTCCTGCGGGCCGCCGCCCTGCTGCCTCCCGAAGTCCAGCTCGTGCTCTGCCTGGGCGCTGCCGATACGCCCGAGCTTGCAGCGGAGACCGCAGTTCTCATCGATGAACTGCGCGAAAAGCGCAGCGGCATTGTCGTCATCGAGCGGATGCTTCCGCGGGACGAACTGCTCAAGGTCCTCAGCTCAGCCACGGTGTTTGCCTGCCCCTCCATTTATGAACCGCTCGGCATCGTGAACCTCGAAGCCATGGCCTGCGGAACCGCAGTGGTGGCCTCCGCCACCGGAGGCATTCCTGAAGTGGTGGACCCGGGCGTCACAGGCCTGCTGGTGCCGATTGACCAGGCCACAGACGGCACCGGCACTCCGCTGGATCCTGAGGCCTTTGTTTCCGACTTCGCCGCCGCGCTCACCGAGGTGGTGGCGGATCCGGAGCGGGCCCGCCTTATGGGAGAGGCCGGACGGCGCCGCGCCACGGAGCACTTCTCCTGGGCGGCCATTGCCCAGTCCACGCTTGAGGTCTACCGCTCGGTGCTGCCCGCGGGCTAGCCTCTCGGAAATACATCCTGGCCGGTGCGAGTGCCGCGCCCGTGCGGTTTGTGCGCAGATACGGCGGGCTCAACCCGCTTGCACCCGCCAGAGCTGCACACTCAATGTGCCCGAACCGCACGCCATGCCGGTGCCTGCCACGCCCGGCATCCTTCCCACGGAAGATGCGGCGGCGATCCTGCAGGGGCACTGTCTCCCTGTCCCGTGCGCAGATATGGCGGGCTCAACCCGCTTGCACCCGCCAGAGCTGCACACTCAATGTGCCCGAACCGCACGCCCTGCCGGTGTCTGCCACGTCCAACACCCTTCCCACGGAAGATGCGGCGGCGATCCTGCAGGGGCACTCTCCCTGTCCGGTGCGAAGATATGGCGGGCTCAACTCGCTTGACCCCGCCAGAGCTGCACACCGGATACCCGTTCTCAATCCATCGTGCAGATGAGGGGCTCCCGGTGGCGCCAGGCGGCCCCGCCAACCCAGAGCCCGCCAACACAAGGGGTCCGAACCGCAGTGCGGTTCGGACCCCTTCAGGCCACTGGGCTATTTCGGCAACCGGAGCCGGTCAAGCCTCGCAGAACGCCACGCATGCAACGGATCCGTAGGAAACCCCGGGCCGTCGGTGGCTTAGCGCTTGGCTTTGGCGGCCTGCTTCTTGCGCTGGATGAGGATTTTCTCGTCCAGCGGAGCGGCACCGCTGGCGCGCAGCAGCCGCTGGTACTCCATGGCTTCGTCCTGACGTGCCTTTTCGGCGCCGGAAGCGATCGCGGACCGCAGGTGCTCCGGACCGTAGCCAAAGGAATCGACCAGATCCACGGCATGCGGGCGGATCTTGGCCAGGAGGCGGTTGATGTACGGGCCCAAGGTGCGGGCACGCTGGGCCGACAGGCGCCCGTTCATCAGGTACCAGCCGAGGTTTTTCTCGATCAGGGACAGGCCGAACAGGTCGCGGACCCAGGTCATGACCTGGCGGGTTCCGGCGTCGTCAATCCGCTCCAGGCCACGGGTGAATGCCTCCCACTGCAGCAGTTCCGCATGTGCATGGGCTGCTTGAATGAGCGCATGCTGGTTGGCGTTGAATACTGCGGCGCCCTTATCCTTCGGCAGTCCCCGGGCCGCCTTCAGCGCGCCGGCAACCTCTGCCACCATGGTTCCGACACGGTCGGTCAAAAGGTCGCGCTGCGTCTTGGGATCGCGGAGGGCAACGGCTGACTTCTTCTCTGAGCCGGTGTCCGCGAACGCCTGGACAATCTGCCGCAGTCCGGTGCGGTGCACCGTGCGGTCCGTTGCCTGTCCGACGGCGTAGCGTGCCAGCACGCCGAAGTCCGCGCCGACAAATTCCTTGGCATAGTCCGCCAGGAGGCGCTTGGCGACCAGCTGGAGCAGTACGGTGTTGTCGCCTTCGAACGTCGCGTAGATGTCCAGGTCCGCGCGCAGTGCAGTGAAGCGGTTTTCGGACAGGAAGCCTGCGCCGCCGGTGGCCTCGCGGCACTCCTGCAGGGTGTCCAGGGCATGCCAGGTGGACAGGGACTTCAGGGCAGCCGCGAGGGTTTCCAGGTCCTGACGGTCTTCGTCTGTGTCGTGCGCACCGGAGAAGACGTCGTCGAACTTCTGCAGCAGCTCATCATGGGCGAAGGAAGCGGCGAACGTGGTGGCCAGCCGGGGCAGCAGGCGGCGCTGGTGCTGCTGGTAGTCCATCAGCACCTCTTCCTTGATGTCCGAGGCGCCGTTGAACTGGCGGCGCTCCGTTCCGTACTGGATGGCGGTTTTGAGTGCCATCTTGCTGGCGGCCACCGCGGCGCCGTCCAGGGACACCCGGCCCTGGACCAGGGTGCCGATCATGGTGAAGAACCGACGGCCGGGGCTTTCGATGGAGGACGTGTAAGTGCCGTCCGCTGCGACGTCGCCGTACTTGTTGAGCAGGTTGGTGCGGGGGATGCGGACATTGGAGAAGTGCAGCCGGCCGTTGTCGATGCCGTTCAGGCCGCCCTTGACGCCGTCGTCCTCGCCGCCCACGCCGGGAAGGAAGCCGTTGTCGTCGCGCAGTTCGACGTAGAACGCGTGGACACCGTGGTCAACGCCCTTGGTGATCAGGTGGGCGAAGACCACGGCGGCCTTGCCGTAGACCGCACCGTTGCCGATGTAATCCTTCCACGCGGCACGGAAGGGGGTGTTGATGATGAATTCTTCTTTTTCAACGTCGTATTCCGCTGTGGTGGCGATGCTGGCAACGTCGGAACCGTGGCCGGTCTCCGTCATGGCGAAGCAGCCGGGGATCTCCAGGCTCATGATGCCCGGCAGCCACTTCTCGTGGTGCTCCCGGTTGCCCAGGTGCAGGACGGCGGAGCCGAAGAGGCCCCACTGCACGCCCGCCTTGATCTGCAGCGACGGATCGGCCACCACGAGTTCTGCGAAACCGGCAACGTTGCCGCCGTGATTGTCCTCGCCGCCCACGTACTTCGGGAATGCGCGGTGCACGGCCTTGGTGTCGACCAGCACCTTCAGCTGCGTCATGACCCGTTCGCGGTGTTCCGTGTGGCTCAGGCCCGCAGGGGTGTGCAGTTCTTCGCGGCCTGCGAGCTCACGGGCCTGGAGCCGGATGTCGGCCCACTTGCCCAGCAGGGCGCGGCTCAGCGCGTCCACGTCGACGACGGCGCTGTCATCGTCGCGTACGGAACTTGCCGGGATCTGGCGTTCGGACTTGGAGACTGTCTGCGTCATTGCGTGTCCTTCTACTTGTTGTGGTGCCGGGGGAGGAGGTGCTGGAGGAAGTCGGTGCGGGTCATGGCGGCCCCTGTTCGTAGCCGATGCCGTCAAAGAGCCAGGCCGTCAACTGCTTGGTCATCTGGGCTTCGGTGGGCTTGCCCGGCCCGGGGGGTGTTGCCAGCCAACGTTCTCCGGCGGCGCGGACCATGCCCAGTGCCGCCGTCGGCCAGAATCCGGCAGCAATGCCGAGCTCGGGTGCGGACGATCTGCCGGAAGAGGTGCCGGGGGAGCGGCTGTCCAGATAGGCACGCAAAGCGCGTTCCATCATTTCCGTAATAGCTTCGAAGAAAGAGGTGAGGCTGTCGGAGAACCCCGGTCCGGCGCTGCCCGAAGCCTCAGCGGTGCCGCCGGTGACAAACGCGTACACGTTGGGGGAGGTCTGGGCCATCTGAAGGTAGGCGGACACCATGGCCTGCAGGCCGGCCCGGGGCGAATCCGCGGTGCGGCCGGCGGCGAGTATCTTGTCCTGCATCTGGGAGAGGACAACTTCGCCCATTGCCTGCTGCAGGCCCGCCTTGTCGCCGAAGTAGCGGTAATAAACGGATTTGGATGTTCCGGAGGCGGCCGCAATCTCCTCCATGGAGGCTCCGGAACCCAGGGCATGAACGGCACGCCGGGCCGCCTTGATCAGCTCACGGCGACGTTCGGCGCGGTGCGCCTCCCAGCGCAGCGACCGGCCGTCCGACGGTGCGGGGGGAGGGGGATCTTGAAGAGCGGTGTTCACGATACTCAGCGTATCAGGTACGCTGGGTTGCAGTAACTCCCCTCACACTTAGCAGTATTTTCCTAGGAGACAACATCATGGCTGTCCAGCCCCAGGCCGAACCCGCCGCAACCGGAGGGAACACCCCTGCTCCCTCCGTACGAAAAGCCGTCGTCATCGGCGGAAACCGCATCCCCTTTGCCCGCTCCGGCGGGAAATACACCTACAGCTCCAACCAGGACATGCTCACGGCCGCACTCGACGGACTGGTTGCCCGCTTTGGCCTGCAGGGCGAGCGCATCGGCGAAGTGGCCGCCGGCGCCGTTCTGAAGCACTCCCGGGACTTCAACCTGACCCGCGAAGCGGTCCTGGGCTCGGCACTGTCGCCGGAAACCCCCGCGTATGACGTCCAGCAGGCCTGCGCCACCGGCCTCGAGACAGTGGTCAGCCTGGCTAACAAGATCAAGCTCGGTCAGCTGGATTCCGCCATCGCCGGCGGCGTCGACTCCGCTTCGGACGCTCCCATTGCCGTCAGCGAAGGCCTGCGCCGGGCGCTGCTGGACCTCTCCCGTGCCCGCACCACCAAGCAGAAGCTCGCCGCCGTCGCGAAAATCCGCCCCAAGGACCTCTCCCCGAACGCACCCTCCACCGGCGAACCGCGCACCGGCCTGTCCATGGGCGAACACCAGGCACTGACCACCGCGCAGTGGAAGATCACCCGCGAAGCGCAGGACGAACTGGCGTACAACAGCCACCGCAACATGGCCGCAGCCTACGACCGCGGCTTCTTCGATGACCTGGTCACGCCGTACCGCGGCCTGTCCCGGGACGCGAACCTGCGCGCGGACACCTCCATGGAGAAGTTGGCCAAGCTCAAGCCCGCCTTCGGCAAGAGCTTGGGCGATGAAGCTACCATGACCGCGGGCAACTCCACCCCGCTGACCGACGGCGCCTCCGTGGTGCTGCTGGGCTCCGAGGATTACGCCCGCGAACATGACCTGCCCATGCTGGCAAACATTGTCGACGCCGAAGCCGGCGCCGTGGACTTCGTTCACGGCAAGGACGGACTGCTGATGGCCCCTGCCTTTGCCGTTCCGCGCCTGCTGGCCCGCCACAACCTGACCTTCGACGACTTCGACTTCTTCGAAATCCACGAAGCCTTCGCCGGCACCGTGCTTTCCACACTCGCCGCCTGGGAAGACGACGAGTTCTGCCGCACCCGCCTGGGGCTGGAGGGTCCGCTCGGCAGCATCGACCGCAGCAAACTCAACGTCAACGGCTCGTCCCTGGCCGCCGGCCACCCGTTCGCAGCCACCGGCGGACGCATCGTCGCGTCGCTGGCCAAGATGCTGCACGAAAAGGGCTCAGGCCGCGGCCTGATTTCCATCTGCGCTGCCGGCGGGCAGGGCCTCGTTGCGATCCTGGAGGCGCGCTGATCATGACTGATACCTATCTCAAGCTGGTCAATACCGGCTTTACGCGGGACCTCTCCAAAAAGCTGGGCCTGCCCCGGCCGGCCATCCTGCGCCGCTTCGACCCGGCCAAGCCGCTGGTTCCGGGACCAGTGCTGGTGCTGGGCAAAGGCGAAACCGCCGACGACCTGTCCCAGCTGCTGCTCTCCTGGGACCAGGATGTCCGCCGCCATGCCACACCGAAGGAAAAGCTCGGCGCCATCCTGATCGTGCTCGACGAGGCCGCCGCCCCGACCGACCTCGCCGAGCCGACGCTGGCCGCCGGGGCGGCACTGCGTGACCTCGCCCCGGGCGGACGCGTGGTTACTGTTTCCCGTCCCGCGGCCGAGGCGCAGGATCCCGCTGCCGCCGCTGCCCGCCAGGGCATTGACGGCACCCTGCGTTCCATCGCCCACGAACTGCGCGGCGGCGCCACCGCCAACGGCATCGTGCTGGCCAACGGAGTACGGGCAACGGCACCGTCCGTGGCCGCCGCGCTGCGGTTCCTGCTGTCGGGCAAGAGCGCCTACGTGAGCGGACAGTTCATCACTGTTGGCTCCGACGCGGGCACGCTGCCCGAGGACTGGAACGCGCCTCTGGCCGGAAAGGTGGCTGTGGTGACCGGAGCGGCCCGGGGTATCGGCGCGGCCATTGCCAAAGTCCTGCACCGCGACGGCGCCAAGGTGATCGTGGTGGATGTTCCGGCTGCCGGCGAACAGCTGGCCAGGGTCGCCAATGAAATCAAGGGCACGGCCCTGCAGGTGGACATCACCCGGGAGGACGCTGCAGACCGCATCCTGGCCCACGCGGCCGAGCGCTACGGCCACCTCGACATCGTGATCCACAATGCCGGGATCACCCGCGACAAGCTGCTGGCCAACATGGACGAAGCGCGGTGGGGTTCGGTCATCGCGGTCAACATCGCGTCGCAGCTGCGCATGAACGAGACACTGTTGGCCTCGGACATCTTCAGCCAGGAAGGACGGATCGTGTCGCTGGCCTCCACCAGCGGCATCGCCGGCAACCGCGGACAGACCAACTATGCCGCTTCCAAGGGCGGCGTGATCGGCATGGTCCGGGCCACCGCACCGCTGCTGGCGCCGCGGGGCGGCTCCATCAACGCCGTGGCGCCCGGCTTCATCGAGACGGACATGACCGCTGCCATTCCTGCCCTGACCCGGCAGGTTGCCCGCCGGCTGAGCAGCCTGCAGCAGGGCGGCCTGCCCGTGGACGTGGCTGAAACCATTTCGTTCCTCGCCTCCGATGCGGCGGCAGGGGTCAACGGCCAGGTGGTCCGTGTGTGCGGGCAGAATATGGTGGGCGCATGAGCACCACAACGCTGGATGAAATTCCCGCCCTCGGGAAGCTGTATGCGGGCGCCGTGGGCAGCGCCGCGAAGTCACGCCTGTCGTCTTCCAAGGGACCGCGCGTCCTTCCGTCCGACCGGCACGAGGTGCGCGGCGCCGTCGTCGATTTGGCCAAGCTGACCGACTTCCAGCGGCTGGTCCTGCACAGTGCCACTGACTACCTGCCCACCGGCTACGTGCACACCTTTGCGTTTCCCGTGGCCATGAGCCTGATGGCGCGCGAGGACTTCCCGCTGCCGCTGCTGGGTATGGTGCATCTGCGCAACCAGGTGCAGCATTTCCGCCCGATCCACTATGCCGAGCCCCTGACGGTGACGGCGTGGGCCGAGAACCTGGCAGGGCACCGCGCCGGCACCCAGGTGGAGCTTGTGGCCGAGGTCAGCGCCGGAGAATCCGGTGACGTGGTGTGGCGTGGAAGATCCACGTACCTGGCCAAGGGTGTTTTCCTGCCTCGGTTTGACCGGCAGGAAGCACGGGCCGACCGCGCCGACTTCGTGCCGCCGCAGCCCACCGCCGTGTGGCGGCTCGGGGCGGATGCCGGACGCAACTATGCAGGGGTCTCGGGGGACTTCAACCCCATCCACCTGAGCCGCCTGTCGGCGAAGGCGCTGGGCATGAAGCGGTCTCTGGCCCACGGGATGTATCTCGCGTCCCGCGTGGTGGCGGACATCGTGCAAAACCGGGAAGAGCCCTACGAGTGGAGTATCGACTTCGAGTCCCCGGTGTTCCTGCCGGCCACCGTCTCGCTGTCCATCCAGGACGCCGAAGCTGAAGACCGGTACACCGGGTCCACCTTTGTTGGCTGGAACAACCGCTCCCTCAGGCGCCATTTCCACGGATCCGTCCAGCCGCTTGCGGCGTCCGGCGCTTCTCGGAACAGCTAGTTTGCTAAGGTGCGCTCATGACTGAACCGGATCTGCTCATTGCTGCCAAGGAACTGGATGCGGCGGATCCGCTGGCCGGCTTCCGGGACCGGTTCCTCCCTGCCGACGGGGTGAGTTCATACCTGGACGGCAACTCCCTGGGCCGGCCGCTTCGTGCCACTGAGGAACACCTTCAGGGCTTTGTCCGGGAGCAGTGGGGCGGGCGGCTGATCCGCGGCTGGGACGAGCAGTGGCTGGAATTGCCTCAGCAGATCGGCGACGAACTGGGAGCAACAGCGCTTGGTGCCGCTGCCGGACAGTGCATCGTCGCCGATTCGACCACCGTCCTGCTCTACAAACTGGGCCGGGCCGCTGTTGCGGCCCGGCCCGGCCGGACGGAAATCGTCCTGGACGCCGACAACTTTCCCACCGACCGGTATGTCATGGAGGGCATTGCGCGCGAGTGCGGGCTGACCCTGCGCTGGGTTCGCGCGGATTACGACGGCGGCGTGAGCGCTGAAGCGGTGGCGGCCTGCGTGGGCCCTCAAACCGCGCTGGCCGTCTTCAGCCACGTGGCGTACCGTTCCGGGTTCCTGGCCGACGCCGAAGCCATCACCTCAGTGGTCCACGCGGCCGGTGGACTGGTCCTCTGGGACCTGTGCCACTCCGCGGGTGCCGTGCCGGCGCAGCTGGACGCCTGGAACGTGGACTACGCCGTGGGCTGCAGCTACAAGTACCTCAACGGCGGTCCCGGCGCTCCGGCGTGGGCCTACGTGGCGTCGCGGCACCAAGCGGAATTTCAGCAGCCCATCCAGGGCTGGCTCGGCAGCGCGGATCCCTTCGGCATGGCACAGGGGTATCAACCCGCGGCTGGCATCCGGCGGCTGGTCTCCGGCACTCCGCCCGTGCTCGGCATGCTGCCCATGCGGGACATGATTGCGCTCATTTCCGAAGCAGGCATCTACGCAGTGCGCGAGAAATCGGTGGCCCTGACGGAGTATGCCCTCACGGCCGTGGACGCCCTGCTTGCCCCGCACGGCGTCGTCGTCGCGTCTCCACGGGAAGCAGCGCACCGCGGCAGCCACATCACCATCGACCATCCGGCGTTCAAGGCGGTTACGGCCGCCCTCTGGAAGCGGGGAATTATTCCGGATTACCGCAATCCGTCGGGCATCCGGCTGGGGCTCTCGCCGTTGTCCACCTCGTTCGAGGAGACCTTCGCCGGGGTTTCCGGCGTACTTGCCGAGTTGCGACGTTAAGGCCATTCTGAGCCCGGATTGACAACACGGCACTGCGGGGCGCCATAATGTTAGCGCTCACATTAATGTGATCCAGTTCTCCTTCGGCCCGGCCGCAGTGGAAAGATTAAAGCCGCTTCTTGCGATTCGGCAGATTCCCCCGTTAGACAGAGACGTCCATCGAAAGGGCTCCTTCGTGAAAACCAGTAAACTCCTCCTCAGCCTGACGGCCGGCGTTCTTGCCGTTTCCGTGGCAGGCTGCGGCTCCGGAACAGGCCGCGGAGGCGCTGATTCCGACACCGCCGATTCAGGCGACAACTCCGGCGCACTGGTGGGCATCGCGATGCCCACCAAAACCTCCGAACGCTGGATCAAGGACGGCGACTCCATCCAGGCCTCCCTGGAGGATCTCGGCTATGAGACAACGCTGGAATATGCGGATGACGACATTCCGACCCAGGTCCAGCAGGTGTCCAACATGATCACCAAGGGCGCCAAGGTGCTGGTCGTCGCCGCCATCGACGGCACCGCCCTCAGCGACCAGCTGGACAATGCCGCAGCCGCCGGCATCAAGGTCATCGCCTACGACCGCCTGATCACGGGCAACGAGAACGTGGACTACTACACCACCTTCGACAACTACACCGTGGGCGTGCAGCAGGCCACGTCGCTGCTGACCGGCCTGGGCATCCTCGACGCCGACGGCAAGGAGACGGGCGCCACCGAGCCCAAGAACATTGAGCTCTTCGCCGGCAGCCCGGATGACAACAACGCCAACTTCTTCTACGACGGCGCCATGGACACCCTGCAGCCCTACATCGACAAGGGCACCCTGACCGTCAAGAGCGGCCAGACCGCCTTCACCCAGATTGCGACGCTGCGCTGGGATCCCGCCACGGCCCAGAAGCGCATGCAGAACCTGATTGCCAGCACCTACTCGGGCGGCGAGAAGGTAGACGGCGTGCTGTCCCCGTATGACGGCATTTCGCTCGGGATCATCTCGGCGCTGACCGGATCCGGTTATGCACCGGATGCCCTGCCCGTCATCACCGGCCAGGACGCCGAAGCGGCCTCGGTGAAGTCGATCATGGACAACCAGCAGTACTCGACGATCTTCAAGGACACGCGTGCCCTTGGCGAGCAGACCGTCGAGATGGTCGATGACGTCCTCAAGGGTGAAGAGCCCGAGGTCAATGACACGGAGACGTACGACAACAAGGTCAAGATTGTTCCGACCTACCTGTTGGACCCCATCGTGGTCACCAAGGACAACTACAAGGAACTCCTTGTCGACAGCGGCTACTACGAAGCCTCCGACCTGCAGTAACTCCCGACCACCGCAGTGTCCGGGGCGGCCGCCAGCGCTGCCGCCCCGGACACTGCCGGCAAGGACACGATCGTGAACGAAAACATTCTTTCCATGCGGGGGATTACCAAGACCTTCCCCGGGGTCAAGGCGCTGCAGGACGTCTCCCTGGACGTGCAACAGGGGCACGTGCACGCCATCTGCGGTGAAAACGGTGCCGGCAAATCCACCCTGATGAAGGTGCTTTCCGGGGTCTACCCCGCAGGCACCTATGAGGGCGAAATCCTGCTGGAGGGGGAGCTGCAGCAATACAAGGACATCAAGGACTCGGAAGCCGCCGGCGTGGTCATCATCCACCAGGAACTGGCCCTCAGCCCCTTCTTGTCCATAGCGGAAAACATCTATCTGGGAAATGAGCAGGCGCGCGGCGGATTCATCGACTGGCACAAGACCAATCTGGAGGCGGCAAAGCTTCTGGAACGGGTTGGGCTGACGGAGAACCCTGCGACCCGCATCCAGGACATTGGAGTGGGCAAGCAGCAGCTGGTGGAAATCGCCAAGGCACTGTCCAAGCGCGTCAAGGTGCTGATCCTGGATGAGCCCACCGCTGCCCTGAACGATGAAGACTCCGAACATCTGCTGGGCCTGATCAAGGGCCTGCGCTCAGACGGAATCACCTGCATCATCATCAGCCACAAGCTCAACGAAATTAAGTCCATCGCCGACGCCGTGACCATCATCCGCGACGGCCGGACGATTGAAACCCTGGACATGCACAAGGACGACATCTCCGAGGAGCGCATCATCCGGGGCATGGTGGGCCGGGATCTGGACAACAGGTACCCGGAACACACCTCTTCGATCGGAGACGAAGTCCTCCGCATCGAGGACTGGACCGTGCACCACCCGCTGGACCGTTCCCGCCGGGTGGTTTCCGAGGCGAACATCAATGTTCGGGCGGGCGAAATTGTCGGCATCGCCGGTCTCATGGGGGCAGGCCGCACGGAGTTGGCGATGAGCGTCTTCGGCCACAGCTACGGGCACAACATCAGCGGCCGCGTGTACAAGAACGGCCGCGAAATCACCATGAAGAACGTCGGCCAGGCCATCCGCCACGGATTGGCCTATGCCACCGAGGACCGCAAACGGTACGGCCTGAACCTCATCGAGGACATCAAGCGCAACATTTCGATGTCGGGGCTGAACAAATTGTCGGTCCGCGGCTGGGTGGATCCTTACCGGGAGCACCTGACGGCTGAGAAGTACCGCGGCAGCATGAACATCAAGGCTCCCTCGGTCACGGCCGTGACCGGAAAACTCTCGGGCGGCAACCAGCAGAAGGTGGTGCTGTCCAAATGGATCCACACGAACCCGGATGTCCTGATCCTCGATGAGCCCACCCGCGGCATCGATGTGGGAGCCAAGTACGAGATCTACACCATCATCAACGAACTGGCAGACCAAGGAAAAGCCATCATCGTCATTTCCTCGGAGCTGCCGGAACTGCTGGGTATCTGCGACCGCATCTACACCCTCGCCGAAGGCCGGATCACCGCTGATGTCCCGCGCGAAAAGGCAAGTGCCGAATACCTCATGCAGTACATGACCCGCGATGCCAGGACCGCTGCCGCCGCGACAGACAAGGAAAGCCAATGAGCACTCTCACCGACCAGGGACCGAACACCGGTGTTCCGGCCCCGAAGGGCCAACCCAAAGGAATGGTCAGCTCGGCCCTGAACTACCTGACCGGGCAGCTGCGCCAGGTTGGGCTGTTCATCGCCCTCATCGCCATCATCATTTTCTTCCAGATCGCCACCAACGGGATCACGCTGGCGCCGATCAACGTCTCCAACCTGATCATCCAGAACAGCTACATCCTGATTCTGGCCGTAGGCATGGTGCTTGTCATTATTGCCGGGCACATTGACCTGTCCGTTGGTTCGGTGGTCGCCTTCACCGGCGCCGCCGCCGGCGTCATGATCACCCAGTGGGGACTTCCCTGGTGGATGGCCGCCATCCTCTGCCTGGTCCTTGGAGCCGCCGTCGGCGCCTGGCAGGGCTTCTGGATTGCCTACTTCGGCATACCGGCCTTCATTGTGACCCTGGCCGGCATGCTGACTTTCCGCGGGTTGACGCAGATTGTCCTGCAGAACAAGCAGATCTCGCCCTTCCCGGATCAGTTCCGTGACCTGGGCAGCGGGTTCCTCCCCGATCTCGGGGGCGGAACGAGTTTCCTGGAGCCGATGACGGTCATCATCGGCGTGCTGTCCGCAGCGGCACTGGTTGGCTCGGGCATCCGCCAGCGGATGATCCGCCGCCGCCACCAGCTCGTGGACGAACCGCTGCTCTGGTTCGCTGCCAAGCTGGCCCTGACCGCGGGCATGGTCCTCTTCATCACCTACCTGCTGGCCAGCTACCGCGGCACGCCCATCGTGCTCGTGATCCTGGGCCTGCTCACCGTTGGTTACTCCGCCGTCATGAACCGCAGCGTGTGGGGCCGCCACATCTACGCCATGGGTGGAAACCTGCACGCCGCCGAGCTCTCCGGCATCAACACCAAGCGGACCACGTTCACCGTGTTCATCAACATGGGTGTCCTGGCCGCCCTGGCCGGTCTGGTCTTCACCGCCCAGCTGAACCTCGCCAGCCCGAAAGCCGGCGAAGGCTTCGAACTCGATGCCATTGCCGCCGTCTTCATCGGCGGCGCCGCAGTCACCGGCGGCATTGGCCGGGTCACGGGAGCCATCATCGGCGGCCTGATCATCGGCATCCTGAACAACGGCATGTCCATCATGGGCGTTGGAACCGAGTATCAGCAGCTCATCAAGGGTCTGGTGCTCCTGGCTGCCGTTGCCTTTGATGTGTTCAACAAGCGCCGCGGATCGGCCTCCATCACGTAGGAGTGCAGCGACCCCGGAGCATGTTTCCAGATACGGCTGTGGCCGGCACCCGAAACCTTGGGTGCCGGCCACAGCCGTATCCCGCCGGGGAACCGGCGGGCATGCAAAAGGATCCTAGTGGTGAGCCTTGACCGCCAGGACCGGGCAGTCGGACTGCAGCAGCACCCGCTGGGCGGTGCTTCCGAGCAGCATCTTGCCCACCGGTGTGCGGCGGCGCAGCCCCAGGACGATGAGCTCCACCTGCGGATCTTCAGCCGCTTTGAGGATTTCCTCGGCCGGGTCGTAGTCGCCCACGGGGTGAACCAGCCGGAAATCCGCCCCGGCGGCGCGCAGCTCTTTTTCAAGATTCTCGACGGCGGCCTGATTGGCTTCTTCCTGCTCCTGGTGGTGCAGACCGTGCCGGGGGGAACCCACGTTCACGATCACCAGCGTGGTGGACTGCGCCGCGGCTTCGCGGCGTGCAGCCTCAAGGGCGGCGGCGCCCTCCGGGGTGGGAAGAAAACCGACAACAATACTCATGATGCTCCTGACGTAGGGACGTAAACGGGCGGAAGTGCCTAGCCGCGGATTTCTTCGGCATCGGTGAACCGGGTCTTCTTGGCACGCACGGCCCGGTTCCAGAACCAGGTCAGGACCCAGAGCAGCAGGCCCAGGACCAGCAGCAGGCCGGCGATCTGGTACTCGATCGGATCCTGCGCCCAGGGACCGAGGAGGAACGCACAGGTGAAAACGCCCACGTACGGAAGGAAGCCGGGGGAACGGAAGTGCTTGCCTTCGTGCGGAGTGCGGCGCAGCACCAGGCAGGCAATATTCACCACGGTGAAGACGGCCAGCAGCAGCAGGGCGGTGGTGCCGCCCAACGCGGTGACGGTTTCCTTGCCCATGAAGTTGGTGACAAGGATGATCAGTCCCAGGGCGATGGCGGTGGTGAAGAGGATCGATGCCCACGGGGTGCGGCGGCCCGGAAGGACCTTGGAAAGGGAACGGGGGAGGACGTCCTGCTTGGCCATGCCGTAAAGCAGGCGGCTGGCCATCAGCATGTTGATCAGGGCCGTGTTGGCCACCGCGAAGATCGACAGGAACGGATAGATAACGTCCACCGGCAGGTTGGGGGCACCGGCACGGACAACTTCCAGCAGCGGCGTTGCACTGGCAGACAGTTGGCCCACGGGAACAATGGCGACGGCGGCAATGGAGACCAGCAGATACACGACCAGGGTGATTCCCAGTCCGGTCAGCATGACCTTCGGGAAGATCTTGGCCGGGTCTCGCGTCTCCTCGGCCATATTGACGCTGTCTTCAAATCCGACCATTGAGAAGAAGGCCAATGAGGTGGCCGCAGTGAGGGCAAGGAAAACACTCTTGTTGCCCTCGGTTTCGAAGACCATTACGCGCGAGAAATCGACGTTGCCCTGACCCATGGCCCAGAAGCCAATCAGGATCACGATGAGCAGGCCGGTGAGTTCGATGATCGTCAGGACCACATTGAACTTAATGCTCTCCCCGACACCGCGCAGATTGATCAGGGCGAGCACCAGCATGAAGATGACGGCCACCCAGGTGACGCCGGTCTGTCCCCAGTCGAGATTGAACCCGACGATGAAGTTCTCAGCCAGGAACTTGGCGGCAGTGGATGCCGAGGTGATGCCGGAGCTCAGGACCGCAAAGGTCACGAGGAAGGTGACGAAGTGAATTCCAAAGGCCTTGTGGGCATAAAGTGCTGCACCGGCTGCCTGCGGGAATTTGGTCACGAGCTCAAGATAGGAGAGAGCAGTAATCGTCGCGACGAAGAAGGCGACCAGGATCGGCGCCCAGGCGGCACCGCCAATCTCGCCGGCCACTTGCCCGGTCAGGGCGTAAACGCCGGTTCCAAGAATGTCGCCGACGATGAACAGCAGGAGGAGCTTGGTGCCCATCACCCGCTTAAGTTCGGGGGCTCCCGGGTCGTTTTTTGTTTCGGCCATGGCGGCTTTCCTGCTTTCTGGATATCTGCATATGCGGACCGGGCCTTGCCGGAAAGGGGCTCACGGCCCGTGCCCGGTATTCTCTGCGCTTCTGGGCGGCATAGCAATGTTACGGTAATTGACGCAGGCACCCGTAACCGAAGCGCATGGACGCAGGTTAGTTCGATTCCTTGGATTCGGGTATAACGCGCACGGACACAATGCGCCGGTTTGACAGCGTGAGCACCTCCAGCTCGCATCCGGGAGCCTCGACCATATCGCCGGGTTTGGCTATCCTGCCCAGCCTCTCCATAATGTAGCCGCCCACCGTTTCGTACTGTCCTTCCGGCAGCGGAAAGCCGGTGAGCCGTTCGAATTCCTGCAGGATCAGTGCGCCGTCCACCACCAGGTCCCCGCGTATCCGCCGGTGCCGGTCTTCAGGATCCCGCAGAGTGTCGTACTCGTCGTAGATCTCCCCGACCAGCTCTTCCACCAGATCCTCCAGCGTGACGATGCCGTCCGTGCCGCCGTATTCATCCGCCACCACGGCGATGTGGCTCCCGTCCCGCCGCATGCGGGACAGCGAGGGGACAACCGGCGCGGTGCCCGGAAGGAAAAGGATGGGGCGGGCAATGTCCCCGAGCGACCGCGCGCGCGTCCGCCCGCCGTCGTCGTCCTCCCGCAGGAGGTCCCGCACATGGATGAAGCCGACGACGTCGTCCGGTGAGTCCCTGATGACCGGGTACCTCGAGTAGGGGAGCTCATGCACGATGGCCCGGGCCTCGGCCACCGTCAGCTCGGCGGAGAGGAACTTCACTTCGGGACGGGGACGCATGACCTCCTGCAGCAGCCGGTCACCGGCGCCGAAAACGTCGGAGAGGATGCGCCGGCTGTCCTCGGCAAGGACGGGGCTGGCTGCCACCATGTCCCACAGCTCCTGAGAGGTGATCGGGGGCGTCTTAACCTTGGGATCGCCGCCGAGGACCCGGACCACGGCATCAGTGGACACCGACAACAGCTTGATGACGGGCCGCATGATGACGGCGAAGACGTTCAGGGGCGGAGCGAGGAGCCGGGTGAAGCGTTCGGCGTTCTGCATGGCCAGCCGCTTGGGCACCAGCTCGCCCAGGACCAGGGACAGGTAGGCCACCGCCAGGGTCAGCAGGATGAAGGCCAGTGCATTCGCCGCAGCAGGCCCAAGACCCAGTCCGCGCAGAGCAGGTGCCAGGGCGGGCGCCAGGGCGGAAGCTCCGTAGGCGGCGGAGAAAAACCCCGAGAGGGTCACGCCAATCTGGATGGATGACAGGAACAGGTTGGGGTTGCGGGCCAGCTCGGCGATCTTCCTGCCGCCGGCCCCGGATGATTCGATGCGGCTGATCTGGCTCTCCCGCAGCGAGACCAGCGCCATCTCGGTTCCGGCGAAGATGCCTCCCAGCAGGACGAAGAACACCACAAGCAGCAGGTTAAGGAGCGTTGCACCTTCCATAGACAGAGGGTACCGGCGGCGCTGCGCGGCTGACAGGGAAGGGGCAGGTGCAGCCCGTCCCTTTCCAGGATGTGTTAAAAGTCACTTCGTCTGACAGGCGGTTCGGGGGAAGGCAACAAAAAACCCCGGAATCCAATGGATTCCGGGGTTTTGATTGTGCGCGGAGGGGGACTTGAACCCCCACCCTCGTTAGAGGACTAGCACCTCAAGCTAGCGCGTCTGCCATTCCGCCACCCGCGCTTGGGTGTTTGCCGCAAGCTCTTCAGTCGTTCAAAAGCTGCGGAAGCAACGGGAAAAACTCTAACACGGTTTTGGCCGCAACCGTAAATCGGCGCTGGTCAGGCCCTCGGTGGCTAGGCTGGGCAGCAATCACGTCGAAGGAGAAACATGTCTGAGTCCACTGCGTCTGAGTCCGCCGCGCGCCCAACAACCGCCGAAGATGAAGTCACCCGGATCTGCCAGGAGCTCATCCGCTTTGACACCTCCAACTTCGGCGACGGATCCGGCCCGGGGGAGCGGGCAGCAGCCGAATACACAGCGGGACTGATCGAGGAGGCCGGCCTGCACGCTGACCTCTTTGAATCCGCTCCGGGCCGTGCCTCGGTGGTCACCCGGATGGAAGGCAGTGATTCCTCCTTGCCCGCCCTCGTGGTGCACGGCCATCTGGATGTGGTGCCGGCACAGAAGCAGGACTGGTCCGTTGATCCGTTCAGCGGCGAAGAACGCGACGGGCTGATCTGGGGCCGCGGTGCCGTGGATATGAAGGACATGGACGCCATGATCCTGTCGGTGATGCGCAGCATGGCGGCCTCGGGGGTTAAGCCCCGGCGCGACCTTGTCTTCGCATTTTTCGCTGACGAGGAGGCGGGCGGCCAGTATGGTGCGGGCTGGGCCGTGGAGAACCGCAGGGAACTGTTCGACGGCGCCACCGAGGCCATCTCGGAGGTCGGTGGGTTTTCGGCCACCATCGGCGGCAAACGCACCTACCTGCTGCAGACAGCGGAGAAGGGCATCTCCTGGCTGCGTCTGGCTGCCCACGGGCGGGCCGGACACGGCTCCCAGATCAACACCGACAACGCCGTCACCCGGCTGGCCCGCGCCGTCGCCACCATCGGCGAGTACCCCTGGCCCATCGAGCTCACGGACACCACCCGTGCCTTCCTGGACGGCGTGACCGAGCTGACCGGGGTCGAATTCGATCCGCAGAACCCCGACAAGCTGCTGGCGGAACTGGGCACCGTGGCCCGTTTCGTGGGTGCCACCCTGCAGAACACCTCCAACCCCTCGGTGCTCAAGGCCGGCTACAAGCACAACGTCATTCCCGGCAGCGCCGAGGCGCTCATCGATGTGCGGACCCTTCCCGGGCAGGAGGAGCAGGTCCTGGCGATCATCAGGGATCTGGCCGGTCCCGGCATCGACGTGACCTACGAGCACAGGGACGTGTCCCTGGAAGTACCGTTCAGCGGCAATCTCGTGGACACCATGATCGGGGCCCTGCAGGCCGAGGACCCCGGTGCTCCTGTCCTGCCGTACACGCTCTCCGGCGGCACCGACAACAAGTCCCTGAGCCGCCTGGGCATTACCGGCTACGGCTTCGCCCCGCTGCGCCTGCCCGAAGACCTGGATTTCACGGGCATGTTCCACGGCGTGGACGAGCGCGTGCCGGTCGATTCCCTGAAATTCGGAACCCGGGTCCTCTCCCGGCTGCTGACCAGCTACTAACCTTCCCCCAGAAAGATCCAGCATGGACGCCACCGACATCCTCACCCCCGACCTCCTGGAGCGCCTGCGCGGGCGCGCCGCCGGCTATGACAGGGACAACCGCTTCTTTACCGAAGACCTCGAAGACCTGCGCAGCGCCGGCTACCTGTCCCTGTTCACCCCGCAGGATGCCGGCGGAGCCGGATTCACCATCGGGCAGGTGGTCCGGAGCCAGCGGCTGTTGGCCGCGGCTGCCCCCGCCACGGCGCTGGCCGTCAACATGCACCTCGTCTGGTGCGGGGTGGCCCACCTGCTGGCGCTGCGCGGGGACCATTCCCTGGATTTCATCCTGGCGGGCGCCGCCCGGGGCGAGCTGTACGCGTTCGGCATCTCGGAACCGGGCAATCCTGCCGTCCTGTTTGATTCTCAAACGGCGGCACAGCCCCTCGGGGACGGCTCCTATGCCTTTACCGGAACCAAGATCTTCACCAGTCTCTCGCCGGCATGGACGCGGCTGGGCATTTTTGGACGCGACGACTCCCTGCCCGAGGAGCCCCGGCTCATTTTCGGGTTCGCCCCGCGGGGGACCGAGGGGATTACCGTCAAGGACGACTGGAACACCATGGGCATGCGGGCCAGCCAGTCCTGCACCACGGTTTTGGACCATGCGGTCCTGTCGGCGGACCGGCTGGTCCGCAGCACCCCGGTGGGACCGCACGCGGATCCCTTTGTGTTCGCCATCTTTGCCCTCTTCGAAACCCTGCTGTCCGCCGTGTACACGGGTGTGGGGGACCGTGCCGTCGAGCTGGCGGTGGAAGCCGCGAAAACGCGGACGACGGCGGGAGGCGGCAGCGGTGCCCACGATCCGCACACCCGCTGGAAAGTTGCGGATGCGGCAATCCGGATGGACGGAATCCATCCGCAGCTTGAGTCCATTGCCCGCGATTTGGACGAGGGCGTCGACCATGGGAGCCTGTGGTTTCCGAAACTCTCCTCGCTGAAGTACCGGGCCACCGAAACGGCGCGGTCAGTGGTGGAGACCGCCGTGCGGGTGGCCGGCGGCAGGAGCTACTCCCGGGGCGCGGAACTGGAACGCCTCTACCGCGATGTCCTCGCCGGAATGTTCCATCCCTCGAGCGAGGATTCGGTGCATTCCTCGGTTGCCAATGCCTGGCTGGGGCCTGTCCCTGCGCAGGACGCCCGGCCCTAGCCGCTCAAGGCCCAGCAGCTAGGCGGTGCGGCGCACCCGCATGATGCGGCGGCGGAGCCAGAAACGTCGGGCGCCGCCGCGGTAGATGCAGCTGCGCTGCAACTCCCACTTGCCGTACTCGGCGTGTTCAGTGATGAGCCTGCGGGCCTCGGAGAGGGAGTCTCCCGGGTTCACAGACACCACGAGGTACTCGTAGTCCCGGATGTTTTCGTCTGGCCGGCGCACGCCGGGCCTAAGAATTTGTTCTCGCATTGCCCTCCAATTTTGCCCACTTTACCGCTAACGTCTAGGGCATGAGCATAGATCCGCACGTCGCGCTCCAATCCCTGATGGCCGCACTCGAAGAGCACCTGACGGCTGCCGCCCGGCGCCGCGGGGACAAAGACCCGGTGGTGGAGGCGGCCTATTTGGCCGTAGCAGATGCGTTTGAGGTCTACGAGGAAGTCCTCTACGACGCATACGGCGAGGTGACCCCGCTGGAGATCTACGAAGATGACGAAGAGGATTTTGACGGCACCGGGGAATTCGAAGACAAGTCCCCAGGCGCCAATGAACGCTCCGCCGGGGTGCAGCCGGGAACGTAGCGCATCCGGGTCTCCTCCGCAGTGGCCTAGAGTATTTCCTTGTGAATTGGTTTGAAGCACTCTTCCTCGGTCTCATTCAGGGTCTTACTGAATTCCTTCCCATCTCCTCCAGCGCACATCTGCGGATAGTGGGTGAGCTGCTGCCCGGTGCCCAGGACCCCGGAGCAGCCTTCACCGCCATTACGCAGCTCGGCACGGAGACGGCTGTGGCGGTCTATTTCTGGAAAGACATCGTTCGGATCGTCAAGTCCTGGTTTGGCTCGCTGAGCGGCCGCGTCCCGCGCAACGATCCCGATGCCCGCATGGGCTGGCTGATCATCATCGGAACGCTGCCGATCGTTATCCTGGGCCTGCTGTTCCAGGACCAGATTGAAAGCACCTTCCGCAGCCTGTGGATCGTTGCCACCATGCTGATCGTCTTCGGCATTATCCTCGCCATTGCGGACGCCGTCGGCAAACAGCAGCGCAGCTTGGACCGGCTCACTTACAAGCACGGCATCCTGTACGGCCTCGCCCAGGCCATGGCACTGATTCCGGGGGTCAGCCGCTCCGGTGGAACCATCACGGCGGGCCTGTTCATGGGCTACACCCGCGAGGCCGCCGCCCGGTACGCCTTCCTGCTGGCGATTCCGGCAGTCTTCGGCAGCGGGCTTTTCCAGCTGGTCAAGTCGCTGGACGAGCCGATGGTCTACGGCGGTTGGGAAACCGCCGGCGCCACCCTCGTTGCGTTTGTTGTGGGATTCATCATCATTGGCTGGTTCCTGCGCTACGTTTCCAGCCGCAGCTACAGCCTCTTTGTCTGGTACCGGATCCTCCTCGGCGTGGTCATTTACATCCTGCTGGGCCTGGGTGTGCTGACGGCGTAGCAACTGAAAGTAGAGTTGAACCTGTGATTGCCTGGAAAAGCTCCCCCCTGCCCTCCCTGCCCGGAAACTCACCGGACCTGGTTCTCCATGACACCGCCCTTGGTCGAACAGTCCCTGTCCGCACCCAGGGCGAGGCAAGCCTCTACGTCTGCGGCATCACGCCCTATGACGCCACGCATATGGGACACGCCTCAACGTACGTGGCCTTCGACCTGCTGAACCGGCAGTGGCGGGACGCAGGCAACGCGGTCCGCTACGTGCAGAACGTCACGGACATTGATGATCCGCTGCTGGAACGCGCCAATGCCAGGGGCCTGGACTGGCGGGAGCTGGCCCTGGAGCAGACCCAGCTCTTCCGCGACGACATGGAAGCCCTGAACGTCCTTGCTCCCGATCACTACATCGGCGCCGTGGAGTCCATCGAATGGATCGTTCCCGTGGTAGAGGACCTCCTGCGCCGCGGGATCGCCTACCGGGTTCCCGGGGAGGGAACCGACCCCGACGGCGACGTCTACTTTTCCGTCAACGCGGCCTCGGACCTCGATCCTGAGGATCCCGACGCCTGGCGGCTCGGCACCGTCTCCGGACTCTCCCCGGACCAGATGCTGCCGGTCTTCGCCGAACGCGGCGGAGATCCCCTGCGCGCCGGTAAGCGCAATGCGCTGGATCCGCTGCTGTGGCGCGTCAAGCGAGCCGGCGAGCCCTTCTGGGACGGCGCCTCGCTGGGCGAGGGCCGTCCGGGCTGGCACATTGAATGTTCAGTCATTGCCCAGCGCTTCCTGCCGGCCCCGTTCACGGTGCAGGCCGGAGGTTCGGACCTGGTCTTCCCGCACCATGAAATGAGTGCCGGCCACGCCTACGCGTGCGGCGGCAGTCCGCTTGCACGGCACTATGCCCATGCCGGAATGGTTGGCCTGGACGGCGAAAAGATGAGCAAGTCCCTGGGCAACCTCGTTCTGGTTTCCCAGCTGCGCAGCCAGGGCACCGACCCGGCTGCCATCCGCGCCGTGCTGCTCAGCCACCACTACCGCACCGATTGGTTCTGGACCGATGAGCAGCTGACCAATGCCGAGCAGCGCCTCGCGCGCTGGCGGCGTGCGCTGCCGCTGACCAGCCGGACCCGGGCAGAGGCAATGCTCGCAAGCGTGCGGGCGGCCCTGGCCAACGATCTCGATGCTCCTGCAGCCCTGGCCGCAGTCGATGCGTGGGCCGTTTCGGTGGGAGAAGAGTCTGACAGTGCAGGGGTGGCCGCTGCTGAAGGACCGGATGCCGACGGCGCGGACCTGGCCGCTTCCACGGTGGAAGCGCTGCTGGGGATTCGGCTCTAACCAGGCAATATGGCCCGGCGGGAGTTGCACCTAGTCACGCCGGCGGCGTTTGAGATAGCGCTCAAACTCGCGGGCAATCGACTCGCCGCTGGCTTCGGGAAGCTCTGCCGTGTCCTTGGCCTCTTCGAGCTGGCGCACATAGGCGGCGATTTCCGGGTCTTCCGTGGCCAGTTCGTCCACACCCCGCTCCCAGGCATCGGCTTCATCAGTGAGCAGTGCCGTGTCCAAGGGCGCCTGGAGCAGTTCCTCGATCCGGTGCAGCAATGACAACTGCGCCTTGGGGGAGGGGGAGTGTCCCACGTAGTGCGGCACAGCGGCCCACAGGGAGACAGTGGGGATGTCGGCCAGGGCGGCCATCTCCGCCAGCACACCGACGATCCCGATCGGGCCTTCATAGTGGGAAGAATCCACTTTGAGCTCCTCCCGCAGGTCACTGTCTTCACAGGTTGCCGTGACCGGGATGGGACGGGTGTGCGGCACGTCGGCCAGCAGGGCGCCGGCCAGCACAATGCAGTCCACATCCAGTTCCTTCGCCAGGGCGATCAGCTCGGCCGTGTAAGCCCTCCATTTGTAGGACGGTTCAACCCCGGAGACGAAGATGACGTCCAGGTTGCTGTTCGGAACCTCGGATTTGGAGATGCGGGTGCTGGGCCATTTGATGCGTTTTCCACCTGACGTCAGCCGCTCGATCACCGGACGGGTGAACTGGAAGTCGTAGTATTCATCGGCGTTCAGGCTGGCAATCTTCTCGCTGTGCCAGAACATGCTCAGGAACTTCACGGCGTCGCTGGCAGCTTCACCGGCGTCGTTCCAGCCTTCAAAGGCCGCCAGCATGACAGTGGTTCGCTCTTGGGAGCCGCCAAAAAAGTCCTGGAGGCCCACAGGCGGGGTTTCTTCGGTATCGCTCACAGACTCACCATATGTCCGGCACGCTGCGTTGTCAGGACTGCACGCAGAGCTTCGCCCAGAGCAAAGTAAACCCGTCAGCCGGCGCCCCCGTAGACTGGGATGCATGTCTTCTTCTGTTCCGAATGCCCTGCAAACCGATCCCCGGCCCGGCCCGCTCCAAGCGGTGCTTTGGGATATGGACGGCACGATCGTGGACACGGAGCCATACTGGATCCAGGCGGAGAAGGACCTCGTGGCCGCGTATGGCGGCTCGTGGACGGATTCCGATGCCGAGGCCATGGTCGGCCAGGCATTGACGTACAGCGCCGGACTGCTGCAGAACGCGGGCGTTCCCCTCACCATCCGTGAAATCATCGACCGCCTAATTTCCCAGGTGACGGCTAATGTGCGCACTCAGATTCCCTGGCGTCCGGGTGCCCGGGAATTGCTGGCAGAACTTCGCGAGACCGGTATTCCATGCGTCATGGTGACCATGTCAGAGCCCGTGCTGGCCAACGAGATCCGCCGCCAGCTGCCGGCCGGGACCTTCGAGTTCCTGGTCACCGGAGACATGGTCCAGCAGGGAAAGCCTCATCCGGAGCCCTATGAACTGGCCTTTGACCGCCTTTCGTCGCTGATCCCGGGTCTGGTGAAGGACCGTGTAGTTGCGATCGAGGACTCCCTTCCGGGAGTCACCTCCGCCGGCGCGGCAGGCCTGGTAACGCTCGGAGTGCCGCATTTTCTTCCGCTTCCCCCCGACGAGGGCCGGCACGAATGGGAAACCCTGGCCGGCAGGAATGCAGCGGACCTGGCCTCCCTGGTGACTTCGGCGCCGGCGGAGGCAACGCGTTGAGCACTACCCCCGGAGCCGGCACGCCGGCACCCGCACGGAACGGGATACCGCTGGGGCGCATAGCCGGGGTGCCGATCTACCTGGCCTACTCGTGGTTCATCATCGCCGCTTTCATCGTGGTGTTTTTCGGTCCCCTGGTCCGGCGGAGTTTTCCGGATCTCGGGGCATGGGCCTACGCCGTCGCACTGGGCTACGCGCTGCTGCTCCTGGTCTCCGTCCTGGTCCATGAACTGGCCCACGCAGTTACCGCCAGGGGCTACCGCTGGCCGACAGCGAAGATCGTGCTGACCCTCTGGGGCGGGCACACCCAGTTCGGCAACGTCCAGTCAACACCCGGACGCTCCCTGTTGGTGGCCCTGGCCGGCCCGGCCGCCAACTTTGTGCTGGCCGGCGCAGGCTGGCTCCTCCTGCTGGCAGTGCCGCTGAACCCGGTGGCAACCCTGCTGGCAGAGATTTTCGTGTGGGCCAACCTGCTGGTGGCGATCTTCAACGTCCTGCCCGGCCTTCCGCTGGACGGCGGCCGGATTGTGGAATCCGCAGTGTGGAAGGCCACCGGTTCCCAGGACAAAGGAACCGTTGCCGCCGGTTACGCCGGACGCATCATTGCCGTGCTGCTGGCCGCCGCCGTCCTGGTGCCGCCCTACCTGCGAGGCCAATCACCTGACCTGCAGGTTGTCCTGCTGACCGCACTCATCTCGTCTTTCCTCTGGATGGGGGCCGGGGCCAGCATCCAGAATGCCCGCGTGCGGCTGCGGCTTCCCCACGTCAGCGCCGGCGCCCTGATGAGTCCGGCCCACTCCCTCCGCGCCGGCTCCCCGGTGTCCCATGCACGGGAACTGCTGGCAGCCCAGCCGGAAACGGCACTGGTCATCACGGCCCCGACAGGACAGCCCTGGGCCATCGCCGACCGCGGCGCGGTCGCCCTGGTGCCGGACAATCTGGCGGAATCCACGCCGGTGGACGCCGCGGCCAGGCCGCTGGCTCCGGGCGCCTATGTTCCCGTGGCAGCCGCCGGTTCAGAACTGGTGGAGTACCTCGCTAAACTTCAAGGCAGCGAATACGCCGTGATTGACCGGGACGGTGCCGTGGTGGGGCTCCTGACCCAGGCGGTTGTCCTGGACGCCATATCGCCCAAGTCCGCACGGCGGAAGCGCCCGCCCGCCTCCCCGCGGTAAATTTCCGCCACCCCCTTCTTGACAGACCAGCACCACCGAAATCCAAAGGAACGTTACCCATGAACTCGGACACCCCGGGCCAGACAGCCGCTACAGCTCCCCACGGCGCCGAACACCGCCGGGGACCGCTGCGTCCGGGAGAGCGCGTCCAGCTCACCGACGAAAAGGGCCGGCACAGCACCATCACCCTGACCGAGGGGGGCGCCTTCCACACCCACCGCGGATTCCTGCCCCATGACACGATTATCGGCATGCCCGAGGGCACGATCGTCACCAACACCACGGGCCAGCAGTATCAGGTGCTCCGTCCCCTGCTGTCCGATTTTGTGCTCTCCATGCCCCGCGGTGCCGCCGTCGTATATCCGAAGGACGCCGGCCAGATTGTCACCATGGCGGACATTTATCCCGGTGCCCGCGTGGTGGAAGCCGGCGTCGGCTCCGGGGCCCTGAGCATCTCGCTGCTGCGTGCCGTGGGTGACTCCGGCTCCCTGCATTCCTTTGAGCGGCGTGCAGAGTTCGCGGACATCGCCCGGGGCAACGTGGAAACCTTCTTCGGCGGACCGCACCCCGCCTGGAACATCACCCTGGGTGACTTCCAGGAAGAGGTTGTCCGCACGGAAGAGCCCGGCAGTGTGGACCGCGTGGTCCTGGACATGCTGGCACCGTGGGAGTGCACCGACGCCGTTGCCACCGTCCTGGCGCCCGGAGGCGTGTGGATCTCCTACGTTGCCACCGTCACCCAGCTGTCCCGGACCGCAGAGGCCATCCGCGCCGACGGCCGGTTCACCGAGCCGGACGGCTGGGAATCCATGGTCCGTGGCTGGCACCTCGAAGGTTTGGCAGTGCGGCCGGACCACCGCATGGTGGCCCACACCGGTTTCCTCCTGACCGCCCGCCGCCTCGCCGAAGGCGCCACCGGGCTGGTGGCCAAGCGCCGCGCGTCGAAGACCAACTTCAGCGAAGAGGACATGAACGCGTGGACTCCGGCAGCCGTGGGGGAGCGGGAAGTCTCGGCGCACAAGCTGCGCCGTGCGGCCCGTGATGCCAGTTCCAAGGTGCAGCGCGGGGCGCTGGAAAACGCCGAAAAGTATAACGCGGATCAGGACGTTACGCCCGAAACGCCGTAGCCGCAATCGGGCCGGTGGATAACTGCCGGCCCGGTGAACACAAGAGGTGCCAACCCGTGTGTTGCTTCCGCTGCTGGGTTATCGTCGAGGCTAGAGACCCTGCGCAACGTGAAGGTGGACGCAAACATGGCTGAAGCAGATAACACCGTTGATTCCGGGGCTGAAGATCCGCGAGAGTATCTGCGCGCATCGGGTGGACCCGGGTCCGACTCCCAGCAAGCCGCCGTCCTAAGGGAGAAGCTGCGGAATGTGGACCGGCAGTTGGCCGCCCTGACCCACAACAACGCCCGGTTGGTGGCGATGCTGGAGACGGCGAAAGCGGAAATCATCCGGCTGAAGGACGCCCTGGAGAAAGAGGGCGCCACGCCCTTCAGCTTCGCCACAGTCATCTCGGTGAACCACCGGGCACCGGCGAGCAGGGGAAAAACAACGACGGCGGCAGTCCAGGACAGCCTGGACATTATCCAGTCGGGCCGGAAGCTGCGCGTCTCGGTGAGCCCGCTGCTGGATATGCACCAGATAGTTGCCGGGCAGGAAGTGCTCCTGAACGAGTCACTGGTGGCCGTCGCGTCCCTGGGCTTTGAGCGCAGCGGCGAGCTGTTCACCGTCAAGGAGCTGCTGGGCAGCGACCGTTGCCTGGTGGTCGGCCGGGCCGACGACGAACGCGTGGTCCGCCTCAACGGGCCGTTGGAAGCCGAGAGAGTCCGGGTGGGGGACGCCGTCACCGTGGACACCCGGATCGGCTACGCGCTCGAGAAGATTCCGCGCAGCGAAGTGGAGAACCTTGTCCTGGAAGAGGTTCCGGACATCTCCTACTCGGACATCGGCGGCCTGGGACCCCAGATCGAGCAGATCCGCGACGCCGTGGAGCTGCCCTTCCTGCACCCCGACCTGTACCGGGAGCACGGGCTCAAGGCACCCAAGGGAATCCTGCTGTACGGCCCTCCGGGCTGCGGCAAGACCCTCATCGCCAAGGCGGTGGCGCATTCCCTGGCCGCCCGGGTCATGGAACAGACCGGTTCCCTGGGGACCCGCAGCTACTTCCTGAACATCAAGGGCCCGGAGCTCCTGGACAAGTACGTGGGTGAGACGGAGCGGCACATCCGGCTGATCTTCGCGCGTGCCCGCGAAAAGGCCTCCGGCGGCAGTCCGGTAGTGGTGTTCTTCGATGAGATGGATTCCCTGTTCCGCACCCGCGGCACCGGCATTTCCTCCGACGTCGAAACGACCATTGTTCCCCAGCTGCTCTCGGAGATTGACGGCGTGGAGAAGCTGGAAAACGTCATCGTGATTGGCGCTTCCAACCGCGAAGACATGATCGATCCGGCCATCCTGCGCCCCGGCCGGCTGGACGTGAAGATTAAGATCCTGCGCCCGGACGCCGAGGGCGCGGCGGAAATCTTTGCCAAGTACCTGACCCCGGACCTGCCGCTGCACCGTGACGACCTCGCAGAAAACGGGTACGACCCGGAGATGACCGTACGGGAAATGATCCGCCGAACGGTGGAGAAGATGTACGCCGAGGACAAGTCCAACGAATATCTTGAAGTCACCTACGCCAACGGCGACACCGAGATGCTGTACTTCAAGGACTTCAACTCGGGCGCCGTGATTCAAAACGTCGTGGACCGGGCCAAGAAATATGCCATCAAGGACCTGCTGACCCTGCATCAGCGCGGACTGCGGATCGATCATCTGATGCGTGCAGTGGTGGACGAGTTCCGTGAGCACGAGGACATGCCCAACACCACCAATCCGGACGACTGGGCACGCATTTCCGGCAAGAAAGGCGAGCGCATCACGTACATCCGCACCATCATCCAGGGCAAGGCCGGCCAGGAACCCGGACGCTCCATCGAAACAGCCGCCAACCCCGGGCAGTATCTATGAGCGTGCGCCGTGTCATGGGCACGGAAACCGAGTACGGTGTGCTGGCGCCCGGGCTTCCCGCCGCCAACGCCACCGTCCTCTCCAGCCAGATCGTCAACGCGTACGCGGCGTCGCGGCGGAGCGGGATGGGAAATTTCGGCGGCACCCGCTGGGACTATACGGACGAAGCTCCGCTGAACGATGCCCGGGGGTACACAGTGCCCCGCACTGCCGCGGATCCCACCCAGCTGACGGACGTTCCGCCGGTCCTGGATGCAGAACAGATTGCCATGGAGGGGGGAGGTCCTGCCGCCCTCTACGGTGAGCAGACCACGGACAATCCGGTGTTGATGAACATGGTCCTGAACAACGGCGCACGTCTCTACGTCGACCACGCGCATCCGGAATACTCCTCGCCGGAAGTCACCACTCCGCGCGACGCAGTGCTGTGGGACAAAGCCGGGGACGCCGTGGTACTGGCAGCGGTGCGGTACATCGCCGCCGCCCCCGGCTTTTCTCCGGTGAACCTGTACAAGAACAACACCGACAGCAAGGGCGCCTCCTACGGCTCCCATGAGAACTATCTGGTGCCGCGCAGCGTTCCGTTCACGGACCTGGTGCGGGGACTGGTGCCGTTCTTTGCCAGCCGACAGGTCATTGTCGGGTCCGGCCGGGTGGGAATTGGAACCAACAATCAGCGGCAGGGATATCAGCTCAGCCAGCGGGCCGATTTCTTCGAGGCGGAGGTGGGCCTGGAAACCACCATCCGCAGGCCCATCGTGAACACCCGCGATGAACCCCATGCCGTGGCGGAGAAATACCGGCGCCTGCACGTCATCATCGGAGATGCCAACCTCAGCGAGGTGTCCATGCTGTTGAAGGTGGGGACCACATCCATCGTGCTGTCCATGATCGAGGAGGGCACGGCGCCGGAGGTGGAACTGCGGGACCCGGTGGGGGCGCTCCAGGCGATCAGCCACGATCCCGGCCTGCAACAGCTGGTGGAACTCAAGGACGGTCGCAGAGTCACCGGGCTGGACCTGCAGGAGATTTACCTGGAGGCAGCCGCGAGGCACTGCCGGAGCCGTGGGGCAGACGCCGACACGGAGGACATCCTTGGCCGCTGGACCGCCCTCGTGGGAACGCTGAAGCGGGATCCGATGGAAGCCGCAGCCTCCGTGGACTGGGTGGCCAAGCTGAAACTGCTCCAGGCCTACCGCAACCGTGATTCCCTCGCCTGGTCCGACGCACGGCTGCACCTGGTGGACCTCCAGTACTCGGACATGCGCCCCGAGAAGGGGCTTTACTACCGGCTCGCGGCGCGCGGCCAGATGGAACGCCTCCTCGGCGATGAGGAGATTGCCAGGGCAGTCAACGAACCGCCCGATGACACGCGGGCCTATTTCCGCGGCAAATGCGTCAGCCGCTTTCCGCGGCAGGTGGTGGGCGCCAGCTGGGATTCGATCATCTTTGAGCTGCCCTCGCACCGACGGCTCCAGCGCATTCCCACCCGTGAACCGCTCAAGGGAACCCGGGCGCTGACCGAGGAACTGTTCGAAGCTTCTGCCGATGCGGAGGACTTTGTCACTCGACTCCTGTCCGGGCCCGAACATAGCGTGGCACCATAGGCACTAGCAGTTGGGTTCCGAATCGGCAGGACCCGTCACAAGGCCGGACTCCGGCCAAGGAAGGCAGTCATCATGGCAAGCCAGGACCGCAGGAACACCGGGGCACGCAGCGAAGAAGAGGAACTGGAAGAGACACCTCCTCCGGAAGCCGCCCCCGACGCGGGAGCGTCAGCGCAGACTGAAGGCGTCGATGACCTCCTGGACGAGATTGACGGCGTGCTGGAAAACAACGCCGAGGAATTTGTCCGGGGCTTCATCCAAAAGGGCGGACAGTAGCGGATGACCCGTCAGGACCCCGCAGCAGCGGTTAATGGGGCGGCACCGCCGTCCTTCAGCGATCATCTTGCCCGGCACCACCCTGAACTCCTTCCGTCATCGCGCCGGCTGGGTCCCGCGCCAACCGGGTCGGCGTCGGCGGCCGCGCCCCAGGCCACCACCATTGTTGCCCTCACCTATGCCGGCGGCGTGCTGATGGCAGGTGACCGGCGGGCGACCATGGGAAACATGATCGCCAGCCGCCATATCAAGAAGGTTTTCCCGGCGGACAACTACTCGGTGGTCGGCATTGCCGGAACCGCCGGGCTCGCCATCGACATGATCCGGTTGTTCCAGGTGGAGCTGGAGCACTACGACAAAATCGAGGGAACGCCCATGAGCCTGGACGGCAAGTCCAACCGGCTCGCTGCCATGGTGCGCTCCAACCTTCCCCTCGCGCTTCAGGGACTCGCGGTGGTGCCGCTGTTCGCCGGTTACGACACCGAACGCCACCTCGGCCGGCTCTTCTCCTACGACGTCACGGGCGGGCGCTACGAGGAGTATGAACACCACAGTGTGGGTTCGGGATCGGTGTTTGCTCGCGGAGCGCTCAAGAAGCTCTGGAAACCCGGCCTGGACGAGGAACAGGCGGTGGCCGTGGCGGTTGAAGCGCTCTACGACGCCGCCGACGACGACTCCGCCACCGGCGGCCCGGACCTCGTGCGGCAACTGTGGCCCGTGGTCTATGTGGTCAACAGCGCCGGTGCCCGGGAAATCCCGGAACGTGAACTGCACATGATGGCCCAGGAACTGATTAACCGCCGTTCCGCAGCGGGATTGGAGGGCTGATCATGACACAGCAGTTTTATGTATCTCCCGAACAACTAATGAAGGACCGGGCGGATTTCGCCCGGAAAGGCATTGCCAGGGGACGCTCCGTTGTTGTGCTGACCTGCCGCGACGGCATTGCCCTGGTTGCCGAGAACCCCTCACCGTCGCTGCATAAGCTCGGGGAGATCTATGACCGGATCGGTTTCGCCGCGGTCGGCAAGTACAACGAGTTCGAGAGCCTTCGCCAGGCCGGTGTCCGCTACGCCGACGTGCGCGGCTACTCCTACTCCCGCGAAGACGTTTCGGCCCGGGGCCTGGCCAGTGTCTATGCGCAAAGCCTCGGCTCCGTCTTCACGACCGAAGGAAAGCCGTTCGAAGTGGAACTGGCCGTGGCCGAAGTGGGCGCTGAACCCTACGCCGACCACCTGTACCGGCTGACGTTCGACGGCTCAATAGCCGATGAAAGCAATTACGTGGTCATGGGCGGGCAGGCGGACGTGGTGCACGAGGCCCTGGCCCGGACCTGGAACCAGGACACCGGATTCCGTGAAGCCATCCGGACGGCCGTTGGCGCACTCTCCGCCACCCGCGCCCCCGCGGAGCCGTCGGGCACCGCCAACGGATCCGCCGGTTCCGAGCCGGAGCAGCTGGGCGCGGGTCTGTTGGAAGTGGCGGTGCTCGACCGGAATCCGCTCTCCTCCCGGGGCGCCGTGCGGGCATTCCGGAGAATCAACACCGTAGAGCTGGACCGCTTGCTGTCCGGCCCGGAGGGAGACTGATGGACCGCAGGATCTTTGGAATTGAAACCGAGTTTGGAATTGCCTACTCGGGCCCCGACTCCCGCCCGCTCTCGCCCGAAGAAGTGGCACGCTACCTGTTTCGAAAAGTGGTGAGCTGGGGGCGTTCCTCCAACGTGTTCCTGACCAACGGTTCCCGGCTCTACCTCGACGTCGGGTCCCATCCGGAGTACGCCACGGCCGAATGTGACGATCTGGCACAGCTTGTGGCGCATGACCGGGCCGGCGAACTGATTCTGGACGACCTCGTCGACGAGGCGGAAGACAGGCTCCGGGCCGAAGGCTTCAACGGCAACGTCTACCTGTTCAAGAACAACACCGACTCGGCGGGAAACTCCTACGGAAGCCACGAGAACTACCTCATTCCGCGGCGCCTGGAATTCTCCCGGCTGGCGGACATCCTCATCCCCTTTCTGGTCACCCGGCAATTGCTCGTCGGTGCGGGAAAGGTGCTTAAGACGCAGTCAGGCTCCCTCTACGCCTTCTCGCAGCGGGCGGACCACATCTGGGAAGGTGTCTCTTCCGCCACCACGCGGTCCCGCCCCATCATCAACACCCGCGACGAGCCGCATGCCGACGCCGAGCATTACCGCCGGCTGCACGTCATCGCCGGGGACTCCAACATGTCCGAGACCACAACGCTGCTCAAAATCGGTTCCGTGGACCTGATGCTCCGCATGATTGAAGCCGGAGCGGTGATGCGGGATTTGCGGCTGGAGAATCCCATCCGCAGCATCCGTGAAATTTCCCACGACCTGACCGGCCGCATGCCGCTGAAGCTTGCCAACGGCGGCACCATGACCGCGCTTGAACTGCAAAGTGTCTACCTGGCCCGGGTGCAGGATTTCGTTGCTGCCAACGGCGCCCACAATCCGCATGTGGAACGGGTGCTGGACCTGTGGGAGCGCACCCTTCTGGCAATCGAATCCCAGGACACTTCCGGCATCGATACCGAAATTGACTGGGCCATCAAGAAGAAACTCGTTGACCGGTACGCGGAGCGCGACTCCCTGGACCTTGCCGCTTCGCGGCTGGCGCAGATTGACCTGACCTACCATGACATCTCCCGCCGGCGGGGGCTTTTCTACCTGCTGCAGTCCCGGGGTGAAACCGCGCGCGTGGTCGAAGACATCCAGGTCAAGGAAGCCGTGGACGTTCCGCCGCAGAGCACCCGGGCCAAGCTGCGGGGGGACTTTGTCCGCCGGGCCAAGGCCGCCAACCGTGATTTCACCGTTGACTGGGTGCACCTTAAGCTCAATGACCGCGCGCAGCAGACCGTCCTGTGCAAGGACCCGTTTGCAGCAGTGGATGAGCGGGTGGAGGCCCTGCTGGCGACCCTCTAGCGTGCGGCCCGCGTGGCCCGCTGCGGGTGGGTTTCGCGTCTTTTCCGCCTGGGGCGATCACTCCAAGGCAGCGCACAGGCAGAAACGCTACGCTTGAGTCGACTGTCCGCGCCCAAAACCCGGCTCTGCCGGGGACATCGCGGGCCCATCTGTCCACCACTGAAAGAAGTAGTGTGCGAAAAGTACTAGCCATAAGTTTGTCCGCCCTGCTCTTCCTGTCCGCCTGTGGCGGCGCGGAAGAGGGCAAGTCCGCAGGCCAGGAGGGAGTTTTTGACTCCGTCAAGGTCAAGGTCGAGGACCAGGAGACCGCTCCCGAGGTGGAGTTCGATGCTCCGCTGGACATCACCGAGAGTGCCGCGAAGATTGTCCACACGGGCGACGGCGACGAGGTTGCCGACGGTCAGAGCATCACCTTCAAGTTCGTGGCACTCAGTGCAGATGACGCGAGCGTGCTGGGGGACACCTACGCACAGACAGCATCCACGCTGCCGGTGAATGACATGCTGAAGGAACAGGACCCGGTACTCTACGAGGTCCTGCTGGGCGCCAAGGTTGGCTCGCAGATCGCCTACGCCTTCCCCGACGCGCAGGCCGAGGCGAGCGGCGAGGACGCCGCTGACCAGCCCACGCAGGTGATGGTCCTGAATGTGCTCAGTGCCCAGGACACCGTTCCGGTACTGGAAAAGGACGAGGCAGCCGCGCGCAACGCCGACGGCACCCTCCTGATGAGCCAGGATGACGTAGCGGCGCTCGAAGCCGACGGCAAGCTCCCCAAGGTGACCTTCGGTGAAGACGGTGTTCCCGCCGTGGAGATCCCCGAGGATGCTGCTGAACCGGAAAAGCTGATCGTCAAGGTTCTTGAAGAAGGCGACGGAGCGGTTGTTGAAGAGACCGGCACCGTCAAGGCGAATTACCTGGGCGTTGGCCTTCGCGACGGCGAGACCTTCGACTCCAGCTACGAGCAGGGCGAGGCCGTGGAATTCCCGCTGGACGGCGTCATCTCCGGCTGGACCTACGGACTTGCCGGCCAGAAGGCCGGATCCAAGGTTCTGCTGGTCATCCCCACCGAGCTCGCCTACGGCGATCCCGCCCAGCGCGGCCCGTCCGGTCCGCTGGTGTTTGTCGTGGACATCGAGGAAGTCAAGTAGCGTTAGAGCTGAACACAGCATCAACGCGGGAAACCGCCGCAGCGAGGAGCACCATGTCATTTGGTAAGCGTGAATACGACCGCCAGAAGCCGGAAATTGATTTTCCGGATCACGAAGCACCCACTGAATTGTTGATTGAAGACATCGTGGTGGGCGACGGCCGCGAGGCCAAGGCCGGAGACACCGTCTCCACCCACTACGTGGGAGTTGCTTTTTCCACGGGTGAGGAATTCGACGCCTCGTGGAACCGCGGCACTCCGCTGGACTTCAAGGTCGGAGTCGGCCAGGTCATCAAGGGCTGGGACCAGGGCCTGCTGGGCATGAAGGTCGGCGGCCGCCGCCGTCTGGAAATCCCCGCGTCCATGGCATACGGGGACCGCGGCGCAGGTTCGGCAGTGGCACCCGGAGAGTCACTCATCTTCGTGGTTGACCTGCTGGGCGTCCGCTAATCCGGAACCCTGCCTCGAGGCGGGTCCGCAGCTGCACAGCAGCCGCGGACCCGCCTTTTTGGTGCCCGGGGTCCTGTTCCCGGCGCCCCGCACGGTCCGCAGCAACCGGCCGGGCGCGGTAGATTGGCTTCCGTGTCCGCCAACAGAACCGAACGCCTCCTTAACCTCGTGATTGCGCTGCTGTCCACCCGCAGGGGCTTCACCAAGCACGAACTCTTTGACGAGATTGAGTTGTACAGCGAAGCGCCGTCGACCGCTGCCCGGGAAAAACTCTTCGACCGGGACAAGGCCTTCCTGCGTGAGCAGGGCATTCCCGTGGAGTCCTACAGCGAGGAAACCCTCTACGACCAGGACAATTCTGTGCGCCGATACCGCATCCGGGCTGATGCGTACCGCCTCCCCGGGGTGCGCTTCACACCCGAGGAATCGGCCGTTCTGGCGCTGGCTGCCGGAATGTGGGAGCAGGCATCGCTGGGTTCAGCGGCGGCACGCGCGCTGCGCAGGCTCCAGACCCGCGGAGTGGACGCTGATGACGCAGCTGCCAGCCCCCTGCAGCCCCGGATCCGTACCAACGATCCCCATTTTGAAACCGTCTGGAAAGCCACCGTCACCCGCACGCCCATATCATTCGGCTACCGCCCGGCGGACCGTGCCCGCACCGCGGGCGACGAACCGGCAAGTCCCGCCCGGCGGCGGCGCAGCACGGTGCGCCATCTGCAGCCGTGGGGGATGGGCAGCCGGTTTGGCCACTGGTATGTCGTGGGATGGGATCTGGACCGGAAGGCAGAGCGGTTCTTTCGGCTCTCCCGCATGAGCGCACCCGTTACGCTCGGCGACGGCAGTTATGAGGTGCCTGCGAGTTTCAGTATCGATGCGTCCCTCGCCTCGCTGGACTCGGTTTTTGCGCCGGTTCCGGCCCTGGTGCGGGTCCGGAAGGGTGCCGCGGCAGAGCTCCGCCTGCGGGACGGCGCCAAAACTGCACCCGCAGAGCAGCCCGGCTGGGAAGAGCTGACGCTGACGGTCCCCGACCTGGATGCGCTGGCGGCTGACACGGCTGCCCTGGGCGCCAGTGCCGTTGCCGTCCATCCGCCGGCGCTTCGTTCTGCTGTTGCCGATCTTCTTCGCCTGGCACTGGAAGCACAGACCAAACCCGTTCCTGCGTTCACCCTGGGCCGGCGCGCTCCCACGCCGGCGGCCAGCTCAACGGCGGCTCAGAGCCACCTGACACGCCTGCTGGATCTGGTGCCCTACGTGCTGGGAAATCAGGGTGCGGACCTGGAGGACACCGCACGACGCTTCGGCGTCAGCTCTGCGCAGCTGGCCACCGATCTGAACCTTCTTTTCGTGAGCGGCCCGCGGCATTACCCCAACGGGCTCATGGACGTGAACTTCGAAAACGGGCAGATTTTCATCGACAATGCCGATGACCTGTCCGAACCGGTCCGATTGGGCATGGATGAAGCAGCGGCGCTGATGGTGGGCTTGGAAACCCTCGCCTCCCTGCCCGGGGTTGGTGAGACCCCGGCGCTGGCCAGCGCCCTCGAAAAACTCAGTGAAGCAGCGGGGGAGTCGGCACAGGCAGGCAGCGTCGTTGCCGCCCGGCTGGCGGAGCCCGAGGGCAGCGCAGAGATCCTGAACACACTGCAGCAGGCCATTGCCGGGCGTCGCCAGCTGGACCTGCGGTACCTGGTGCCCAGCCGGGATGAAGTGACGGACCGCACTGTGGATCCGCGCAGGCTCTTTTCGGTGAACAATCTCTGGTACCTCGAGGCATGGTGCCACCGTTCCGAAGGCGTGCGGAACTTCCGGGTGGACCGGATCCATCAGGTAACCGACAGCGGTCCCGCCTCCTGGCAGGGGCCGGTCCCGAATGCCGCTTTTCCATCCGGTCTCTTCCGCCCGGGCACTGAGGACACCTTGGTGACCCTGGTCCTCGGGCCCTCAGCCAGTTGGGTGGAAAGCGCCTACGACGCCGCCCGCCGCGCCGATCTGCCCCGGGGCCGCAGCGCCGTGGAACTGCGGGTGGGCAACACCCGCTGGATCCCCGGGTTCATTGCCCGTCAGGGCGGCAGTGCCGCCGTCGCCGCGCCGGCGGACCTGCGCAGCGAAACCGGCCGGTGGCTGCGGGAGGCGCTGGAGAACTACGGCCCGGACCCGCAGGGCTGATGGGCCCTTGGGCGCGGGGACCCCGGAGATGAACGGCCTTCGGGTTTCCCGCACTATGCTGGAGGCATGCCTTGGTGGTCCTGGATTTTGATATGGGCGGCGCTCATCGTCGCTGCCTTAGTGTTTTACGGCCTCATTGGCTGGCGGATCTTCCGCAAGCTGATGGCCACTCTGCGTGAAGCGGAGGGCGCGGTCTCGGCACTGGCCGTTTCGGTGCCGGCGTCGGTCGTTCCCCTGGCGGGAACGCCGGAGCAGGAACTGGGAATCTTCGACGATCCCATCCGTGCCAAAGCCCGCTACGAAGAAGGCAAAGAGGCGCGGAGGACCCGGCGCCGGGAGCGTCGAGTTGATCGACGCCTCGCCAACGGGCAGCCCCGCGCACTGCGCGACTTCCCGAACCTCTGACGTAAACTGTTCCAAAACGAAAGGACACCGGCATGAACGGCATTCAAGGCTGGCATATAGTAATTCTGGTTATTCTGGCCCTCCTGCTCTTCGGCGCACCCAAGCTGCCCGGCCTTGCCCGCAGCATGGGACAGTCGCTGCGCATCTTCAAGTCCGAGGTCCGGCAAATGCAGGATGAAAGCAAGCCGGGCGCCACCCCTGAAGAACCGGTTGAGGGCCGCATCGTCAACAATCCCTCGGCCACCGGCACTCCCGCGAATCCGGTTCCGCCGGCAGCCCCCGGCACCCCCGCCAATCCGGGAACCGAGCACCGCCCCGCGGGTAATCCGCCCACCAGCCTGTAACGGCCGTGGCGCTGACCAAAGGGCGCAAGGCCAACCCCGAAGGACGGATGGCCCTCAAGGATCATCTGCGGGAGGCCCGCAACCGCCTGTTCAAATCGGGCATAGCCGTGATTTTAGGCACTGTGGCGGGTTTCTTCCTCTACATGCCTGCCTTCAACGCCCTCACCCGGCCGGTCCTGGACGTGGGTAACCAGGACGGCCGGTTTGCCACCATCAACTTCGAAGGTGTGGCAACCCCCTTCGACCAGATGATTCAGGTCTCCGTCTTCCTCGGCCTGCTCATGTCCTGTCCCGTATGGCTGTACCAGCTGTGGGCGTTCATCACGCCGGGCCTGAAGACCAAGGAACGCCGCATCGCCCTTGGCTTCATGGCAGCGTCCGTGCCGCTGTTTCTGGGCGGCGTGGCGCTGGCCTGGATTCTCCTGCCCAGCGCCATCGACGTGCTCACCGGATTCACCCCCGAGGGCAGCGCCAACGTCATCACCGCCAGCGTCTATCTTGCTTTCGTACTGCGCCTGCTGCTTGCTTTCGGCATTGCGTTCCTCATACCCGTGGTGCTGGTGGGCCTCAACATGACCGGGATCCTCCCGGGCAAGCTCATCATCAAGTACTGGCGGATCACGATCTTCCTCATCTGCGTGTTCGCTGCCATGGCAGCGCCGGGCGGGGATGCACTCACCATGTTCTACATGGCCGCACCTCTGCTGCTGCTCTTCGGTGTGGCGGTGGGTATCTGCCTCATCAATGACAAACGCCGGGCCCGCCGCAACGCTGCCCGCGAGGCGGCCGTAGACGCCGGCGCCAACACGGCCACTCCACTGGAGAACCTGTAGCCGGCAGCGTCCGTAAAAGCTGCGGTGATTTCAGCCCAAGGCGGAGCCGGGGGCACATGGCGCCGCCCGGCCCCCGCAGAGTCTAGGCTTGGAATATGACTTCCCCGTCGGAGCGGTACCTGGCCGCGAAAGAACGTTCCGAGCACTCCAAGACCCAGCTGGCCGTCTTCGAGCAGCAGCTTGGCTTTGACCTTGACCCCTTCCAATCGGAAGCCTGCCGGTCCGTTGAGGCCGGACGCGGTGTGCTGGTGGCCGCACCGACCGGCGCCGGAAAAACGGTGGTGGGGGAGTTTGCTGTCTACATGGCCCTTGAACGCGGGCTGAAGGCTTTTTACACCACTCCCATCAAAGCCCTGAGTAACCAGAAGTACCTCGAGCTGTCCGCGTCCTACGGATCGGACCGCGTGGGACTGCTCACCGGGGACACGAGCATCAACCCGGATGCCGACGTGGTAGTCATGACCACCGAGGTCCTGCGCAACATGCTCTACTCCAACTCGTCCACGCTGGATGAGCTGGGTTATGTGGTGATGGACGAGGTGCACTACCTGGCCGACAGGTTCCGCGGCGCGGTGTGGGAAGAGGTCATCATCCACCTAAGTTCGGACGTGCAGCTGGTGTCGCTGAGCGCCACGGTCTCGAACGCGGAGGAATTCGGCGCGTGGCTGGACACTGTCCGGGGGGACACCGACGTCGTGGTCTCCGAACACCGGCCCGTTCCGCTGTGGCAGCACGTCATGGTGGGCCGGGACATCATGGACCTCTTCGAAGCCGATGTCTCCTTCGACGAGGCTGCGGAACCCGAGCAGCCCGCCGGCGTCCAGGAACGGTACCGGGTGAACCCCGAACTTCTGGAGCTCGCCCGCGCCGAATCCCGGATCAACCAGCGCGGCCACGGCGGACACTGGGGAGGCTCGCGCGGTTCCTCACGCAACGGCCACCGCGACGCCTCCCGGCGCGGTCACTCCGGTCCGCCCATCAGCAGAATTCCAAAGGCTTCCCGTCCCGCGGTGATTTCCCAGCTGGACAAACGCGGACTGCTTCCGGCCATCACATTCATCTTTTCCCGCAACGGCTGCGAAGGTGCAGTGCGCCAGTGCGTCGATTCCGGCCTTTGGCTGACCAGCGAGCCGGAACGGATCGCGATTGCCCGCATCGTGGACGAAGCCAGCCAGGACATCCCCGAGGATGACTTGGAAGTCCTGGGATTCTGGACCTGGCGGGAAGGCCTGATCCGCGGATTTGCCGCCCACCACGCCGGCATGCTGCCCACCTTCAAGGAGGTGGTGGAGCGGTTGTTTACCGCCGGGCTGGTCCGGGCGGTCTTTGCCACTGAAACCCTCGCCCTCGGCATCAACATGCCGGCCCGCACCGTTGTCCTGGAGAAGCTGGACAAGTTCAACGGGGAAGCCCACGTGGACATCACGGCGGGGGAGTACACCCAGCTCACGGGACGTGCCGGCCGCCGCGGCATCGACGTCGAAGGCCATGCCGTGGTGCTGTGGCAGCCCGGCACCGATCCGGCCGCCGTCGCCGGCCTCGCCTCCCGGCGAACCTATCCGCTGAACTCCAGCTTCCGCCCCACGTACAACATGAGCATCAACCTGATGGCGCAGTTCGGGCGGGAGCGGTCCCGGGAAATCCTCGAATCCTCCTTCGCCCAGTTCCAGGCAGACCGCTCCGTGGTGGGACTGGCCAAGCAGGTCCGCTCCCGGGAGGAATCCCTGGCCGGCTACGAAAAGGCCATGACCTGCCACCTGGGGGACTTCACCGAGTACGCAGCGCTGCGCCGGGAACTGTCCGATCTCGAGACGCAGGCGTCGAAGACGCGCGCCCGGGACCGCCGCTCCGCCGTCGCCGCCTCGCTTGACGGTTTGGTTCCCGGCGACGTCATCCTGATCCCCGGCGGCCGCGATTCCGGCTACGCGGTGGTGCTGCCGCACGAATCCTCTCCGGGCCGGGAGGCAAGAACCACTGTGCTGACCGAAGACAAGCAGGTGCGCCGGATCACCGCGCAGGAGCTGGACGGAGCGGTGGAAACCGTTTCACACATCCGGATTCCCAAATCCTTCAACTCCCGGGTGACGAAGGACCGCCGCGACCTCGCATCGTCAATGCGCAACGCCCTGCATGAGCACCGTCCGCCGCGGGCTTCCACCAAGCGCGGCGCAGCCCTGCACATTGGCGGCGCCAGCCGGCAGGAGCAGGCCATCACCGAGCTGCGCCGGAAAATGCGGGCACATCCCTGCCACGGCTGCAGCGACCGGGAGAACCATGCACGCTGGGCCGAACGCTGGTGGAAACTGCGCCGCGAAACGGACAACTTGGTGGGCCAGATCCGCGGCCGCACCAACACCATCGCCAAGACCTTTGACCGGGTGTGCGATGTGCTGGGCAGGTACGGATATGTGGCTCCGGACGAAACCGGGCGTGTGGTCGTAACTCCGAACGGCCAGAAGCTGCGCCGCATTTACGGCGAGAAGGACCTGCTGATAGCCCTGTCGCTGCAAAACGGGGCATTCAACGACGTAGATGCCGCCGAACTGGCGGCGCTGGCTACCACCCTGGTGTACCAGGCGAAGCGTGAGGAGCGGGGACTGCGCCCCAAGCTGCCGAGTGTTTCCCTCGAGGTTGCCATGGATGTCATCGTTCGCCAGTGGTCCCGGCTGACCGACCTGGAAGAGTCCGAGCGGCTGCCGCAAACGGGCGAGCCCGACCTTGGCCTGGTGTGGCCCATGTACAAGTGGGCCAAGGGAAAGCACCTGCAGCTGGCCTTGAACGGCACCGAGCTCGCTGCCGGAGACTTTGTCCGGTGGACCAAACAGGTAATCGACCTCCTTGACCAGATGGCCAAGGTGCCGGATCTGCCCGCGGGCCTTCGCCGCCGCTGCATCGACGCCATTGGTTTGGTCCGCCGCGGCGTGGTTGCCTACTCGGCGGTCAGCGAGTAGCTCCCGCGCATCCTCCCGCCGGCTTCCCTGCCGGCACCCCACATCAACCGCGGCCCGTCGCCGGTGCGCGGCACGCCGTCCAGCACTACAGAAACAGGTAAGTCCTTGAACGCCAATCCCGCTCCCAGCAGCTCGAAGCTGACGCTGTACCGCAACGGTTCCGTCTACAGTGCCGCGGACCCTTTTGCCACCGCCATGCTGGTGGACGGGGACACCGTCGCCTGGGTCGGGTCAGAGCACGCCGCCGCCTCCCTCCAGGACAGCCGCATGGACGTGGTTGATCTGGGCGGTGCCCTGATCACGCCGGGCTTTGTGGACTCACATGCACACATCACCGAAACCGGTGCGGCGCTCTCGTCTCTGGATCTGACGAAAGCAGCGTCACTGGCCGAGCTCCTTGACCTCGTTGCCGAGGCTGCCGCCGGTACCGAAGGGCTCATTGTGGGTTACGGATGGGACGAGTCGTTCTGGCCCGAACGCCGGGTGCCCACGGCTGCCGAGCTCGATGCCGCCTCAGGATCGCGCCCCGTGTACCTGGCGCGCACCGATGTGCACTGCGCCGTGGTTTCCGGAACCCTGGCAGCCGCGCTGAAGCTGGCGGCGCACGACGGCTGGGACAATGGCTTCGTGGTGCGCGAAGCCCACACGCTCGCCCGGACAGCGTCCCGCTCCCTGGACCTCGCCCAGCGCTCCCGCTACCAGCAGGCTGCCCTGAAGCATGCCGCGGCCCAAGGCATCATCGCCGTAACCGAGATGGCCGCCCCGCATATTTCCCCGGTCGAAGACCTGCGCCAGCTGATGGGGTTGGAGGGATCGCTGGGGGCTGACCCGCTGCCCGAGGTGCTGCCGTACTGGGGACAGCTGGTTCAGTCCGAATCAGAACTGGCCGAGGTCACGGCACCCTTCGAAGGCAGGCTGCGCGGGCTGGCCGGAGACCTGAACATGGACGGCTCCATCGGTGCCCGGACAGCCGCCCTGCGGTCACCCTACACGGATGCCCCCGAGACCACCGGCACCCTGTACCTGACCGCCGAGCAGGCCGGACGCCATTTGGAGCTGGCAACCCGGGCCGGGTTGCAGGGTGGTTTCCACGTGATCGGAGACGCAGGGCTGGACACCGTCCTGGCCGGACTGCGGATTGCCGCCGAGGCAGTCGGAGAGGACCGGATCCGGGCGTCCCACCACCGGTTGGAGCATGTGGAAATGGCTGACGATGCCGCCATCGCAGAGATGGTCCGTTTCGGCGCCATTGCCAGCATGCAGCCGGGCTTCGATGCCGCCTGGGGCAACAGCGGCGGGCTTTATGACCAGCGGCTGGGGGAGCGCAGCAGTTCCATGAACCGCTTCGCGTCCCTGCTCTCCGCCGGCGTCCTGGTGGCGTTGGGTTCCGACGGCCCGGTCATGCCGCTGGATCCCTGGTCCGCCGTCCGGGCTGCGGTTTTCCATTCCAATGCCGCCGAACGGATTTCCTCACGTGCCGCTTTCATCGGCCACACACGGGCAGGCTGGCGTGCCGCAGGCTCGGCGAACTTCATGCTTGGCCAGCTGGCACCGGGAGCTCCGGCGTCCTACGCCGTGTGGGAAGTTGAAGAATTGATGGTCCAGACTCCCGAAGGCAAGGGAGCGGCGTGGAGCACAGACCCCCGCGCCGGAACGCCGCTGCTGCCGGCTCTGGACACAACTCACCAGCCGCGCTGCCTGCTGACCGTGCACAATGGCACGCAGCTCTACCGATCAGTAGGTTTTTAGGACCGGTCTGTTCCGTGCGCCACGACGGCTCACCCACGTGACCTGCGTTAACAGATAAGTGTCCTAGTCAGAGGCTTGTTGACACATTCGTGACAGCACGTAGGCTAGGGGAATCGCGGCGGGACCTCAGGAAACTGATCCCGCCGTGCGCGCGAAACACTGCGTGCGAAGTGTGTAGCACTGCAGGCACGAGTGCGCATCAGGGGCAGTTTCAACCGTCAGTAGAAAACAGTTCCGGCCTTGGCCGGTTCTGGCCCGAAGGCGGATGGGGCTGCCCCTCTGCGTGTGCCGGGACTGAGGATGTGACCGGCGCAGCATCGGCATGTGCGAGTGTCCAGGATGCGGCTCCCATATACTGGGAAGTCGTGTCGGGGTAAGAACCCCATTGGCTGCGTTCCACGCGGCCTCCCCAATGAAAGGCAACCTGAGTGCGCGTCCTGACGATCATCCCGACTTACAACGAAATCGAATCGCTTCCCAAGACGCTTCAGCGGCTGCGGCTGGCGGTACCGGATTCGGATGTGCTGATTGCGGACGATAACAGCCCCGACGGCACAGGTGCCTATGCGGACGAGATCGCTGCCAAGGACCCCCAGGTACACGTGCTGCACCGAAAGGGCAAAGAAGGGCTCGGTGCCGCGTATATCGCCGGCTTCCGGTGGGGCCTGGAGCGGGACTACGACATCCTCGTTGAAATGGACGCGGATGGATCGCACAAGCCGGAGCAGTTGCCTTTGCTGCTCGCTGCGGCGGAATCCGGCGCCGACCTGGTGATCGGTTCCCGCTGGGTCCCGGGCGGCTCCGTCGTCAACTGGCCCCTGCACCGAAAGATCCTGTCCCGCGGAGGAAGCACCTATTCGCGCCTCATGCTGGGAATCGGAGTCCGCGACATCACGGCCGGCTTCCGCGCCTTCCGCCGCACCACGCTGGAGCAGCTGGACCTCAGTGCCGTCGAGTCGGTGGGCTACGGCTTCCAGGTGGACATGACCTTCCGCGTCGCCCGCCTGGGCCTGCGCATTCAGGAGGTCCCGATCACTTTTGTGGAACGTGAATTCGGTGCTTCCAAGATGAGCGGCAACATCGTCTTTGAAGCCATGGCCAATGTCACCAAGTGGGGCATGCGTGCCCGCTGGAATAAGCTGACGCGCCGCGGCTAGGAACAGCCCGGCTGTATACAGACAAGAAAGGGAGGGCGGTTGCCGTACGGCAACCGCCCTCCCTTATTCTTCGGGCCCGCAACAGCGGGCCGGTGACCTTACTTCGAGGCTGAAGTGCGCTCTCCGCGGCGTTCCCGCAGGATGGTCAAGCGGTCCTGGAGGATTGTCTCCAGTTCCTCAATGCTGCGTCGTTCAAGCAGCATGTCCCAGTGGGTGCGCACCGGCTTGTCGTTGCTGGTGTCCGGCTTCTCGCCGTCAACCAGGAGGGCTTCCTTGCCGGTCTTGGATACCCAGACCGGAGGAACGTCGGCCTCGGCGGCGAACGTCACAAATACCCGTTCGCCGTCCTCGCAGCGGTATTCCACCCGCTGGCGGGGAGCCGGCTCAACGCCGGATTCAGTCTCCATGCTCTGCGCGCCAAGGCGCATACCCCGCAGGCTGCGATCGCTCATCTTTTCTCCCTCTTCAGTCCGAAGGATCCCGGGGGATCCATCTGTAGTGCTGTTGGTACCGTTCCGCCCCGGTACCGTAAAAGTTTTGTTCCGCCGGCCCGGACGCAGTTGGAGCGCTCGAGCCGCTGGTGCCGTCCCGCAAACGGCCCATTGAAGTCAACGCCGATGCCGTGCCGAATGTTCCGGCACGGTGTCTGCGATGCTTCTTTTCAAGGCGGCCGCGGGGGCAGACCCCGGCAAACAACCAATTATACCGGCCGTGCGCACTTTGGGATAACCGTGCCGCTCAGCGTGCGGCGTCGGGGGAGTCGGCGATGGTGGGGGCGAATGCGGGAGCGTCGGGGGCGGTTGCCGGGCGGGTGCCGGCTGAAGCGGCGGGCTCGGTGCCGTTGGAGGTCCCGTTCGCTGTGCCATTGGCGGAGAACTGGTCAGGAACATAGTTCCCCAAAGCGCTGCCAACACCCTTGAGCGCTTCGCCCAGCTCGCTGGGAATGATCCACAGCTTGTTTGACGTGCCCTCGGCCAGCTTCGGCAGGGTCTGCAGGTACTGGTACGCCAGCAGTTTCTGGTCCGGGTTCCCCTTATGGATGGCCTCGAAGACCTTCGCGATGGCCTGGGACTCACCGTCGGCCCGGAGGATGTCGGCCTTGGCATCACCCTCTGCTGCGAGGATGGCTGCCTGACGGCGACCTTCGGCGTTCAGGATTTGGGCCTGCTTGGTGCCTTCGGCCGTAAGGATGGTGGCGCGGCGTTCACGCTCGGCGCGCATCTGCTTCTCCATGGAGTCCTGAATCGACAGGGGCGGCTCAATGGCCTTCAGCTCAACGCGGGAAACACGGATGCCCCAGCGGCCGGTGGCTTCGTCGAGGACGCCGCGCAGCTGGCCGTTGATGCGGTCACGGGAGGTCAGTGCCTCTTCAAGGTTGAGCCCGCCGACCACGTTGCGCAGGGTGGTGGTGGTGAGCTGCTCGACAGCATGGATGTAATTGGCGATCTCATAGGTGGCGGCCCGGGGATCGGTGACCTGGAAGTAGACGACCGTATCGATGGACACCACCAGGCTGTCTTCGGTAATCACCTGCTGCGGCGGAAACGACACCACCTGTTCGCGAAGGTCCAGGAGCGGCAGAAGCCGGTCCACGAACGGAATCAGGATGGTCAGGCCGGGGTTCAGCGTCCGCTGGTACTTGCCCAGCCGTTCTACGACGCCGGCACGGGCCTGTGGAATGATCTTGACCGATTTCACCAGGATGACCAGAACAAAAATAATCAGGACAGCCAGAATGATGATGAGGCCGGTTGCTCCGGAACTCATATTCCCCCTTCAAGTTTTGGCGGACCCGTCGGGTCCACCAGGTTCTCTGCCGGCGGCGGCTGCCGCCGGGCGGCGCCCGCAGCGAGCTGCAGGCGATAAGTTCTCAGTAGTGTTCGTGCTTCCGCTGGTCTTCCCTTAACGCTGAAATCCGGGATCGTCGCTGGATTCTTCGTCGGCCGTGCCGTCTGCGGCATGCGCTCCGGCCGGAGCAGCCACGACGACGGCGGTGGCCCCGTCAATCCGGGTGACCAGCACCGGAGCGCCGGAGTCCACGCTGGACCCGTCCGGGGTGCGGGCAGTCCAGATGTCACCGCCGATCTTCACCGTTCCAGCGGAACCCGATACGGCTTCAAGCGTCACTGCGGGCGCACCGATGAGCCGGTCAATATTGGAACGCTGGTCCTTGGGGCCGCGCTCCAGATGTTTTAGGGCGATGGGCCGGACGAGGACGATCATCAGCAGCGCCACGATGCAGAAAACCACCACCTGCAGGAACAATGGAGCACCGAAGACGGCCGCCAGCATGGCACCCAGGGCACCGACGGACAGCATGGCAAAAAACAGGTCCAGTGTCAGCGTTTCGATTGCGGCCAAGCCCAGGAAAAGCACCAGCCAAACGGCCCAGCCATAGTCGAGCAACCATTGGTATACGTCCTGCATGTCGTTCCCCTTCGGCTCCGCCAACAGCAGCGACGGCGGTTGGAGTGTACGGGCGGTGCTGCCCATTGTGCCTGATACGGAGCAGAAAATCCGTAGGACACCGGTTGATGGGTATAACGTTTGGGTGCCGCTTTCCGTGTCCGGCGGCATATCCTGCCGGAACGGCCCGTATCAGGAAGCCCGGAAGAGCTGCAGCGAGAAGGAGGCCGTCACCGGGATGGTTTCCGGCAGTTCCGCCAAAGCGTCCCGGAGAGCATCCCGGTCCAGATGCCGTGCCGATGGCCCCATCAAGGCCACATTGCGAACATCCGCCGCACTGAGATTCATCACGTATTCACAGTGCCGGGTTTCCTCCGGACGGAAGTAACCTTCCATGGCGGCGGCCACCCGGCCCTCCTTCTCGTCGCCGATCTCCAGCATGCCGGCCAAGCCGCGGATTTCCTGCAGGTGCCGCGGCTGCGGGGTAACCACGGCCAGGACGCCGTTGTCTCGCAGGACACGGCGGAACTCCGGAGCGTTGCGCGGCGCAAAAACGTTCAGCACCGCGTCAACTGACGCGTCGGCCAGCGGCAGCGGGCGCCATACGTCCCAGACAAGACAACTGGCAGCCGGCAGGGACCTTGCGGCGCGCCGGAGCGCGAACTTGGAAATGTCCAGTGCCACTGCATCAGTGCCAGGCAACGCCCCGCCAACCATGCCCAGGTAATAACCGGTGCCCGCGCCCGCGTCGAGGATTGCCTGCGCACCGGGCACGGCCGCCGCCACCAGCCGGGACAACTCCTGCGCCATCCGGCGATAGTGCCCGGCGGCAAGGAAATCCACGCGCGCCTGCACCATTTCCGCCGTGTCAGCGGCGAATTTCGTACCGCCGCCGGTCAGCAGGTTGAAGTATCCCTGACGCGCCGAGTCGTAACGGTGCCCCTGCGGACAGGTGAGACTGGGCGTCCGGTCCTCTTCATCTGCGGCGGACAACGGCTCGCGGCACACCGGGCACAGCAGCAGGGAGAGGGGAGGATGAGGCATCCTTCCATCTTAGGTGCGGCCCGCTGTCTTAGGTGCGATCCAAGGTGTGCCGCTGCGCCTTCCGGGAACCGCACCGGTAGTAGGCTCGAGCGGGTGAAACCATGTGATCTGGATCTCCTGACGTCTGTTTCTGCTCCTACTATCCACCCGGACGGCACGCATGCCGTGGTGTCCGCCACCCGGCCCGATTTCACGGCCGACGCCTACGTAGGCCAACTCTGGTCCGTGCCCCTGGCCGACGGCGGTGTTCCGGGCCGCATAACGCTCGGCTTCTCCGACACCCAGCCCCGGTTCTCGCCGGACGGAGAAATTCTCGCCTTCCTGCGCTCCGCTCCCGGCAGCAAACCGCAGCTCTTCGCTGTTCCTGCGGCGGGCGGGGAACCGGTGCAGCTCACCGATTCCGCGCTGGGCGTGAGCTGGTTCCGTTTTTCGCCGAATTCCACCCAAGTGGTGTTCACCTCTCGGGTACCCCTGCACGGCCGGTACGGAACGGTCGACGGCGTTGGTCCGGGTGCGGAGGATCCACGCCTGATCAGCAGCTACAAGTACCGGGCCAACGGTGCCGGCTACACGGCGGACAAACGCGTGCAGGCTTTCCTTCTGGATCTGCCGGCGCTGGACGCCGAACCTTGGATTGAGCCGGCGGGCCGGGCCAAAGAGGCTCTCAGCGAGGATGCCCCGGAGCGGTTCCCTGCGGTCCGGCAACTCACCGCCGCCAACGCCGATGCCTCGGCGCCGGTCTTTTCAGCCGACGGCAAACGCGTCCTGTTTACTGCCGCACTCCATGACGGTGCCGACGAGGATCTGGTGTCCGACGTCTACGCCCTTGAGCTTTCCGGCGGAGAGCCGGAGCGTCTCACCAACACGGGCACCGGTGCCGGTTCCCTGCTGGGTGCTGACACTCCGACGCCCAGCGACGACGGCGAATGGCTGTTCTTCCTGGCCTCGGAACTCTCCGCCTCCGGCACTGACTTCGTGGCGCGCAACACCTCGCTGTACGTCATGCCGTCGGACGCTTCAGCACCGGCCGTCCGGCTCACGGACCCGGAAAACGTCGATCTGGCGGAGGGCGGCATCGTCCCGGCCGGCGGTTCGGCCGTCCTCGTATTCAACCGCACCCGGGGCACCGTGGAACTGCTGCAAATCAATGCCTGGGGGGAGCAGCAGGTGCTTGTCAGCGGTCCCCGCGTGATCCAGGGAGCAGCGGCAGCTGCCGGCGCCGTCGTCGTCAGCTATGCGGACGCAGACACCATGGGAGAAGTGGCTGCGGTGGAAGCAGGCCGGCTCCGGACCCTGACGGATTTCTCCGCACGGCTGCGGTCGCGGGCCCTGCCGGTTCCCGTGGAAGAGGAAACGCACCCGTCCCGGGACGGGTACCCGGTGCACGGCTGGGTGGTTCTTCCCGAAGGGCCGGGCCCGCATCCGGTGCTGCTCAACATCCACGGCGGTCCGTTCGCCCAGTTCGATTGCGCGTACTTCGACGAAGCGCAGGCTTACGCAGCGGCTGGATACGCGGTGGTGCAGTGCAACCCGCGCGGATCGGCCGGATACGGTCAGGAACACGGCAGGGTGATCAAGGAAGCCATGGGGACGGTGGACCTGGATGACGTCCTGTCCTTCCTGGAGGGCGTGCTCCGGGCCCATCCGGACTTGGACGGCGAGCGGTTGGGGGTGATGGGTGGTTCCTACGGCGGATATCTCAGCGCGTGGACGATCGCCAATGACCACCGGTTCACTGCCGCCATTGTGGAACGCGGGTTCCTGGATCCGCTGTCCTTCATAGGTTCCGCTGACATCGGCTGGTTCTTCAGCGCCGCCTATACCGGGGCTGACCCGGACAAGGTGCTGTCACAGAGTCCGATGGCCAGGGTTGGAGAGGTGCGCACACCAACCCTGGTGATCCACTCAGAAGAGGACCTTCGCTGCCCCGTGGAGCAGGCACAGCGCTATTACACGGCGCTCAAACAGCACGGCGTTCCCGCGGAACTGCTGCTGTTCCCCGGTGAAAACCACGAACTGTCCCGGGCCGGAACACCCTGGCACCGGCGGCAGCGCTTCGAGCACATCCTGCGCTGGTGGGCACGGTGGCTGCCGACGCCTGCGAACCAGGGGGAGACCGCCGGGCTTTCGGACGCCGTCGTCGCCTAGGCTCGTGGGCGTCTAAAAGCCCAGTCCCCGCCGGGCCTCGTCAATGGAGGGCGAGGCCCAGCGGCGCAGGTATTCGGCGTTGCTGCACAGCGACCGGGTCAGGACCTTGTCGACATAGACCGTGCCGGCCAGATGGTCGGTTTCATGCTGCACAATCCGAGCCTGCCAGCCTTCGAAAACACGCCGGGAGGCTGCCCCCTGCGCGTCGGTGTACTGCAGGGAAACGGTCCGGTAGCGCGGGACGGCGCCCTGATAGCCGTTGAATGAGAGGCAGCCCTCGAAGAATTCCACCAGGTCTTCGGACGCAGGCGTGCAGACGGGGTTGATGGCGGCGAAGAAGGGCAGTGGACGGCGATCGCGGACGTCAGTCTGCTCCGGATCCTCAAACGCATCTTCGAGCACGGCGATCTGCAGCGGAATGCCCAGCTGCGGGGCAGCCAGCCCCACCCCGGGAGCCGCATGCATAACCCGGCGCATGAGATCGATCAGGGCAGTGAGTTCGCTGCTGTCGAGTTGGCCGTCGTAGGGGAGCGCTTCCGCCCGCAGGGCGGGATGACCCAGTTGAACGATCGGCGGCAGATCCGTTTCCAGCAGCGGGAGAACAAGATCGCGGATGAGTGAGGTTTCTGAGGGCACTGCCCCATCCTAGTTGCTTGCACCGTTCTCAAAGCAGCATCAGGCGGGTATCCTCACGCCATATGACAGAACAGCAGCCGTACCAGGTGCTTGCCGTTCTTCCCGGCTTCGAGCTGCGGAATTACCCGGCCCATCTGGTGGCGCAGGTGACAGTCCATTCGTCTTTGGAGGCGGCGGGCAACACTGCGTTCCGCTATTTGTTCGGCTACATCAGCGGCAAGAACATGCCCAGCGGTGCCAATCCGTCCCATAACCCCGCGGATGTTCCGCTGCCGGTCAAAATTCCCATGACGGCGCCGGTGGTACTTCAGCCGCAACCCCTCGAGGGAACCTATACCGTGGCCTTTGTGCTTCCGGAAACGCTGACCCCCAACGCGGCACCGGACCCGGACGATCCCGCCGTCACGATCGTGACGATGCCGGCAAGCCGGGGCGCGGCAGCCTCTTTCTCGGGCAGGTGGACGTCACGCAACTATCTGGACCACGCTGAGGCACTGGGGGAGGCGGTGGAGTCCGCCGGCCTGACCCCGGTGGGCATGCCGCGGTTCGCCCTGTTTGACCCGCCCTACAAGCCATGGTTCCTGCGCCGCAATGAAGTGGTTCAAGCCGTGGAATAGATGGTTACAGGCAAAAAAATAGCCGGTTTGGATGCCGCGACAGAGTCGTTCGCATCCAAACCGGATAGCGGCGGACTCAGCCTTCGCAGTCCACGCAGTACTTGTCGCCGTTCTTTTCCTTGGCGATCTGTGAGCGGTGCCGCACCAGGAAGCAGGACATGCAGGTGAACTCGTCAGCCTGTGCCGGGACAACCTTAATGAGCAGCTCTTCGCCGGACAGATCCGCACCGGGAAGTTCGAAGCCGTCGATGGCATCCGTTTCGTCAGCGACGTCCCGAACGGCCGTCATTGCGCCGCCGCGCTGCTGGGCTTTCAGCCCCTCAAGGGAATCGCTGGGGCGGTCTTCTTCCTTGACGCGCGGAGCATCGTAATCAGTAGCCATGTGAAGTGCTTATCTCCTGAAATTTGGGGGGTTAGGCGTAGATCATATAGCCACAAGGGCCGGTTTCACCAACTCGGAACGCAAAAGCGAATCATAGGCCCTAAGGTGCTGTGGCGGAAGTGATCTGGACCCTATTTTTTCGCAGATCAGGCGTGCACCTGCGGGGCGGATCGGGGAGGGGCCCGCTCGGGTTCTTCTGTCAGTTATGTCATGTCGCCACTGGCTGTCTGCGACGGCTGCCTATGCGTTATGACAAGCTGCGCGGCAGCCGGGCTTACGCACGGTTCCTGCGGTGGTGTGCGTTATGTCAACATGCAACGGTCCAAGCGCTCGGCTAATTCCCCAGGGGGGACGTTATGTCAACTCATGCGGGGTCGGAACGGGCGGTGAAACGTAGCCTGCACTACGCAACCCGTATGCACGTCTGCGGCGGTCCGTGCTGGCTCCGGCTCCGAGTCAGCCCGCAAGGCCGGGCCGATGGGCGGGAAGCTTCTCGGAGGAGGCGTAACCGGCCAATGGATGGGCATGTTCCTGCGTGGATGGAAATCCGGCAATCAACCCCTCTCCAGCCAACTCCCTATAACGCCGATAATCTACATTATGTCAAGTAGTGCTGGGGAAGGGGTCCCCCGCACCGGTGCTGGCGGTGCCAGACCAGTTGGCGGCGCACGGTGCGGCGCACGATGCCTTGCCGCGACCGCCCGCTGCTCAGCGGCCTGCGCAAAAAGATTCTTTCCGACGTCGATATCCCTGCGTGCCGTTCGACGGCATAGTAGAAGTCGCATGCCGCGGCTTCGTGAGGAGAAGGAGTCAGCCATGAAGTACATGCTCATCATGCGTTCCACTGACGCAGCACAGGAAGCCTACAAGGATCTGCCCTTCGAGGAGGTCATCAATCGGATGGGCGCCTACAACGAGTCGATGATCAATGCCGGAGTCCTGCTCGCCGGAGAGGGCCTGGCCGATGTGGCACAGGACTCCGACAACGCCTTCGTCGTTGATTTCTCGGATGACCCGCCGCTGGTTACCGACGGACCATACGGCGAGACCCACGAACTCTTCAACGGCTTCTGGATCCTGCAGGTGTCCTCCAGGGACGAAGCCGCCGAATGGGCCAGGCGCTGTCCCCTGGGTGCCGGCTCGAAGCTGGAGGTCCGACGGGTAACCGAGCCCGAGGACTTCGCCGCGTTCGCTGACAACGAGTACATCCGGAAGGAAGCGGGATGGCGCGACGACGAGGCGGCGCTTCGCGCGGGAAACGCGTAGCCGCCGGACCGGAACCCTCCGTGGCCCAGGAAGAGCCCCGTCGGGGTGCGGTCCCCCGCCGTATCGAGGCGCTGTGGCGGATCGAAGGACCCCGGATTGTCGCTGCCCTGGCGCGGGTCACCGGTGACGTTGGTTTCGCCGAGGACATGGCGCAGGAAGCCGTTGCGGAGGCGCTTGCCCAGTGGCCCGCAGCCGGTGTGCCGCGCAATCCGGCTGCTTGGCTCACCGCGGTGGCCAAACGAAGGGCCATTGACAGTTGGCGGCGGACCGAGCGGCTGGAAGAGCGGTACCGTCGGCTCGCGCAGGAGGCGCAGGAGGACGTCGTCGCGGACTGGAACCCGGTGCCCGACGACGTCCTCCGGCTGGTCTTTTCCGCCTGCCATCCGGAGCTCTCCCTTCTGGCGCAGATTACGCTGACGCTTCGGGTGGTGGGTGGGTTGTCGACCAGGGAAATCGCCAGGCTCTTCGTGGTCCCCGTGGCTACGGTGCAGCAGCGCATTGTCCGGGCCAAAAAGACCCTGGCCGCCGCGAAAGTGCCCTTTGAGGTGCCCGAGCCCTCTGAGTGGGAGCCTCGGTTGGCCGGCGCGCTCCGCGTCATCTACCTGATGTTTACTGAAGGGTACTCGGCAACATCAGGCGATCAATGGATACGGCAGGACCTGGCGGGCGAAGCGCTGCGGCTGGGCCGGGTCCTGGCGCGGCTGGTGCCCCGGGAACCGGAGGCTCATGCGCTCGTTGCGCTGATGGAATTCCAGACCGCCCGGTTTGCGGCCCGGACCAGAGTCGACGGAACTCCGATCCTGCTGGCGGAGCAGGACCGGAGTTCCTGGGATCGGGGCGGGATTGAACGCGGACGCGAAGCCCTGGCACGCGCGGATGCACTCGGGCGTGGACGAGGCAACTATGCCCTGCAGGCAGCCGTCGCCAAATGCCACTGTGTTGCTGCGAACGTCGATGGCACGGACTGGCCGCAGATTGTGCTGCTGTACGAGGCTCTTGGCCGGCTGGCGCCAGGCCCTGTGGTGGAACTCAATCGGGCAGTGGCGGTCTCCATGGCTACCGGCCCGGAAACTGCGCTGGCGATTGCGGACCGCCTCGTTGCGCAGGGAGTACTGCGGGGATCCCACCTGCTGCCCAGTGTGCGAGGCGAGCTGCTGTCCCGTCTCGGACGGTCGGCCGAGGCTCGTGCCGAGTTCACCGCCGCGGCAGCACTAGCGGGGAACACCAGGGAGCGGGACATGCTGTTGCGCCGGGCGGCAGAATGAACGGCCGGCACTCCCCTGCTCAGTCCACCGCCTGTAGCCGCAAGTGTTGCTAGGCGGCCTTTCCCCGTTCCCGGAGCACGGCTGCCCGCACCTGTGCCGGGTCTACTCCCAGTGAAGCGATCGTTCGCGCCGCCAGCCCGGAGTCCTCGGCAATCAGCCCCAGCAGGATGTGCTCAACGGTAATCGCCTTATCGTTCAGCGCGATCGCTTGGCGCAGTGAATGTTCCAAGGCTCCCTTGGCTGACGCTGTGAAGGGGATATGTCCGCTGCTGCGGCGGCCCGGGAACCGGTTGCGCCGGCGCGGCGGCCGGTCCAGCGCTCCGGCCCCGAAGCTGGCTTCCACGCTCTTCCGGACCGCGTCCAAATCGACGCCGATGGCCTCCAGCGCCTGGGCGTCAGCGGCGCCGAGTCCCGAAGCGCGCTGTGCCACGGCATCACTCTCGATGCCGAACTGGTGCAGGACCCGGGTGGCGGGATTGTCGCCGCCGGCCAAGATGCCGAGGAGGAGATGGTCCGCCGTGATTTCGCGGGCCTCCAGCGTCCTTGCCTGTTCCTGCGCTTCAATGACAATTGTGCGTGCGTCCTGCGTGAACCGTTCAAACATCGCTGTCTCCCCTGTCCTTGGACCGGCCGAGCCGCCCCGCATGCTTTTTGTGCACTGCCTGCTTTGATACCCCGACGACGGCGGCAATCTCCGCCCACGACCAGCCCAAACGCCGGGCATTCTCCACCTGGAGATCCTCAAGCTGTTCCACGAGGCGCCGCAGGGCAGCCACTGCGCGCAATCCCACGGCGGGATCACGGCTGGTGCCATCACTGATCAAGTCGTCCCGTGTAGCCATATCGTCAACGTAAGCTGACGCGTCGCCATCGTCAACCCTTGTTGCCAAAGAAAGTGGAAACTCCCGGGCGGGCACCGATGGCAAAACTCACCATACTCACATAAACTCACAGCATGTCGGAGACGGAAACTCACAAGACTCATACAAACTCACAGGGAGCCTGCTGATGGAGAACCCCTTCCGCCCATCGGCAGGAGCAACACCCCCGCAAATCCTGGGCCGCGCAGGAGTGCTCGACGAGTTCGAGTACGGACTACGCCTGGGGTCCGGCGCTCCGGGACTTTTGACGATCTTCACCGGCGCCCGTGGAATCGGCAAGACCGTCATGCTGGGTGCCGCCCACGACATAGCCCGGGAAAAGGGCTGGGCCGTCATTTCCGAGACCGCCACCGCCGGCTTCATGGGCCGGATCGGAGAATCCATGCGGGCTATCGCTGAGGAGCTCGGACCCGGCCCGGTAAACCGCCGAATCACGGCAATCGCCGCCGCCGGCTTCAGCATCACCACCCAGCTCCCGCCCGAACGCCAGGTTGCGTGGCGGACACTGGGTGAGGAGCTCCTGAGGCTCTTGGATGAGCGCGGCAACGGGCTGATCATCACTGTGGATGAGATCCATGCTGCTGACCGCACCGAACTTGCCCAGCTGGCAGCCAGCGTCCAGCACTTCATCCAGGACCGGCTGCCCATTGGACTGGTTTTCGCCGGACTTCCGGCCGCTGTGTCCGACCTGCTCAACGAAGGAGTGGCCACGTTCCTCCGCCGGGCTGACAAGATCGATCTTCACGCCGCCGCTGTCCGGGAAGTGGAAGAGTCCTTCGCAGTCACCTTCTCCCAAGCATCCATCGAGGTCTCCCCCGGGCTTGTGCGCCGGGCATCGGAAGCCACGGGCGGGTATCCGTTCCTTATTCAGCTGGTCGGTTACTTCCTCTGGCGCGAAGCGGAAGGCAATCAGGGCAGTCTTACATCCGAAACCGTCGACCGGGCCATTGCGGCGGCAAACCGCCGCAATGCCCGCACTGTCATCGAAGCCGCCCTTGCCGCTGCCTCCCCCAAAGACATGGACTTCCTTTTCGCCATGGCCGAGGATGACGGTCCCTCCCTGGCCGGAGACATTGGCCGCCGCATCGGGGCCAAGACTAATTTGGTGGCAAACTACCGCTCCCGGTTGCTCGCAGCCGGGCTCATCCAATCCACTGCTCACGGGAAGGTCGACTTCGCCATTCCCGGCCTGCGCCAGCATCTGCGAGCGCTGCCCAGACGCTAGGCCCGGTATGCTCCCAGTCGGGTGGCTCCGCTCCCCCGTCGTGTGCTGACAGGGCAGCCGTACCCACACGGCGAACGTGAACCGGCGAGCGCCGGACAACTTCAGGGATACCTGCGAGCGCCGGAGCGATTCGGGCTGTCCCCCTCGCCGTCCTTCCGCCGGAGTGAGTAAGGTGTGCGCCATGTCAGGATCAATGACACTTCTTCCGCCCCCCCTGGGAACGGGCCATCGACTATGTCGGCAACCGGACAGCAGGACCTCCGTTGGACCTGTCCCTGGACGTGACCATTCACTTCCATCCGGACGCCCCCGTGAAGGGGGTTGCGCTGCTGGATTTCCTTGCCGCTGACGGCCTCTACCGATCACAGTTTGAAACAGGAACAGGCAACGGCGGTCTCACTGCTTGGCCGGGCGGTGACCGCTGGCGCTGGGAGCATGACATGTTCGGCGGAGCGTACGACGACGCCCCGCCGAGTCAGCGGCCGAAGTACGGCTCCCTGAACTACCGTCGACGAGACGTGGGTGGAGCGGTTCGGTTCGGGTCCTCGCATCTGCGGCTTCGGCGTGCGGAATACCCCCGCGTAACGTACTGCTTCCCGGACAGCAGTACAGAGCCGGAACACTTTGGAACCATGGAACGGATGCCCCTGGTGGCTCTGGCCAGTGAACACGCACGGTGGTCCGGGCAGGACGTCCTGGATGACCACATTGAAGCGCATGTCCACGGTCCCCTGGTGGTCGGCAGCCACATTGCAGCGCTGGTGCTGGACCCGGCCTACCGGAATACAGACATTGAAGCTGCGGCGCACACGCTGCCGTGCGCGCTGGAGTGGCATGCCGGTTTCCGGCTCAGCGCAGCTGAGCTGGGAAAACACGCCTCATACCGGGGCGAGGACATCGTCTCCGCCGGACAAAGCATCGCCGAGAACGGCTGGCTTGACGCCCGCATCATCGGCGATGCGGTCCGGGAAGAGCGGTTTGACCGGCAGACCCTGAAGAAGGTGTGGCACTGTGTGGCGAGGTTCGGCTACGACTGGAGTGCTGACAGGCGATCCGGATAGCGCTCATCCCGGTCCACTCCACCAAGACATACCGTATTAGAACAAGTGTTCGAGGATGGTCGTCGGGCTCGTCGGGCTCGTCGGCTGACCCAGGGCTCAGGACTCCGCAGTTCCGTCGCGCCGTGCGGCGGGTGCCTTGACCGCTGCACTCACCGCCATGACCAGGCATGCAGTCCATACTGCTCCGCTGGGTCCCAGCGGGGCAGCTGCCAGGCCCGCGGCTGCAGGCAGGAGAACCTGCCCCACCCGGTTGCCCAGGAGCCGCAGTGCCAGGGCGGCGCCGCGTGCTTCCGGCGGGACGGCCGCGGAGACCAGCGTCATGGTCAGTGGCTGGCCGCGGTCAAGGCTGTTTACGACTCCTAGCGGTTTGCCCTCGGCCGACCGGCGTCGGTGGGATCGGAGCACCGCGTGCCCCTTGACGGCCACAAGCATCCGCAGGGATGGTGGGAAATCCATCAGCATGCTTGCAAAGGGGAAACGATGCGCTCCATGGTGTACCGCGGGCCGTACAAGGTCCGTGTCGAAGAAAAGGCCATTCCCGCCATTGAGCACCCGAATGATGCCATTGTTCGGGTGACCGCAGCGGCCATCTGCGGGTCCGATCTGCACCTCTATCACGGGATGATGCCCGATACCCGGGTAGGAACCACCTTTGGGCACGAGTTCGTGGGCGTGGTTCACGAGGTGGGTTCCTCAGTACAGAACCTGAGCGTGGGAGACCGGGTCATGGTCCCCTTCAACATCTACTGCGGCAGCTGCTATTTCTGCACGCGCGGCCTGTACTCCAACTGCCACAACGTGAATCCCAACGCGACGGCGGTGGGTGGCATCTACGGTTACTCCCACACCTGCGGCGGGTACGACGGCGGGCAGGCCGAGTTTGTCAGGGTTCCCTTTGCCGACGTCGGTCCCAGCATCATTCCCCAGTGGATGGATGAGGAAGACGCCCTGCTGCTGACCGATGCCCTGGCCACCGGATATTTCGGTGCGCAGCTGGGGGACATCCGGGAAGGTGACACCGTCATCGTATTCGGTGCCGGGCCGGTGGGGCTGTTCGCGGCCCAGTCCTCCTGGCTGATGGGCGCCGGACGCGTCATCGTCGTCGACCATCTGGAATACCGGCTCGCCAAGGCCCGAACGTTTGCGCACGCCGAAACATACAACTTCGCCGAGTACGACGACATCGTGGTGGAGATGAAGAAGACCACCGACTACCTTGGCGCAGATGTGGTGATCGATGCTGCCGGCGCGGAGGCGGACGGGAGCTTTCTCCAGAACGTCACCGCTTCGCAGCTCAAACTGCAGGGCGGCTCTCCAGTGGCACTGAACTGGGCCATTGATTCCGTGCGCAAGGCCGGGACCGTGTCCGTGGTCGGAGCCTACGGTCCCATCTTCAGTGCCGTAAAGTTCGGCGACGCCCTCAACAAGGGGCTCACGCTCCGGATGAACCAGTGTCCGGCCAAGCGGCAGTGGCCGCGTTTGTTCGAGCACATCCGCAACGGCTACCTCAAACCCAGCGACATCATCACGCACCGCATACCCCTGGAACACATAGCCGAGGGATACCACATGTTCTCGGCCAAGCTCGATGACTGCATCAAACCCCTTATCATCCCCAGCGCGTCCTGAAGGAGAGGAAACCATGCCGGAAAAGCCAAGCACCCCCTATATCGCCGGGGCGCCGAAACGGAAATTCTCCAACGAGGAGCTCCGGGCACGCATTCCGGGCTGGGGTGCGGATTTGGACCCGGCCGACCGTCCGTCGGGGCCCAAGGAACGCACCGATCTGGTGACCGGTGCGCACTGGGACTTTCCTGAGCGGCAGCCGGAGAAGCAGCCGAGGGAACGCTCCATCGAACACGAGTTCGTAACTCCCGTGTTTGGGACCGCCGTGCCGCTCAAGGGAGTTTCCGGCGTGATGAGACGGTATGCCTACAGGTACGGCGAAGCCCGGGCAGCCCACTGGCTTATCCTGATCGCCGCCGACCGCGTGGACGCAGGCGGGAGCCATCTGCGTTCCTTCCTCACCCTGCATCCGGACAACCCGGTCACCGAGTCGGGGGTGCTCAGTGAATTTACGCGGCACGGATTCTCCTCCAGGTTTGGCAGGAACCGGGCCGACTTGAAGGAACAGGCAGTGGTTCCCCTTATTGCCGCGGGACCCTGGATCCTGGGCGGTGCAGCGGCCTTCGCCGGTATTCGTGCGCTTGTCCGCACCGTCAGAAGCTGAGGTTCGGAAGGGCCAACCTGCCAGACTGGAGGCATGCGAGAATCCCGGGGGTTTGATGATGCGCGGCTCGTCCGCGAAGTACGTGTTCGGAAAGACGCGGATATTCCGCGGGACCAGTGGCCGGCAAACATTCCCGCCGTCGCTGCCGTCCTGGACTCCGGACTCGAACTGCCCCCGGGCGTAACGTTCCTGGTGGGCGAGAACGGGAGCGGAAAATCCACCCTGGTGGAGGCGGTGGCGGCAGCCTACGGTCTTGGACCCGAGGGCGGCAGTGTCCATTCGGCCCACTCGACGCACGGAACCGAATCACCGCTGAGCAGCTGGATTTCACTGGTCCGGCAGGCGGGCGCAGCTAAGTGGGGGTTCTTCCTGCGGGCCGAGACCATGCACGGCTTCTATACCTTTCAGGACCAGCTCGAGGGCGGCCACGATTTCCACACCATGAGCCACGGAGAGTCCTTTCTCGCCGTAGCCGAGACGTACTTGGATTCCCCCGGCTTCTACTGCCTCGACGAGCCGGAGGCAGCGTTGTCCTTCAGCTCCACCTTGGCGATGATCGGCGTGCTGGATGATCTGGCGGCCAACGGCTCCCAGATCCTGTGTGCAACACACTCCCCCGTACTGGCTTCACTGCCGGGTGCCACCATCTACGAAACCGGCGAGCATGGAATTGCCCGGCGGAACTGGGAGGACCTGGACCTGGTTTCGAACTGGAAGTCCTATCTGAACGAACCCCGCCGCTACCTGCGGCACATCCTGGCCCGCTGACGGAGCAACCCGCGGGCCGCGCCTTATCCACTGCGGACTTTGACATTACGGGTACGTTCCCGATGTGATGGGGCTCATGACTGACCGCTACCGCATTGCACTCATTCCCGGCGACGGCATTGGCCACGAGGTGCTGCCGCCTGCCCGGGCGGTGCTCGACGCCGTCGCCCGCCGCCACGGCATTGACCTCACCTATGACGAATTTGACTGGTCCTGCCAGCGCTATTTGGAGCAGGGCGCCATGATGCCCTCGGACGGACTGGACCAGATCCGCGGGCACGACTCGATTCTGCTCGGCGCGGTCGGCTGGCCCAGCGTGCCGGACCACGTGAGCCTGTGGGGGCTGCTGATCCCCATCCGCCGCGAGTTCCGGCAGTACGTGAACCTTCGTCCCATCCGGGTCCTGGACGGTGTTCCCAGTCCCCTGCGCCGCGAACTGACGGACCCCGGCGTCGACTTTGTGGTGGTGCGTGAAAACAGCGAGGGCGAGTACTCGGAGATCGGCGGCCGCCTGAACCGCGGCCTTCCTTCCGAGATGGCAATCCAGGAATCGGTCTTCACCCGCGCCGGCGTCACCAGGATTTTGGACTATGCCTTTGATCTGGCCGGCCAGCGCCGCGGTGTGCTGACCTCCGCCACCAAATCCAACGGCATTATCCACACCATGCCGTTCTGGGACGAGCTGCTGCAGGAACGCGCGGCGGACTACCCCAAAGTGAAGTGGAACTCCGAACACATTGACGCCCTGGCCGCGAAGGTGGTGCTGAACCCGTCCCACTTTGATGTCATTGTGGGCTCCAACCTGTTCGGCGACATCCTCAGCGACCTGGCGGCCGCCATAGCCGGCAGCATTGGCATTGCTCCCTCCGCCAACCTCAACCCCGAGCGGGAGTACCCCTCCATGTTCGAGCCCGTGCACGGCTCGGCCCCGGATATCTACGGACAGGGCGTGGCCAACCCGCTGGGCGCCATCTGGTCCGCGTCCATGATGCTGGACCATCTGGGGCATCCGGAGGCGGGAGCCGAGGTGCTCGAAGCGGTGTTCGGTGTGCTCGCGGATTCGCCGGTGCGGACCCGGGACCTGGGCGGCACCGCCGGGACCGAGGAGTTCACCCGGGAAATCCTGGCCCGCATCGGTTAGTTCAAGACGGTATCGGGCGGCTGAGGGCGTCTCAGCTCCTCAATTACCGCAGCTGCCACCTCTTCCGTACCCGCGGATCCCCCGACGTCGAGGGTACGGATGCCGGCTGCCGTAACGGCAGCCACGGCCGCCTCCAGTCGCCGGGCAGTCGAGGGCAGGCCCAGATGGTCCAGCATCAGTGCGGCACTCAATATGGCACCCACGGGGTTGCTGATTCCGCGGCCGGCAATATCCGGAGCAGACCCGTGCACCGGCTCAAACATTGACGGGAACCTGCGCTCCGGATTGAGGTTTGCGCTGGCCGCCAGGCCCAGGCTGCCCGCGAGCGCCGAGCCAAGGTCCGAGAGGATGTCGGCGAACAGGTTGGATGCCACCACCACTGACAGGTCCTCCGGATGCAGGACAAACTTGGCGCTCATCGCATCCACCAGCACGCTCTCGGTTCTCACGTCCGGATAGTCGGGCGCCACGCGCTTGAACACGTCGTCCCAGAGCACCGAGCCGTACTGCTGTGCATTGGACTTGGTGACACTTGAAACCTTCCGCACCGGACGGGTGCGGGCGACGTCAAAGGCAAAGCGGATGATGCGCTCGCACCCCTTCTCCGTGAACAGAGCAGTCTGTACTGCCACTTCGTTGCCCGGTCCCCGGCCGGAGAGATTCCGCCCTCCCAGTCCCGCGTATTCGCCTTCGCTGTTCTCCCGGACCACCACCCAGTCCAGCGGCATCCGGTCGGCCTTGCGCAGCGGGGACTCGACACCCGGCAGGAATGTCACCGGGCGCACGTTGGCCCACTGGTCAAAGTTCTGCGTGATGTTTAGCCGAAGCCCCCACAGGCTCACATGGTCCGGAACGTTCTCCCACCCCACGGCCCCGAAGTAAATGGCGTCGAAGCCGCGCAGCACGTCAAGCCCGTCCGGGTCCATCATGCGGCCGTGCTCGGCGTAGTACTCGGATCCCCACGGGAATTCCTGCCACTCAAAGCCAAACGAACCCGCCGCGCTCCCGTCCGGACTTCCCCCGGACTGTTCTGCCAGAGCGTCCAGGACCTGCCGCCCTGCGGCTATGACTTCCTTCCCCACCCCGTCGGCCGGAATTGCGGCTATCCGATGGATCCTTCGCTCAGGCATATCCTGCTCCCTTTTCGTACGCGGTGCCGGACCCACTCCATCCCGCCCACTGCATCCCGTCCCCACTACATCCCACCCGGGGCGCAGCGTCTAAGACGGATTCCGCATCCGACCAATAGGTGTTCGCTATCCGACGGGCGATGCCTCGCCGATGGAGGTCATATCCGGCTGCTGTCCCGCGGCGACGCCAAGGAAGGCCCGGGCCGCCGGGGTCAGCTCGGCCGCCCGGCTCAGGGCACAGACGTGCAGCAGGACCTCGGGGTCGAGACGTGCGGTCCGCAGGCCCGACTGCCGCGCCAGGAGAGACCACGACGACGGCAGGACCGCATGCCCCAGCCCTGCCAGGACCAGCGGCAGGACGGATGTCCGGTGCGCCACTTCAACGGCAATCTCAAGGTCCACGCCGTTGGCCAGGGCCTCGTCCACAGCCCAGCGCATCAGGGAACCGCGCTGGGAAACCACCATCCGCTGGCCTGCGAGGTCTTCCCACCGCAGCGTAAGCCCGCAGGCGAAGTCGTCCTCGTTCCTCTCAGCGGGCGGAAAGAGGTCCGAGCAGGGATTGAGCACCAGCATCAGCGGTTGCTTGCCCAACGGCAGGACGTCGATGTCCGCTGCCCGGAACGGACGGTCCGCACCCAGCAACCCGATCTCGGAACTCCCGTCACGAACGGCGGCCACAACGTCGTCGCTCGTGAAGGCTGCCTCGACATTAACCGTCACCGTGGGATGGGTCCGCGCGTAGGCGGCAATGATGGAGGTCAGCGGCTCAATGGCGGGCGAGGGCATGGCGATGACATCCAGCCGCCCCCGGCGCATGCCCTTGAGTTCGTCGATCGCGGAGCGTGCCGCTTCCAGATCGCGGACGACGACGCGCGCCGGCCCCACCAGTTCCCTCCCGGCCTCGCTCAGCACCACATTCCGGCCGACCCGGTGAAAGAGCGGAACCCCCAAATCACGTTCCAGGCTCTTGATCGTCTGCGAGAGGGACGGCTGGGCAATGAGCAGCCGCTCGGCGGCGCGGGTAAACCCCTGGTGGTCCACAACGGCCAGAAAGTATTTCAGGTGCCTGACGTCCATGAAAGCTCCCTTGCATTCGGACGACGGATCCTTCGCAGAACCCCTCAGCGGCGAAGCATTGGTTTCACCTATGGGTGAGTAGACAACAGGTTCTGGACGCGGCACAAGACACTGGTCCATAGTGAACGCATTCAACGAGGAAGGACCCCGATTGTGTACACACAACAGCCGGCTCCAACCGAGGATTCGGGCGCCCCGCAACGCACAGATGTCCGCGCAGCCCTTTTGGGCGGAACCACGTTCCGCAGCCTCAGCGAACAGACGCTCTCTCCCCGGGAAGAGAAGTTCGAACGCACCCGTCAGACCATCGGCCTGTTCCTGGCCCCCGTCGTCGCCGTTGTTTTTGCCCTGCTCCCCCTGAACCTGGACCTGCAGCAGCACATGCTGGCGGCCATCCTGCTGGGCGTCATTGTCCTGTGGATCTGTGAGCCCGTGCCCATCCCAATCGGCGGGCTCATCGGCGTTGCGGCCATCGTGGTCCTGGGGGTGGCTCCGGCCAGTGCCGTCCTGGCTCCCTTCGGATCGACCACCATCTTCACCTTCATCGGTGCCTTCATCCTGGCGCAGGCCATGCTTAAGCACGGCATAGCGCAGCGGCTGGCCTTTGCCGTGCTCTCTGCCCCCGGGGTGGGGAAATCGACATACCGGGTGGTGATCGCCTTCGGTGTGATTACCTGCCTGCTCTCGGCCTTCGTCTCCAACACCGCCACCGTTGCCATGCTGATGCCCACCGCGCTGGGCGTGCTGGTGGTCATCGCCAAACTGATGCAGGACCGCGGCATCGTCAAAGCGGATTTTGATCCGCTGCGGATGCGCGTGGGCGCCGCCCTGCTCCTGATGCTGGCCTACGGTGCCAGCGTGGGTGGACTGCTGACCCCCGTCGGTTCTCCGCCCAACCTCATTGGCCGCGGACTGATCGAGGAAGCGACAGGAGTGCGCATTTCCTTCGCCCAGTGGATGGCCATCGCCGCACCCGTGTGCCTGGCAATGTTCGTGGTGCTGGCCCTGGTCATGCTGCTGCTGAACAAACCGGAGATCCGCCGCCTCGAAGGCGTGGAGGAATACGTCCGGGAGCAGCGGGAGGCCCAGGGAAAAATGTCACGGGCGGAAGTCAACACGCTGATCGCCTTCGGAGTGACCGTCACCCTGTGGCTGGCCCCCGCGGTCGCGAGCCTGATCGGGGGCACGGAGTCCGAGGCATACATCTTCCTGGACGACCGGCTGGACGAGGGAATCGTAGCCGTGCTCGGCGCCTCCCTGCTGTTCATCCTGCCCGTGAACTGGAAGCAACGGCAGGCCACGCTGACGTGGTCCGACGCGGCCAAGATCGACTGGGGCACCATCCTGCTCTTCGGAACCGGCATTATCTTCGGTGCACTGCTTGCCTCCACGGGTCTGGCCGAAACCATCGGCCAAGGCGCCTCGGACAACCTGAACATCACCAACATCGTGGCCATCACGGCCTTCTCCGCGATCCTGGCCATCCTGATCTCGGAAACCACGTCCAACACCGCTTCCGCCGCGGTGATCGTGCCGATCGTGATCCCACTCTGCCAGGCCATCGGCGTCGATCCGTTTGTGCCGGCGCTGGCGGCCACCTTTGCCGCGTCCTTTGGGTTCATGCTGCCGGTGTCCACACCGCAAAATGCCATCGTCTACGGGACCGGCGCCGTACCCATCACCCGGATGATCCGCACCGGCCTGTTCTTCGACATCCTGGGAGCCATCCTGATCATCACGATCGTGCCGGTGATGATCGCCGTCGTAGGCATTGGAGGGTAGCTCCGAAGCGCGCTCCACCTCTACCCGTCAGCACCGAAAGGAACCGTCATGCCCCATGTCACTGTAGGGACCGAAAACACCGGAGACATCAATCTCTATTACCAGGACCAGGGGTCGGGCCAGCCCGTCCTGCTGATTCACGGCTATCCGCTGGACGGCGACTCCTGGGAGCGGCAGACCCGGGCACTGCTGGGCGGCGGCTACCGGGTCATCACCTACGACCGGCGCGGCTTCGGGCGGTCAAGCCAGCCAAACTCCGGCTACGACTACGACACTTTCGCCGATGACCTGTCCACCCTCATTAACGAACTGGACCTGCGGGACGTGGTGCTGGCGGGCTTCTCCATGGGCACCGGGGAACTGGCCCGCTACGTTGGCCGGCACGGCACCGACCGGATCAGCGGACTGGCTTTCCTGGCGTCGCTGGAACCATTCCTGCTGCAGACGGACGACAATCCAACCGGCGTACCAGCCGAGGTCTTTGAGGGAATCGCTACGGCCGCGCAAACGGACCGTTTTGCGTGGTTCAACAGCTTCTTCTCCGACTTCTACAACCTCCCGGAAAACCTGGGAACCCGCATCAGCGAAGAGGCCGTCCGCGGCAGCTGGAACGTGGCCGCAGGAAGCGGACCCCGGGCCGCCTACGCCGTGGTGCCGACCTGGCTTACGGATTTCCGGGACGACATCGCCAAAGTCCGGGAATCAGGGCTCCCGGTGCTCATCCTGCACGGAACCGCCGACAACATCCTGCCCATCGACGCAACCGGACGGCCGTTCTCCGAGGCACTTCCGGACGCCCGTTACGTGGAGATTGAGGGCGCCCCGCACGGTCTGCTCTGGACGCACGCCGACGAAGTCAACGCCGAACTGCTGGACTTTCTGAACAGCTGAACTGCTAACGGCTCCCCGGTCCCGTTAGCCGGTGATCTTGTATTTTTCGCGGTCCTGTTCATCCAGGATGATCTGTTCTTCCACGGTCATGGCGCTGCCGCCGCGGCTGACGGGCATCCACCAGGCGCCCGGTTCAGGCGTCACCGGGTACGTGTCGATGCAGTGGTCCATGCCGGCCTGCAGGGTTTTCTGCAGCAGCTCGGTTGCTTCGGTTACAGACGCATCAGGGGCAACCCGCATCATCGGGCTGACATGGATCCGCACCGGGTTCTTCCACACGGATTTCAGGCTCAGTCCGTGTCCGCCGCGGGTGAGCATGCGGTGGCTGCCCCAGACCGAGACCGGGATGATGGGTACGCCGGCTTCGGCTGCCATCCGGACGGCACCGGTCTTGAGCTTGCGGACGCTGAAGCTGCGGCTCACGCCGGCCTCGGGCAGCACGGCCAGGTACTCGCCCCGGCGCAGGGCTTCCACCGACTCGGTGTAAGCGGCGGCACCGTTGGACCGGTCCACGATGATGTGCTCACACATGTCGCAGATGGCTTTGACAAAGGGTTTCCGGGCCGCCTTCTTGGTGACCAAAAAACGCATGTGTGCCCTGAGCTTTTTCCACACCAGATACTCGGCGAAAACAAAATCCAGGTAGCCGAAGTGAGTGATGGCCACGACCGCACCCTTGCCGGGAACGGCTGTCCGGGTCAGCCCGCGGATATCTTCGTCGCGGGGAAGGTTTTCGAGGCCGGAGGGCAGGACGGGTATCCGGAAGACCTTGGTCGAGGCGATCCCGGTCAAAACGATGCTGCGGTAGACGTACTTGTTGGGGGGAAACTTCAACGTCATCTCCTCGTGGATTATCCGGGCAGGACAATGATTCTATCTGCTTCGGTGCCGCACTCCCGCACGGAAGTACCGGCGGTCACAGCCGGCTTTTGGCCGTCCTCCCTGCCCCCTGGCCATGCTCCGCGGTTACTGTGGCGTATGGCATGGCGAAACCTGGCACGGGTGCGCGGAGGCCGGGGCGCCCTGAAAGCGCATCCGGTCCTCCTCGACGACGCCCAGCGGCTCGACGCCCAACTGGGAGAGATCAACTGGGCAACCCCTCCGGAAGGATCCGTTGACCGCGCGTTTTCCGCGCCCAGCGGAACACTTGCCATGCGGACCATGGGCGAGCAGACCGATCCGCCCGTTGTCCTGGTGCCCGGAGCCATGGGATCCAAGGAAGACTTTTCCCTCATGATGCCGGTGCTGGCAGCAGCCGGATACTACGTCATCAGCTTTGACCTGGCCGGGCAGTATGAGTCGGCCGGCGCAGGACCGGAGAATTTGACGCCGCCGCGGACCCACTACGAATATGACCTGTTCGTGAATGACCTTCTCGCAGTCCTGGATTCCCTCACCGGGCCGGCGCACGTGTTGGGTTACTCCTTTGCCGGAATAGTTTCCCAGATTGCCCTCACACGCCGTCCTGATCTGTTCCGCTCCCTGTGCCTGCTGAGCTGTCCGCCGGTGCCGGGCCAGAGTTTCCGAGCCGTAAGCCGAGTGGGCAGGTTCAGTCCCCTGGTCAACGACAAGATGCACGCCGGACTCATCGTCTGGGGCATCCGCAAGAACTTTGTCGGGGTCCCGGCAGCCCGCATGGACTTCATCCGTCACCGCTTCGACTACACGCGGAATGACTCACTCCGGGACATCGTGGGATTGATGAAGCAATCACCGGACCTGCGTGCCGCCCTCAAGGCTGCTCCGCAGCCCAAGCTCGTGGCTGTTGGCCGTGCTGACGTGTGGCCGCAGTATCTGCATTACTCGTTCGCAGAAGCCATTGGCGCCCGGTTCGCGGCCTACGGCGCCGGACACGGGCCCTGCGAGGATGCGCCACACCAGCTCAGCCGTGATCTTTTGGCCCTCTACGCTTCGGCTGGTTGATCCGGCGGAGCGATTCTCCGGGCCTGCAGGCGGGCACGACGTCGTGCACGGGGCGATTCGCCGCGGAAATCCAGGTCAAAGGTTTGCCAGGCCATGACCAACCGGCGCTTCAACCCGCTCCAGTTGTCGAAGGGCCGCGCTGAAACCCCCACCCTCAGGGTCGGGTCGTACAGCACGGACATCCACGGGCGGATCTGGTAGCTCAGGTCCAAGTCGTCATGGACCTGGTGCAGGTCCCGGTGCACCAGCGGACGCAGCTGCGTCCACATAGAAGCGGACATGCCAAAGTTGGACCCGAAGAGGGGCGGGTGGCCGAGGAATGCCCCCACCACATGGATGTAGCCCGCAATGTAGATGTTCTCGCCGATCCAGCGCGTGAGCCGGTTTCCGCCGTAAAAGTCGCCGGGACCGGTCACCGCGGTCATTGGCCCCTGGGCAACGAGGATCCTCTCCACGCGTTCCACCCAATCGGGCGGCGGAACCGAGTCGGCATCCAGCCGGGCCAGCAGATCCCCGGACGCTGCGTCGAACCCCGCTGCCGTTGCGCCGGCGATCCCGGGAACGGAGAGGAACAGCCGCCGAACTCCGGCGGCGGCACAGACGGCTGCCGTGTCATCGGTGCTGCCGTTGTCCACCACCACCACCTCGTCCGGGGGCCGCGTCTGCCGCTGCAGCGCGGCCAGACAGTCGGCGAGCAGGGGCGCATCGTTGCGGGACGGGATAACCACTGAGATTGTCGGCATGGTGCTCCGACTGTAGCGGTGTCCGTCCCGGGCGGATATGCCCCTGCCCGTTCGATGCGGCGGCAGCCGCAATTTTCCTGCGGCGCGGGGTGTTAGGCCTTCGGCCGCTGCTGGTACACGTCGGGGACTCCGTCGGCGTCGGCGTCGACATTTTCCTCCGCCTCGACAGTGCGGTAGTGGCGGTTGCGCGGCGTCAGAACCAGGGAAGCCAGCAGTGCGGCCACGATCGATGCCGCCAAGATGCCCACCTTGGCGTGGTCATTGGGGATGGTGCCGTGGCCAAAGCTCAGGTCCGCAACCAGCAGCGAGACGGTGAAACCGATGCCGGCCAGTACTGCCACGCCGAACAGATCGACCCAGTTGAAGGACGCATCCAGCTTGGCCCGGGTGAGTTTGGTGATCAGCCAGGTGGTTCCCAGGATCCCGATGGGCTTGCCCAGCACGAGGCCGGCAATGATGCCCAGCGAGATGGGATCGGTCAGTGAGGACATGAAGCCGTCCCAGCCGCCAACCGCTACGCCGGCGGAGAAGAACGCGAAAACCGGTACCGCAAATCCGGCAGAGAGCGGGCGGAAGCGGTGCTCGAAGATCTCCGAGAGGCCGGGCCCGGCGTCCGGGCCGCCGCTGGCCTGGCTGCGGATCACGGGTACCGCGAACCCCAGCAGCACCCCGGCCACCGTGGCGTGGATGCCGGAGGCATGCACCAGCGCCCAGACGACGACGCCGATCGGCAGCAGGATGAACCACGCGGCGGAGGCTTTCAGCCCGAAGAAACGGCGGTACTTTTGCGCCAGGAAGGTGTAGAGGGCAAGACCGGCGACGGCGAGGAGCAGCGGCGTGATCTCGAGGTCTTCGGTGTAGAAGACGGCAATGATGGTGATGGCGAGCAGATCGTCAACCACGGCGAGGGTCAGCAGGAAAATCCGCAGGGCGGACGGCAGATGAGAGCCGATGATGGCAAGCACGGCAACGGCAAAAGCAATGTCAGTGGCGGTGGGAATGGCCCACCCATTGAGGCTCTCAGGGTGGCCCAGGTTGATGGCGGCGTAAATCGCGGCGGGGACCGCCACTCCACCCACGGCAGCTGCTACCGGCACGATCGCCTTGCTGACGTTCCGCAGGTCGCCTGCGACGAATTCCCGCTTGAGTTCCAGCCCCACGAGGAAGAAGAAGACCGCCAGGAGTCCGTCCGCGGCCCAGGCCCCCAGGCTCAGTTGCAGATGCCAGGGCTCGTAGCCTATTTCAAAGTCGCGCAGTGCGAAGTAGCTGTCGGAAAGCGGCGAGTTGGCCCACACGATGGCGATCAGCGCGGCCACGACCAGCAGCATGCCGCCGACGGTTTCCTTGCGCAGGATCTCACCGATGCGGAGTTTTTCGCTGTAGCTGCCGCGGCTCAGGACGCGGGGGCCGTCAGCAGGGTTCTTTGCTCCGGGCGACTGCGGCTCCGGCGTGGTGTTGGACGGCATGGATAGCTCCTTAAAAAGCGGTCGACAATGTTATTGCCGACCAGACTTCCCGGCGCACCTTCGCTCTACTTTACGGGAAACCAAGGCTGCTTTCGTGCACGGCTAAGACTTGTTGCATGCACGCCTAGTTCGTTTTGCGTGCACGGCTGGGCTGGACCCGCATCGGTTCGCCGGGCATCTTGGGGTAATCCGGCGGGAACGGCATTTCTCCCAGACCGTTGTCCAGATCCCGCTGCCACCACTGCAGCAGCACGTCAATGCTGCCGGGGTTCGAGCCCATGTCCGCCCACGGGTCCCCTACCGTGCGCAGCCGCTCCGGAACCGTGAGGACGGTGAACTCCCGGGGGTCAGCTTTCTCCAGTTCGTCCCACCGGAGCGGAGTGGACACCGGTGCATGCGGCAGCGCCCGCGGGCTGTATGCACCGGCAATGGTGCGGTCCCGGTTGGCTTGGTTGAAGTCCACAAAGATCTTCTGCCCGCGCTCTTCCTTCCACCAGGCGGTGGTGACGTGTTCCGGCATGCGGCGTTCAAGTTCGCGCGCTGCGGCAATCACGGCATGCCGGACGTCGAGGAACTCATGGTCCGGAGTGATGGGGGCATACACATGAAGGCCGCGGTTTCCGGACGTTTTGATGAAGGCGTCCAGGCCGGCCTCGGCCAGGACGCTGCGCAGTTCAAAGGCGGCGGGAACGGCATCGTCGAAGTCAGTGCCGGGCTGGGGGTCCAGGTCTATGCGCAGCTGGTCCGGATTGTCGGTGTTTTCGGCCCGGGACGGCCAGGGATGGAACACCACCGTGTTCATCTGGACGGCCCACACCGCAGCCGCAGGCTCATCGAGGACCAGCTGCGGATGCGCGCGGGCGCTGGGATAGGTCACGGTGACGGCGCGGATGAAGTCCGGTGCGCCTTTGGGCGGATTCTTCGAGAAGAACTGTTCGCCGTCGATCCCGTCCGGAAACCGCTGCAGTGACACCGGGCGGTCGCCGTTGGCGGCGATGAACGCACTGCCGACCTCCGCCGTGTACTGCGCGAGGTCGAGCTTGGTCAGCCCCAGCTCGGGCCACAGGACACGGTCCGGACTGGAGATGCGCATTTCGCGCTCGCCGTTCGGACCAGGGACAGTCAGGGTGGTTGCTTTGCCGGCCATGGCCATAACCTACAGCACCGAACGGTTCCGGGGACCGGCGGAGATTCAGGCTGCGGTGTCCGCCGGGATTTCCGTGCTGCGGCGGTAGTGCTTGTGGCCGTGGACGAAGTGGTACAGCACCGTGGTGGCCAGGATGCACCCGGCCAGCAGCCAATACATGCCGTGGAACCCGGTCACGGAGACGAGGGCGCCCAGTGCCAGCGGGCCCAGGCCTACTCCCGCGTCCATCATGATGAAGTACGTGGAGGTGGCCAGCCCGACGCGGTGCGGCGGCGCCATGGTGACGGCAATGGCCTGGGCGGTGGGAACCAGGGCGCCGAAGCCGATGCCCACGAACACTCCCGCAGCTGCCAGTACCAGGCCGTTGGGTGCCCACGCCAGCATGGCCAGGCCGACGGCGAAGGAGACCAGCGTGGGATAGATGACGGCATTGTCGCCGTAGACGTCGTGCAGGCGGCCCATGAACAGGCGGGAAATCAGCACTACTGCGGCGTAGACCAGGAAGAACGAGCTGGCGGCAGCCACCAGGTTCTCCTCCTGCGCATAGGAATTCATGAAGGTGAGGATTCCGGCATACGAGGCGCCGGCAACAAACATGATGGAGGCAATCGCCAGGGCCGCCGGATCCAGGATGTCCGTAAAGCGGAGGTGCCATTTGCGGGCCTGTTCCGCAGGGGTCGGCGTCCGCTCGGGCAGCCGAAGCATCAGGGCAACAACCAGGGCCAGGGCCGCACAGGCGGCGCTGGTCAGGAAGAGGACATCGTAGGTCATGGTGTCCACGATCAGCACGGCCAGGAAGGGGCCCACCGCAGTGGCCAGCGTAGTGGAAATGCCGAAGTATCCGGTGCCTTCTCCGCGGCGGCGGACCGGAATCAGACCCATGACCGATGCGGAAATGGAAGTGCTGGCCGCACCGAACGCGGCTCCGTGAAGCAGCCGGATGGCCAGCAGCGCGGCAAGGCTGTCCGCGAGCGGGTAAAGCAGCGCCGCAATGGTGAAGACCACGAGTCCGCCCAGCAGCAGCCGGCGGCGGCCGATAAAGTCCAGGAACTTGCCGCTGAAGACCCGGGCCGCGAGCGCTCCGATGACGAAGGAGCCTGAGGCGAAACCGGAGGCGCTGTCCGAGGCGGAGAACTGCTCAACGGCGTACAGCGCCATGGTGGTCATCAAAAGGTAGAACACCAGGGAGAGGAAAAAGTTGGTGATGATGGCAAGGACGAATCCCTTGGTCCATAGTTTCTGGTCGGGGGTCTTACCGCCGCGTGTCACCGCATACTCCTGTTGCTTTGTTCTTTTATCGGGGGAACCGAGGCCGGAACAAGCTGGCTGAACCGGCCAATCAACGCTACGCCCGCTGAAAATGAGAGTGAAATCCAGAACGGTGCATGTGCTCCTTCTCTCACCGGCGGGACGCCCCGCGTCCGTTTACGCCGGTGCGGGCCGCTGCTTGCCGCGGTCCCTGTTGGACGGCGTGCACCCGGCCATAGACTTTCCTCGCAGGCGGCAGAACGAACCGCGGCGGGCCCCGCTGCCGCTGGGATGGCCTGCGAAAGGACCTTCGCCCCATGAGGAACCCGTATCGGCCGGCATGGTGGACCAGCGCCGTCGTCTACCAGATCTATACCCGGAGTTTCGCGGACAGCACGGGGGACGGCATCGGCGATATCACGGGTGTCATTGAGCGTCTGGACTACCTCAGCGAGCTGGGCGTGGACGTCATCTGGCTCTCCCCCGTCCACCAGTCTCCCCAGCATGACAACGGTTATGACATCTCCAACTACCGGCGCATCGACCACCTGTACGGCACCGAAGAGGAGTTCGACCGTCTGCTGGCCGAAGTGCACCGGCGCGGCATGAAACTGATCATGGACCTGGTGGTGAACCACACTTCCGATGAGCACTCGGCCTTTGTGGTCTCATCGTCATCCCGCAGCAACGTGTCGCGGGACTCCTACTATTGGCGGGATCCACGGAGGGGTTTTTCTCCCGATAACCCGGGCGCCGAACCGAACAACTGGGGATCCATCTTTGGCGGCAGCGCATGGGAATATGACCCCCGAACGGAGCAGTACTACCTGCACCTGTTCAGTCCCCACCAGCCGGACCTGAACTGGGAAAGCACCCGCGTCCGTACCCGTGTCTACGAAATGATGAACTGGTGGCTGGACCGGGGCATTGACGGGTTCCGCATGGACGCCATCAACTTCATTTCCAAACGGCCCGCCCTGCCGGACAGCCCGGTGGGAAGCGGCGGAATGTACGCGAACGGGGCTCCTTTCTACGTCTCCGGTCCCCGGGTGCACGAGTTCATCCAGGAGATGATGCGGGCGGTCTTCGATTACCGGACCAGTGAGTATTTGGTGGTGGGAGAGACCGACGGCGTGACGGTGGAGGAGGCGGTACTGTTCACCGACTCCCTTCGCGGGGAGCTGGACATGGTCTTCCAGTTCGAGCACATGCGCCTGGATCACGGGCCGGGCGGCAAGTGGGACCACCTGCCCATGAAGCTGCGCGACTTCAAGACGATCGCGAACCGGTGGCAGCGCTCGCTGGCAGACCGCGGCTGGAACAGCCTTTACCTGGGAAACCACGACCAGCCCCGGTCAGTGTCGCGTTTCGGCGATGACGCCGAGTACCGATATGAATCAGCCACCCTGTGGGCAACGGTGATCCATCTGCAGCGCGGCACGCCGTTCATTTACCAGGGCGACGAAATCGGAATGACCAATGCCGGCTTCACGTCACTGGACCAGTACCGGGATGTGGAATCGCTCGCCTACTATGACTACGCGGTCACCAGGGGCATAAACGAGGAACATGTGCTGGACACACTGGGAAAGGTCAGCCGTGACAACGCCCGAACTCCCATGCAGTGGGATGACTCCCCCAATGCGGGTTTTAGTGCAGGCAAACCTTGGATAGACGTCAATCCCAATTACCGGTCCGTTAACGCCGCGGCGGACAGGACCGCCGAAAAGTCAATTTTTCGTTACTATCAGCGGCTGATCCAGCTGCGTCACGAATCCTTGGTGGTATCCCTGGGGGACTTTGAAATGCTGGAACCCAACGACCCGCAGCTTTTTGCCTTCCGGCGCAGCTTGGGCAACGAGGAGCTGACCATCATGTGCAACGTCTCCGCCGGTTTGCTTCCCGTGCCCGCCTATCTGCACGGTCGGGAACTGGTGCTGGGTAACTACGGGGAACCCGGCGACCCCAACGTGCTGCGGCCATGGGAAGCCAGAGTGCACCGCCTGGCCGGAGTCGCCACCACCTGGGCTTAGCCGCAGCTGCCCCTAGCGACGGATGATCCGCCGCTTCCGGGCTTCGTTCACGGCCGCCGTACGGTTGTCGACGCCCAGTTTCTCGTAGATGTGCACCAGATGCGTTTTGACGGTGGCCTCGGAAATGAAGAGTTGCCGGGCGATCGCGCGGTTGGCCATTCCATCGGCCAGCAGCTGAAGCAGTTCCAGTTCACGCGGACTCAGCGTAGCTTCCGGACTGCGCAACTGACCGAGCAGGCGTCCGGCCACCTGGGGAGCAAGCGCCGTCCGTCCCTGCGCAGCTGCTGCAACAGCAGCACGGATCTCTTCCGGCGCCGCGTCCTTCAGCATGTAACCGGCGGCGCCGGCGTCGACGGCGGCAAGAATGTCTGCATCGCTGTCATACGTGGTGAGAATAAGGACCGGCGGACCGCCCGCTGCCCTGATCCGCCGCGTCGCCTCCGCCCCGTCCGGGCCGGATCCCATCTGCAGATCCATCAGCACCACATCAAACGGCGTACCCAGGGCTTCCTGACGGGCCACTTCTGCGATGGCTGCAGCTCCGTCGGCCGCTTCGGCCGCTATCTCCAGCCCGTCGAAATCACCGAGCATGGCCCTCAGCCCGGCCCGGACCACCGGGTGGTCATCCACCAGCAGGACGCGGAGGCCGGTCATGCGTTAGCCCCGGGAATCGCGGCGGAGTCCGTGGCTGCATCCAGCGGCAGCCGCAAGGCCACCACAGTTCCCTCGCCGGGCGCCGACTCCACGCTCAGGGAACCGTGCAGGTCGGCTATCCGCTCGCGCAGAGAGAGCAGGCCAAAGCCCGAGCCGTCGGCCCGGGGGCCGGTGGGGAGCGCCTCCGGATCAAAGCCACCGCCGTCGTCGAACACATCCAGCGCCACGGAGTCCGGTGAGTATTCCAGGGTAACCACCGCGTTGGACGCGCCGGCGTGGGCCTCAATATTGGCCAGCAGCGACTGAGCTGCCCGCAGCAGAGTGGCCTCATAAGCAGGATGCAGGGGAACCGGGGTCCCGTCCACCCGGAACATGCACCGCAGCGACCCGACGCCGGCAGCGGCCCGCCGCGCAGTATCCGAACACAATGCAGCGAGACGCGTGTCGAGGGAACCCCGCTCCAGCGGCGCCGCAGCGAGGCCGCGGACAAACCTCCGGGCCTCGGCCAGGTTCTCCGCGGCGGTGCTCTGGACCAGCCCGATTCGTTCTTTGGCCAGTGCCGGGTCGCCTGCATCAAGGGCGCTTCCGGCCGCACGGGAGAGCAGGACGATGCTGGAAAGACCCTGAGCCAGGGTGTCGTGGATTTCCCGGGCCAATCGTTCGCGCTCGGTCAGCACTCCGGCATAGTGCTGGGACGCGGCCAGCTCGCCGCGCGTGCGGTGCAGCTCCGCGAGCGCAAGGCGCTGGTTGACGCTTTCACGGTGGAGGGATGAGTACGCGCTGCCCATGACGACCGCGAACAGTGCACCGATCACCGGGCCGAGGAAGGCGGCTGCACTCGGCTGGCCGCTGCGCGCCCACTGCGCCAGAATCACGGCGGCAGTGGTGACCAGAACGGCGGCGAGCGCCGGGACGGTTCGCAACAGCTGAAGGTCCAGGAAGAACAGCGGGAAGGCCAACCAGGAGAACTCCGGGCTGATGACCAGCAGGCACAGCCACAGCACGGTCACCACAGCGAGCCAGGCTGCGCCGTAGCGGCGGGGATCGGGTCCCCTGCCGGTGGAAGCGTGCCGGCTCTCAATTACGGTGCCTGCGACGTACACCGCGGCCAGCAGCGCACTTCCCGCATAGGCGCACGCGCGCACCGGCCAGGCCTGGGCAGTCATGCCCATCTGGATCACGGCCAGCAGGAGCAGACCGGCAAATGCGGTGTGCAGGGCGATGCGCAGTGCCCGCAGCACCACGTCGCCGGGGGAAGCGCCGTCGGTCCGTGGGTAGGCAGCACTCATATGGTCCAGCCTAGGCTCCCCCAATCCCGGGCACATCAACCGTTTGGTGGAGCGTAGGCTCAGCCCAACAATCGGTGCGGATCGACCGCCCGTCCGATGGAACGGTGCCGGTTACGCGGGACGGTGGAAGACAAGGACAACAGGCCGGACATACCGGCCGACGATCTGGAAGGAACTGCCGTGTATCTCGCACTTCGTGACATCCGCTTCGCCAAGGGGCGTTTCGCCCTGATGGGAAGCGTCGTGGCGCTGATTTCGCTGCTGTTGGTTTTGCTTTCCGGGCTGACTGCCGGGCTGGGCAACCAAAACACCGGTGCGGTGGCCGCATTCAAGGACCACGGGATCAACTCCGTTGCGTTTGGTGCACCCGGCAACACCGGAGCCAAGGCCTCCTACACCGAGTCTGTGGTCACCGCAGAACAACTGCGGGAATGGCGGAACACCGAGGGGGTTCAGGGAGCTGAGCCCCTCGGGATTACCCAGACCCGGGCGGTGGCCCAATCCACCGCGAACGTGGCCGTCTTCGGCGTCGAGCCCGGTTCCGCACTGGCTCCCCAAAGCGTGGACGACGGCGGAGTCATCCTCGGTGCCTCCACGGCAGAAGATCTGGGTGTGGACGTGGGCGGAACCGTAGCCCTGGGCGGCCGCAGCCTGACCGTAAGTGCCGTTTCCGAAGACTCCTGGTACAGCCACACCCCGGTGGCGTGGGCCTCCCTTGAGACCTGGCAGCAGGTGGCCCACACCGATGACGCGTCCCTGCCGGACGCCCCCGTAGCCACCGTCATCGTCTCCACCGCCACACCCGATGCCGCAGCGGCCGCCAACGCCTCGGCCCGGACCGTCTCCACCGACGTCCGCGGTTCCTACAGTGCCCTGGGATCCTACCGTTCCGAAAACGGATCGCTGCTCCTGATGCAGGCCTTCCTATACGGCATCTCCGCGCTGGTGATTGTCGCGTTCCTGACCGTCTGGACCGTGCAGCGAACCCGGGACATTGCAGTGCTGAAGGCTTTGGGCGGTTCCTCGTCCTACCTGCTGCGGGATGCGCTGGCCCAGGCGGCGATCGTTCTGGCCGGCGGCGCCCTCCTGGGCGGTCTGGCCGGAGTGGGGATTGGCGCAGTTGCGGCGCAGCTGGCGCCATTCAGTGTCAGCGCCGCCACCACGGTCCTGCCCGTTCTGGGAATTGTCCTGCTTGGCCTGGCCGGAGCTGCGCTCGCCGTCCGCAGCGTGACCAAGGTGGACCCGCTCACCGCCCTGGGCGGGAACTGATGACGGCCATCCCGGCAAACCCCTCTCGAAAGGACCAATCAATGTCCGTATCCGCTGCCCTGTCGCTGACCGGCGTCACCCTTGAATACCCGGACGGTGAGGGGACACTCAAAGCCCTGGACAACGTGAGCATGAGCTTGCCCGCGGGGGAAGTGCTGTCACTGGTGGGCCCCTCGGGCTCCGGCAAGTCCTCCCTCCTGGCCGTGGCCGCTACCCTGATCCGTCCCACAGCCGGCCGGGTCGAAGTGGCCGGCGTGGATACTTCAACGCTGGACGACGCCGGCCGCACCACCCTGCGCCGCGGCCGGGTGGGACTGATTTTCCAGCAACCCAATCTGCTGCCCTCGCTCACAGCGGTGGAGCAGCTGATCATCACTGATCGGTTGCGCGGACAACGCACTTCAGCATCCGGACCGCGGGCACTGGACCTGTTGGATCTGGTGGGCCTGACCTCCGCGGCGAACAAGCGCCCGCACCAACTTTCCGGCGGCCAGCGGCAGCGGGTCAACATCGCCCGTGCCCTCATGGGAAGCCCGGCGCTGATGCTGGTGGATGAGCCCACAGCGGCACTGGACCATGAACGCTCCGAGAGCATCGTGAAGCTGCTGGTTCACCTGACCCGGGAGTTTGGCTTCGGCACGGTCATGGTCACCCATGACATGGACTTCGTGCCGCTGACCGATGCTGTGGCCGGCATGCGCGACGGCCGCCTCAGCTCCGCTGTGATGACGTCCGCCGCGGCGCAGGAGTAGGGTCTCCACAGGTAAACTCCAAGGTGCCTGACTGTCTACCCCATCCAGCACCTTCAAAATTCCAGCACCTTCAAACGCCCGACAGGAACTGCCATGAATCGTCCAACCAGCCCCAACGGCCGGATCATTTCACTCCGAGCCGGCGATTACACGGCTGGAATCGCTGCGGTCGGTGCGGGAATTCAAAGCCTGTCCCACGGCCGGCATTCCTTGGTGCTGCCCTTTGACCCCGACAAAGTGCCGCATGCCTATGCCGGAAAGACGCTGGCTCCGTGGCCCAACCGGATTGGCGGCGGCAAGTATGTTTTCCGGGGCCGGACCTACGAGGTCCCCGTCAACGAGGCATCCACAGGCACCGCACTCCACGGCCTGGTGGTGTGGGACGAGTGGCAGGTCGCCGAGGAGTCAGCCGGTTCAGTGATCCTGGCAAATATGCTGCACGGGCAGCCCGGTTATCCGCACCAGCTGCACCTTTGGGCGGAGTTCTCGCTTGATGCGGACAGCGGCCTCACCGTAACGATCCAAGCCGCCAACGTGGGCCGCACCGCCGCCCCCTACGGAGTCTCCTCGCATCCGTATCTTGCCGCAGGAGACAAAGCCGTGGACGAGTGCGAGGTCAGCTTCACGGCAGCACAGGTCCTCATGACCGATGACCGGCTGCTGCCGCTGGAGCTGAAGGAAACCGCGGGTTCGGAGTTTGATTTTTCCCAACCCCGGGTACTGGGCGGGATGAGCCTGGACCACGCGTTTACAGGATTGTCCGACGACGGATGGCAGGTTCGCCTGCGCGACCCCGCCACCGGCGCGGCGACGGTTCTCTCAACTCCGGCCGGCCCCGAAGGGTCTGCCTGGCTGCAGGTCTATTCCGGTGAAGAGCTCGGCCGGCGGGGCATGGCAGTTGAGCCCATGACGTGCCCGCCGGACGCTTTCAACACCGGTACGGATCTGATCGTGCTGGAACCGGGCGATGAACATCGTTTTTCGTATTCAATCAGCGCCGGATAATCTCACCACCGACAGCCACCGCAATCCGCAGCAGGCCGGCCGCGAGCTGGACCCTGCTGTGCCGAATGGAAGAAACCAATGCCACCGTCCCGCCGCAGGCCGTCCCGATCAGTTCCCACCATGGAGGACGTGGCACGGGTAGCCGGAGTGTCCCACCAGACGGTTTCCCGGGTGCTGAACGACCACCCCAATGTCAGCCCGGACACCAAGGAACGGGTCTCCGCCGCTATCGGTGAATTGGGATACCGGCGCAACGCCGCAGCCAGATCGCTGGTCACCCGCTCCTCCAAAGTCATCGGTGTGATCATCACCGAACTCGAGCAGTACGGTCCGGCGAGCACCCTGCTGGGACTGCAGGAGGCCGCCTTTCGAAACGGCTACTTTGTCAGTGTGGCGGGCCTGCGCGAGATGACCCGCGCCTCCATGCTGGAATCGGTCAACCACCTGCTGAACCAGGCTCCGGACGGAATTGTCGTTGTGGCTCCGGTTCAGGCCGGCGTGGATCTGTTCCGGAACCTTGAACTGAACATTCCACTGGAAATTGTCGCCAGCGGACTGGCACCCGAGGGAAGCCAGGAACACGCAGCACGGATGGCCGTGGCGCATCTTGCGGATCTCGGGCACCGCTCGATTGCCCATTTGGCGGGACCCGAGCTGTGGATGGACGCTCAGCGGCGGGTCGTCGGGTGGCGGGAAGAACTGGAGGAACGGGGACTTTCCGCCGCCGCCCCGATCGCGGGTGACTGGGGCGCCGAGTCCGGTTACCGCATTGGTCTCGACTTTGATGCGGCGGCGCACACTGCAGTGTTCGTGGCGAACGACCAGATGGCCCTGGGGTTCATGCGTGCCCTGCATGAGCGCGGCATCAGCGTGCCTGGAGACATCAGCGTGGTGGGATTCGACGACCAGCCGGAGGCAGCACATTTCCTGCCGCCGCTGACGACCATCCGCCAGGACTACCGCCGCATGGGCAGCTACTGCTTTGATTTGCTGCTCGAAGAGATCGCCGGGGGTGCTGATGCAGGCACGCCGGACCAGCATCCCGCCGGCATTCCCCTGCCGGAACTTGTCATCCGCGCCAGTACTGCTCCCCCTGTCACGTAGGAGGCGCCGGACGACGCTCTCTTGACATCGTGACGGTGCACACGTCTAATTGTTAGCGCTAACAACTTTGCTAACACGATCAATGACGATTTCCGCGGACACCGCGGCAGGAGGCACCATGAGCAACCCCCAACCGCATGAGCAGTACGTGATGGGGGTCGACTACGGCACCTTGTCAGGACGTGCCGTGGTGGTGCGGGTCTCAGACGGAACGGAACTTGGCTCCGCCGTCCACGAGTACCCGCACGCCGTCGTCACTGAGACCCTTCCCGGCTCAGACGTCCGGCTGCCTCCGGACTGGGCCCTCCAGGTTCCGCAGGACTACGTTGAAGTGCTGCAGAACGCCGTTCCGGCGGCCCTTCGCAGCGCCGGCGTCGATGCCGCAGATGTCATCGGCATCGCCACCGACTTCACCGCCTGCACCATGGTTCCCGTCCTCGAAGACGGAACGCCCTTGAATGAGCTCCCCGAATTTGCCTCACGGCCGCATGCGTTCGTGAAACTCTGGCGCCATCACGCCGCCCAGGGCCAGGCCGTGCGGATCAGCACCCTCGCGGCCGAGCGCGGCGAGTCCTGGCTGGGACGCTACGGCGGCCTGATCTCTTCGGAATGGGAATTCGCCAAGGGCCTGCAGATCCTTGAAGAAGACCCCGAAGTGTACGCCGCCATGGACCACTGGGTGGAGGCCGCGGACTGGATTGTCTGGCAGCTGACGGATACCTACGTCCGCAACGCATGCACCGCCGGTTACAAGGGCATCTACCAGGACGGCCGGTACCCGTCCGAAGACTACCTTGCCGCCCTCAACCCCGGCTTTGCCGGATTCGTCCGGGAGAAGCTGGACCACGCCATCGGCCAGCTCGGCTCCGCAGCCGGCACGCTGTCCGCCCGCGCCGCCGCCTGGACGGGGCTCCCCGAGGGCATCGCCGTCGCCGTCGGAAACGTGGATGCGCATGTCACGGCCCCCGCAGCCAACGCAGTGCAGCCCGGACAGATGGTCGCCATCATGGGTACCTCCACCTGCCATGTGATGAATGCCGAGGAACTCGCCGAAGTCCCCGGCATGTGCGGAGCCGTAGAGGGCGGCATCGTGGAAGGACTCTGGGGCTACGAAGCAGGACAAAGCGGGGTGGGAGACATTTTCGGTTGGTTCGTGAACAACTGCGTGCCGCCCCGGTATGTCAGCGCGGCGGCCGCTAAAGGCATCGGAGTCCACGAATACCTGACCGAACTTGCTTCCGGCCAGGCCATCGGCCAGCACGGCCTGGTGGCCCTGGACTGGCACAGCGGCAATCGTTCGGTCCTCGTGGACCACGAGCTGTCCGGCGTCTTCGTGGGTCAAACCCTGGCCACCCGGCCCGAGGACATGTACCGGGCACTGCTGGAGGCCACGGCTTTCGGCACCCGAACCATCATTGACGCGTTCAACGCCAGCGGTGTTCCGGTCACGGAATTTGTGGTGGCCGGCGGCCTGCTGAAGAACCCGCTGCTGATGCAGATCTATGCGGACGTCATCAACCTGCCCCTGTCGGTGATCGATTCCGAGCAGGGACCCGCCCTGGGGTCGGCCATCCATGCAGCAGTGGCCGCCGGAGCCTACCCGGACGTCCGGACCGCCGCGGCCGCCATGGGGCGGGTAAAGCGGGGCGTGTACCGCCCCATTCCGGAGAATGTTCGTGCCTATGACGAACTCTTCGCCGAATACACCACCCTTCATGACTACTTTGGCCGCGGCGCCAACGAGGTCATGCACCGGCTCAAGGCCATCCAGCGGACCGCTTCGGCGCACCGCGCCGGAACGGCTGCACAGGATTTGGAGCCCGCGCTGTGACGGCCACCTCCGATGTTCTCGGCACCGTCGACCGGCTGCGCCGCCAGGTCAGCGACCTGCACGCCGAACTGACCCGCAACGAACTGGTGGTGTGGACCGCGGGCAACATCTCAGCCCGCGTGCCGGACCAGGATTTGATGGTTATCAAGCCTTCCGGTGTTTCCTATGACGACCTCACTGCCGAGAACATGGTCCTCACCGATCTTTACGGCACAGCGGTCGACGGCGGCGGCTCGCCGTCGTCGGACACTGATGCCCACGCCTACGTCTATCGGAACATGCCGGCCGTCCACGGCGTCGTCCACACCCATTCCACCTATGCCACCGCCTGGGCCGCCCGCGGAGAAGCCATTCCCTGCGTGCTGACCATGATGGCGGACGAATTCGGCGGGGAAATCCCCGTTGGCCCGTTTGCCCTGATCGGTGATGACTCCATTGGCCGCGGCATCGTCGAGGTCCTTGACGGTCACCGCTCCACCGCCATCCTCATGCAGAACCACGGCGTGTTCACGATCGGCAAGGACGCCAGGTCCGCCGTGAAGTCAGCAGTCTTGTGCGAAGAGGTGGCCCGCACCGTTCACATCAGCCGCCAGCTCGGCGAGCTGCTGCCGATCCCGCAGGCAGACATCGACCATCTGTACCAGCGCTACCAGAACGTTTACGGCCAAAAATAGCGCCCTCCCTCCGTCACGCTCACGAAAGACACCATCATGACCATTAGCACCGCCCCCGCCCGCGAAATCTGGTTCCTCACCGGCAGCCAGGGACTCTACGGAGAAGACACCCTGGCCCAGGTCCGCGAACAGGCAAGCGACATTGCCCGGCAGCTGGATGACGCCGACGCCGTCCCCTACCGGATTGTGTTCAAGCCCGTCCTCAAGGATTCCGACGCCATCCAGGAGACCATCCTGGCCGCCAACTCCTCCGAATCCTGCATTGGGCTCATCGCCTGGATGCACACCTTCTCTCCGGCCAAGATGTGGATCCGCGGACTGACGAAGCTGCAGCGCCCGCTGCTGCACCTGCACACCCAGCACAACGTCGAGCTGCCGTGGGCGGACATCGACATGGACTTCATGAACCTGAACCAGGCCGCGCACGGCGACCGGGAATTTGCCTACATGGCCTCCCGCCTGGGCATCAGCCGCAAGACCGTCGTCGGGCACGTCTCCAGCCCCCGTGTCCAGGCCAAGATCGATTCCTGGGCGCGTGCCGCCGCCGGCTGGCACGAAATCCGCAACCTGAAACTGGCACGCTTCGGCGACAACATGCGCAACGTCGCCGTGACCGAGGGTGACAAGACCGAGGCCGAGGTGAAGTTCGGCGTCTCCGTAAACACCTGGTCCGTCAACGAACTGGCCGAGGCCATGGACGCCGTCACCGAAGAGGCCATTGACGCGCTGGTTGCCGAGTACGAAGAACTGTACGACGTCGTTCCGGAGCTTCGGCGCGACGGCGGCCGCCACAAGTCCCTGCGCTACGGCGCACGTCAGGAACTGGGACTGCGCTCCTTCCTGGACGGCGGCAACTTTGGCGCCTTCACCACCAACTTCGAGGATCTGGGCGCCCTGCAGCAGCTTCCCGGCCTGGCCGTGCAGCGTCTGATGGCCGACGGTTACGGATTCGGCGCCGAAGGTGACTGGAAGACCGCCGTCCTGGTCCGCATCGCCAAGGTCATGGGCGAGGGCCTGCCCGGCGGAGCGTCCCTGATGGAGGATTACACGTACAATCTGGTCCCCGGGAACGAGGTCATCCTCGGTGCGCACATGCTGGAAATCTGCCCGTCCCTGACCACCTCCAAGCCGGCACTGGAAATCCACCCGCTGGGCATCGGGGGCAAGGACGACCCGGTTCGTCTGGTCTTCACCGCTGACCCCGGCCCCGCCGTCGTCGTCTCTCTGGCGGATATGCGCGAGCGGTTCAGGCTCACCGCCAACCTGGTGGAAAACGTGGTGCCCGAGCAGGACCTGCCCAACCTGCCCGTGGCCCGCGCGGTGTGGAAGCCGGCTCCGGACCTGGAGACCTCCGCCGAGTGCTGGCTGTCAGCCGGCGGAGCCCACCACACGGTTATGTCCACTGCCCTGGGGCGGGACGTGTGGGAGGACTTCGCGCAGATTGCGGACGTGGAACTGGCAATGATCGACGACGCCACCACCACGGCATCGTTCGTCAACGAGCTGAAGATGAACCAGGCGTACTATCGGCTGGCACAGGGATTCTGATTCATCCAGCCGGTTTCCGCCGTTAGCGGTTCCAACAGATTGAGGGGCAACACCGTGCTTGAGGATGTTCTGGCGGAGGACAAGGCGGAGTACAACTGGGCGGGCAACCTGCGCTATTCAGCAGCGGAAATCGCCCATCCTTCCAGTCTGGAGGAACTGCGCGCACTGGTGGCTGCCGCACCGTCTGTTCGCGCCGTGGGTACGAGGCATTCATTCAATGACATAGCCGATTCTTCGGCGCTCATGGTGAGCCTCGAAAAACTGAGCAGTGCGCCGGTGCTGGACGAGGCTGCGCTGACAGTCACGGTGGACGCAGGAATGCGGTACGGGGAGCTGGCCGGTTTCCTGGCGGAGCACGGATACGCGCTTCACAATCTGGCCTCGCTTCCGCACATTTCGGTGGCGGGGGCGGTTGCCACTGCCACGCACGGTTCCGGCGACCGCAACGGCAATCTCGCCACTGCGGTTGCGGCGCTGGAACTCGTGACGGCCGACGGCGATGTGCTGCGGGTGGACCGGTCCTCCCCCGATTTCAACGGCATGGTGGTCTCTCTGGGCGCGGTGGGGATTTTCACCCGGATCACGCTGGAGATTGAAGCGGATTACGAGGTGCGCCAAGACGTGTTTACCGGCGTGCCCTGGAGCTCAGTGGAAGAGAACTTCGACGCCATTACGTCCGCTGCCTACAGCGTGAGCATCTTCAGTTCGCTGGCCGGCCCGGAGGCGTCCCAGGTGTGGCTGAAAAGCCGCACCGATGCGGATTTGCCGTATGCCGGAAAAGCCGGGTTTTTCGGTGGGACCGCAGCCGTGGAACCGCTGCATCCGCTGCCGGGGATCAGCGCCGTCAGCTGTTCGGAGCAGATGGGCATTCCGGGGTCCTGGTCGGACCGGCTCTCGCACTTCCGGCTCGCCTTTACGCCCAGCAACGGGGACGAGCTGCAGACTGAATACCTTGTGGAGCGGAGTTCCGCAGTTGCGGCGATCCGAATCCTGCGTGAAATGTCCGCGGAGATCGCGCCCCTGCTTCAGATCTGCGAAATCCGGACCATTGCACGGGATGACCTGTGGTTGAGCTCGAGTTACGGCCGGGAGAGCGTGGGCCTGCACTTCACCTGGAAACCCCGGCAGGCAGAGGTGGAAGCCCTGCTGTCCCGCATCGAGGCCGCTCTTGCGCCGCTGAGGCCGCGGCCGCACTGGGGGAAACTGTTTACCCTCGAGCGGCCGCAGCTGCAGGAACTCTATCCGCGGTTCGGGGACTTCTCCGATTTGGCCCGGCGCATGGATCCGCAGGGCACGTTTGTAAACCCGTTCCTGAAACGGAACGTTCTCGGCTAAGGACTAGCGGCGAACCTGTCCCTTGCCGCGGCCGGACATGCCTTCAGCCACGCCGATCAGCAGGATGGAAGCAATCACGGCAACAATGAAGCCGAAGATGTTCAGCTCGAAGATATCTCCGGTACCGATCAGATTGGCAATGACGCCGCCGATCACGGAACCGGCGAGACCGAGCAGCAGCGTGGCCAGCAGGCTCAGGTTCTGCTTTCCCGGCTTGATCAGGCGCGCGAGAGCGCCGATAACGAGTCCTGCAACGATGAAACCGATCATGGTGTATTTCCTTCTTTGAAAAGATCCGGCTCCGGCTGGGGAACTCCGGAAGGTGCTAAGTGACCTTGCCATCTTAGGTGCCCGAGGGATTTGGCCACGAATGCGGCCAGGCTTCAGAACCTCACGCCGCGGTTGTCAAAGTCCGAGCTCAGGTCTGGTGGATTCCGCCACCACGAGTTCATCCACTTGGAGCCGGCCAACGTACAGCTCCTTGATGTCGGCCCGGCCAACGCTGGCTTTGCCGATGGCCAGGGCTCCCACCGCCACAGCTCCCATGGCAACGGCTCCCAGCGAAAAGGCTCCGACCGCCAGTGTCCTGGCGCTCATTGCAGGCAGCGCGAGCACGCGGTGGCGTGACATGCTGTTGGATGCGCTGTGGGAATGCGTGTCTCTAGAAAGTCCGGAGTGCATTTTCATGAGTCCAGAGTGCGGGCAGTTCCTCTGCGGCACAAGGGCAGGAGCTTTGCAGGCGTGTAATCAGGCAGAGCAAAATGCTCCGCATCCCGTCGGGGGTGCGGAGCATTTTGCAGTGCTAGGTACCAGTCAATACCGGTCAGGCGCCGGCAGGGGGCGTTGCTGCGGGTGCGGGCTCGACCGGAGGCACAACGGGGTCCGGTGCCGGCGCCGGTGCTGGAGCAGGCTGGGCCGGTACGGACGGCTCAGGTGCCGGTGCCTCCGGGGCGGCCGGCGGTGCAGGCTCACTGGTCGGAGCCGGGTTGGCTCCGGTTTCCGCGGGAGCCTCCGGGGTCGGTGTCGGGGTCGGAGTTTCCTCGGGCTTCTCTTCCGGTTCCTCCGGTTCCGGGGCCGGAGCGGGAACCCGGTTGGGGTCTGTCAGCTCGCCGGTGGCATAGAGCGGTGCCACGGCCCGCATGTACTCGGTCCACTGCGCGCCCGCAATGGTGGATCCGTCCACATAGCTGCGGGCAACGCCGTTGATGGGCAGGTCGTTCAGCGATGAATAGGACGTCCAGTTGCCCACCCATGAGGCAGTTGAGATGCCCTCGGTGTAACCCACGGTCCAGGTCTGCTCGGAGACGTCGGTAGTGCCGGTCTTAGCAGCCGCGGGAACACCAAGGGGCTCCAGGGCGCCGGGGCCGCTGTTCACCAGATTCTGCAGTGGTTCGGACACTTCCTTGGCAATCTCCTCGGAAATGGCACGCTCGCACTGTTCCTCGGGGACTTTGTAGGCATTGCCCCGGGAATCGCTGACCTGGGTGAGGGCGATGGGTTCGCAGTACTCGCCGCCGCTGGCGAAGGTCGCGTAAGCAGCCGCCATGGTCAGCGGCGTTACTTCCTGACTGCCCAGGACGAAGGAGGGATTATTCACTTCCAGGGGTTCCCCGTCGACGGCGCGGTGCACGCCCATGCGGGCGGCGGCGTCACGGATGTCGCACAAGTCCAGCTGCGAGGCCTGGGCGACGGTGGCCGTGTTGGCGGACCAAGTCAGCCCGTCACCCACGGTCATGCGGCGTTCGTAGCCGTCCTGGGCGTTCTTGAACTTCCATTCCTCGAAGTATGCATCTTCCGGCAGGCAGCTGGCGGTCCAGTCGTAACCGGCCGGGTATGTGGTGCGGGAGGCATCAATCACGTCGTCGATGCTTCCACCGGCCTCGAGGTAAGCAACAGTGGTGAACGGCTTCATCGTGGATCCGGGCTGGAAACCATTGGAGGTGCCGCCCATATTCTTGTCGACGTTGAAGTTCAGCTGGGTGTTTCCGGGGCCCTCTTCGGGCGTGTAATCAGTGTTCTGGGCCATGGCCAGGATTTTTCCGGTTCCTGGTTCCACCGACACCATGGCGGATCCCGCTCCGGAGGCGTCCCCTACGGGCACCTGTGCTTCTATCTGGGTCTGGGCCTGCTCCTGGAGTCGTGAATCAAGCGTGGTGGTGATGGTCAGGCCGCCGCGGGCCAGCAGCTTGGCACGAGCTGTTTCATCCACGCCAAACTCATCCGAAGACAGGATGACCTGCTCCACGTAGCTGCAGAAGTAGTCGGCCATTTCGGCTCCCACGCAACCCGAGTGCGCAGCGGGCTGGGGGTTCAGCTGCAGATCGGAGGCGACGGCGTCGTCGTACTGCTGCTGTGTGATCTTGTCGTAGCGCAGCATCGCTGCGAGGACGACGTCACGGCGTTCCCGGGTGCCCTCCGGGTTGGTGAAGGGATTGAAGTTGTTCGGCGACTGCACCATGCCGGCAAGCATGGCCGACTGCGCAACGTTCAGGTTGGCAGCGGGAATGCCGAAGAAGTTCTGGGCCGCCGCTTCAATGCCGTACGTGCGGCCGCTGAACAGCACGATGTTCAGGTAGCCCTCCAGGATCTCGTCCTTGGAGTACTCCTTCTCGACGGCGAGGGAGAGCTTTGCTTCACGGATTTTGTCGGTGAAATTCTTGGTTCCGCTGATGGTGAGGTCGTCGCCGCTCTTGCCTTCAGCCACGCCCTGGTCGATAAGCACGTTGTTCACGTACTGCATGGTCAGGGTGGAGGCACCCTGCGTGCTGTCCTTGGTCAGGTTGGAGGCCAGAGCGCGTGCAACGCCCTTGGCATCCACTCCCCCGTGCTCATAGAACCGGTTGTCCTCAATGGCGACAATCGCGTCCTGCATGTGCGGCGAAATCGAGTCCAGCGTCACCGGGATCCGGTTCTGCGCGTAGAACGAGGCAAGCAGAACGCCGTCGGCCGAGTAGATCTTGGACCCCTCGTCCAGAGGTCCGGTCTGGAACTCGTCGGGAAGGTCTTCCATGGCGTCCAGGACGATGTTTGCGCCGGAGGCTCCGACAGCCGCAGTGGGAATGAAGATTCCTGCCACCAGCGCCCCGCAAAAGGCACTGACCACCAGGAACAACACCAGCCGGCCGGAGGTGCCGAGTCTGCCCAGCATGGAGGAGTTGTTTTGTCGCATCCGCCCAAGATACAACGGCTTTCTGTGGATCGGTCTTGACGGCAGCAGTGTTACGGATGTACAACCTCGCCCTCCTTTCGCTGGCCCGCGCGCATTTCACCGGTCCTCGCCCGTCCGGCAGCGACACGGCCCTGAGAAGAAGATCACATCGCCGAGCCGCCCCTGATGCACAACGAGACGTTTCAGGTATACGCTGTATACATGTCGACATCCGAGCATCGCCGCCCCGAGCTGTCAGCGCAGGCCATAGCGGCGTGCGGCGTGACCCTGGCGGATGGAGAAGGACTGGAGTCCGTCTCGATGCGGCGAATTGCCGATACTCTCGGTGTGTCCGCGATGGCCCTGTACCGGCACATTGACAACCGGGATTCCCTGCTGCTTGCGATGGCGGGCCAGACTGCCCGGCACTCCGGCCTTATCCCGCCGCCGCCGGCTTCTTGGCAGGAGATGCTCCGTCATCTGGCGGCGTCGCTGTGGGAGAACTTTGTACAGCATCCCTGGCTGCTGCAGATTGTTCTGGGCCCCGGCCGTCTGCTGGACTTGGCACCCACCGCTGAGCTGGAGCATCTGCTTCGCGCGTTGCAGGACGCCGGGCTGGCTCCGGAGGAGTGCTTCGACTGCGTGGTGGGAATTTCCGCCATCGTGATCGGGACGTCGACACTGGCCCTCGCCGCCAACCCCGGACCCGGTGTGCACCGCCCGTCCCGGCCCAACGCCGTCGTACGCCTGAATAACGACGACGGCCCGGGTGACGACAGCCTGGCCGCCGCTTTTCGGGGGCGCGGCATCACCTATGACGCTTCCCGCAGGTCCCTGGACTTTGCCGTGGACAGCTTCCTGCGCGGTATTTCCGCCCGCATCTTGATAAATCTGCGGACAGTGCAAACATCGCCGTCCGCCGCTAAGAAGGAGCAACAGTGAAACTCAGCAACAAAACGGCCATCGTCACCGGCGGCGCCGGCGGAATCGGTCAGGGTATTGTCCGCCACTTCCTTTCCGAAGGTGCCAAAGTGGCGATCGTCGACATCAATCAGGAACAGGGCGACAAGCTGGTGGCGGACCTGGCAGATCTGGGTGAGGCCATCTTTATCTGCAAGGACATCTCGCTGCCCGAAAGCTCCGCAGAGATTGTGGCTGAAACCGTGGAGCGGTTTGGCAAGCTGGACATTCTCGTCAACAACGCGCATGCCTCCAAGCAGGCCCCCATTCTGGAAACCACTCCGGAAATCTGGAACCTTTCCTTCGGCACCGGAACCATGGCCACCCTGTACCTGATGCAGGCAGCCCATCCCGAGCTGAAGAAGACGCAAGGCAGCATCGTGAACTTTGGTTCCGGGGCCGGCATCAAGGGCCTCCCCAACCAGGTTGCCTATGCCGCAGCCAAGGAAGCTATCCGTGCCATCACCCGGACTGCTGCCAACGAATGGGCAGCGGACGGCATCCGTGCCAACGTTGTTAGCCCTGTGGCTCTGACCCCGGGCATTATCCAGTGGAGCAAGGCTTACCCCGAGGCGTACCAGGAGGTTGTGAACGGTGTTCCGCTGGGGCGTTTGGGCGATCCGGAGAAGGACATCGCTCCGATCGTGGCATTCCTGGCCAGCGACGAGTCGCGCTACCTGACCGGCCAGACCCTGATGGCCGACGGCGGCACCATCAAGCTCTACTGAGAAGATCCCTTCCCTTCCGGTCCGGGTTTTCCATCGCGTTTTCTCTCGGATCGGAAGGGCGAGAGGCCCGTCCGTCTTGTCCTGTGTCCTGTCCCGTGTCTTGTCCCGCCGGGAACTAGGTAGTTGCAGAAAAAAGACGGGTATTTCAAGGCCCCGAAAAGCTCCTGTTTTGGGTCTTTTTGGGCTGTTTTCGGGACGGAAATGTCAGTGCCGGGTGAAAGCCTGAACACATGGATCAGAACGGATCTTCTCGGCGGCGCGGCGACACTGGTGAACCCACCGGTGCCGGACAGGCTGCTGGCGCGAGCCTGTCGGTTTACGAGGCTGAGCCAGGTACCGCCGGGAGCCCTCCTGCCCAGTACGATCCCGCGCAGGTCTCCCACCCCGGCCCCACCTACCGTGAGGGGTTCACCGGATCCCTCGCTCTGCAGGCTGCAGAGTCCCTGAGCCAGGACGAAGCCGGGGCTGTGCTGTCACGGTTGGATTCCCTGATGCGCTGGGCTCAAGCTCAGCAAGCGAAAGTGCTGCACCGGATGGAGACCGTATTCCGCGACGACTTGCTCCAAGACATCGGTAGGGAGGATCCGGGGCTGACGTTCAGTCTTGCTGCGGAGGAATCCGCCGCGATCCTGCATCTGCCTACCAACACCGCGAAGATGCTCATGAGCGATGCCGGACGGCTGTGTTCCACCCACACGGCAACGCTGGCTGGTTTGGAAGCGGGCACCCTCAGTTACGGGCATGTGCAAACCGTGCTGGACCAGTCCCAGAATGTCCCCGAGGCCGCGCTGGCTGGCTTTGAAAATGATCTGCTGGAAATGGCTGCCGCGGGTCAGACGTCGTCGCAGTTTCGGGTGAAGGCCCGCCGGATGCGGGAAAAGGCGTATCCGGAGACCATTAGCGTCCGGCACAAGACGGCGTTTGAGCGGCGCCGGGTCTGTTTGGCACCGGACGAGGACGGGATGTCGTGGTTGTCGGCGTTGTTGCCGGCTGCCCGGGCCCAGTTGATTTACACGCAGTTGACCACTGCTGCGCGGGGTGAACAGGCTGCCGGGGACCCGCGGCTTGTGGATGCGCTGCGGGCGGACATCCTGGCTGACCTCCTCGAGGGCGAGGGCGAGGGCGAGGATGCGGTTGGGGATGAAGGTGGGGATGCAGGTGGGGACGTCCACGATAACCGCGCTGATGATCGTCCGGACAACCACCCGATCATGGATACCCGGGACAACGGCGGCACCAAGGACGCCAGGGACGCCAAGGCCCGAGCCCGGGCCAGGGCCCGCACCGAAATCCTGGTCCTGATCAATGCGGAAACCCTCTTCGGCGCCGATGAACAGCCCGCTGAACTTCACGGGTACGGGCCCATCAGCCCTGAAACCGCCCGCAGGCTTGCCCGGCAGGCAGCCCACTGGACAGCGGTGGAACGTCACCCGGGCACCGATGAGATTTTGCGGGTCGGCCGGCGACGGAAAGTCCCTGCCGGACTGCAACGGTGGCTCCGTGCCCGCGACGGCACCTGCCGATTCCCGGGATGCAGGACCAACGCCGTCATTTCCGAGATTGACCACACCAAGCCCTGGTCCCACGGCGGCACCACCGACCACGACAACCTCGAACACCTCTGCCGGCGGCACCACATGTTCAAAACCCGCGGCTTCTGGAAAGCCCGACAACACTCACCCGGAATCATCGAGTGGACCTCGCCCGGCGGAAGGGCCTACCACACCGACCCGCATCTCACGCTGGCGAAAGGACCCGACACTGGCGTTGCCGCAGCGCAGCCCGTTCGGCCCGATGCTTCCTGCCGGGGAGGTACAGACGAAAGTCCCGCTGACTACGGCGACGATCCACCGCCGTTCTGATCACCGTTCCCACCGTCGTAACCGGCCAGCGGTAAGCTCAAGACATGGCACGATATTTCGACATTCATCCTGAGAATCCGCAGCAGCGCACCATCGGCCAAGTGGCCGCGATTCTGCGCTCCGGCGGTCTGATCGCCTATCCCACAGATTCCTGTTATGCGCTCGGTGCTCAGCTGAGCAACAAGGACGCACTGGACCGCATCCGGTCCATCCGCCACCTGAATGACAAGCACCACTTCACGCTGATGTGCCGGGACTTCGCGCAGCTCGGGCAATTCGTGAAGATGGACAATGATATTTTCCGCAGCATCAAAGCGGTCACTCCGGGCAGTTACACCTTCATCCTGCCGGCCGTGAAAGAAGTACCGCGTTGGCTGTCACAGCCCAAGAAAAAAACGGTGGGCGTCCGCATCCCAGACAATAAGGTCGTTTTGGCCCTGCTGGAAGAGCTGGGCGAACCATTGATCTCGAGCACCCTGCTGCTGCCCGGTGAAGAAGATCCCCTGACCGAGGGCTGGGAAATCAAGGAACGGCTGGACCACCAGGTGGAAGCTGTTCTGGATGCGGGATTCTGCCCTCCGGACCTCACCACGGTCATCGACTTTTCGAGCGGCGAACCTGACATCGTGCGCTACGGCACCGGCGACCCCACACGGTTCGAGTAAGCAGGTTCAAGTAGACGGCAAGGCAGGCTAGGGGCATGGCTCTGCACATCGGCACTTCCGGCTGGAGTTACAGCGATTGGCGGAACGTCCTGTATCCGTCCGGCGTGCCGAACCGTCTCTGGCTGGAGACTTATGCCGCAGAATTCGACACGGTTGAGTTCAACGGGAGTTTCTACCGGTGGCCGCGTGAGCCGGCCTTTGCGGCCTATCGGGACCGGCTGCCGGAGAACTACCAATTCTCGGTCAAGGCACCGAG